>NZ_KE384331.1:0-117335 GCF_000425225.1 Pontibacillus marinus BH030004 = DSM 16465 | reverse complement strand
GGAAGCGTGGTGACACGTGCAGCTGACTGATACTAATCGATCGAGGACTTATCTATCTCTATTGAAAAAACGTTATGATGTCTCTTATCTAGTTTTGAAGGTATATCCTTCAACTACATAGGTTTGGTGGCTTTGGCGAAGAGGTCACACCTGTTCCCATGCCGAACACAGAAGTTAAGCTCTTCAGCGCCAATGGTAGTCGGGGTTTCGCCCCCGCAAGAGTAGGACGCCGCCAAGCACACATAAGAAACCCAGAAGAATTCGTTCTTCTGGGTTTTTTTGTTTTATTTACACCTTAAGAAGTATAAAATTTTAGCAATGGTACCATTCGACAAGTTTTTTATGAACCTATAAACAAATTGTAATGGCACTTCTTTAAAATTTTCGCTGAAGGTCAGAAGTCAAAACGGTTTAAATGATTAAAATGAGTGGAATAAACCGATGTGTTATTTTCTATAATTGAAAGAGCTTTTCATTTGAAATGATTTTATTAATGGACTATACTTTTAAATAAGTTCTTTTATTATAATAATTATAAATAAAAATTCAATTTAATGTTCGTAATTATCGGAATAAGAGATTAAAAGAGCTTAAATTGATAAAAGGGAGTTGTTACATAGTGAGTAACAAAAAGCGATTAACTACTGAAGCTGGAATTCCTGTTGGTGATAATCAAAATTCCATTACTGCTGGCTATCGTGGACCTACTATGATTCAGGATGTTCATTTGTTAGAAAAGCTTGCCCACTTTAACCGTGAACGCATACCAGAACGTGTTGTACATGCTAAAGGTGCTGGAGCATTTGGCTATTTTGAAGTAACAAACGATGTGTCTAAATATACAAAAGCAGACTTTCTATCCGAAGTTGGTAAAAGAACAGAAATGCTTGCTCGCTTTTCTACAGTAGGAGGAGAAAAAGGTTCTGCTGATACAGCTCGAGACCCACGTGGTTTCGCTCTTAAATTTTACACTGACGAAGGTAACTACGATCTGGTAGGTAATAATACTCCTGTATTCTTTATTCGAGATGCTATTAAATTCCCTGATTTTATTCATACACAAAAACGTGATCCTCAAACAAATTTAAAAGATCCAGATATGGCTTGGGATTTTTGGTCGTTATCTCCAGAGTCATTACACCAAGTAACGATACTTTATTCTGACCGTGGTGTACCAGCGACCTACCGTCACATGCATGGTTATGGAAGTCATACATTTAAATGGACCAATGCTGAAGGTGAATCTGTTTGGGTTAAATACCACATTCGAACAGATCAGGGATACAAGACTTTAGATGATGAAACTGCTACTAAAATCGCAGGAGAAAATCCTGATTACAAAACAGAAGATTTATTTAATTCAATTGAAGAAGGGGAATATCCTACCTGGACAATGTATGTACAGATCATGCCTCTAGAAGATGCAGAGACTTATAACATTGATCCATTTGATGTAACTAAAGTATGGCCTCATGATGACTATCCACTAATTGAAGTTGGAAAAATGGTTCTTAACCGTAATCCGAAAAACTATTTTGCAGAAATTGAGCAAGCGGCATTTAGCCCGGGTAACTTTGTTCCTGGAATTGATGTTTCTCCAGATAAGATGCTTCAAGGGCGTCTGTTTGCTTATGCAGATGCGCATAGATATCGTGTGGGGGCAAATTATGAAACACTGCCTGTTAACCGTCCAAAGGCTGAAGTAAATAACTATCAGCGTGATGGTGCAATGCGCTTTGATGATAATGGTGGTGGTTCTAAAAACTACGAGCCAAATAGCTATGATCGCCCAGTAGAGGATCCTGCAGCTAAACAACAGCCTTATCCTGTATCTGGTTTAGCAGATAGCACACCCTATGATCATGACGACCATTACACTCAACCCGGAAACCTATATCGATTAATGAGTGAAGATGAGAAACAACGTCTAGTATCTAACATCGTAGGATCTATGAAGGACGTACGAAAAGAAGAAATTAAGCTTCGTCAGATTAAACACTTCTACAAAGCCGACCCAGATTATGGTGAGCGCGTGGCGAAAGCTCTTGGATTGCAGGTTCCTGAGGAAGTTAAATAAAAGTAGATAAACAGGAAGAGCCTCCAAAGAATTGGAGGCTCTTTTTACTTATGAAAATCTATTCACAAAATACTCAGAAAAAGATTCAATAGTTTCATAGACAGATTTAATAAAAGTGGTAGAATTTAAATAAGTACATATAAGGGGAGCTACACTATGAAACCTTGGTTCAGAAAAATATTTGTTGTATTTGTTGCGATATTAACCTTAGGATTATATATACCGCCGACCCATCTCGACGCAGAGGCGGCTGATAAGAATGAAATTGTTTCACCTGAGCGTAATGAAGATAGTGATTCGCGTACGGAAACCCCACCGGATCCAATTGATATTACGATTGAAGAAGAAGCTCAAAAGGATGAAGAGTCTCTTTCTGCTGAATTTTACATTAGTACAATTACCGAACAAGCAAAGGAACAAACGGTATCCAAATTAGGACCTAGAATTATTGAAAAAGTAGAAGTTGATTTTGAAAAAGATATTTTACCGAGTATAGAAGATGTCGTTCAATCAATCTTAGCGGAAGCTAGTGATGATGAGGTGCCTTACTACAGTATCTCTGAAGAACCTTCAGCTGGTTATGGTGAACAAATCTTTAGTATGTATGATGAACGCTCAAATCAAGAAATAGCTCGGTTTCATGTTCGTCGTGATAAACGCCCAGGGGAAGGGTATTGGTTTAACTTCCACTATCATTTAAGTCAAGATGGCTTTGAAGAACATCACCCGATTGGAGAAATTTATTGGGACAAAAACACGCCACCAAAGTGGATGTCATAAATATAGTAAAAAAACCGAGCTTCGAATAAGCTCGGTTTTTTCTTAATCTCTAGGAATTTATAAAATTTGTGGCTTGTGTAACACTTTTTAATTAGAGTGGGGCCACATCCAGCTCCAGCGCCCAGCAACGAAGGGACTTCCCTCGCCTCCGTACGATAAGTCAACATCGATTCGTTTCACTCACCGTGTTTCCTTTATCGTACTACGGGCTCAGTCCAGTCCCTTCGTTGCTAAACGGGCGCTTGCGCTTTTGTTCATTATTCACTCTCTTCAGCACGTTCTTGAATCGTATATTTCCCGTGACGCACTACGGTTTTTTCGAAGTCGAGATCTTTTTCTTTGAAATCTTCCATGATTGTCATATCGACAACTACGGAGTTCTCTAATTTATCGGAAGTAACTTCGCCTTTAAGGTCTTTACCGTCACGCTGGAATGTCACGACGTCGCCTAATTTAGCTTTGTTTTCTTCACTAACTTCGGGCTTCTCTGGTTGTTCTACGTTTTCTTCCTCATTCTTCTTTGTAAAGGCTGCATCAATGATGCTGTCTTTCATATTTTCGTCTGACATGTATAATTCCCCTTCCTAGTCAATGTAAGCTTATATACATATTGTATAAGATGATTGGGTAAATGATTATTTCTTATCTATACCCTTTATTGTTGCCTTCATTCTTCCTAATTAGATACTATAACACGGATTTCCTTCAAAGATAAATAAACAGCATAAAAAAACCTGTTTTTCAAGAGGGAAATTAACCAAATGAATCGTATGCAGCAAACATGCCTGCAATTCTTCCGGTTACAAGGGCAGACGTAATATTATAGCCACCTGTGTATCCATGAATATCAAGAATTTCTCCACTGAAAAATAATCGAGGCATAACCTTTGAAGCCATGGTGTTAGGGACTACTTCTTTAACAGAAACGCCTCCACCTGTTACAAATGCTTTTTCAATGGACTGAGAATCATGAACTTCAAATGTGAATTGTTTCAGGTCATGGATAAAACCACGCAGTTTTTCAAGAGATGTGTTGGCAGCACGATCTTCTAAGCCAATCTCGTTGCGTTCGAATAGGAGATCCAAGAATCGCTCAGGGGCCCATCCTTTTAAAATATTCTTCACATTTTTTCTTGGATGCTCGTTTAATAAGGCACGAGCTTCTTCTAACAGTTCATGTTCTTTATGGTCAGGATAGCTTTCAATCACCATCTTCACTGGACGATTTCCTTTTCGAAATTCTTTTACTACATACTGTGAACAACGTAAAACAGCAGGTCCGCTAATACCGAAGTGTGTAAACAACATGTCCATGCGATGTGTGATGATGGTTTTACCTTTTGGATTTAATACGGATAAAGCAACATTCCTTAAGGAGAGACCTTGTAAACGTTTATCTTGAATAAATGGCTCTTGAGATATAAGAGGCACTTCTGTTGGATAAAGCTCAGTTACAGTGTGACCTGCTTTTTCAGCCCAGGCATACCCATCGCCAGTGGATCCTGTATGAGGCACGGATGTACCACCAACTGAAATCACAAGCGATTTCGTTTGAATCGTTTCTTCAGACTTTAATTGAATCTCGTGATGCTCGTCTCCATAACCCACAGTTTCCACCTCTGTGCTCTTCCTTACAGTAACGCCTAACTCATCTAATCGACTGAGCAAAGCATTAACAACGTCTTTTGCTTTGTTGCTTGCGGGGAACATACGCCCGTGATCTTCTTCTTTTAAAGCTACTCCCAGGTTTTCAAAGAATTCCATGATATCGTAGTTATTAAACACAGAAAAAGCGCTATATAAAAAGCGACCATTCCCAGGTATATGCTTAATAATTTCATCTTGGGGTAGATTGTTGGTAACATTGCAACGTCCACCACCTGATATAGCAAGCTTCTTTCCAAGTTTTTTGCCCTTATCTATGAGTAATGTGTTGGCTCCTTGTTCTGCAGCGGCAATGGCTGCCATTAATCCGGAGGGGCCTCCTCCAATTACGGTAACATCATACATGTTTTTGAACCGTCCCTTCTCATTGCATAGGAAATTTAACGTTAGAGCTACTTCCAGTTAGCTCCAAATTTCTATTAGCGTAAGCGTTCTGAGCACACTCAAACGCAATAAATCTGATTTTGTAATCATAATGAAATCGGAATGCACTTTATCTATGATAAAATAGATGCGTTGTACTCTACAAATAAATGCAGGTGAAAATATGGCAGTTTCGAAATTTTTAAAAGGTACAATGTTGCTAACAGCGGCAACATTTTTATCAAAGTTTTTAGGGATGATCTATGTGATCCCGTTTGAATCCTTTGTAGGACAAACGGGTGGAGCATTGTTGTCCTACGCATACACCCCTTATAATATCTTAATTAGCTTTTCAACTCTAGGGGTTCCGCTAGCTGTTTCAAAATTTGTTTCGAGGTATAACTCGTTAGGGGATTATGAAACGGGACGGAGGATGTTTAAGTCAGGATTACAATTTATGTCCATAACTGGCGTTTTAGCTTTCCTCCTTCTTTATTTTAGCGCTGGTGCGATTGCTCCCCTTGTTGTTACGGATCAACTGAAGGGAAATTCTATTGAAGATGTGGCCATGGTTATTCGCATGATCAGTTTTGCTCTATTGATTATTCCTGCAATGAGTATTGTTCGTGGATTTTTCCAAGGATATGAATCCATGGCGCCCACAGCAGTGTCACAAGTAATTGAGCAGATTGTACGCATAGCCTTTTTATTAATCGCTGTTTTCTTAGTAATTGAAGTGTATAACGGTTCGAAAGCTACTGCCGTTGGGTTTGCTTCATTTGCAGCTTTTATTGGTGCGATCGCTTCTGTAGGTGTACTTTGGTTTTACTGGAAGAAACGCAAGCCTTATCTTGACAGCCAGGTTGAACAGCAGGAAACAAGCTATAACATTCCCATGAAAGATCTATACAAAGAATTACTTGCCTATGCAGGGCCTTTTGTTCTTGTGGGGATTGCTACACCTCTTTACCAACTTATTGATCAATTTACATTTAACCGAACAATGGCTGATATTGGGCTAGGGAATATAACTGAAACAGCTTATGCTGCCATCAATTTGTATGGACATAAACTCGTTATCATACCGGTTACATTAGCTACAGGACTTTCTTTGGCATTATTGCCTGCCATTACGAAGTCTTTCACGGAGGACTCCCCTAAGCAGCTTTATCGACAAATTAACCAAGCATTGCAAATCATTGTGTTGCTTATTTTACCTGCAGTGGTAGGGATGTCGCTCTTATCCTATGAAGCTTATGCAACATTTTATGGTGTAGAGGGTACCAACCTCTCTTTAACAGGATCATTACTGGCTTGGTATGCCCCTGTGGCTCTTTTCTATGGCTTGTTTACAGTCACATCGTCCATTTTACAAGGAATTAATCAGCAACGTTTTGCTGTGATTAGTTTGGGAGCTGGGCTTTTAATTAAAGCAACATTAAACATCCCACTAATTCATCTATTTGGTGCAAAAGGAGCGATATTCGGCACTGGTTTAGCTGTTATTACAGCTGTACTTTTAAACCTATGGAAAATCCGTGCTGCAGCTTCATTCCCTTATAGACATTTATTAAAGCGATCATTATTAGTTTTAATACTTACATTTGCTATGGTGATCATTGTAAGTATTACGAAGTGGCTACTTGGTTTAGTAGGTCTTAGCTATGAAGAAGGTCGATTTGCAGCTGTAATGGTATTATTTATTAGTGCGGGTGTGGGTGGTTTATTCTATTTATGGTTATCCTATCAAACAACACTGCTTGAGCGTGTATTAGGAGGTCGAGTTTCTGTACTCGATCGGTTCTTGAAAAGAAAGAAAAATTAGGAGGAACGTGTTGTGAGAATCGATAAAGTTTTAGCGAATATGGGCTTCGGAACCCGGAAGGAAGTAAAAAAATTATTAAAGTCTGGTGTTGTCCGAGTGGATGGAAGCTCCATAAAAGATGCCAAAACACATGTGAATCCAGACGAACAAGAAATAACCGTTCATGGTGAATTTGTTGAATATCGAGAGTTTATTTATATCATGATGAATAAACCTCAAGGTCTCATTTCAGCAACAGAGGATGCGAGTGATATGACCGTAATCGATATCTTGCAACCAGAAGATCAGATTTTTGAACCTTTTCCGGTTGGAAGACTTGATAAAGATACAGAAGGGCTTTTATTGATTACGAATGATGGAAAGCTCACGCATCAGTTGTTATCCCCTAAAAAAGGTGTAGGGAAGCGCTACTATGCTGTAATAGATGGCGAGGTAACAGAAAAGGATCAAGATGCTTTTCAGAAGGGCGTTACATTGGATGATGGTTACAAAACAAAGCCAGCCGAATTAGAAATTCTGGAGTCCGGAGCAACATCTGAAATTGAACTTGTTATTACAGAAGGTAAATTTCACCAGGTAAAACGAATGTTTGAGAGTGTGGATAAACGCGTTACTTTCCTGAAACGTTTAAGTATGGCGGGATTAGAACTTGATGATGATTTAGAGCTCGGAGAGTATCGTGAACTAAATGATAAAGAAATCGAGTTTCTATATAATGTAGGACAAGAGAAAGCTGAGGATTCATAAAGGCTCACTAAACAACATGAAAAATGCACAAAAAAAGACCCGGAGCTAATCCGGGTTTTTATATAACTCATATAAGTATTCAGTGTGTTTTGTTTTACTATGATATTTTCACTTTTTTCTCTGTAGTAGTCCACTTCCCACGATACGGACTTGTGACGAGTCCATTGTATTGCAGCACATGTAGGTCTCTCTGAACAGTTCGAGCTGTTATGCCAAACTCCTCTGATAATGAAGTCGTTGTTACGGTCCCGTTCTCTCTAATAAACAAATAGATCGATTTAACACGGCTAAGCATGCGGGATGATGAACGATTCAAAAAACCACTCCTTAAGGGATTGTTTGAGTTGTGGTGCCTGTGAATCTTGGAAGTTAACTCAATTTTACTACAATTCGTTGTATAATAACTAGGGAATCCATTAAAATTTACAGAGAATTCATGTTATTCATATTCTGTTAAGGAGGATGTTATGATTTTTATAAGAAAAGTATTGCTACGTATGATTAAAATGAACAATCGGGTTTTATTTATTAGTAGTACACTACTCATTGCTTTGTCTTCAATCTTTATTGTATTAGTAGAACCAGAAACATTCCCAACGGTCTTTGATGGCTTTTGGTGGGTAATGACAACAGTTACGACCGTAGGATACGGGGATTTTTCTCCCGTTTCAGTAGGTGGGCGACTTATTGCTATGTTCCTATATATCGTGGGGATTGGGTTAATTGGTGTTGTTATAGGTAAAGTTGTTGAAGGTTTATCTATGTTTCGTAAAAAGAGGGAGGAAGGAAATATCGTGTACAAAGAAGAGAATCATTACATTATTATTGGTTGGTCCAAAAAATCACAATATGCAGTTAAAGAAATTATTGAAACTCACCCTGATTCTGAAATTATTATTATAGATGAATTGGAAAAAGCACCACTTTTAGAAGAGAATATTCATTACATACGAGGAAATGCATCTTCAAAAGAAACTTTAGAAAAAGCGAATGTACAAAAAGCAAAAGCTGTCTTGATTTTTGCTGATGAAAAAATCCATGATAACCAGTTGATTGATGGGAAAACTCTGTTAATTGCTTCTACAGTTGAATCGATGACATCTCATGTACATACAGTCGTTGAAGTGATGGAAGAAGATCATATTAAAAACTTTGAACATGCTCAAATTGATGAATTTATCTTTTCTCATGAGACCATTTCATCCCTTGCAGTACGATCTGCTTTTACAAAAGGAATCTCAGGTATATATGGACAGCTTATGCGTCGTTCACACGGTGATGACCTTTATCATATCCCTCTTCAATCAAGTTGGAAAACGTATCGTGATGCCTTTAATGATCTACTGGAAAAAGGAGCTACACTTATTGCAGACCGTCAGGAATTAGGTGTCAATCGTATGCTTGATAACCCCCTCCCTTCTGAGGCTGAACTGTATGCCATATGTGACCCAGAGACCTATCAATTAATTCTAAAGGAGTATGAATCATGAACAAAAGTTTATCAAAAGAGCAACTAAACGAATTAAAACCATACTTTCTTGATCGCTTAAAAGAGCTCCTTCAAATCCCTAGTACATATGACGAAACATCGATAAGAGAGGGAGCACCCTATGGAGAAAACATTCAAAAAGCCTTGGAGTATGCACTTTCATTAGGAGAAAAAGAAGGGTTTTCCGTGAAAGATATTGATGGATATGCAGGACATATCGAGTGGGGAAAAGGAGAAGAGTTAATTGGTATCCTAGGTCATCTCGATGTCGTACCTGCTGGTGAAGGTTGGACGAATGGTCCATTCGATCCTGTAGTAAAAGAAGGAAAGCTTTTTGCACGTGGGGCTCAGGATGATAAAGGACCAGTTATGGCTGCCTTCTTAGCAATGAAATGGTTGAAAGATATTGGAGTGGAACCTCAAAAGCGAGTTCGTTTAATTCTTGGTACAGATGAAGAACGTAACTGGGGCTGTATGAAACATTATTTCGCAAAAGAAGAAATGCCTAAGGTTGGTTTTTCCCCTGATGCGCAGTTCCCAGTTATTCATGCAGAAAAAGGCTTACTCGATTTAGATGTTACAAAAAACCTTGATATGGACCAATCTCATGCTACGGCTCAATTGTTACATCTACAAGGTGGAGAACGTCTAAATATGGTTCCATACCGTGCACAAGCTTCTCTGAAGTGGGAGGGAGAAGGCGATCCGATTTCTCTATTTGAAGACTTTATACAACAAACGCCTTACGATGGTAAAGCGGATATGGATGGAGATCAACTCCATATTACACTAACCGGAAAGTCTGCCCATGCAATGGAACCCAATAATGGCCATAATGCTTTCTTGGGGATCACCTCATTTTTAAAAGAACTACCATTCTCAAATTCTATATTGTCTGTTTTGTACTGGATTGAAGAAGCTTTCCAAAGTAGTAGAGGAGAAGGATTGGGCATTGCCTGTGAAGACAATGTTTCAGGACCTTTAACGGTTAATGTGGGAACTGCTGTGTTAAAAGATGGGGACTTAACTTTAGGTTTAAATATTCGCTATCCTGTCACAAAGGACTTTCAAGAATGGTTCCAAATATTCGAAAGCAACATGAATGATCATGAAGCGCGTATTCATGTGATTGAGCATTTAGAAGCGATCCATATGGCTAAAGATCACCCATTCGTAGAAAAACTTCTAGATATCTATAATAGGAATGCTAATGAACAGGCAGAACCTCTCGCAATTGGTGGTGCTACCTATGCTAGAGCTCTAAATCAGGGAGTTGCTTATGGGGCGATGTTCTCTCATAGTCCTGATACAGCACACAATGCAGATGAGCATATTCTAATTGAAGACCTTATGGAAGCGGCTTATATATATGCTGAAGCCATTTATGAACTCATCACAACGTAATACACCTTAGAGAGGATTTAGAATACATGAATGTAGGAAACGCAGAGAAAACGTATCGCTTTTTCCAAGCCTTTTATTTGTTCGCATTTTTTGGCTTTGGTTCCCTATTCCCTTTACTATCTGTTTATTTAGAGAACGAAAAACACCTGAATAATACACAAATCGGTATGATTGTTGCAGCTATTCCGTTAGTCACCATTTTCCTGCAACCTGTCTGGGGGATGCTAAGTGATTTTACAAGGAAACCAAGACAACTGTTATTGATTGCAGGTGTAATGGCAGGCATTATGTCTTTACTGTACACTTGGCTAGATGGTTTTCTTCTTTTATTTCTAGGCATTATAGGAATAGCTTTATTTCAATCAGCTATTGTCCCTTTGTCAGATAGTTTATCTTTACATTTTGTTCAGCAATTTGATAAAGAGTACGGGAATATACGGCTTTGGGGAGCGCTTGGATTTGCCTTAGCGGTATTTGTAGTAGGAAACATTACAGACATGACAGGATCTCTTACGTGGATCTTTTATGCTTTTAGCTTAGGAATGATCTTATCCGTTTTTGCTCTAACCTCTTTTCCAAAGCGAGGTCAGTCTGTCCAAATTGATTTTCGACAAGGATTTAAAACTTTAATGAAAGAGAAGACTTTTTTAATTTTCTTATGTTCGAATTTCTTAATATTTGGACCTGTTCTAGCCAATAATTACTATTTCGGTAAGTTCATATTAGCAGTAGGCGGTACATTGTCAGGGGTAGGAATTGCATTTCTATTAGCGGCTGGTAGTGAAGCACCGTTTATGAAGCTCTCTCAAAAAATTATTAATCGTCTAGATGTTATACCAGTCATGTTATTATGTGCATTCATTTCGTTTGCTAGATGGTTATTTTACTTTTTTGATCCCAATGTCACGTTGGTTTATGCAACGACGATTGCCCAAGGGATTTCAGTAGGTTTATACATACCGGCAGCTCTGCTATTTGTAAGACAAACAGCACCTAAAGAGGTACAGGCTACTGCAGTTGGAATTTATTCAGCAGTCGGAAATGGAATGGGGAATGCATTCTTCACATTTATAGCTGGAATCCTTTTAGATGTCCTAAATGTGTTTTGGATGTATGCTTTTTTCTCATGTATGACATTACTAGGGATGGCTTTAATTTTAGTTGTACGGAAAGAAGCAATGAAACAATCCTCTATAAGGAATACATCGTATGAAGGAGTGTAATGATGAGTTCTCATTATTTTATTGGGATTCCTATGCCTGATCATGTACGCACATGGTTAAAAGAATGGCAGGAGCAATTGAAAAGAGATCTGTCCTATGGAGTTTGGACACATGAGCTGGATTTCCATATTACATTGAAATTTCTAGGTGCTGTGGAAGAAGACAAAGTACATGTATTACAAGAAAAGCTCAAAGATACCCAAGTCTCTCCATTTGATATGAAGATTGGTGAACTAGGTCATTTTGGCAACCCCTATCAACCGAGAGTGGTATGGGCTGGGGCTGAGAAGCATCAACAACTATTAACGCTTCAAAAAGAAGTTGAGGTTGTATGTGAAAATTTAGGTTTTCCTCCTGAAAAGAGACCTTATAACCCTCACATTACATTAGCGAAAAAATGGAGAGGAGATAAGGAGCTATCTCAAAAATTAGAAGCATTACATGATCAGTTAGATAGGATAGATCGGATAACAGTCGATCATTTTACATTGTTTAAAATTCATCCAAAATCTGATCAAAAATATGAGGCTGTTCAACGTTTTCCTCTACAAGGCACTAAATGAGGTGGAATCTATGGCACAATTAATTAAATTGCAGGATTATGCATCGAGGTATGAAACAGATCCTTTTCGCTATCCTGCACAGTTTATTCGATTAAAGAAAGAAAATTGGAAGAAGATGAAGCATTTATGGAGAGAGTATTCCTCTGAGAACCCAAGATATCATTATACTAATGAGCAAGGCTTGGAATCTTTTATATTTAAAGATGGAGTACCCACTACTGAATTAGAGCTAAAACAATATTTTTTAGATGGTATGTTTCCCTTTCAGTTAAAATGGGCGTCAAGGACCATTCGAGAAATGTCCTTTCTTGACGATATATATAAAGAGGATGAAACATTGAAATATTTCTTGCAGCGCTTTCCTGATACGTTTCTCTTCATGTATGCACCGATTTTCAGGTTGAAGCAGGCCCCGGTTGAAGGGGATCATCTTCTTATTCACCCTCAAGGAATCTATTGCATCAAGATTCTGGAAAGAGAACAAGGAGCTGATATCATTGCAGGAGATGATCGTACTTGGTATCAGGAGCATAATCTAATTCGTAGTGAATTTTTAAGTCCTTTAGTATCTTTAAAAAGAACCTATCGTATCGTGCGAAATATCCTACAGGCCTATGATGTCGATTTTCCTATTAAACAACTTGTGTTAGCTCCAAACCATAACATTAAGGCTCAAACTGAACCCTATTTAACAGAGTTTATAGGAGCTGAAGAATACCAACAATGGTTTGAGCATATGAGAAGCTATCTTTCTCCTATTAAATCCATTCAATTGAAAGCCATCAGAGCTTTATTAAGTCACAGTCAAACTACTTCTGTAAAAAGACCGGAATGGGATGACGATGATGATATGATTTAAAGGGGAATAGGCTCCTTACAAGGTTCCTGATCAGGCTTACCAATATAATATCCTTGGCCATAATCAATTCCAGCTTCATGTAACCAGTCAAATTCACCCTTTGTTTCAATACCTTCTGCTAATAGTTTAATATTTAGCTGTTTGGCCCGATGGATCACTTCATTCAAAAAAGATTGCTTTTCAGCAGATAGATGACAATCTTGTATGTAAGAACGGTCAATCTTTACAATATGAGGGTGAAGTAAATGGAACATTTCAATAGTGCTATAACCAGTGCCAACATCATCTAGGGCAACATGCATTCCGTAATTTTGATAGGTTCTAAAAATATCTTGAAGGTGTTTTACATTTGTAATTTCTTCAGTTTCTACAACCTCAAAAACTAAATCTTCTGGGTTTACATTATACTTTGAGACAATATGAAATGTATGACTTAAGCAATATTCAGGTACATAGATCGTTGATGGTAGAAAGTTAATAAAGCATTTTTGCCCTTCTGGTATATGTTGCGCTTTTGCTTTTACAGCTTCTTCACGAGCTTTTTGATCTAGCATAGAATGAAGACCAGCTCTTTGTGCAAAAGGAAATAATTCACCAGGTGAAACTTCCTGATCCTTAGTCCTTAACAACGCTTCATAACCATAAATTTCACCATTTTGCATGTGAATGATTGGCTGTAAAAAAGACATAAAGTTGCCTTGATAGATAATTTCCGCTAACTCAGGGTTCGTTAAACGCTCAAATAAATGTTGGATCGTGATAGGGAATGAATAGCTACGATCCTCATCAGTTAAATGAAGCCAATGATCATGGAGATCTTTATCCAAAAGGCTTTCCAATGTAGGTAATAAACTTTGAAAAGATTGATAGTAATAAATATAAATCATATCTTCTTTTTGAATAAGATCGAGTTGAATAGAGTCTAACCAGTTCTCTAAGTCTTGAGTCGGTCGAACGATTACATAACCTTTTTCGGGCATGTTTACTGAGGTACCACACGCCTGACAATCAGTCGCCATTTTACCACTCCTTTTATACTAGTATAATAGATTTAGATGTTTTTGCTAAATAATATGGTTTAGGCACGAAGGGAAATAAATTCATGTATATTTTAATAGTAAACCCTGAAGCGGGTAATGGCCGCTCATTAAAGGTATTAAAAAAGCTCCAAAAAGACCCGTTATTTAAACAAAAAGATTGTCGATCTTTTTTTACAAAATACGAAGGCCATGCTGAAGAGTTGGTAAAGCATGTCTTGGAGATCTATAATGAAAAAGTAAAGTGTATCATAGCAGTGGGAGGAGACGGCACAATGCATGAGGTTGTGAATGGTCTCAAAAACATTCCTACTATACCCATTGCATATATTCCCGCTGGCTCAGGAAATGATTTCGCTCGTGGAACGAACAGTAAAAAAAAGCCGGTGAAATTATTTCAGGATATTGTACAGCGATCTCATGCTAAACCCTACTGGTGTGGTTCCTACCTTACGGATAAACGAAAGCCTTCAAATCGTCGAGTTTTTGCAAGTAACATTGGATTTGGGTTTGATGCAGAAATCGCTCAACGTGCAAATCGTTCATCCTATAAAAAATGGCTTAATAAGATCGGTTTAGGTTCCTTAGCCTATGCGATCGCATTAGTTCAAACAATATTTCAATTTGAGCCAAAGGAAATTGAATTGACAATTGATGGTGAAATAAGAACATTATCTAACGTCTGGATGATTACAACAGGAGTACATGGTTATTATGGTGGAGGAATGAAAGTTATTCCTAGTGCTAAAATGTCCAAAGATACATTTCACGTTTTAATAATAGAGAACATCTCAAAATGGAAGGTGTTAGCGGTTTTTCTTTCAGTATTTTGGGGTGGCCATGTCAAATATAATGAAGTAACCGTATTAAACGCGAGCTCTCTGTCTATACATGGAAATCAATCACTTTCTTATCATGTTGATGGACAAACCGGAAAGTGTCAGAAATGTGTGATTGAGAAAGAATCGTTCTCAAGAAAGATATTTCAGTTTTCATCAAAACAGAAATAAAGGGATTGCCTTGAATTTAGAGTGCGTTTTGAGTTAATCTATTATCGTGTGTTTTTTCACTTTAACAATATAAGAAGTAATTTCAGCATACTCGACATAGTAAAAAAGTACTAAATAAAAAAACACGAATAAGACGTAATGAGTTTTAAATGAAAATAAGGTATACTAAATCATACCTTTATTATAGCGACGTTAATATATAACCCAACAAAGATTTGAGGAATTGAAGGTGAATTGGTTGGAACAGATACTCGGACAAGATTGGACAATAACACCAGCGGGCGGATCAACAGGAGAAGCTTATTATGCACAACGTGATGACAAGCGCCTTTTTCTTAAACGAAATTCCTCACCCTTTTTAGCTGTATTGTCAGCTGAAGGCATTGTGCCAAAACTCGTATGGACGAAACGTATGGAAAATGGTGATGTAATAACGGCCCAACAGTGGCTAGAGGGGCGCGAATTATCACCTGAAGAAGTTAAGCACCCACGAGTTGCCCAACTGTTGAGTAAAATCCACCATTCTTCAGAACTATTAGACTTGCTTATGAGGATGGGAAAAAAGCCATTAGAGCCTGAAGCACTTCTTCAAGAACTGAAGTCTCAAGAGCAAGAATTAAGCTTCGTTAATACGCAGATAGAAGTTCATCAATGTCTTCGTTTTTTAGACAATCAATTACCTTACGTCCAAAATCAGCGTAAAGTTGTTTGCCATTGTGATATGAATCATAACAATTGGCTTTTAACAACTGCTGGACAATTGTACCTTATTGATTGGGACAATGCGATGGTAGCTGATCCGGCGATGGATTTAGGTATGATCTTGCATTGGTATATCCCTGAAGAAGAGTGGGAAGATTGGCTTGAAACGTATGGTGTGGAATTGCATGAGGACTTACTAAATCGTATGCATTGGTATATCATTGCGCAAACGATTTCGTTTATTCAGTGGCATAAAAGTCGGTTAGAAGAAAAAGAAGCCGCTCGATGGTTAGAAGATCTTAAGCGGCTAATGCTGAAAGTAGGAATGATTAATAATTAGAATTTTGGATGGAATTTATCCATTCATTTAATTGGTCTTGATTAGAAGTCACGTAGTTGGAATCATTATTGGATACTTCACCATCACGCCCATAATCGTATATTTGCGGAAGTACCTGTAAAAAGTCATCATTATTGATGGCTTTTTTTGATAATAAAGACCTTGCTAGGCGTTGAATTTGTTGATATTCCGAGACACTTCCACAACACTCCTCTGCATGCTCAGTCAATAAATCATACAGCACGTTCATTTGATCTTTTGTCGTTAAAGGCATCTAAAATCCCCCTTTTAGGAATAGGTTGTGCGGTTAAAAGGGAAATATGTAAGAAAAGAGGATTATAAAAAATAAAAAAGAACTTTAGCGAGAGGCTAAAAGTTCTTTTTAATCTTCATGATATAGAAGGTTTAATGAATATTTGTAATCTTAAGCTGCAGTTTGTGTTTTCGTTCTTGGTGCATATTTTAATTGGTTTTGCTTTACTTCTTTACTTGTTTTCTCTTGAAGTTTTTCGATTGGATATAGAAATAGGGAATAACCGATAAACATAACGCCTACAGTGGCTAAAACAATCAATTCCATTAGTTTTGTTAACATGATCATGAGATCAACTCCGTTTTTTTGTTAATGTTTAACACAACGTTTACTATCTTATTATAGAAAGCGCTTACACTCCAAGTGTTATTAATAGGGGTTAATCATTGTTATAGAGGTTTAATGCTCTTATGTTGAATATAAGTATCACATTGAATCAATTCCTTAAGCTTCTTCTCTTATGCTCGCTCATACACAAAAATTGAGGGAGAACTTTCCGAAATCAAGGTTTCATGGTAAGGTGAATGCTGAACGTAAGGAGGAAAAATATATATGAGTAGAATTCGTAATAAACCTTGGGCAGATCAATATTTGAAAGATAATGATCATATTGTTGTACAAGAGCCCTTTACACATAAAGGTACATGGAAAGAGCTTTTTAATGAAGACCAACCTGTTCACCTAGAAATCGGAACAGGAAGAGGAGCATTTATCTCTGGTATGGCAAAGCAGCACCCTGAAATGAACTTCATCGGCATTGAACGTGTAAAAAACGTCATTGTCGGTACACTCAAGAAAATCATAGAGGCAGATGTATCGAACGTAAGGCTTATGAATGTAGATGCAAAGGACTTAAGAGATATTTTTGCCCCGAATGAAATTGATCAGATTTATTTAAACTTTTCTGATCCATGGCCCAAAAGTCGTCATGAAAAGAGACGGCTTACTTACCATACATTTCTGGAGCAATACGAGGATGTGCTAAAGACAAATGGGAACCTTGTGATGAAAACAGATAATCAACAATTATTCGAGTATTCCCTAGCTAGCTTTTCAAAATACGGTTGTATAATTGAGGAAGTATCTTTAGATCTTCATGCTTTGGAGGACCCTTTAAATGTTAAGACTGAGTATGAAGAGAAGTTCTCGGAAAAAGGACAACCGATCTACCGTTGCAAAGTCCGTTTTCCAGAGCGCTAAGATTAAGCGGTAACGTTTACATTTTATTCATCCCCTATGATACAATTGTAAAGAAATAAAAGGGGGTACATAATGGAAACGTTACAAGTAGGACGAGCTACATTAACTTGGCTTAATGGAGGCGTAACTCACCTTGATGGAGGGGCAATGTTTGGCGTAGTACCCAAGCCTCTATGGAGCCGTAAATATCCATCAAATGAAAAAAATCAAATTGAATTACGTACAGATCCAATTCTTCTTCAGATAGATGGAAAGAAATTTCTAATAGATTCTGGAATTGGAAATCAAAAATTAAATGAAAAGCAAATGAAAAACTTCGGTGTTCATGAGGAATCCTCTATTGATTCTTCATTAAATGAATTAGGTTTTGGTACTGAAGATATCGATGCTGTTTTAATGACACATCTACATTTTGATCATGCATGTGGATTAAGCAAATGGCAGGACGGAAAATTAGTTCCAACATTTGAAAATGCTAAAATCTTCACTTCTTCTACAGAGTGGAATGAAATGAAAAATCCAAATATAAGGTCTGCGAACACGTATTGGGAGTCGAATTGGAAGCCTGTTGAGCATCAGGTTCAAACGTATGAAGAAGCTGTTGAGATAGCAGATGGGCTTCATATGATTCATACGGGTGGTCATAGTGATGGTCATTCGGTCATTCGTTTTGAAGATGGTGAGGAACTATTTATTCATATGGCTGATATCATGCCTACCAATGCACATCAAAATGAGCTTTGGGTATTAGCTTATGATGACTTTCCAGTTACTTCTGTGCACCAAAAGCAAGACTGGATGAAGTATGGTTATCAGAAGCAGGCTTGGTACACCTTCTATCATGATGCATATTACCGTGCGCTACAATTTAATGAAGAAGGGGAAGTCATTCAGAAAGTTGAGCGAGAGCGGTAAATAAAAAATCCGCACATCGGTGCGGATTTTTATTAATCGTTAGGAAACCTCACTTACGTCAAGTACGGTTCCTGTTACAGAGTCGATATAAAATTCAAATTGCTTCGTTGTTCCATCAATAGAACGAGAAACACCACCGCGATAAACGGTGTAAGGAAGATCGTCCAACGAAATTTCCTCGGTCTTCATATGAATCCATGATCCGCTAATTGGTCCCTGTCGTTTAAAGGCCTCTTTGGCTACTTTTAACGCTTTCTCAGGTGACAGGTTTTGATGTTCGTTAAATTGCTTTGCAGCTACATAACCGACTAGAGCTCCTACGCCGACTGCTGCAAGTGACTTTGTCCATCTCATTTCCATTCACCTCTACTCATTCATCAATCTTTTTATAGTATATCGAAAGTTGAGTAAAATAGAAAATAATAGGGGTCATAGTGGAAAAGATTCTGAACATTCGATACGATAATAGAAGTTACGAAAATTGTTCAATGGAGATCATTAGAATGCTATTTTAAATCTATAAATGGGAGTGGAATACATAATGAAACAAGATACTTTAGATTTATTTCGTACGCTAACAGAATTACAAGGCGCCCCTGGTAACGAACATAAAGTACGTTCTTTTATGAAAGGTGAACTTGAAAAGTATTCAGATGAAATCATTCAGGATAATCTTGGTGGCGTTTTCGGTGTAAAAAAAGGAAACGGCCCTAAGGTTATGGTTGCTGGACATATGGATGAAGTGGGTTTTATGGTTACCCAAATCACAAAAAACGGTATGATTCGTTTTCAAACATTAGGGGGATGGTGGAGTCAGGTACTCTTAGCGCAACGTGTCCAAGTCATGACTGATGATGGACCAATCCCAGGGGTAATTGGTTCTATCCCTCCACATAATCTGACACCTGAGCAACGTAAGAAGCCAATGGATATCAAAAATATGATGATTGATATTGGAGCAGATGATGAAGAGGATGCGAAACGCCTTGGTGTAAAACCTGGGCAACAAATTGTACCAATTTGTCCTTTCACACCAATGGCGAATGAAAAGAAGATCTTAGCAAAAGCTTGGGATAACAGATATGGCTGTGGACTTGCTGTAGAGCTACTTAAAGAACTACAAAATGATTCCTTACCAAATATGCTTTATTCAGGTGCTACCGTACAGGAAGAAGTAGGGTTGCGTGGTGCTCAAACAGCTGCTAACATGATTCAGCCGGATATTTTTTATGCATTAGATGCATCACCAGCTAATGATATGTCTGGTGATAAGAACGAGTTTGGCCAATTAGGAAAAGGTGCATTATTGCGTATTTTAGATAAATCGATGGTTACGCACCGAGGTATTCGCGAGTTTATCCTGGACATGGCAGAAACACATGATATTCCATATCAATACTTTATTTCTCAGGGTGGAACAGATGCAGGTCGTGTTCATATTGCGAATGAAGGAGTGCCATCTGCAGTTGTAGGTATTTGCTCTCGATACATTCATACGTCTGCTTCTATGATTCACATTGATGACTACGCTGCAGCAAAAGAGTTATTAACACACCTTGTTAAAGCAACGGACCAAAATGCCGTAGATCAAATCCTTCAAAATAGTTAATGAAACATCAAGAGGTTGCTCCTTAGGATGAAGACAATCTCGTTCCTACTAGATCAAAGGGGTTAGTACGAGAAAGGATGAAACCATGAAGATTATAGTCGGCTCAAACAATTATGCGAAAATCGATGCCGTCCGGAGCAACTTCTCAGATTTCGAAGTTATGGGTATGGAGGTTGCTTCTAAAGTATCCTCGCAGCCATTTTCAGATGAAGAGACATTGGAGGGGGCTATTAACCGAGCTCGTGAATGTGCAAGTTCTGAAAAAGGTAGTATGGGGATCGGCCTTGAAGGTGGCGTAATGGAGCTTGAAAATGATTTATATCTCTGTAACTGGGGTGCATTAGTAGACAAACAAGAAAATGTGTTTACAGCTAGTGGTGCACGTATCCCTTTACCAGATGAAGTTGCCAAGGACCTTAGTAAAGGGAAAGAGCTTGGTGATATAATGGATGAGTATGCTCAACGGAGTGAAATTCGTCAAAAAGAAGGTGCGATTGGAATATTCACAAATGAATTAGTGAATCGCAAAGAGATGTTTGAGCATGTTGTTCGTTTATTAAAAGGACAATATGAGTTTTATTATAAAAATGGCTGATTGTATAGGATCAGAAATCTATATTAATAGCACAATGGAAACGACCAGATATTCTCTGGTCGTTTTTTGGATGGATTATTTAACATTAGCCCCCTATTGTTGAAGACTTGGAATCGAGATAAAGTGCGTATGGTTCCGTTGCTTTAGTGGAGTGCGGTGGGCTGGGAAACGGGCTGCTTTCCCCGGACGAACGATCGAGCCTCCTCATTCGCTAAAGCTCCTTTCGGGGTCTCGCTCGCCCGTTTTTCCGGAGGAGTCAGCCCGTTTCCCAGCCCACCTTTGCCGAATGTCTGAATTGGCTCGCCCGTTTTTCCGGAGGAGTCAGCCCGTTTCCCAGCCCACCTTTGCCGAATGGTGACTAACGGAACCACCGTAATTCTGAGATGAGGTGGTCGGATTCCAGGTAGTGTAACACTATCATGACAAGGTTCTGAGCAACTTCTCTAAATATGATATCCAATCAATATGAGTTGAGAAAGTCCAAATTATGGTCCGTTAATCTCCATAAACGCGTGGAGGGAAGGAAACGGCAAACTGTCGTGGTAACAAAGGGAAGACGAGACCCCGCAGGCACGAGGAGACTCGGCTATACAATGGAGGTTCTACTAAAACCGCCACATCTTGTGGCAACGTAGAACTACCCCACGTCGTGTGGGGCAACAACAGGCTTGCCGTTTCACTGACCGCAACAAATTCCTCAACAGTAACGGACTTCTCCCAACCAATATCTCGGAATCAAGTCTTCAACAATCCTGCCATATTGCTGAATAACTTCCAATCCCAAAACCGAAAACTTTAACTGAACATATCCATGTTTTTAAGAAGGAATTTATGACTGTTAGGAGAATTAAAAGGAAGGAGGTGATCTATTGCTTAGAGCATTAGATAAACATGGACAGTCCATACTATTGTATAGTCAGTCCAAAAAACATATAGAGTTAATGAGAGACAATTCGTATTTTTGTCCAAGCTGCCGAGAGAAAGTTATGATTAAAGCAGGTCCTCGAATGCTTCCGCATTATGCACATCGACCTGGTTCAGATTGTAGCGTCGCAAAGGGAGGAGAAGGACCGTATCATGAACTCGGTAAGCTGCAGTTATTTTCCTGGTTAAAACATCAAGGATATGAGGTCGAACTAGAAAGCTATATTCCATCGATTCAGCAACGTCCAGATATCCTAGTTAAAGCAAAAGGGAAATGGATCGCAATCGAATATCAATGCTGTCGTATTTCCTCGGAAATAATCGAAAAAAGAACAGCTGGATATCGAAATGAAGAGATCATCCCTTTATGGATCTTAGGCGGAAATTTATTAAACCGTAAGAAACCACAAACTTTATGGCTTTCTCCTTTTGAACAACTTTTCTTTCATCAATTTCATGATCAGTATCCCCCATCTTTATTTTTCTACTGTTCCAACGCTCGACAATTTGCAGTTTTTCAGAACCCCTATTTAATCAGTACAACCCAAATGCTAGGTTCCCTAAGCTTTCTCCAAGCTTCTCAATCCAATCTTTCTTCACTCATCACACCTAAAAGAAACATGACTCCATCTTTTTTATGTACCTACTGGTTACGTGAAAAGCAAAAACTCCGTAAAAGCCCTGTAGGACATTCAAAGAATCCAAATGACATTCAGTTTCGCCAATGGATGTACATCAATCGTCTTCATCCAAGTACGTTACCCGCTTATGCACACCTTCCTGTACAATCTCAGTTTTCTTTATCTCCTATGCCTTTTGTATGGCAGACAAGATGGTTAGTTGACCAACTACACCCTGTGCAAGTAGGAGACTCCATTTCTATAACTTCCAAGCAACTTTCTTCCCAGCAAAAATCATTTCCACTTATTCACTATACATTTGAACCATTGAAGGAATATGCAGATTTGTTGTGTACATTGGGTGTGTTGGAGTTTCAACAAGAAGGAAGGTATAAGAAACTGAATGAAATCCCATTTCCTACAAATGTTCCAGAAGCTTTAAGACAAGATCGAGAAGTGATGGAAAAGTTGTCGGAGACATTTGAATAATCGATGCAAAAACAACGCTTTGAATGTTTTAGCTTCAAAGCGTTGTTACGCATCACAAACTTAGCATGTTCAACCTAGAATCGTATATAATAGATAACGATTAATTTTATAACATTTTTTCTTGAAAAGAAGGTATTTCGGCTTTCGAAAGAGAAATGTATGGAAGAAGATATGATAAAAGGAGGAGTACGACTTGGCTAAAGAATTACCAAAACGCGAAGAGATACCAGAGGAACGTACATGGAGATTAGAAGATATCTTTGAGTCTGATGAGGCTTGGAATAAAGAATATGACGCAGTAAAAGAACTAGTTCCGCAAATTACAGAGTATCAGGGTAAATTACATGAATCAGCAGATACACTATATAACCTATTGAAACTACAAGATGAAGTAGCGTCTCGTTTCGGCAAATTGTTTACATACGCACATATGCGCTACGACCAAGACACAACCAATTCCCATTACCAAGAAATGAACACTCGTGCTGAGAACCTTCTGACCCAAGTAGGGAGTGCAATGAGTTACATTGATCCTGAAATTCTTGCAATGGAAGAGGGGACAGTTGAAAAGTTTTTACAAGAAAAAGAAGAGCTGAAGTTGTACGAGCACGCCTTAAATGAAATTACACGAGGACGTCCTCACACGTTAAGTGAAAAAGAGGAAGCGTTACTAGCACAAGCTGGTGAAGTAATGGGGAATCCAGCTCAAACATTCGGTATGTTGAATAACGCTGACTTAACATTCCCAACCATTAAAGATGAAGAGGGGAATGAAGTAGACCTTACACATGGTCGCTACATTCGCTTCTTACAGTCAAAAGATCGTTCCGTACGTAAAGCAGCTTTTGAAGCGATGTATGACACGTTTGGGAAGTTCAAGAATACGTTCTCCTCAACATTAAGTGGAGCAGTGAAAAAGCATAACTTCTCTGCAAATATTCGTAACTATGATTCTGCGCGCCATTCTGCGTTAGATAAAAACAATATTCCTGAGAAGGTATATGATAACTTAGTTGAAGCAGTTAATGACCGCTTACCAGCTCTTCATCGCTACGTAGATTTACGTAAAGAAGTGCTTGGGCTTGATGAGCTTCACATGTATGACCTATATGCAGACCTTGTGCAGGATGTGGATATGGACATTCCTTATGAGGAAGCACAGGAGCTTGTGTTAAAAGGTCTGGCGCCATTAGGGGAAGAATACACAAACATCCTTAAAGAAGGGTATAAAAATCGTTGGATCGACGTTGATGAGAATAAAGGGAAACGTAGTGGAGCGTATTCATCAGGCTCTTACGGTACAAACCCTTACATCCTGATGAACTGGCAAAATAACCTGAACAACTTATTTACATTAGCTCACGAGTTAGGTCACTCCTTACACAGCTACTATACAACGAATAATCAGCCGTACCGTTATGGAAACTACTCGATTTTCGTAGCAGAGGTAGCATCAACGTGTAATGAAGCATTGTTAAATGACTATCTGTTAAAAGAAACAAAAGATAAGAAGCGTAAACTTTATCTTCTTAACAACTTCTTAGAAGGCTTCCGTGGCACAGTATATCGTCAAACCATGTTCGCTGAGTTTGAGCACGATATTCATAAGCGGGAGCAAAATGGTGAAGCCCTTACTGCTGATAAACTGACTGAACTCTATCATGATTTAAATGAAAAATACTTCGGTAAAAATATCGTAGTAGATGACGAAATTGGCCTTGAGTGGGCTCGTATTCCTCACTTCTACTATAACTACTATGTTTATCAGTATGCGACAGGATACTCTGCAGCAACTGCATTAGCGGACCAAATCCTTAAAGAAGGCGACCCAGCAGTAGAACGCTACAAAGGCTTCTTGAAAGCAGGATGTAGCGATTACCCAATTGAAGTGTTGAAACATGCTGGAGTAGACATGACATCAAAAGATCCGATCGAAGCGGCTCTTGATGTATTCGAAGAAAAGCTAGCTGAATTTGAGAAATTAGTAAAAGAATAAAATAGAACAAAAGCTGCTCCCATCATTGAGGGAGCAGCTTTTTAAGATTGAGTATTAACGTAATCCTCGAAATGATTTACGATGCGTGAAACTAAAGATCGTGAAGTAAATCGTAACGAATAAAATTGGCATACTAAGTATAAATGGAACAAGCCTCATCATCCCTAGCAAGTTAAAAAGAAACGCTAACACAGTCATAACGAGCCAAAAAATAGGGATCCACTTCATGAACATCGCCCCTTCCATACACGCTTTTTCCATCATTATATGCATGAACCATAAAAAATAGATGTCCACTCACTTGTTGAATTTCAACAAGCGAGAGAACACCTATACATAACGCCAGAATGTACCGTATTTTACGGGGTATTCTTTAACTTTTTGTTTGAGACGAAGCTTCTTCATCTCGCACTTCGTTTTTTGTTCAGACCAATCGAAGACGACTGAAATTTCCTTTGAGCCAACGAATCCGTAATGTTTTAAAAATTCTTCTAATGTCGGTTTAGAAGCTGGCTTAGGATACTTTTGAAGCATTTCTTGTAAAACACTTACGTAAATATCGTACGGATATAATCCTGTAACCTTCAATCCCTCATCCTCTTCCTGTTGATTGAACAAGACAATGGCGGGGATTTGGTCAACATCCATTTCACGTGTGAGTTTAAGGTCACATTGAAGTGCTCTTTTGGCTGAATCGGATTTCAAGTCACGCTTGAATTCGTCGATGTCCAACTTCGCATCTTCAGCACACTGGAGTAATACTTCTTCCTTTGAAACGTTTTGTTTACTCAAGAATAGGTATTCCTGTACCTTACGTAAAAAGCGCATCCCAGCTTTTCGACCTTGTAATTCAGCTGCTTTAATGGCTAAAGCTGCAAGCCAAGGAGAGGAAATTGGATCTTCAAACCAGAGGTCACCATCACAACTCATCCCAGTTCGAGAAGCTATTTTTTCCCATCCTTTCGCTAAATCTTCAGGTTTCTCAAACGTTTCAGCATTCAAGGAGGTGAGCTTCCCGCTTACGATCGGTCTAATGGTGAAATACCGTCCGTATTCCAACGTGAGCTTTTTTAGAAAAGGCTCTAAAGACCAACATTCAGGACAAAGTGGATCGATAAAGACATAGATCTCTACCGGCTTATTTAAAAGGTCGAAAAAACCATACTGGGCATTTGTTGTTTCATTCGTGTTGTTTTGGTCCCCAGTCATTTTCCAACTCACGGTCATTCTCCTTTCCTGTCTTCTGGTGTGTTCATCATGTGTTGAGCTGTGTGGGTTAGCCTTTCAAAAATGGCACTTCTAAAGGGTTCTTCAACTTCTGCTTCCTCTAATGCATCACTCATACATGCTAACCAGGCGTCTTTACGGGAAGGAGTGATTTCAAACGGTAAATGTCGGGCTCTTAACATAGGGTGCCCGTGCTCCTCGGTGTAATATGCGGGACCACCAAGAAACTGGCTTAAAAATTGTTTCTGCTTCCGTGCCGTTTCCGTCAGGTCATCAGGGAAAATTGGATATAAATCAGGGTGTTCAGCAACCCGTGCATAAAAGGCTTCCACTAAATGATGAATCGTTGCAGATCCTCCAATAGCTTCGTATAAAGTGCCTGGATAGTCGTTCATATACAGTCCTCTTTCGCGTTATATTTATCATAAACATTCACGATACTTGTCCTTTTATCAAAAAAAGGGTGTCCATGTGTCTTTTTGTAGTTAGCTGATTTGGCAGCATTGACTTTTGTTATATTGTAGCAACGCTTAGCTCAAAAACTCAATTAATATGATTTTGAGACAGTTGAGAAGAAACGTTGAATCTTATTTGGTGTTTCCCTTTTGGGGATGGAGTATTGATTTAAAATCTCATTGAAAACGCGCTCACCATGTTCTTTTTCCTTAGCTTCTAACTCCAGCTCATAATCTGTTTGTTGGTTATAATGGCTACGGTCGAGGACAAGTAGTGTATCCTTATAAGGCACTTCCATACGTTCTGTGATAAGAGCCCCTTTAAATTGGACTTCAGAAAATGAAAGTCCCATGTTCTGTAACCTTAACTCAATGTTTGGAGCAGGAGATGGCACGTCGTTCATCCAAGCACGAACTTCTTCCTCGGTAAGGGTATCATGGGTTTCAAGCAAGCCATCAACATGAGGTTCTTTTAAAGTCGCTGTCCAGGAGTCTTTTTTCTTACGGATGCGAAGAGCACATCCACGCTCTTTTAAATCAAATTCTTCTGTTTCGAAGTAGTAATTGGTTTGGGTGAAGCGGTGATCTGTATCAAAAGGAAGTTCCTCTGTTAACAGCTCATACTCTGTTTGAGTTAAAAGATTTTTAAATTCGATTTCAATCTCTTGTGACATGCTGATTCCTCCAATAAAACGATCGATTTAGCCGTACCTATTATTGATGATGTTAAAGGATAATGCAATCATTATCCATTTTTTCTATTTGTGATACAATTGATGGTACAGCTTAAGCGTTCCAATAGCGATGTATGGACTGGACTCTGCGCAGCAAGATAAGCAAAAGAAGATACAAGCTATCTGTTCTTATATCGTAATAATTGTAGGCGCTGAAGTTGGATGTGGTCATAGAACAGACCAACGAAAATTTCATGAAAATAATGCGTGACTGATACACGTTTGGATCGACAAAAGGTGGTGCCGGAATAGTGAATTGGGATATGTTCCTAGCGCCTTACAATCAGGCGGTAGATGAACTTAAAGTAAAACTAAGAGGGATGCGTGCCCAGTATGAATATGGTTCCATGCATTCGCCGATTGAATTCGTAACAGGTCGGGTAAAACCTATTAAAAGTATTTTATCCAAGGCAAAAAAGAAACAAACACCTCATAACCATCTCGAATATGAAATTCAGGATATAGCAGGCCTGCGCGTTGTATGCCAATTTGTTGATGATATATACACTGTTGTCGATATGCTGAGAAGACGGAAAGATTTTGAGATTATTGAAGAAAAAGATTACATTACAAAAAAGAAAGATAGTGGTTACCGCTCGTTTCATGTCATTATTGAGTATCCTGTGGAAACCATTCATGGCGAGAAAATGTTGTTAGCTGAGATTCAAATTCGTACATTGGCGATGAATTTTTGGGCTACAAATGAGCACTCTTTAAACTATAAGTACAGTGGACAAATTCCTATAGATGTACAATCTCGTTTAAAGAGAGCATCTGAGGCAGCTTTTCAGCTTGATGAGGAAATGTCTAAAATTCGAAATGAAATTCAAGAAGCCCAAGCAATATTCAGACATAAGCACGATGATGAAACAGACGACGATTCTTGAAAGCAATATATAGAAACGAAGAGGGGGTAATGAGAGTGAAATATGCACTCACATCAAAAGGCGATTCAGTTTCAGATGAAATTTTAGCTAAAATGAAAAATTACTTAACTGAATTTAACTTAGTTTTGGATGATGAAGAACCCGATTTGGTTATTTCAATCGGAGGAGATGGGACGCTATTAGAGGCGTTTCATACGTATATCCACCGCCTAGATAAAACTGCATTCATTGGCGTACATACAGGGCATTTAGGGTTTTATGCGGACTGGATGCCAAAAGAACTGGAAAAGCTTATTATCGAAGTTGCTCGCACACCCTTCCAAGTGGTGGAGTATCCATTACTTGAAATCACGATTCGTCCAAAAGGGGATGGGGAGGAAGATCGCTTTTTAGCGCTTAACGAGTGTTCCGTAAAAACGGCTGAAGGTTCCGTTGTGCTTGATGTCGAGATCAAAGGCGAACACTTTGAAACATTCCGTGGAGATGGATTATGTATTTCAACCCCTTCTGGAAGTACTGCGTATAACAAAGCGCTTGGTGGCGCGATTATTCACCCGTCTTTAGAAGCGATACAAATCACCGAAATGGCATCCATCAATAACCGTGTGTTCCGTACAGTAGGATCTCCGCTGATTTTGCCTAAACATCATACATGTTTATTAAAGCCACTGCATGATCGAAGCTTCATGATCACACTGGATCATATTACACGACAATATTCTGACGTGAAATCCATTCAATGCCGTGTAGCGCGAGAAAAAGTCCGTTTTGCAAGGTTCAGACCATTCCCATTCTGGAAACGAGTACATGACTCGTTTATTACAGATGAACAGTAAAGGAAAGGGGCCATCACGTTGAAGTGGATCATTCAAGAAGAACAGGATGGCATGCTCGTACGAGACTACTTAATGTCTGTACGAGCTTTTTCACGTTCACTAGTGAAAACGGTCAAAATGGAAGGCCAAATTTTGTTGAACGAGCATCTTGTTACGGTACGTTCTTATGTTGCTGAAGGTGATCAATTAGAGGTTCGGTTTCCCCCAGAACAAAGGGGAAGGCACTTACAACCCGTCCATAAGCCAATTGAGATTTTGTATGAGGATGAAGAGGTCATTGTGTTAAACAAACCAGCTCATCTTGCCACAATTCCTTCTATTCATAACTTAGAGGACACATTAGCTAATCGGTTAATGGCCTATTATGATGAGATAGGGATTCAATCCACTGCTCATATTATTACTAGGCTTGATCGAGATACGTCGGGGATTGTGTTAGTAGCTAAAAATCGATATATCCACTCGATTCTAGGTCGAAGCCAAGAGAATAATGGAATTCACAGAACTTATATAGCAGTAGTTGAAGGGCGGTTAAATGAAAGGGAAGGCACGATACGTTATCCGATTGGACGAAAGCCAGGATCTATTATTGAGCGAATGGTTGATTTAGAAGAGGGGAAGACGGCTGTAACTCATTATCAGGTGCTCCAATGCATGGCGGGGCGGTCGTTGATTCAAGTGAGACTTGAGACCGGACGCACTCATCAGGTTCGTGTGCATTTTTCTTATATAGGCCATCCATTGCTCGGAGACTCTTTGTATGGTGGGATGTTGGGTGAGATCGAAAGGCAAGCCTTGCATTGTTGTTCGATTTCGTTTGTTCACCCTACCAGTAAGGAAATAGTGGAGATTGAAGCTGGTAGTCCTGAGGATATGAAAGGGTTGAGCGGTGGTTTGTAGAGAGGCGATGGTAAGCAGCACCGACCCGATGGAAAGCGACGCGAACCCTATGGAAAGCAACACCTACTCGAGAGAGACCAGCTACCACTCATCCAAAAAAGCTGAGTTCCCATATGGAAACTCAGCTTCCTAATCAAAATCAATCCTCAAACGTCCGAAACTTTTCCGGAACTTCTTCTTGTTTAGAAGGTACCATCACTAGCTTCTCCTCAGGAAGTCTGAATGCTGATAATGCCCCACCAAATACGCAACCTGTGTCGATATTAACGGTTTTGTTTTTAAAGCGAGGCTCACGTACAGGTGTGTGTCCATAGATAATCCATTTATCACCTTCATAATGTGCTGCCCAATCTCTCCGAACAGGCATCCCATTTTCGTGAAACTCTCCCGTCGTATCACCATACAGTACAAAGGATTTCACCTTTTTCCCTGATTGTCCTATGTAGCGCTCTTTAATCCCAGCATGAGCGATTACGGCGTTTACTTCAGGGATCTCCAAGTATAGAGGAGATGCATCATACAATTTCATAAACATGCTCTTTATATCGGCTTGTTCTTCCTTTGAGAGAGCCTCATACTCAGCAACTGTGGTCTCAAGGCCGTGCTTATGTGTCACGGGATTCCCCAGGAAATACCGATAAAGCTTATCACAGTGATTACCTGGGACATATCGCGCTAGATTTTTCTCGATTACCAACCTGTAGACGATCCGTATCACCTCAAGTGAATAAGGTCCGCGATCTGTTAAGTCTCCTACAAAAACAGGAATACGTCCTTCAGGGTGAAGCGGTACATCACCATCAGTTTTATAGCCCATTTTTTCAAAAAGCTCCATCAATTCTCCCAAGCAACCATGAACATCCCCAATTACATCAACCTTCAATGATATCGCCTCCTAATATGAAAAAAGTGAAGAGCCAATCTGGTGGCCTCTTCACTAAAGTCTTGGATCACTAAGTTTTATAGTAACCAATGTTTCGGTTAATCAAACATAAATGATTTGGTTCGTGAACGGACGTTGAGAATGATTCCAATGGCAAGCAAATAGGTGAGCGTTGAACTTCCACCGTAACTTAAGAATGGAAGAGGCAAACCTGTGATAGGGAGTAGTTTAATAGACATGCCAATATTTTGGAAGATTTGGTACGTAAACATCCCGATCATTCCAACACATAAATAACTCCCAAATGGATCATTACTTTCAAGTGCTGTATGAATAATGCGATAGATCAGTAAGAAGAATAACGTTAACACAAGACTCGCACCGATAAAACCAAATTGTTCAGCTATGGCGGTGAAAATCATATCTGTATGCCTCTCTGGAATATACACTTGCATACCCATGAGACCTTTACCTAATAATTGACCAGACCCAATGGCCATCATGGCACGAATGAGCTGATAACCGTAATCCTTATATTCTTCAGGTTGTAACCAGCCGTAAAAACGTTCTGTAACGTGACCAAAGTTTGATTCAACTAGAATTTGCTCTGTTTCATTTGGAAATAGAATGAACATAAAGACAATAACACTTGCGACAATGGAGATGGCGCCCGTAATTGTTAAAAGGATGCGCCAACGTATGCCTGAAACAAGAATCAGAGCTCCTGTAATAGCGGCAAGGACTAAAAAGGTACCTAAGTCTGGTTGTTTTGCGATTAAGGCCATCGGTGGGAGCGCGACGCCGATGATCTTAGCTAGTAGCCATAAGTCATCCTTCACTCCTCGGTAAACAGGTCGCTTTTCGTTGTGCCGTACAATAATATGACTCTGAATGATGACCAGAAATACTTTCATGAATTCACCGGGTTGAACAGTACCGATTCCAGGAAACTTGAACCAACTGACCGCACCGTTGTTACCATGAACAAAAGTAGCGGGAATATTCAATTCAAGCATTAAGAGTAGTAACACACCAATACCGTATATGAACCAAGCGAACTGACGCAATCGATCATAATCAATCAGCATGACCATCGCAATCACAAATGATCCGAGCCCGTACCAAAAGATTTGTTTTTCTAAAAAGTTCGATCCATCATATTTTGACGGTAACGAAGGTGTTATTGTATAAAGGGCGAAAAAGCTAACGCAAGCAAGCCCTAAAACAATCATGATTAATGTGAAATCCAAATTGATGCCTTGATTTTTACTCATGGGATATTCCCTTTCTCATGCAATGGTGTTATAAAGCTTTAAAACAATTGTAATATAAAATATCAATCTATTAGGTAAGATGTGACTCCTGTAACGAGATTGAAATCCAAAAATACATTCCAATGAAAAGTGTACACCATTCTCTGGTATTTTTTAAGAACTTCATTTCGACTATATTAAAATAGGAAGAAAGTTTATAGGAAAATGATTTACATCCGTTGACAAAGCAATAGTTGGACTTTACGATTAAACGGTCTTAAACGAAAATTGTTGTACAATCTATCGTTGTTTATGAGGATCATCTATTGCATACCTATGCTGGACATAAGGAGGAATTTCCATGGAATACCTTGAAGAACAAGAAAGACGAGAGCTCTGGGAGAAAATACAAGATGCTCTTTTTAACGATCAAATTGATCAATTTCGTGCAGAGTTCCTCGAGATGCATCCTTATGATCAAGCGAAGATTTTTGAAGAGCAGACACAAGACATTCGAATGCAAATTTATACATATTTGTCGCCTGAAGAAATGGCAGACGTTATGGAGCACATTGATCTAGAGGAAACTGAGACCTATTTTACAGAAATGGACCCTCGTTTTGCAGCTCAAGTGTTATCAGAGATTTCAACGGATGATGCGGCAGATATATTAAATGAACTCGATAAAAATCAAGTAGCTAGCTACCTTACAATTATGGATGACGAAGCGGCTTCTGATATTAAAGAGTTGTTATATTACGAAGAAAAAACCGCTGGAAGTATTATGACGACTGAATTTGTTGTCGTTCACGCTAACCAAACAGTACGTGAGGCCATGCTTCATTTGCGGAAAGAAGCACCAGATGCTGAAACGATCTATTATATATTCGTCATAGATGAAGATAAGCATTTAGTTGGCGTTATTTCATTACGAGACCTTATTATAGCAGAAGATGAATGGTATATATCCGAAGTCATGAGTGATCGCGTTGTGTCGGTTCAAGTGGGAGAAGACCAAGAAGAGGTAGCACGCATGATGCGTGACTACAATTTTCTTGCCTTACCTGTTACAGACTTTCAAAATCACCTGCTTGGAATTATTACCGTCGATGATGTAATGGACGTAATGGAAGAAGAGGCAAGCGATGACTATTCCAAGCTTGCTGGTGTTTCGGATATGGAGCGACCAGATGAACATGCGTTTCAAGCGGCGAAAAAGCGCCTACCTTGGCTTGTGATTTTGCTGTTTTTGGGTACATTAACAGCGAATCTCATCGGACAATTTGAACACACTTTAAACGAAGTTGCTATACTGGCTGTATTTATCCCCCTTATTGCCGGAATGGCTGGAAATACAGGGACACAGGCGCTAGCTGTTGCTGTAAGAAGTATTGCGACTGGGGATAATGAAAAAGATGGTATCTTTAAGCTCGTCTTACGTGAAGCCGGAACAGGTCTCATTACAGGGACAACATGTGGTGTATTGATTACAGGCATTGTATACGTATGGAAGGGTGACTTTTTCTTAGGTTTACTCGTAGGAATTTCCATTATGGCTGCCTTAATTGTTGCGACACTGGCAGGGGCATTGGTTCCATTAATTATGCACAAGCTTAATGTGGACCCGGCTGTAGCCTCAGGGCCATTTATCACAACGATTAACGACATCATTTCAATTTTAATTTATTTTGGTATGGCTTCAACCTTCTTGAAGCTACACCTGCTCATTTCTTAATAATAAAAGCGTAAGCGCCTATTTAGCAACGATGGGAGTGGACTGAGCCCGTAGTAAGATAAAGGAAACACGATGAGCTTGCGAATCGATGTTGACTTATCGAACGGAGGCGAGGGAACTCCCATCGTTGCTAGGCGCTGAAGCTAGACAACTATGAGCTACAACTTATACATTCATTTTCAAAAAGGAGGGCGATTGAATGGAGCACTCATCAGCTTCTGTAACATCACTTGTTATCGTTATTCTAGCAGCATTTATCACGCCCATAATCCTTCATCGGTTTCGTTTGAAAACCATACCGGTTGTCGTTGCGGAAATCATTGTTGGTTTAATCATAGGTAAGAGTGGTTTGGACGTTGTGGAAGAGGGCATGTGGCTCGAGACGTTATCCACACTAGGATTTATTTTTCTCATGTTTTTAAGTGGGCTTGAGATCGACTTTTCCGCTTTTGTAGGTGGAAAGAAGCGAGATAAGGAGAAGCTTCCGTCTGGTAAAACAGCTCCGAATACATTGGCTGTTGCAGGTAGTATGTTCTTATTTATCTTGACGTTATCACTAGGGCTTTCCTATATATTTGTCTTAGTTGGGCTGATTGATAATGTATTCTTAATGACGTTAATTATCTCAACGATTTCCCTTGGCGTGGTTGTGCCAACATTGAAGGATGCTCAAATGCTCAAGAGTAATATTGGTCAAATCGTGTTACTTGTTACGGTTATTGCTGACTTGAGTACCATGATCCTCCTTGCAGTATTCGTTTCCCTATATGGTGAAGGACATGGCAGCATGTGGTTGCTTCTCATTCTATTCGCTGCAGGTGTTCTGATTTACTTTGTCGGAAAGCATTTTCAAAATCGTTCATTTGTTGAAACCATGTCTCATGGAACAATTCAGATTGATACACGTGCTGTTTTTGCGATCATTATGGTCCTTGTAGGAATCTCCGAAACCGTTGGGGCTGAAAATATTCTTGGTGCCTTCCTTGCAGGTGTAGTAGTCGCGTTACTTTCACCAAACCGCGAGATGGTTGAGCGTCTTGATAGTTTCGGGTATGGTTTTTTAATTCCGATTTTCTTCGTGATGGTCGGGGTTGGGATTGATATTCCTTCCTTATTCCAAGATCGAAAAATTCTTGTACTCATGCCACTCTTATTCTTAGCGCTTGTTGTGGCCAAAATGCTTCCAGCGCTTATTATGAGACGTTGGTATTCATGGCGAGAAGTTTTTGCAACAGGATCAATCTTGACGGCAAAACTCTCACTCGTAATCGCTGCAGCTACAATTGGGGAGAAGATGGGGGTTATCTCATCTGAAGTATCAGGTGCCTTAATTCTTGTATCCGTGCTCTCCTGTCTAGTAGCGCCGGTTGTATTTAAAAAGCTTTATCAAAATGAAGAAGAGGTGGAGTATCAGCAAACCGTGGCGTTCATTGGTTCCAACCGCATGACATTGCCAGTTGTCCGTGAATTAGATCCTAAGCTGTACGAAACCCATTTATATCATACGAAAGTGGATAAGATTGATGACAAAATTAGTAGCTCTTGCTTTGAAATTAACGAAGTCGAATCATATGATACGCAACAATTAGCCGAATACGGTGTGTTTGATGTTGATTTACTTGTAGCTTCAACTGGGGATGAAAAGCTCAACGCAGATATTGCGATGTATGCAAAAGAACATGGCGTATCTCGTGTGATCTCTCGCTCAGAATCGCCTGAGCTTGATCAACAGCTGAAAGCACACGGAATTGAAGTATTCTCCGTATTCCTATCATCAAAAGCTTTATTAAAAGCCTTAATCGTCGCACCAAGCGTAGTCAATATTTTAACGAACCAGGAAAGCCAGTTGTATCAGATTAATATGAATAACTCTGAATACGATGGCATGTATTTACGCAACTTCCCATTCACTGGTGATGTAATCATGGTTCGTATATTCCGAGGCAAAGACTCCATCGTACCTCATGGAGACACTGAACTCTTACTCGGCGATCGCCTTGTTGTGACAGGTTCAACAGAATATGTAGATGAACTCCGCATGGATCTCGAATTTTGTGATTGGTGTTAGGGAGTTTGGAAGACGTCTAGGGATTGGTTCCCTGGACGTTTTTTGTTTTTAGTGGGGAGCTCCACGCAGAAGTGAGGGAGCTCCACGCAGAAGCGAGGGAGCTCCGCGCAGAAGCGAGGTAGCTCCGCGCAGAAACGAGGGAGCTCCGCGCAGAAGCGGAGGAGCTCCGCGCAGAAGCGGAGGAGCTCCGCGCAGAAGCGAGGTAGCTCAGCGCAGAAGTGAGAAAGCTCCGCACACAAAGGAAGGAGCTCCACCAGGAAAATGTATAACCTCCGGCCCAAAACCCCATACTGAATAAGAAGATTCCCATGCTTAACCTCAATACAATTCGGGAACTGTCATAAAGAGTATCTGACACCCCTAGCTCCTTAAACTGAAACCAATACATTATGACTTGTGTTTTAGATGGGTTTTGTATAAAATAGTATCAGGTACTAATAACAAATACTAATTCTGAAAATAACTTTTAAATGCACGTTGAGGAGGGCGAATTCATGAATTTTTCACTCGAAGGTCGTACATATGTTGTCATGGGTGTTGCAAATAAACGCAGTATTGCGTGGGGGATTGCTCAATCGCTTCACAATGCAGGTGCGCGTCTAATTTTCACGTATGCTGCTGAGCGTTTTGAAAAATCTGTACGTGATCTTGCGGGTACACTTGAGGGACAAGATGCATTGTTCTATGAGTGTGACGTAACGGATGATGATAATATTGAATCTACATTCCAGCAAATCCAAGAGGACGTTGGTGTAATCCACGGTTTAGCACACTGTATCGCATTTGCTGATAAGGAAGAGCTGAAAGGGGACTACCTGAACACAAGCCGTGATGGTTTCTTAACAGCTCACAACATCAGCTCTTACTCACTTACAGCTGTTACACGCGCTGCAACGCCACTTATGAAAGAAGGCGGAAGCATCGTAACCCTAACGTATCTTGGTGGCGAACGCGTTGTTCAAAACTACAACGTTATGGGTGTTGCTAAAGCAAGCCTTGACGCAAGCGTAAAATACCTTGCTGAAAGTGTTGGTCAGCACGGAATCCGTGTTAATGCAATCTCAGCTGGTCCTATCCGTACACTATCAGCAAAAGGTGTTGGCGACTTCAACTCGATCCTTAAGCATATTGAAGAACGCGCACCATTACGCCGTCCAACATCTCAGGAAGAAGTCGGCGATACAGCTTACTATCTAATGAGTGATCTTTCTCGTGGTCTAACGGGTGAAATTCTACACGTTGACTCCGGTTATCACATTATCGGACGCTAAATAGTAAAGCAAAAGCAGCTTACACGAATGTGTGAGCTGCTTTTTTTACATATCAACCTGCGCGCGATACCCCATAAAATACTCCCAAACAGGTTCGTCCCATTCGATCGCAGGGCGGTTCTCAACATTACATATAAACTGAACAATTTCAGTGAATGGAACTAATGAATGAAATGATGAAATCTTCATCCTAACCCAACTTGTATCAAATCGACCTTCAAATTGAGCTACTATGTTCATTAAATCCTTCATTGTAGTTTCCTCATGAAAAGTAAACTCTACTCGATAATGATCGATATCAGATTGGAATAGACCAAGGCATTGTTCATTCAACCTAGGAATCGGATAATCAGGTCGAGCTAAAAAATAGCCCTGTGCATATGGAACCCCTAGTTTTGTAGTCCATTCTAATTCTTTCTGTGTTTCTACACCTTCTGCTATCATTTCCGCACCGATCTTATCGGTTAACTGTAGCAAAGCCTCTAGCATATATTGACGTGTGATGGACTGATCAATATTATGAATCAATGAGCGATCTACTTTTATAAAATCAGGGTGAAGTTCAGTTATAGCCTCAAGTGACGAATACCCAGCTCCTGCGTCATCGATTGCAATCATAAACCCTTGCTTTCGATAATGTTCTAAGGCGTTTTTAAAAGCTGGGTAATCTCGAATGGCACTACGTTCAGTAATTTCAAAAACAATTTGATCAGCTCTTAGTCCGAAGTAGTCCAATAATGAACGTGTATATCCTGTCGAAAATCCTTCATCATGAACTACCTCAGGTGAGAGGTTAATCCATAGCGTTTCAGTTGTTTTTAAGGCTTGATGTACAGATTGAATCGCCAATTCCCTTGTAATCTTTTCTAATTGATATAAATGATTCACATCACTGGCATAAGAAAATAACTCACCAGGATGGCTGAATATTTGATTTTGAGGAAATCTTGTCAGTGCTTCATACCCGTAAATGCTTCCCTTTTGAAGAGAAACAATAGGTTGATAATGAGTTGAGAAAGCTTTTTTGTCGAGCCAAGAGCTGAATAGTTGATAAGCTTTCGTGTTTTTTCTCTCTGTGTTTACCATACTAAGCATGATCATGTCCTTCCTTAAACAGTCTCTTACCCTAATCCTAGCGCAAGATTGTGAAAATAGGCTAAAGCTTCAGTGAATTTTTTGTAAATAAGCCCTTCCCATTCCATTTTGTGAAAGAATTTTTAAAAATGGGCACAATCACTACATTCCTTGCATATACTAGTTTGAAGAATATCACCATAGGGGAGTGTATGTTGATGGCAAAACAAAAAAGTGTAGCCCGTGAGCCCATGCTCTATATTACTCAGCCTGAATTCCAAGCTGCAAAACCTAGGATGCAATCCACATACCGTTCCGTTCCAGAAGACAAAGTAGCAAAACAAGAAGAGAAAAAAGCACCTCAGTCGAAAGAAGAGACGAACGCTACATCGCAAAAGAAAGAACGGAGTCGAAGTTGGGAAAAACGAAATAAAGGACAGGATAAATTCGGCTTAAAGGCAGCCGAATCAGAAACCTCTAAATCTAAAAAACAAAGTGTGTGGGACACTGAAGAAAAAGAAGAGACTGAATCTGAAGAACCTGAGGCAGTAGAAGAAGAGGTTCAGGAAACAGAAGAAGATGATGAAGCAGAGGATGAACGACCTAGAGTTTCATTTTCGAACCGGAAAAGACGAGATCGTTTTAAAGATATGAATCTAGAAGAAAAAGTCGAGTATTTTGTTAACCTTCCATCCAGTGTTCCAAGAATGAAGTGTGAAGTGTTTACAGGTGAAAAAAGTTATAGAGGATGGATTCAAGATTATCAGGATGGTGTAGTGTCCATGAAAATTCTTCAACGTCCATTCAGAGTTGAGATTCCATTTGATTCTATAGAAAGTATTGAATTAAAAGGGTTTTAAGTCTGGTTTTTTCTTCCTGTTTGAATAAAACAATTTTTGGGTACAATGACTTACAGAAAATAAACTTTGTATGATTTTGTCGAAAACATTGGTATTAAGTCCCATTTATATTATACTAATACAAGAAATGTGAATATACTGACAAAGGCAAACTTATTGATAAGATAAGGACGCAAAGCCACGGGCCTAAGGAGCAATCTATGGTAGCCGGGTTACCGAAGAAATAATAGAACCTAAATTAAAGTGGTTCCGATTTTTTCGGGCCGCTTTTTTGTATGGAGAAATAGGTGTCATTTAGGGGAGGTAAGGATGTGGAGTGGTTAGAGCTTAGCCTGACATTGATCGGAGCAATAGTAGGGATATTCGGATTATATTACTTTGGTTGGATCAAGATGCAAGAAAAATTATCGAATGCAAAAAGAATCTATCAATTAGTCGAAAACTCAAAAGATATCATCTATATATGTGATGTTGAGCCTGAAATGAAGTTTCATTACTTAAGTCCTTCCATAGAACATGTATTAGGTGGAAACATTGTTCAAAAAAGTTTTGAAAACCCATACATTATTTTTGAACGAATTCATCCAGAAGACTTTCCTTTATTGTATAAAAAAGTGACAGGTGACCTTGATTACAGCAAGCCTATTGTTCAGAGATGGAAAGATGACTATGGGGAATTCCATTGGTTTGAGGAATACTGCACACCCATTTTTGAAAGAGGGATCATGACGGGGTTACAGGGTATTATTCGTAATATTGATGATAAAGTGAAATTACAGAGGAGGTTGGAATACCAGGCTAATCATGACTCATTAACAGGAGTCTATAATCGAGATTACTTCGAGCGGTTGATGAAACAGTTTGATCTGAAAGAAGATCGTTCTGTTGGTATTATCCTTTGTGATATGGATGACCTAAAATTAATTAATGATCAATATGGTCATAAAAAAGGGGATGAGGTGATCAGGGTTATTGGTCAACTGTTGAATCAATTCTCTTCACCCCATGTAACTGTAACAAGAATTGGTGGCGATGAGTTTGCGATTATTATAGAAGGTAACGAACAAGATGTGGGTAGGCTACGTCACCAAATAAATGAAACCTTTAATCAGTTTAATGAGCAGGAAGACACCATTAAGATAAACATGTCGATCGGTATGGCTCATGTCCCTTCTTCTTTTTCTAATATGGAAAGGCTGTACGTGTTAGCAGATCAACATATGTATAAAATTAAGAATGCTAGAAAGTCTGTTTAAGAAACTCTGACCATCCTAAATGACGAATTAAAAGCCAGGTACCTTAAGCGTGAGGTACCTGGCTTTTTCTTACTTAGTAGGCGCTTCCGCTTTTCTTACGCCATTGCATCAATTGCTGGTAGGCAAGTGATGTGGCAGAAGCAGCTAAGGTCAACTGTGATGCAGATGCCTGTTGCGGTTAGGTCGTCAGTTTTTTGGCATGTAGGAGATTCTGGTTTGTCATCTTTAGCTGTTGGATCAAGAAGTAGCTCTAGAAGTGCACATTCGCAATCTTCGTCTACCTCTTTTACGCGGAAGATGAAGCTTTCGCGGATGTGACCAATCTCTCCGCGGCGAGCACCAAACCCTTTGAATGGTTTGCAATCTTTGCAGTATAGGATTACTGGTACTGTATCTAAACTGTTACCTCCAACATCACCCATTAGTTCGTTAATAGATTGTTCACAGCTGGAGTTACAATCATCTGTAACATCGTTTTGAGCATCAACGATCTCTTTTAATATGTCACATACACAGCCTTCAGTGTCGTGTCTTTTTCCACAACCCATGTGTCATTTCCCCTTTCTCGATTTATTGACTTATTGTCTTTAATAGAATATGTGCTTGTGCCCTGAATGTGTGGGCATGAGCCCGTATTTAAATATTTTATAAGAAGATCCTTATAAGACAGATTTAGTAACTGAAAATATGCTTGGTCTGATTTTTCACTTGTTTTTCTTTTTCCATACAAGGGCTTTTGCCTATACATGTTCTAGGTGTTGGTCATAGGATATTATCGATAAACGTGTTATGTGATGTATTCACCTTTCTTTGTGTTAGGTGAAGAAGCGTTACACAATCTCATTGGTTACATCACCACGGAAGAATTTGAAGGAGTGAAATGGCATGTCAGATAGAAAGAAAGTGATCAAGGTAGATGACTTAGTGATTTATGCGGATAACGTCTTTGTGGAGCCAAGACGCCGTCCTCATAACCGCCCTCCATTTGATCCGTTTTTCGGGCCACGCGGATCACGTGGTCAAGAGGAAGAAGAAGTAAAAGAAGAGACCGTTGAAGAGGTAGAAGAACAAGATGAGAAAGAAGATGACGGTCGTCCACCATTTTCATGGATCTAGCTCCAAGCGTAAAAGCTGACCTTAAAATCGGTCAGCTTTTTGGTTTAATTAAAAAAATCCTCACAACCTCCTCGTCCTAGAAACATAAACTATGATAAAGGAGGGAGGAGAAGGATGTCTGTGTCATGGATGGAACTATTAATCTTAGTTTTTGCAAGCTTTCGAATTACTCGTTTATTCGTGTACGATTCGATTACAGAGTGGATAAGAAAGCCATTTCATCGATATGTAGAGCATGAAACAGAGGATGGAGAGACGGAAACCTACATTGAAATAAAAGGTCGTGGGCTACGTGCTTTTATAGGAGAGCTATTAAGCTGTCATTGGTGTACGGGCTTTTGGGTCTCAGCAGTCGTTTTGATAAGTTATTTATATGTTCCGATCCTATATCCTTTATGGATCATTTTTGCAATTAGTGGTGTGGTAGCACTCTTATTTGAAATTTTTCAAGGCGAGTAGGACATTACCCATACGGATGTCTCATCTTTTTCATACTTTATAGAGAAGGTTTAGTTTGTATGAAAGGATGGGGTGATTGTGAGATCGTCAGACTCCAAGAAATTTAAACCTGTAAAAACAAATAAGAAATCTTCAAAGTCAGGAGTAAAGAAGAAAAAAGGCTGCGGTTGCGGGAAGAAGAAGCGATAATATGAGGAGACGACCAAGAGTATTTCACCCACATTGGATGAAGCCAATTCATGATATTCATAAACACTTGGATAAAAAAGAACATTGGTTCCAATTTCCTGAAAAGAAGCATGCGAATTTTGAGAAAGAATTTAACTCCTGGCATGAGGATTGGCATAAGCAATTCACAAAAGGAATTGGGGAAGTCGAAAAAGCCATGAAGGAATTAGAAAAAAAGATGGAAGATTAAACTTCTCGTGCCTGGCATGGGAAGTTTTTAATATGTGACATTAGTTCAACCTCCCTATCTAGATTAATAGGTAACGGAACCATCTCCTACCAACCACCTAATTTATAAAAAAAATAGGTTGACACCCTATGAAACATAGAAGTTTACACGAATACATATGCTAATTATAGGGTAAAGAATAAATAGGAGGGATGAAATATGGGTTACATTTTACCTGTGGCGCATTACCAATACCAAGATTATCATGAACGTGTGCAACCAATTGAAAATGATCCCTTTTACATTGATCCGGTATTTAAAGCAAACTTGGAAGAACAACTACGAGAACGTGAACCAAGAGAACAAGACCGTAAAGATTACCAAGATTATAAACAGGAACAAGAAGCAATCTATACATCTAAAACGATATATGCATCAAAAGTTCATAAAATTTACTCAGAGTTAACAGGAATAGGAAGGCATTTTAACGAAAGTATTTAGTAAACGTTTGAATGCCTAAGGAGTCGATTTCGATGCAGCTCACCCAAATCAACCAAAACCTATTTTATTTTAAAGGTCCAGTCAACATCGGTTATATCTGGCAAGGAGATTCAGGTATGCTTGTTGATGCGGGAATAGATGCGCAAACGATGAAAAAAGTGCTAAAGCAGCTTGATGAACACAATTATCCGGTCACGCATCTATTTATCACCCACGCTCATTCCGATCACTACGGAGGTGGGTCATATTTGCAGCAGGATCGGCCCGTTTATACATTTGCTCCGTTTTATGAGGAAGCCATTTTACGCAATCCGTCATTGGAGCCTCTCTACTTATTCGGAGGAAATGATCCTCTCCCAGAGTTGCGAAACAAATTTTTAGAAGGAAAGTCCATCTTTATTGATGAAGTATTGCAAGAAGGGGTTTATGAACGTGATGGCTTTAACTTTACAACATACTTACTCCCTGGTCATAGCTATTATCAATTAGGGATTTTCATTCATGATTGTTTATTTGCAGGGGATAGTTACTTTAGTGAGGAGTTGCTTCATAAACATAAGATTCCTTTTCTAACCGATGCTCATCTGGCGATTCAATCCTTGTACAAGCTGAAGGATATTCCAGCGCAAGGTGCTTTGCCGGGGCATGGGGTATATGAAGAAGACTTTCATCAAACGGTAGATGCGAATATTACTTATCACCACGAGCTTCTTCATATGCTGAGAGAGTTCATTAAAGAAAATGAACCTGTAGCCCATGAAGATCTGATTGTATATATGTGTGAGGAATATGAAATTCAAACGCCTCAGCTGTCACAATGGCTCATGTTTCGTACAGCCGTTACCGCTTACCTCCTTGCATTGATTAAGCAGGAGCAAGTGGAGCATAAGATTGACCATTACCGATGGATATTTAAAATAAAAGGAGAAGCCTAGTATGGTTGGACATGCAGGGCTTCTCCTTTTTTATATTCAGCATAGAGTACATCTTTGGCAGAAGTGAATTGTTGTTTTTGCAGTTCTTTTTCTAGCCAGCCTTCATCTAAACCTTCTTCCTTTAAGTTATCCCAAACGATTTCGCCATCACTAATTAACGTTCGAGCTAACTCAACGGTTTGTGGAGTTAAGTTAAGGTCTCCACGACTTGGTGTTTGTTCGAGTGATTTTCGTAAGACTGATACTGTTCCATCGGTTTCAAGTACTGCGTATTCTACATCCTGTAAAGAGAACACTTCTTTAGAACGTAAAAGGTGCTGGAGTTGGTTGATATCCAGTCTGCCTTTTTTCATATTTTGATATTGTAATTTTCCTTTGTATATAATCACGCTAGGTCGGCCTTCTAAAAGTGCCCTTGACCCTTTAAACTTTTGTGTAACCCATTCTGTTACATAGATCAATAATCCCCATAGGAAGACAGCATAGAGTACTTGGGATATGCCAACTTCTTTATCGTATAAAGCATTCCCAACGAGTTCTCCAAGAACAAGTGCAGCTATAAAATCAAAGGCTGTAATTTGGGTGATTTGAGTTTTACCCAGAACTTTTGTAAGAACAAATAAGCATAAAAAGCCGGTGATCGTTTCAATTAATATTTGAGCATATTCCAAACTCCCCTCATCCTTTCTATCAGATCCTTACCATCATTGACAGAAAGGGGGGAATACATACTTACAAAATGAAAAAGTGACATCTTATAAATGTAGTGATGAAATATATTTTATAGGAGGGTGGAAGAATCTTAGGTAAGCGTGTATTTCATTAGGTCCTGAAGGGTTAAAAGTAGGTAGTAGATAAAATTGTTATATAATTTTTGTATCCTATTAAACCTTTTCAACAAGCTGGTGTTGGAACTTTGAACGTTGACTAATGGCTCGTAACAGAAACATTTTGTCCTGGTTTGTTAACATACTCCAACTTCGAGCTTTAATCTTCACTTTCTCCGCCTCCCCATCAAGGTTAGTTAGAATCAAGTGGAGTTCTGTGATGAATGATTTACTTATCTATACCACCGTTAAACAGGGTTAAACAAAAAAGTATTCTACAAAAACTGCATTTATCAGGGGATTGAGTGTGATTTTTATCAAAATATGTCTGAAAGTGTAGAAAATTATTTAGGTTTTGTAAAGGGAATGTAGATAGGGGAAGAGGCTACCCAAGCCCTCCTCCCCTTATCAATAAATTATCCACTTTGGTAATAATGGTTTAGCCATTTTTCAGCGTAGTCCACAGCTTCTTGAAGTGAAAAAAGGCGAGAAGAAGCGGAACCGATTAGTCCTTTTGTTACTCCATACTGTTTCTCGAAATCCAGCCCAATTTGTTCAAATAAATCCTCTCGTGTTTCGAGGTCTTGAAACGACTTTCTTATTTCTTCATCATTTTCAAGAACTGTAGCTTTTTTCGTGATAATCTCTTTGAAATACGTGCGATTTTCTGCTAAATGAAAAGCAGTACAACTCCCATAGTCAGTGCCAATGAAAAGGATGTTAGCGTCCAGATCATATAGGGTTTTTAATGGAGATTCTTCTCCAAAACTAAAATCTAAAGAATGGTCCTGAATGATGGTTTCGCTATCCTTTCCCCATGCAGCAAAAGAATTGTGTGGGTGACTACTCCGTTTTACGTTAGGGAAGGTACGGAATATGTCCACAATCTGTCCCATACGTGATGCTGGAGTATAGTTAGGATGATAAGCAGGAAATGTGTTTCGAATCTCTTCCCACCATTCTTCCGGTACAGATGGCTTACTCCAATAAGAAGGATCCACAGCATCATCAGATTGCGATGGCATCACGATATTTCCCTGTTCGGTCACCACATCCATGAGGGCCTGGATAACAGCTACGGCTCCACCATTTACCCATCCTATAGAGGAAAGGGAGGAATGGACCATGATTGTCATTCCTTTTTGAATCCCCATTTCCTGAAGATCACGGCGTATGGTATCTCGGGTGCGTGGTTTAGGTGTATGTTGAATAAGATCTGACATCGTGTTTCTCCTTTCCTATGACACAAAATTCTTCCAAACAAACAGTAACATGGTTGAGAAAATTCAATCAAATGTAAGTTCGAAGGTAAAATGTGTACCATATTATGTTAATATTACCAATAAACGATTTGGTTTTGTGATGTAGGAGGGGAATCTGTTGAAAAGGTTGAGCATTTTATTAGCTTTTATGACCTTGTTCATCTCGGGGTGTACAGAGGGAAAGGCGAAAGAAAGTATTCTGGATGCTTTATCTGAGATAGAGGAGTATGAGTCCATTTTTCATCATAAAAAGGTAGAGAATGGCGTAGTGGTTTTTTATGAGCCGAAAAGTGAAGGTTCCTCGCCTCTTTCAGCAGCATTTATACAAAAAACATCAGGTGGATGGGAGGCGACATTAGACAGAGGTGGACACACAAAAACATCCAGCCCATTTACTTCCCATCAGTTGATGATGCAAGCGAATGAAAACTCTCCATTTCCAATGCTATATGGAAAAGTTACGAACCCAGATGTGAAATACGTTCGAATAACACTTGAAGAAAAGGAGATAAAGCCCAAAACCCTTCACTCTCAGGGAAAACATATTTGGTACGCATTTATGGAAAAACCTACTGATGGTTCATCTTTGATCATCAATGGTTTATCTGAACAATTTGAGGTTATTGAAACGGTGGAGCATATAGTGGGGAAAACTAGTTTTGCTGGTGATGAAGTGGAGGATGAAGAGTAGTTATCATATAAAATATTGTTGCAGTATCTTACATAAATAATTAGAGAGGGTGAGAAGATGACCAATCATGAGCAAATTAAGGATGAAATCTATGCATTAGAGACAAAGCTATTAAAACCAGAAATCCGCGCTTCTAGAGATGAGTTGGATCAATTAATAGCGGATGACTTTTGGGAGTTTGGTAGTTCGGGTGAGTCTTTTGGTAAAGAGAATGTATTAGAACGACTGCCAAAGGTTAAACGGGCTGAAGGTTTTTCAGTATCTGATTTTGATGCTAGATTATTGGCTTCTGATGTTGTTTTAACGACGTTTAAAACATACAAAGCATCCAAAGACCAGCACGCTTTACGCAGTTCTATTTGGAAAAAGAATAACGGTCATTGGCAAATGACGTTTCATCAAGGAACGTTGATTGTTCAGTAATTTGAAGAGAGGACGTTATGTCTATGAAGAAATTCTACCTCACATTGCTATTACTTTTCCTATTAATCTTGGTTACGAGTTGTTCAAATGAAAGTGATAGTAACATAACGATTAAGCCTACACCTGAATCAGATTATGTGAAATCTTTCGAAGATTTAAACCTCGGTCACTTGTTTGATTTTAAGTTTCGTTTACCTGAAGCGGATAAGAGATGGGTGAAAGTCTGGGTGGAAAGGTATAAGGATGGCGAGAAAGTCCCTGGACGTGTCGCAGAAATCTCTTATGGCAAAAGTATTCAAAATCTAGATGAAGGGCATTTGGGCTTTGGAGTCATTAGCCCTGATGGAAATGAAAATTTATATGTTTTGTATGCTCCGGGTGTTCAGCTTAATCCACATAAGAGTCAGCTAACTGTGGATTTTGAGGGTATGCAAGGGTGGCGCTATGCTATTAGAAAGGAAGAAGAAACCGAAATCAAACTAGGTGAAACCAAGTTGTTAGCCGTTTATCGATCTTCACTTGAAAATCGAATGAGAAATTATGATTTTCAAGATGACGAACAGGTTGAGAAGATGCTAAAGGAAGATAGTGAAAACCTCTTACTGAAAATGAAAGTTGAAAAAGTTGAGGAGTGATTTGAATGCCTAGCATCTAGTTCTCCAGAGTTGAAAACATAGGGGATAATCACGTATATTTGGAGATGAAATCATGGTGAAAAATCGTTTATATCGGTAGACGCTACAATAATTTGCTATATTGTGAGAACATTGGCCTAAAGCGATTTCTAACCTGAATAAAATACCGTAAGAAAAGGGCGTATAGGCTCTTTTTTTTATTCCAAAAAACCTTCATATTTAAAAGAAAAGGAGGCTCGATATTGCGACACGATATACGACCAAATGAACGAGCTTATTCTACGAAGGAAGTTGCTGAAGAAGTTGGACTTGCCACTACGACGGTTCGGAAATATGGCCAAATCTTGGAGCGAAATGGATACGAGTTTTTTAAAGACGGAGACCGCCGTATTTTTGTTCGATCTGACATCGAAGCCATAATAGCGATACGTGATACAGAAAAGCCGAAAGACGATACGGCGAAAGAAGTGATGGAGAAGCAAAAAGCAAGGTTGGAAGAAGGTAATGAAACGAGTGTAACGCTCCCCGATACATATGACAATTCATTACAAGATCCTAATCAGCTTAAAGATTTGTTAAAGGTATTAGCGAATGAATTAGCTGCAACAAATGAGATGAACACGCAACTTAGAAATGATGTGTCCCATCTTAAAACAGCCGTTTCCCAACTTCAGCAAGATCACCATGCCATTAGTTCAGGGGTTGGAAACTTCTCGCAGAAAACGCATACCAATATGGAAAAATTAATGGAACAACAAAAGAATCAGTATGAATCCTTATTGGAACAAGAAAAGGAAAAAAGTGAATTCTTATTAGAAGAAATCCGAAACATGCGAGAAGATCAAAATAAAGAATGGCAACTGCAGAGTGATTTTAATAAGCGTCTAGAAGAAAACGTGCATAAAGAAAGCATCGAAAAGCCTAAAGGTTTTTGGGCGAAGCTTTTATTTTTACTTCGTAAATAAAGACTCGTTTCGTTCAGAGGGTATTAAAAAGAGATAGAGACTGGTGAGTAGTTCAGTTTTGGAGTACAGATGTACCCTTAATTGAACTGCTTTTTTGTGAGGGAATGGGGGATATGTGTTATTCAGCTATATGGCAGGAATGTTGAATAAGGTGTGGAGTGGTTCCGTTGCGTTTATGCAGAGCGGCGGGCTGTGGAACGGGTTGCTTTCCTGCGGACGAAGCGCCGAGCCTCCTCATTCGCAAGCTCCCTGCGGGGTCTCGTCACTCCGGTCTTCCGCAGGAGTATTGCCGTTTCACCGATCCCCTTACTCTCGCAAAAGCAACGGACCTCCACCACAATATATCTCGATTCAAGTCTTCAAGATAAGGGGGCTTATATGAAAGAAGAAAGCAGAAAACTTCTCCCCACTTATATCGCTTTAACCTCAAAACGCCCCTGCTCTAATGACCACGTACGATCTAATTCATTCGAGTAAACCGTAACCTCAAGCTTCTGACCTAATTCATATTCACTAACATTTTGAACAGGAATTCCATATTTACTAATAGAGCTTTCATCAACACCATGCTCCATAATCATTAACTTCTTCTCATCCTTAAGCAATTCGACAACAGAACCAGCAAAGACGCGTTGAACCTGATCCTGACTTTTCTTCCACTTATTTAATGTGATGGCATTAAAGACTTCAGTAAGTAATGCGAGTATAGCTTGCATGTGGAACACTCCTTGATCATGTGTAAAATTTTACAATTATAATAGCATAAACTGGAAAACAAAAGAATCCCCCTTCTGACCTACTAGAGTCAGAAGGGGGATTCTTATCACTTGATTTCCTTTATCATGGTTACATGCGGAATTCCAGCATCCATGAACTCGTCAGACACAACTTCATATCCAAGGTTTTTGTAAAAGTCTAAAGCTTGTGTTTGAGCGTTCAGCTTGGACTTTTCATAGCCTTGATTACTTATTTCCTGTTCCATGTGTAGAATCATTTGCTTACCATAGCCTTGGCCACGATATTTTTTTAAAATACAAATGCGTTCAAGTTTACCATAGCCTTCTACAAAACGTAGGCGACTTGCTGCTACAGGAAGATTGTCCTCATACCCAACAAAATGGGTTGCAATATCATCAAATTGGTCCATTTCTTCCTCAAGTGAAACGTTCTGTTCTTCTACGAATACTTTTTGGCGGACAAAATAGGCATCTTTTTGTTCTTGTTCGTTTGATACTTTTAAAATATTCACTTCGACTTAACCCTCACCTAAATGGAATGTCTCGTAAACGGTCCACATGCCGTTTTCTAATTGATACAACAGTTGAAAACGATCAATCGTTTCTTCGAATTCATGGTCCATCATTTTTAATGATCCATAAACATCCGAATGCTCATCATCAGATAGCTTTTGAGCAATCGTAATGTGTGGCACAAACTGATATGTTTTTCCGTTCGGTATATCTTCAGAGTGTAAACGCTCATGGAGTTTAACCAATTCCTCTACTGGTTCAACTTTCATGTAAATCGCATTTGTAACAGGAGCAAACGTACTTAACTTATTCACATTTAAAGTGAAAGGCTCTGTTTCTTTTGCGATTTGGGATAGCTTCTGTACAAGTTGATCTGTGTTTTCTTCGTCTTCTTCAAAAGCTTCCTTTAACGTTACATGTGGAGGAATAAGAGCGTAATGAGGATCGTAACGTTTTCTGTAAGAGTTCGCGACGTCTTGGATTTTTTTTGATGGGAAAATTGCTATACCGTACTTCATCTTTGTACCTCCTTAATAGTGAAACTATATAAGCTACGGGTTTTTGATTAAAGGTGTATCTGCATTATATCAAATTTTCTGACATTTAGCTTGGGGAAATTTATTGAGTTTCATCCCCAAACATTGTAGGAATTGCACGTTTTAGGTCTTTTTGCCAATGTTTCCAAGTGTGGTTGCCATCTAATTCATGGTAGATATAGTCGGAACATTTATCTTGGAGAATTTCTTTAAGCTTACGATTTGGTGTTAAGAAGTCTTGCACCTCACCGTTTGTCGTGTCCACTTCAGTTTCTTCAGTACCAATTGTATGGTAGATCTCCATAGATTGCACACTTGTGCTATCTTGAACTTGTTCCATGACAACATCATCAACATATGGAGACTGCATAATCACTTTCCCGAACGTATTCGGATATTTCACTGCTGTCATAAGAGCCATTGTGCCAGCAAGCGAGTCTCCCATTAGTGCACGACACCCACCCATGTGATACGTTGGCAATTTCTCGTCCAACATCGGAACAACCTCATTCGCTAAAAACTTCATATAATCAACGAACTGTTCTCCCTCTGGGTGATATTTGTTACGACGATCATATTTGTCCTGATAATGAATGCCTACAAAAATCGTATTTTCAATCGTACCGTCTTCATGGTAACGATCACTTAACGTAGCAACACGACCTAATTGTAAGTAGTCATTTCCATCCTGCATGATGCAGATGTGATATTTATATAATGGGGAAAACGAGGATGGCTTATAAATTTTCACCGTCATCGTTTCATCTAAGTAAATACTGTTAATTGATTCCTCTTCCATTGTTCCTTTTCTACCCATATTGTACACCTCCTAGTTGTAAAGGAAGATATCCTTTCGAGTACCCCATGAAAATTTCTACAAAACTTCAACATGACTAGTGTATCATAAACCGATAACGAAAGTGGAATAAAGCGTTTTCTACTAAATCAACCGTCAAAATATAATAATATTATGAGAATGAATATGACTAGCTTTATCATTCTTTAGCACTTAGTGGTTTCTTATTAATGGATAATAAAGTTAAATAATGGTAATGTATGAAGTGTAAATCCTATTAGGATGATTCCGGTCTTTTGAGTAACCCCACAAAATGAAACTATTGTAGGTTGCTCTAGAAAGGAGGTTTCATTAATAATTAAGAAAATATAGGATAAAGATAAGAAATGTAAAATTTATTGTTTATGCATTCCTTTAACGTGGGAATGTAGGAAAGAGAAAACAATTGTGTTTTCAAGAATACCTTGCTAAAATATTTTAGCGACTCAAAAATTTTAATGAACAATGGGGGTAAGAAACATGAACATGAAAAAAGGTTTATTGTCTATGGTGCTATTGTTAGCGCTTTCCACAATCCTTGCTGCGTGCGGCGGCGGTGCTGCTGACGGCGGTAACGGCGGTAATGGCGGCGAAGGAGAAGATGGTGGTACACAGTTCTTAGGAATCTTGACGGGTGGATCTCAAGGTACATATTATCCACTTGGCGGTACCTTCCAAACAATCATCAACAATAACGTTGATGGAGTTGACGCAACAGCAAACTCTTCAGGCGCATCTGTAGAGAACATGAAAAAGCTTGCTGATGGTGATGGAGAGATGGCATTTGTTCAAACGGACATCGCAGCTTATGCAGCTGAAGGTAAGCTAATGTTTGAAGGAAACAAGATCGATAACGTTCAGGCAATTGGATCTCTTTATCCAGAAACGATTCAAATTGTAACGACTAAACAATCTGGTATTAAGTCAGTAGAAGATCTTAAAGGAAAAACCGTTTCATTAGGAAATATTGGTTCCGGTACTCGAGCGAATGCTAAAAACATTATTAAAGCTCATGGTTTAAGTGAAGAGGATATGACTGTTCGTAACCTAAGCTTTGGTGAGTCTACTGATGGAATTAAAGACGGCTCCATCGATGCAGCGTTCATCACATCTGGTACTCCAACTGGTGCTGTTGAAGGACTTGCTGCAACGCAAGATATTTCAATCGTTCCAATTAAAGAAGAGAAGATTAATGAGCTTAAAGAAGAATTCCCTTACTACGCTAAGGATACTGTAAAAGAAGGTACTTATGGTCTTAAACAAGATGTAACAACAGTAGCTGTTCAAGCGATGCTTGTTGTATCAAAAGACCTTAGCGAAGACGTTGTGTACAACGTAACAAAAGCAATCTTCAACAACACAGATAAAGTTACACACTCAAAAGGTGAGTTTATTTCAGCTGAAACAGCTCTTAACGGTGTAGGTATTGAATTGCACCCAGGTGCGAAGAAATACTTCGATGAAAAGGGTATCAGCAAAGACTAATTAAATCACAGTTAGTGGTTTTTATGAGATAGACCAATGCCTTCATTGGTCTATCTCTTCCTATTTATTAATGTTCAATAAAGAAGGGAATAGGATGAACACATTAAAGCGAAAATCAATCGTTACAATCGTAATCATTTCCCTCACCCTAATAGCGGGTTTAACCGCGCTCATCTTTTATCCAAACCACTATGTACTAACCTTTCAAAATCAGCGGACAAACGAGCTTTTGTCCTATATCCCTGTTCATGAACATGATATAGTAGAATTGCGATACACGCATTCTGTGCATTTATCTGAAGTTCGGGAGTTGTATCGGGTGAAAGAGGGAATGATGAAACCAGAGAAGCTAATATATGAAGATACAGCAATCGGAATGCCCTCAGATGCCCATGGTGGTGACACATTCCGAACGGAAGATGGTAAATATATTATAGAAAAAAGCAAAGATGCAAAGGCTTTCCCTTACATAAACCTCTCAGTCGGACAAGTGAGAGCAAAGCACAAAATCATCTATCAAGATCAGAAACTTTTATTAAAGGAATTTGTCGGAGCAGGAACCAATATTCAAATTGATGCAAAGCATTTGAGTAGGTGGCAGCTCTGGGAAGGAGTGAATATGCTTGAGTGACCAAGACAAGAACTTAACGCAAGAAGAACAACAAGCATTAATGCAAAAGTATGACCCTGAATCAGGCGTCAGACAACTCTCAGGTATTGTAGCCAAAATTGTCTTTTTTGGTTTACTAGCCTTTTCGGTTTATCAACTTTATTTTACAGTTGTGCATCGACTGCCAGCTCAAATTCATAGACCCATTCACCTTGGTTTTGCGTTAGCTCTTATCTTTTTACTTTTTCCAGCTACAAAAAAGCTAAGGGAGAAAGGGAAGTTAAGTTGGTTTGATTACCTCTTATCCATATTAGGTGTAGGAGTAGGGCTGTATTGGCCTCTACAGTATGACGAACTAGTTGTTCGAGCAAGCTCCATTAACCAAACGGACTTTTATATAGGTATTCTTGCTGTGATTCTTGTTTTAGAAGCAACAAGGCGAGCGGTAGGCCTCCCAATTACGATTATTGCGGGGTTATTCTTGGCATATGCTTATTGGGGCCGCCAAATGCCAGGGTTTCTTAAACATAGAGGAGTGGACTTAGATAACCTTGTGCAGTCCATGTATTTCACAACAGAAGGTATTCTAGGTACGCCACTAGCCGTATCAGCTACGTTTATCTTCCTCTTCCTATTATTTGGATCATTCCTGGTTCAAACAGGAGTAGGGCAGTACTTTAATGACCTTGCTGTAACAGTAGCAGGTAAACGTACTGGGGGACCTGCGAAAGTAGCGATCTTCTCAAGTGCTCTACAGGGAACGATTAGTGGTAGTTCCGTAGCAAACGTTGTAACATCAGGTTCATTTACAATCCCGATGATGAAAAAGCTCGGCTATCGTAAAGAATTTGCAGGTGGCGTTGAAGCAGCAGCCTCTACAGGCGGACAGCTTATGCCACCAATTATGGGTGCAGCTGCGTTCCTTATGATTGAGTTTATCGGAATCGACTATTGGACGATTGCAAAAGCTGCGGCGATCCCTGCGATTCTGTATTTTACTGGAATATACATCATGACGCACTTTGAAGCGAAACGTAATGGTTTAGAAGGATTAAGTGATGAAGAAATGCCTGACAAAAAAGAGGTATTCAAAAGACTTTACTTATTATTACCTCTTGTGGCAATCGTTATCTTCTTAGCTTCAGGTTTAAGTGTTATCATGGCGGCGTTCTTTGGAATCCTAACGACGATTTTAGTTGGTTTATTGCGTCCGGAGCGTTTCCGCAAGCTTTATATCGCAACATTTGTAGTAGGTGCGATTGGTAACCCAGTCTTACAAATGATGCTTGATGGTGCATTACCAAACAAGCTGCTTCAATCATCTTTTGTTGGTGCAGCAATCTTAACGATTCTAGTTAGTTACTTATTTGATGGGAACTTTAGTGACACGATTGATGCTCTTGTAGATGGTGCTCGCACTGCACTAGGCGTTGTAGCTGCAACAGCGGCTGCAGGTATTATCGTGGGTGTTGTAACGAAAACAGGACTGGGGCTGAAGCTCGCTAACAGTCTTGTGGCATTAGCAAACGAACAGATTCTGTTAACGTTGTTCTTTACAATGATCGCTGCGATTATCCTTGGTATGGGATCACCGACAACAGCGAACTACGTTATCACATCTACCATTGCAGCACCAGCGATTATCCTGCTAGGTGTTCAAGATCTACCTGCGCACTTATTCGTGTTCTACTTTGGTATTATTGCCGATATTACACCACCAGTTGCCCTGGCTGCCTTTGCTGCATCAGGTGTATCAGGTGGCGAACCAATACGAACCGGAGTCAACGCCGCAAAACTTGCCATTGCAGCGTTTATCATCCCATACATGTTCGTATTACAGCCTCAGTTGCTTATGATTGATACGACATTCTTGGAGCTGATTTGGATTTTATTCACAGCGGTAACAGGTATGATTGCAATCGGAGCCGGCATGATCGGCTACTGGTATCGCAAAACGTATTGGATCGAGCGTATCTTAGCTGTAGCTGGTGGACTTGCATTGATTTATCCAGGCTGGCAATCTGACGCAGCAGGACTTGTTACATTCGGTGCTCTTATTGGAGCTCAGTTCTTGTTCAAACGTGATATGATTGGCAAGCCGGTTACGAAAGCTTCATAAATATTGATTTAGTGGGAGTCTCCTTTTTTGGGAGGCTTCTTTTTTATGGGCTTTTGTATGGGGAGAGGCTGGAATTAGTGAGGAAGGGAACCGAATAAGTGAAGAAGCTGGGCAAATAAGTGAGGAAGGGCACTGAATAAGTGAAGAAGCTGGGCAAATAAGTGAGGAAGGGTACTGAATAAGTGAAGAAGCTGGGCAAATAAGTGAGGAAGGGAACTGAATAAGTGAAGAAGCTGGGCAAATAAGTGAGGAAGGGGACTGAATAAGTGAAGAAGCCAAGCAAAAGAGTGAGGAAGGAAAGCAGATAAGTGAAGAAGTTAGGCAAATAAGTGAGGAAAGGAACCGAATAAGTGAAGAAGTTCAGTAAATAAGTGAGGAAGAATACCAACTTGGGGAGTCCCACCCAAGCAATGGAGATCCCCCTACAATTGAAAACGCTATAAAGATAGAAAATTCCGAATAACGCTCAGAACCTTCACAAATCCTTCTTCACGAGCTATACTGTATCCATCAATAAAGAACAGTTGTTCATCTGGGGAGGACAAAAACATGAAAATAGGATTATTACCGCGTTTATTAATAGGCATCGGACTAGGCATTGTGAGTGGACTTTTTCTTCCTCAATGGTGGATAGAGTTGTTTGCAACATTAAATGTATTATTCGGTAACTTTTTAAACTTTGTGATTCCACTGATCATTCTTGGGTTCATTGCGCCAGGAATCGGTGAATTAGGTAAAGGGGCTGGCAAACTCGTAAGTCTAACAGCCTCAGTAGCATATGGATCTACGATTATAGCAGGTTTATTAGCATTTTTTGCGGGCAGCATGATCTTACCTAAAATGCTAGGAGCAAGTGGTAATGGTGAAAGTTTCGAAAATCCAGAAGAGTTCCTGCTAGAGGGCTTTTTCAAGGTAGACATGCCTCCTGTCATGAGTGTTATGACAGCATTAATTTTGGCTTTCATTTTGGGACTTGGACTTGCTTCTATTCAAGGAAACGCACTACAAAAAGCATTTGAAGACTTCCGTCGAATTATTGAAAAGGTCATCCAAGTAGTTATTATTCCACTTTTACCTGTACACATCTTTGGTATTTTTGCGAATATGACGCATGGTGGTCAGGTTGCAACAATCATGTCCACATTTATTAAAGTTTTTGCCATGATTATCGTTATCCATCTTGTCATGTTGTTGCTTCAATATACGACAGCTTCAGCACTTTCTGGTAAGAATATGATCCAATCGTTACGTAACATGGTTCCGGCTTACTTCACAGCACTTGGAACACAATCATCAGCATCGACCATCCCTGTAACACTGAAGCAAACGAAGAAGAATAAGGTTGGAGACAAAATAGCAGAATTCGTTGTGCCGCTTTGTGCAAACATCCATCTATCCGGCAGTACAATTACAATTGTAAGTGCAGCGATGGCGGTTATGACGCTTAATGGAATGGATCTATCATTCGCTAACATCTTTCCATTTATTTTAGCACTGGGCCTAACAATGATTGCTGCGCCGGGTGTGCCAGGAGGCGCGGTAATGGCAGCTCTTGGACTCCTTCAATCTATGCTAGGATTTAATGAAGCAATGCTTTCCTTAATGATTGCTCTTTATCTAGCACAAGATAGCTTCGGAACAGCAACAAATGTAACTGGTGATGGGGCGATTTCCATTATTGTGGATAAGTTAATGGGGAAAAACGTAAGTGAAGTAGATATGGATGAGAAACAGTCTGCATAAGTTGAGTAGTTCAATTTGGGAGTTCAACACCCTCCCCGAATTGAACTACTTTTTTGTAATAATAGGTGAGAGACTAATCCTAAAGTAATTATCGTCCTATATAGGTGTATAGGTATTTATGGTTATTATTATAAAATGTATTTATATTCCTTCGTTCCCTTTCGATAAATAGAGTGTGATCACAAATAGCTCAGTAGAAGGGAACATACAATTTGAAAATTAAAGTTACATTGCGGTCTTTATTTATGTTGTTATTAGGATTTGGATTATTTGGGGCAATGGTAAACGAAGTTGTATTTGGCGAGAGTGCAGTATCATCTCAGGATGAAGTGGTTTGTGAAAGTTGTTGGGAGTTTACATATGTAGATAACCAATCGAACGTATTTATTGATGGAAAAGAAGAAGGAGATTACCTTCCTGTCTCTTCTTTCATTGCAGAATCAGCGGCAGGAGAGGCGTATAATCATTATCGAGTAACGGATGTAACCGAGACAGCGACAACGATTGAGTCATCTTCTGAAGTAAGCCGAGATATATCGACGAATGTATCTGTTTTAGGTGTAGAAGGAACAACAGCAAGTACCACAATTAAAGGGAACAATCCTACTCTAAACAGTATGATTCAGAAACACTTAGAAATGAATGGCTTTCAAGCAACGATTAGTTCAGAAACAACGATTCAGTCTGGTGTGTCCATTGTTTATACGGATGATCAAGCTGCGCAATTTTTTAATGGAGGAGACCTTACGTCCTTATCCTCGCTTTCAAAAACTGCGAAAACAGAGAAATTTACAAGTTATGCTCAGGCTATAAGAAATGGTTTAAATGAATACAATACGAACAAAAATGTATGGTTATGGGATAGCAGTGCGGTTCGAGATACGCCTGATGAAACTATTAATTTCTTAACAAAGCACCATGTAGATAATGTGTATCTGCATTATAATCCGCTAGTTGAAGATAGCTATCCATACTTTATTTCAAAATTAACGGAACAAGGTATTAAGGTTCATGCATTAATGGGAGCACCAAAATGGGCGCTTGAATCTAACCTCTCTATAGGAAAACATCGTATGGACTTAGTGATGGAATACAATGCTAGTGTTTCTCAGGAAAACGCGAAGTTTATTGGAATTCATTTCGATATCGAACCTCACGTACTAGACGAGTGGGATACAGACCGTGCAGGCACGATACAGCAATGGTCGAATACATCTCAAGAATATATCAGTTATGCTAAGCAAAACGGGTTTATGGTTGGATCAGATTTACCTTTCTGGACAGATGGAAAAAGTGTAGAGCCATATTATCCTGGATTCTATAAAGAAATGATTGATCGAAACGATTACGTGACAGTCATGGCCTATCGTAATACAGCACTTGGATCCAATAGCATCACATCTCTATCAGAAAATGAAGTTCTTTATGCGAACTCTCCAAAAGTTGAAATCGGGGTCGAGTTGAAGCCTCACTATTTAGATTATGTAAGTTTTGATAACAAGACATATCTTGAAATGGAACAAGAGCTTTCCAAGGTAAGAAGCTTCTATCAAAAAGCGACCGGATTTAATGGGATTACGTATCATAGCTTTGCGGAATGGAAGGCTTTAGAAGAGAGATAATCTTTATAACAAAAAAGCTCACGGTTGCGTGAGCTTTTTTGTTTAATCATTTTATTTTATGGAGAACTCCTCTTTAATTAGTAATTCCTCTGGTGATTCTCCAATTTCATCATTATGGAAGTAATCTCTAATGATACCATCTTTCAAATAGTTAGCGATGGAGACCATGATCATGCCTTGATCCAAAGCAAGATATGCCTGGGTTACTTCTCCTGTTTCAACATTAACAGAATCAAGGAAACCGTATTTATCATAAGCGTCGAAACGTTTCAACGTATTGATGTTTTTCAAAGCTTCCATAGGCGCGTATTCCAGAGCTAAAAATGTAGCGTGTGGAGTAACAGTGCCATCAGATTTGTAACCATCCATTCCTAATGGGGTGGCTGCAAATTCAGAATATCCTTCAGGTGTAGCAGCAGGTGACATTCCCCAAGCTTCAAAACCTTGCTCTTCAGCATATTGAATTTGAATATCAACATGACGTTGGTTATTTAATCCAAGCGCATCTTTCCCAAGTTCTTTTTCTTTTAGTACGAGTTGTGGCATTAAAGCTTCAAACATACTTCCACCCCAACTAGGGACATATTTTTTACCTTTGTAGCTATAATGTCCTTCGAATACCTCTACATCATCATATGTTTCTGTGTAGCCTTCAGGAGTTTGAGCTTGCCAATCCCAACTCCCCGGCATTGTACGGTACATTTTCCACCAATGCTCTTTAGGAACATCTTCTTTGCCAATGGAGATATAGCTTGCCACACGAGGTTCTGTATAAAAAGCGCCATAATGGTGGGCAGTATAGCTGCCGGCTTCTACGTCATATCCGCCTCTCATTTGACCAACTTCAGGTGTATAAAGGGTAGAGTAATCCATATTGTCTACGATTGAACTTGTTTGATCATTTAGCTCAGGATAAGCTTGTCCTACAACGACCAACCCTGCAGAAAGCCATCCATTATCAACAGTTGAGATGAATTGTCCCCAATCCGTCATCAATGAACCATCTTTTGTGTAATACCAATTGTAAAATAAACCATTCCACTTTTTCATATCTTCTAAGGAGTCTAAGGTTTTTTCGATCTTTGCCACAGCTTCATCACGGGAAATGATCCCCATTTCTTCAGCTGAAATCGTACTCATCATATACATCCCGATATTGGTAGGGGAAGTATATTTCTTTTCATTTAAATCATCGTTATTCATTCGAACAGCATCATAAGTAAGTCCAGTCTTTTCGTTTGTGAAATCTTCAAAGTAACGATAGGTTTTTTCTGAAATCGCTTTCAATTCTTTCGATAAAGCAATCTCTTTTCCTGTTTGTTTCGGACTAGCAAAAGTGCTAGTAGGGAGGGTGGCTGTAAAAACTAAGACCACAGTTAAAAGGGAAAATAGAATTTTTTTCAAATGATGCACTTCCTTTCAAAAAGAATTTAGTGAAACGTTTCGATTAAAAATTATACAAGAGCATCATTAGGTCGTAAATAACTAAAAAGCAGCAATTATCTGAAAAAACATCTTGAAATTTTGCGGGAAATAGGAACATGGTTTTATGTTAAATGTTTTTCTTTTTACTTTCCTCTATATAGAAAGATATATATTGGTAATTCTATAAAGCTATAAAAATTCCTTAAAAAACCATTATAAGAGCCTTAAGTACCCTTTTGTGTTAATGGTTCGTAAATTATGAAAATTCATCCCATTCCTGTGATACCTTAGAAATTGTGAGGTAAAAATTCAAAAAGGAGTGGGGAATTCAGTATGAAAAACAGAAAATGGCTCGGACTTATGGTGATTTTTAGTCTTTTAACGACGATGTTTCCGACACCACAAAATTCTCATGCAGCAACAACAAATGATGTTGTCGTAAGTGAGGTTGCATGGATGGGTACAACATCAAGCTACAATGATGAATGGATAGAGCTTTATAACAACACAGGTTCAACGATTTCACTTGATGGCTGGACGTTAAGTGCAGCAGATGGTTCACCTGATATTCAACTTTCTGGCACGATTCCAGCAGGTGGGTATTACCTTCTTGAACGCACAGATGACACAACGGTATCTGAGGCTACTGCAAATCTTATCTATACAGGCTCCCTAAGTAACTCCGGAGAAATACTTGAATTACGAGATGATAGTCAAAATGTGATCGACAGCGTTGATGCTTGGTATGCAGGGGATAACGATACAAAGGCAACAATGGCACGCCAAGACACAACGGTAAGTGGAACGAACTCGAGTAATTGGTTCACCTCAACTGCTACATACGCAGAAGGATACGGTACGCCAAATGCGGCAGAAAAAGGTTGCCAAACAACAGAAGAGCAACTCAATAACGTATCCAACACAGCAGGAAGTATAAATGTATATTTTAATAAATGTGCTTATGATCAATATGCGACTTCAGGAAATGAAGCGAACTATAATGTGAATTTAGAGGATAGACTGATCAAACGAATTAACAATGCAACAGAATCAATCGACATGGCAACATACGAAATCAACCTTCCGAATATCATTGATGCACTTGTTGCAAAAGCAGCTCAGGGTGTAGATGTTCGTATCATAGCGGATGCAAAGGATGGAAGCGATCCTCACTACACCGAACGTTATCGAAAAATGCGTCTTTATATTGAACAGTTAGTTAGAGGAGAAGATGGCACAATTGGAACAAGTGATGATGTTCATGTTTTCTCTGACTCTATTATGTTTGCCGTAGAAGATCAAACCTTACGCGAACAATACGGCTTACCTTCATCTGTAACAGGTATGGAGCAGGTAACCGTTGGAGTAGGGAATGATACGCAGTCCGGCTATCGTTTAGCGGATGCTGAACAGAAGGATGATGGAAGCTACTATTCTCCTGGCAACCAAATGCATAATAAATTTGCAGTCGTGGATGGAAAGTGGGTGTTTACGGGTAGTTGGAACTTCACGGTTACAGGACTTTATGGATCTGAAACGAATATGCAAAATGATGTATTAGGTGGAAACACGCAACACGTTGTTGAGCTTAACTCTACGGCTCTATCAGATGTTTTCAAAACAGAATTTGATGAAATGTGGGGGAGTGCAGGCTTAACACCTGACCCAGCTGTTTCTAACTATCATGGTAGAAAAACAGATAATACGATTCATACAGTAGATGTAGGTGGTACTCCAGTAGATGTGTATTTCTCAGCTGGAGATGACGCAGTAGGCCATATGGCATCTTACGTTAAAAATGAAGCGGATTACAGCAGCTACTTCACGATTTTTGCATGGAGTGATCAAACGCTAGTTAATGAGCTGAAGTATAAATGGGAAGGGTCTTATAATGATTTAGAAGGTTCTCGCACAGGTTTTGAAGTGAAAGGTGTATATGATGAGAGCTTCTGGAATCAGTGGTGGTCAGCTTCAATCGAAATGACAGGACGCACCGCATCACAGGAATCTACCAATAACCCGAACATCAGATGGAATAACGTAGCACCAGTTTATGAAGACAATGAAGATCGAAAAATGCACGCCAAAACCATGCTCATTGATGCTGGGCACGCAAGCAGTGACCCAACAGCAATCGTAGGCTCTACAAACTGGAGCACGAATGGGAACGAGATTAATGATGAGAACATGTTATTTATTCATAACGACGATGTGACGAATCAATTTTTACAAGAGTTTTATGCTCGCTATGAAGCGGCTGGCGGTTTAGTGCCGGCTCAATAATGATAGAAAAGCGAAGTCCACTGGGGCTTCGCTTTTTTCTATTTTATGCAAATAAAAGCCGCATTGGAAAAGTTCCAACACGGCTTTTGGGAATATGATTCCGATTGGGCTCGAACCAACGACCTCATGCCTGTCAAGCATGCGCTCTCCCAACTGAGCTACGGAATCGTATGTATTTGTATTTGAAGACAATTCTTAATATACCGCTAACATGGATTATTGTCAATATCCCTACACACGGGTATTTTAGAGACTTAGTGTAAATAAACGTAATCGTTTTGTTAAAAAAGTAAGAAAAATGCTAAAAATATGTAAAATATGATAAAAATCCTATTTTCTATGTCAAAAAATGATAGGATAATAGAGATGAAACTTTTTGAAAGGGGAGAAAAATATGGGAAAGGTACATACCAAATTGCTAGCTGGTGCCATGACAGCGGTTATGGGGCTAGCGCCATTCACAGCTCAAGCAGCTGATGAAGGAAATGTGGAGGTTCAGCTTTTATTCATGAACGATCTTCATGGGAAAATTGACTATGAATCTTCGGACAAGGATGTAAATGGAGATGGAGTAAAGGATTCTGTTGGAGGCATGCCTTATCTAGCAAGTTACTTGGAGCAGAGAGAAGCGGAAAATGAAAACTCCCTTCTTATTCACTCTGGTGACATGATTGGTGGTAGCCCTCTAGTAAGCGCTTACTTTCAGGATGAGCCAACTGTAGAAATCATGGAGGAAATGGGCTTTGATGTAGGTACATTAGGAAACCATGAGTTTGATGAAGGTGTTAAAGAGATGCTTCGCATGATTAATGGAGGCGAACATCCGGATGGCACAGAAGGCTATGATGGCATGAACTTCCCTGTTGTAGCAGCAAACGTTCAGTATAAGGACACGAAAGATCTCGTGATTGATCCTTATACAATTGAAGAAGTTGGTGGACAAAAAATCGGTTTTATTGGTGTTGTTACGACTGAAACACCTGAAATGATTATCAAAACAGGAAACGAAAATGTTGAATTTACTGATGAAGCAGAAGCTATTAACAAGTACGTTCCTGAATTACAAGAACAAGGTGTAGAAGCAATCGTTGTTCTAGCGCACAACCCTGCATCCCAAGATGGAGAGACAATTACAGGTGATGCGGCTGAAATCGCGAAAAACACTGACGATGCAGTTGACGTGATTTTTGCTGGACACAACCACGTATATAACAATGGTCTTGTAGACAACAAACTAATTGTACAAGCACTAGATTACAGCCGTGCTTTTGCAGACGTAGATTTAGAGATTGATCCTGAGACAGGAGATATCGTGAAAAAATCAGCAGAAATCGTAAATAATATTCGCGGGGATGTAGAGCCTGATCAAGAAGTTTCAGAGATTCTGAACAAGTATCAAGAAAAAGTAAAAGAAGCGAAAGAAGAAGTTGTCGGGAATGCAGCTGTTAAACTTGATGGCGGCTATGCAGCTCGCGGAGAAGTGGGCGATAATGCATTAGGTAACCTGATTGCAGATGGCATGGTTGAAGCGATGGATTCTGATTTTGCGCTCATGAATGGTGGCGGAATTCGTGACGTAATTGACCAAGGCGAGATCACGTTTGGTGAAGTTTTTGCCGTTCAACCATTTGGTAACACGCTAAATAAAGTTGAGCTTACGGGTAAAGACCTTCGCAAAGTGCTAAACGCACAGATTAGTGAGAAGTATGGTCCAGACGTAAGTGTATCTGGTTTCTCTTACACTTGGAATGGTGAGACAAATGAAGTTGTAAGCATGAAGCTACCTGATGGTTCTGCTGTGAAGCCAAATGAAACATATACAGTTGTCGTAAACAACTATATGTATGGTGCTGAAGACTATCGTTTAGCCGAGCTTGGTGAAAATATGGTGGTAGGTCCAAACGACTTGGAAGCAACGATTGAGTATATCCAATCTTTTGATGAACCAATCACGTATGAAGCAGAAGGCCGTATTTCTGAAGTAACGGCAAAAGGCGATGAGAATAGCGGAGAAGGAAAAGATAACTCAGATAAGTCTGAGGAATCTGGTTCAGATGAAACAACAGATTCTAAAGCGAACGACCATAAATACACAGTTCAATCAGGCGACACACTTGGCAAAATCGGTGCAAAATTCGGAGTGAGCTGGAAGAAGCTTGCGGAGTACAATAACATCGAAGACGTGCGCAAGTTGATGTCCGGTCAAACGATTTATATTCCAGTTCCAGATGCAGAGGCAGGATATGAAGTGTATCTTGTAAAACAAGGTGATACCATTGGAAAAATTGCTGCAAAATATGATGTAAACTGGAAAGAGCTAGCTAATTACAATGAGCTAGATAATCCACACTTTATTTCAATTGGGCAAGAAATTAAGATTCCTAAAAACTAGATAAATGAGTGTAAGGAGTACAAACGATAAATGTTTGTACTCCTTATTATTTATATGGAATATTGTGTTAATATTGATCTAAGCATTAAAAGAGCAGCATAAGGTGGAGTTTTTATAATGAAGAAAAACATAAAACGTATCGTCATCTTTTTTATTGCTTGCATAAGCTGGTTTCTATTACACTCTATATCTATTGTAGTGGATGGTCTGAATGATGAATTGCATAAAACAGATGTAGCTGTAGTGTTAGGGAATAAAGTTAATGAAGATGGAACTCCATCCAATAGATTACAAGCAAGGATGGATAAAGCTAGTGAACTTTATCATGAAGGATACTTTAAGTCGATCATTGTAAGCGGCGGAGTAGGGGAAGAAGGGTTCGATGAATCAGGAGTCATGAAGAACTATTTAATAAATAAGAAAGTTCCTAGTGAAAACATTATAGAAGATCCCAATGGCTACAATACATATAAAACAGCCAAAAACTCCAAAGCAGTCATGAATGAGTTAAAGTACCAATCTGTAATGGTGATTACACAATACTTTCACATCAAACGAACAGAATTAGCCTTTCATAAAGTCGGAGTTGAAGATGTGTATTCAGCTCATGCTCACATTTTCGAGTTTAGAGATATGTATTCCATCATACGAGAGTTTCCTGCATATTATAAATACTTGCTGATTTATTAAGCCGACACCGTTCCATAAATATGGAGCGTTTTTTTTTGACAAAAGAAAATATAAGAAATATTGACACATTTATCATGCCGTCTGTATAATATAATTCATATAATCCCGATTAAACAAATAGGAATTATCATAGAAGGGCTGAAGCGATATGTATTTACACATAGATCAACTAGCTAAAAGCTTTCCCCATGAAGAAAGTGGGACTTGGGAGGTCTTTTCGGATGTAGACCTGTCCATACAAGAAAATGAATTCGTCTCTATTCTTGGTCCATCTGGTTGTGGCAAATCCACACTTTTATCGATGGTAGCTGGGCTTGAGTCGATTTCAAAAGGAACGATACAACTTGAAAATGAAGATGTGAAAACACCTGGACCTGATCGAGGCATGGTGTTCCAACAACCTGCTCTTTTCCCTTGGTTGAGTGTAATCGAGAACGTTAAGTTTCCACTAAAACATTTATCCAAACAGGAACAAGAGGAACGGGCTACAAAGTATCTTCAGATGGTTCACTTAAGTCGCTTTAAAGGGGCTTATCCTCATGAATTATCCGGAGGGATGCAACAGCGCGTGGCTATTGCAAGAGCACTAGCGATGGATCCCAAAGTTCTTTTGATGGATGAACCCTTTGGTGCTTTAGATGAGCAAACTCGTCATATTTTACATGATGAGCTGATGAAGATTTGGAAAGAAACCAAGAAAACTATCCTTTTCGTCACGCATAGTATCTCGGAAGCTATTAAACTATCAGATCGAGTCGTCGTTATGGGAACGCGGCCTGGTCGTATAATTGCAGATATCCCCATTGATATTCCGAGGCCACGCCAAAGAGATGATGAGAAGGTTATTGCAAAAGAACGGGAAGTTATGGATCTTCTCGAAGGTGAGATCAATAAAGTGTTGAAGGAAGAGTTGCAGTATGAAAATCGCGCTTAAACGAATTGCATTTTTGATCGTAGTAGTGGGGATTTGGCAAGGAATTGTGGCATTAGGCATATATCCTGAAATCGTCATACCGCCACCATCGAAGGTTTTCTTTGGAATGGTTGATGGATTCAGTGATGGCACATTAATCAAAGCAATCTTAAATAGTTTTAAACATTTATTTGTCGGCTTACCCCTTGCCATTATGATCGGTACTGCCATTGGGGTGTTGTTGGCTAAATCAACTCAAGCTGATGAAACGATGGGCATGTACTTAATTTCATTACAATCCATACCAAGTATTGTCTGGGTACCATTTGCTATTCTGCTTTTTGGTTTAAATGAGTCGGCTGTTTACTTCGTGGTTGTTCTAGGCGGAACATTCGTCATGGCATTAAATGTACGTACAGCTATTCACAGCGTACCGGGGCAAATGATTCAAGCAGCACGAACCATGGGTGTAAAAGGAATGAAGCTATTTTTCAAGGTTGAGATTCCAGCGAGTCTTCCGCATTTTGTTACGGGGCTTCGTCTTGCCTGGGCTTTTGGCTGGCGTGCACTGATGGCAGGAGAGTTGCTTAGCAATGGGCCGGGGCTAGGTTACTCGCTTCGCTTTGCTATGGACTTCGCTCAAATGGAAATGGTCATCGCTATAATCATCATTATTGGTTTTATTGGAGCAACAGTAGATCAGTTGGTCTTTTCAAAATTAGAACGGACCGTCATGAAACGATGGGGACTATTAAAAAATTAATGAGGTGAATCGAAATGAAAAAAATACTTATGACTGCAGGAATGCTTTTGCTAAGTCTAGCATTAGTTGCATGCGGCAATTCAGGTCAATCAAAATCAACGGACGAAATCACGATCGGTTACTTCCCGAACATTAACCACGTAGCTGGAATGGTAGCGGAAGAGAAGAAAATGTATGAAGAAACCCTTCCAGATGGAACAAAAGTGAACTACAAATACTTTCCGGACGGATCAGCTTTTATGACCGCTATTGAAACAGGAGAGATTCAAGGTGGCCTTGTTGGACCAGGACCAGCAATGAACCACTTTACAAGCGGAGCTAAAATAAACGTTGTGGCCGCAGGTTCAACGGGCGGAACGGTCATCATGGCACGTAAAGATGCGGGAATTAATTCTGTTGAAGATATTCAAGGCAAAACCTTTATCTCCCCTCGCGTAGGTTGCACACACGACGTTCAGTTTGAAACACTTATGATGCGTGAATTCGGGATGAAGTCAGACCGTTTAGATGGAAGCTTAAAGCACGTAACGGGTAAACCAGCAACGTATGCTCAACAGTTTGCACAAGGCCAGGTAGATGTAGCAACAGTTCCAGAACCATGGGCTTCTAAAATTGAAGAGGATGGCTACGGTAAAGTATTGATCGACACGAAAAACGTTGCCTTTGGTGAAACACTGCCAGCAGCTGTGTTTGTTACTTCATCAGACCTAGTGGAAAACAATAAAGACCTAGTTCAAAACATCGTCGACGCTCATAAGGAAGCGACAGAATTTATCCAAAACAACCCAGAAGAAGCGAAGCAAATCGCGATTAAAAAGATCAAAGACATTACGAATCAAGAACTTTCTAAGTCTGTAATTGATAATGCCTGGAATCGCATCGACTTCACCTATGAGGTAAAAGAATCAACTCTTCAAGCTTTTGCGAATGCATCACATGAATTGAAGTTCTTGAAGGATCAACCAGATTTAAGTGGGTTAGTGGATCGTAGTTTTATTGAGGAATAAGGTGGAGAACAGCAGCTTTCGAGTTGCTGTTCTTTTTTTAAGAAAGTGATATACTAGAAAAAAAGTGAATAAAGCACTGCCTGATGGTGACTTTTAAATAAAGTTGAAAAGGGAAGCTGGTGAGAATCCAGCGCGGTCCCGCCACTGTAATGAGGAGAGCCTCTCCATAACCACTGTTCACATGAAACGGGAAGGGGAGATGGTTCTATGACTCAAAGCCAGGAGACCTGCCATAAGGAAGAACATCAATACCTACGGGAGATAGGAGGGTGTTACGTTAATCGTGTACTCATGAAACATGAGTGTATTTCGTGATGAATGTAACCTAAAGCATCTTCTCTATTGAGGAGGTGCTTTTTTTAGTGGACTAGTATAAGGAGGATTTTGAATGGAAACTAGAACGTGTGCACATTCTAAAACGGTTCAAACAAGGTTGGTATTACCGCCAGATACCAATCATTTAGACTCTATTTTTGGCGGCAAAATTTTAGCCTATATAGATGAGATTGCGGCACTGACAGCAATGAAACATTCAAGCAGCGCTGTCGTAACCGCATCTATTGATTCAGTAGATTTTTTATCTTCTGCAAAAGTAGGGGATTCCCTCACATCAGAAGCATTTGTTACTTATACCGGCAGAAGTTCAATGGAGGTATATGTTAAAGTGACAGCTCATAATCTCTTGAAAAATGAGCAAACACTTACCACAGAATCTTTTATGACCATGGTGGCAGTGGATGAGAATGGAAAGCCTAAACCTGTGCCAAGCGTTTTGCCTGAAACGGATGAAGAAAAGCGTTTATTTGAGACAGCCCCAGCTAGAAAAGAAAATCGGAAGAAGCGATCAATGATCAGGTAAGAATAATTTGACAGATTTTCGAATTTTAATCAACAAGGCGACATTACCTTGACGCCATTACGTAACGCAATTAAAATATAGTGTTGTAGTATATAGATGAATAAGGTATTTCGATGAATGACTCATCAACCTAATTTTTGTATCCTGCAAATATAAAAAGATAGGTGGAATGCAACATGTCACAAAAAGAGTATCGAGTATTATTGTATTACCAGTATGTAACGATTGAGGATCCAGAAACGTTTGCTCAAGAACATTTGGATCTCTGTAATGAACTTGGATTAAAAGGCCGTATTTTGGTAGCGAATGAAGGGATCAACGGAACGGTTTCCGGTACGGTTGAACAGACGCAGAAATATATGGATGCGATGCACAACGACCCGAAGTTTGAAGATATGCCGTTTAAGATCGATGAAGCTGATGGTCACGCATTTAAGAAAATGCACTGCCGTCCACGTCCGGAACTTGTTACGCTTCGCTTAGAAGATGACATTAATCCGCACGATCTAACAGGCGAGTATCTTGAGCCAAAAGAATTTTATAAACGTATGCAAGATGAAAATACAATTATTTTAGATGCCCGTAATGATTATGAATATGATCTAGGCCATTTCCGCGGTGCCATTCGCCCTGACGTTCGCACATTCCGCGAACTACCAGATTGGGTCCGTGAAAATAAAGATCAATTAGAAGGTAAGCAAATCCTAACGTACTGCACAGGCGGTATCCGTTGCGAGAAATTCTCTGGCTGGTTGAAAAAAGAAGGCTTCGAAAACGTAGGTCAGCTTCATGGTGGAATCGCAACGTACAGTAAAGACGAAGACGTTCAAGGCCAACTGTGGGACGGTCAAATGTACGTATTTGACGAGCGCATTTCCGTACCCGTAAACCAGGTGGAGCACGTGGTTGTCGGAAAAGATTACTTTGACGGCGAACCATGCGAACGCTACGTAAACTGTGCTGAACCAAGCTGTAACAAACAAATCATTTGCTCTGAAGAAAACGAGCACAAATATATGCGCGGCTGCACACACGAATGCCGCACAAGCGAACGCAACCGTTACGTTGAAGAACACGGACTAACGGAAGAAGAAGTACAAGAGCGCTTGAAACGAATTGAAGAAGAAGATGGCGTACAAGCCACTTAATAGTGTTATTGAACTGCCCAGTGAGGAGAGGATCCTTGCTGGGTAGTTTTTTGTTTGGGAGGGGGAGCGAGGAATCCCACGCCCTGGAGGAGGAATTCCACACGCTGGGAGGAGAATCCCACGCCCTGGAGGGGGATTCCCACGCGCATGAGGTAGAAACCCACGCCCTGGGGTGAGAATCCCACACGCTGGAAGGAGAATCCCACGCCCGAGGAGGAGAAACCCACGCGCAGGAGGTAGAATCTCACGCCCTGGGGTGAGAATCCCACACGCTGGAAGGAGAATCCCACACGCTGGGAGGAGAATCCCACGCCCTGGAGGGGGAATCCCACGCGCATGAGGTAGAAACCCACGCCCTGGGGTGAGAATCCCACACGCTGGAAGGAGAATCCCACGCCCGAGGAGGAGAATCCCACGCCCGAGGAGGAGAAACCCACGCGCATGAGGTAGAAACCCACGCCCTGGGAGAAGAATCCCACGCCCTGGGGGGAATCCCACGCCCTGGAGGGAGCTCCACACGCAAGCCAGAGAGCTCCGCACGCAAGGCCCGGAGCTCCACACGCAAAGCTCGGAGCTCCGCACGAAAGCCAGACCCCCTCCACAAAAAAAGAAAACCAAGGCCCAGCCTTGGTTCTCTCCCCACATAATCTATTTATTCAAATACATATCCACACCAGGTCCTACCGGAATTCCTAGTAATGCAAATCCAAGCAATAACACGATCCACACACTCAAGAATGCAATACTATAAGGAAGCATTAACGAGATCAGGGTACCCAGTCCAGCTTTTTTATCGTATTCTTTCATAAAGGCTAGCACGATAATGATATACGGGTTCATCGGTGTGATGATGTTCGTGGATGAATCCGCAATACGGTATGCTGCCTGTACGAAAGCAGGGTGGAAATCCATGAAATAGAACATCTTTAGGAAGATCGGAGCTTCTAATGCCCATTGTGCGGAACCACTAAAGACAAGGAGGTTCATAAGAGCTGTTAAGAAGACAAATCCTAAAATAATAATGATCCCATTGAGTTCAAGACCACCAAGGAAATTCGCACCACTTACCGCAATCCAAGTTCCGATGTTTGTCCAATCAAAATATGCAATAAACTGTGCGGCAGCGAAGATCAGAACGATAAAGCCTGACATGTCTTTCATTGCTTCGCCCATGTACTTCGATACATCAGCAGGGGAATTAATTTTGCTAACCGTAACACCATATGCAACGCCAATAATAATGAAGAAAATTAAAATGATTGGCACAATTCCATCTAAGAATGGAGAAGGGATAATGCCACCTTCATCATTACGAAGGGGAGATCCTGGCCAAGCAAGTGCAATAACAAGTAGTGCAACATATCCTAACCCAGCTAGAAATGCATTACGGAAACCACGTTTCTCAACAGGAGATGTCTGTTCAAGTTCACCTTTTGCATCACCTTCATACTTACCTAATCGCGGCTCAACAATTTTATCCGTTACGAGGGCGCCTGTAACAGAAAGTACAACTACAGAAACGACCATGAAGTACCAGTTATCAACAGGGGTTACAACAATGTTAGCGTTCGGGATGCTTTGCATAACTTCTGTTGAAATCCCGGAAAGTAATGCGTCTGTTCCTGCGATGATAACGTTCGCTGTAAAACCAGAACCAACCCCGGCGAAACCTGCTGCTAAACCAGCTAATGGGTGACGGCCAATCGTGTAAAAGACCATCGCCGCAAGAGGTGGAATGATTACGAATGCTGCGTCTGAAGCTAAGTTACCCAAAATACCTGTGAAAATAATCGCGTAAGTTGTCAACGCTTTTGGTGCTTTTAAAATGGTACTCTTAATCGCTGTTTCAAGTAGGCCAACTTTATCTGCAATCCCAATACCAAGCATCATGGCCAAAACAAGTCCGAGCGGCTTAAATCCAGTGAAGTTCTCGAGCATAGATGTTAGCATGTAGCGCAAGCCTTCACCTGACATTAAGCTTTTGATCGGAATTTCTTCACCAGACCCTGGCTGAACAACGGTTACACCAAGGCTTGATACAAACCACGATAAAAGAATCGTGAATAATGCCAAATACACAAACAACATAAAGGGGTCTGGAAGCTTATTCCCCACTCTTTCAATTCCATTTAAAAACTTGGATAACCCTTTGTTAGACTTTCCGCTTTCTTGTGATTCCATTTGAACATTTGGCTCCATTATCTTCACCCTTTCATTTATTTAAGGAAAAAATCCTTTAATATTCCGTAATTATCCATAAATGAACCTGTCGTCTTTTTTTCTTTTTATATATTAGGTTTACGTCCAGCGCCATTGGCTAGCTGGACGCCACCGATCATGCTTCTTGCTTAAACTGAAATACTTTACGTGGACGTCCGCGCTCTCCTGATTGCATTTCTCCGCATTGTTCTACTAATCCAACGCGTTCCATTTCGGATAAAATGCGGCGGCCGTTTCTCTCTGTACTTTTTAGCCAGCGGGAGAGGTCTTGTGATGAAAATTGTTCCCGTCCATATTGTTTGGAGTACGAGAGCATTTTCGAGACGATCCCTGGACTGAGTGCTGCATCTTTTAATTTTTCTTTCCAAACAGCTCCTGTTTCACCAGATTTATAGACCATGTCCTGTTGAGCAGGTTGCTTACGCGTGATCGTTTGATTTTCATCCATGATCAAAATCGTTGGATGTTCCTCTTCACCAATGTGACGGAAGCCAAGCCTTACATTTTGCTCAGCCTGGGAGACTGTTTCGCCAAAACCAATCGACACGTTTGCTTGCAAGTTCGTTTCAAGCTTAATCTCTTCCATTAAGTTATAGAGATCATGTTCGGATTCGTGGCTTAACTCTCCTCGCGTGGTGAAAACAAAGAATAAACCATCACCAAAATGCATAACAGATCCGTTTGTTTTTTCAGCGATCAAGAGTAGGTGACGTTTCACATCAAGTTCGTGATGCTTTGATTTAAAAGAATAATAGAGTTCCTCCAAGTGATCCGAGTTAAGCTCCACGCGGCAACCGATAATCGCAACCTGAGAATTTCGGTAGTGATTGGATTGTGCTCTTTCTTCTAAAAATTGAATTACCAGTTTGATTGATAGATAGGATGGTGTTACACGAAATACGGGAACACCAAGCTCTTTTAATCCGTGATACACATCTTTAATAGAGGTGATCACAACTTCCGTCTTACCTTCTTCATAGAGATTTTTATGGAAATCGATTAATGTTTCAGCCTTCACACCATTTCGGAATGGATGGTTGTAATACTTTAGTGAATCGAGTTGATAGTAGGACAAAATTTTATCGAAATCTTCGTTTGCGATGGTATCGATGCTGACACTTTTAATGACTTTGTTCATCTTAAGCTGAGCTTCTAGTAAAATTCCGAAGAAACTAGATCCATGAAGGGGAGGATAGCCTGCTTCTTCTTCCGTGATCAGCTCATTGTCCATGGCGTAGGTGTGGTTTAAAACACCTGAGAAAAACCATTGATCCACCTCATGTCGATGTTTAGCCAAAATGTCATCGATATCTGATAATGTTTGGTATGGAAAAGGAAGAAATGTGATCTCTTCAAATTCCTCTGCTACGTACATAATGCGCTGGATTGAGTCATGCGGTCCGATTACGCCAATTGTTGTTTTCATGTTCATCACCTGTTTCTATTCGTAAATACTCCGCAATCATGCGGGTGCCTTTTTCTAAATCTTCTATAGAGGCATATTCTTTAGGGTGATGGCTGATTCCTTCTTGACACGGGATGAAAATAAGTCCAGATGGCCATCTTGTTGCCATGTTCATCACATCATGACCAGCGCCACTATCCATAGCGAGAGGTTTGTAGTCAAGTTGTTTTGCGACGTTAGCAAGTGTCTCTTGTATGTTTGGGTCAAGGAAGACAGAATCATTATCTACTAGCGTTTTGATGGTTACCGTTACAGAACGCTCACGCTCGATTTCTTCACAGAAGCTTTTAATTCGTTTCGCTAACTCGATCTTCAATTCATCTTCCACACTGCGAATATCGATCCCAAGCGTTACTTCTCCAGGTATAACATTCATCACGTTAGGGCTGAGTTGCACCGTACTTACGGTTGCAACGAGAGGAAGTGGTGCATCCTCATTCATTTTTTTGGCTTCTTCCTCAACAAAAGGAATAAGGGGAGCGCTCGCTACAAAAGCATCGGAACGTTTATCCATCGGTGTTGTGCCCGTATGATTGGCCATGCCTGAAAATGTAACTTGAAGGCGGATCGGGCAAGCAACGCCTCGAACAACACCAATATCAGCTCCGTGATCCTCGATTTGAGTTCCTTGTTCAATATGGAGTTCAAGGAAGCTTTCTAGTTCATCTGCTCGTAATTCTGCATTCGGGAGATTTTCCCAAGTAAGCCCGTAGGATTCAAGCGCTTCTCGAACACTGACTCCATCTGAATCTTTCACTTCAGCTAAATTGTCTTCCAAAAGTCCAGTCAGTGCTTTACTGCCAATAGTTGATACACCAAATCGTGCTGATTCTTCTGAAGCAAAGCAGATAACCGTAATGTTTTTTGAGGGAATAAAATCTCGATCCTTTAAGAGTTTAATAGATGCGAGACCTGCTAAAACTCCTGCAACACCATCGTAGCCTCCACCTGATCGGACTGTATCAACATGAGAGCCAACTGCGACTGTTGGGACCTTGTCATCTACTTTCCAAGTCGCCCATTGATTACCGGCTTCATCCTGATGAACCTCTAAACCGAGGGAGAGGGCAATGTGCCGGAATGTTTCATGTGCTTGTTTTTCTTCCTCTGAATAGCTAAGTCTTGTGAATCCAGTGTCATAATTCATCTCATCCACTAGATTTAGTTTTGTTAAATGTTCCGTAAGCCATTCCTGCATGTTTGTCATCGTGTATTTTCTCCTTTTACAAGATGGATGTACGTATCGACGGCAACGGCTAACGCATCCTCTTCAAAATCGAATGAGGGGTGATGGTGATTGTAGGGAAGGCTTGTCCCAAATAGCATGTATGTTGCTAGGCCACCATTCGCTTGAACCTTATTCATCATAAAACTTGCATCCTCTGATCCGGAAATAGCAGCAGAGGGGAGTACTTCTTTGATAAAGGAACTCGTTTCACAGTGTGAGCTGATTGAATCAATTAACTCCCTATCACAATCCATGCCTTCTGTTTCACCAACAAAATCAATGGAAGCTTCAACGTTGTGCATGTTGGCCGAAGCTTGAATCATTCGTTTGGCTTCACCAAGCATGAACTGATTAATCTCACCCGTTTCTCCACGCGTTTCAAGTTCTAAATAAGCTCGGTCAGCTATAATATTACGACCGCTCCCAGCGTCGAGTTTACCCACATTTACTCTGCTTGCCCCTTCACTATGTCGTGGTATTGAGTAGAGCTGAGTTGCCGTTGTAGCTGCTGCAAGCAAAGCATTGCGGCCATCCTCTGGTTTCATCCCAGCATGAGAAGATTCTCCGTTAAAGTGAACGTTGAGCTTTGATGAAGCAAGAAAGCCTTTTGTGGTTGCAGCTACTGTTCCTACTTCGAGGTCACGTAGCCCAAGGTGACCTGTGTAAAAAGCATCCACATCCTGAAGCCAACCTTTATCGGTCATCGCTTTTGCACCACGACCGCCTTCTTCAGCTGGTTGAAAGAGAAGGGTGAACTTCCCATTTAAGTTTCTTGCATTTTCAGCGATATACCGAGCGAGACCGAGACCGATGGTGATGTGACCATCGTGACCACAGGCATGCATCACATTCCTTTTGGAAGAGGAGAACCCTTGTGAAAAAGGAAGGTGATCCTCATGTTCTGTCTCCTGTATAGGAAGCGCATCGATATCAAAGCGGAAGGCAAGATGTTTGCCTAGAGATTCTGTGTCCCAGATGGCTACTAATCCTGTATTTCCACCATGCATGTGAGAGAGCCAATCCCCTTCAACTCCTTGAAAGTAGGCTTCAGATTCTTTTTCTTGCAAAAGCTCTTTAGATGGCACTCCATAGCGAGATTCACTTTTAAGGGCATCCTGACCAACATAGAGCTTGAATCCTAATTTCTCTAATTCTTTTCCAATTTTGTATGTCGTGTAGTACTCCATAAAACCTAGCTCAGGTTGTTGGTGAAAGGCTCTGCGCCAAGACTTTAACTGAGGTTTGATCGATTCTGTGAAGTTATTCTTAAGAAGCATTCGCATCATTCCTTTTCTTGCAAGTTTTCCAATGTTTCCAAAGCGAGTCGTGCCATGTACATACTGCCTTGAGGTAGCGCTTTTTCATTCAGCTTGAATGCTGGATCGTGAAGCGGTTTTTGATTTTCGGCATCCTCGATTTTTGTGCCTAGCCAAATGAAAGCACCAGGATATTGGTTGAGGAAGCGGGAAAAATCTTCACCAGCCAAAACAGGGTCTAGGCTAGGTGTCGCCTCATCTCCAAGCATGTGCTGAGCTGTGGCGCGAGCCTGTTGTGCCCATTTTGGTGTATTAATGGTAGCAGGGTATCCATCGAGATATTCAATCTCAACTTCAGCATCAAAAGCTTCAACGGTTTGCTTAATGATCTGATGGAATCGCTTTTTAACCTTATCTTTCACTTCCGGTTTGTAGGTTCGAACAGTTCCTTCAAAATAAACCTTGTCCGGAATGACGTTGTAGCGATAACCACCTTCAATTCGGCCGACTGTTAGCACTGCTGAATCGAGTGGGTTCACATTGCGGCTCACTATTGTCTGAAGGGATGAAATAACCTGATTGGCGATAATAATCGCATCATTTCCATCCTGGGGCATACTCGCATGACCGCCTCTTCCTCTAATCGTGACCGAAAATCGATCTGAGGCGCCCATCATTTCTTTGTCGCGAATGCCGATCTGGCCTACTGGAAGATAAGGCCATACATGCTGTCCGTAAATAACGTCAGGTTGGTATTTGGCAAAAACCCCATCATCCATCATTTTTTGCGAACCACCATGAGGCGCGTTTTCCTCAGCAGGTTGGAATACTAGAAGAACAGTTCCTTGAATTTGATCTTTCAGTTGCTGCAGAGCATACCCAGTTCCAAGCAGCATTGCTGTATGAGCATCATGCCCACAAGCATGCATTTTTCCTGGAGTTTTAGAGGTATGATCATGTTGATTGGCCTCCTGAATAGGGAGAGCATCCATATCAGCCCTGAGCGCAACCGTCTTGCCAGGCTTGTCTCCTTTAATAATGCCGAGTACCCCAGTCTCAGCGAAACCGGATTGAAACTCAATTCCGTATCTCGTTAATGTTTCTTGAACAAGTCTAGAAGTTTCATACTCTTCATTACTCAGTTCAGGGTTTTGATGTAGTGTACGTCGAATCGTTATGATATCGCTTTCAATATGTTTGATTAAGTCTAGGATGTTACTCATCTAGCATTTCTCCTTCATTTAAGGAAAATGTCCTTTAATATTCCGTTAATGAATAGTATAACAGAATTTCATGAGAAGTCACCCTATTCTGGTGAATTTTTAGAAAATTTCGATTGGTTGATTTTGGATGGGAGGATGTTGGGTTGGAGGGAGATGTGCGCTAAAGGCGAGAGCTCCGCACGGAAAGGGGGAAGATCTGAGCAGAAAAGAAGAGGGGGCGCGCAGAAAGGATGGGGCTCCGAGCAGAAAAGGAGGAAGGGCGCGCAGAAGAAGGAGAGCTCCGCGCAAAAAAAGGAGAGCACCGAGCAGAAGAGGGGTAGCTTCACACACAAAAGAGAGAGCGAAACCTCAATCGTTTCTTGATTTCACCCAAAATCCGCATTAAAATTAACTGTTGTATTCAATCAAACCTCAGAGCCTAATTTTTGTATCTGGGAAATATAAAAAGATAGGTGGATATACTATGGAACAAAATTATCAAGTACTGCTTTATTATCACTACGTTACGATTGATGATCCAGAGCAGTTCTCAAAAGATCATTTGAAGTTCTGTAAGGAGCTTGACCTTCGTGGTCGCGTTCTCGTTGCAGAAGAAGGGATCAATGGCACGGTCTCTGGAACCATTGAGCAGACGCAAGCCTACATGGATGCGATGCACAATGATCCACTATTTAAGGACATGACGTTCAAAATTGATGAGGCTGATGGGCATGCGTTTAAAAAAATGCACGTTCGCCATCGTCCTGAGCTTGTGACAATGCGCCTTGAGGACGATATCAATCCTCACGATTTAACAGGGGAATACCTTGAGCCAAAAGAATTTTACGAGCGTATGCAACGTGAAGACACGATTGTACTCGATGCTCGAAATGACTATGAATATGATCTTGGCCACTTCCGTGGTGCGATTCGTCCGGATATCGAGACGTTCCGTGAATTACCGGATTGGGTCCGAGAAAATAAAGATAAATTAGAAGGCAAACAGATTCTCACGTACTGCACAGGCGGAATTCGTTGTGAAAAATTCTCCGGCTGGCTGAAGCGTGAAGGTTTTGAGAATGTAGGCCAGTTACATGGTGGTATTACAACGTACAGTAAAGATCCTGAAGTACAAGGGAAGCTATGGGATGGGCAAATGTATGTATTTGATGATCGCATCTCCGTACCCGTTAACCAAACCGAGCACGTTGTCGTAGGGGAGGACTATTTCACAGGTGAACCATGTGAACGCTTTGTAAACTGTGGAAACCCAGACTGCGACCGCCGCATGCTGTGCTCAGAGGAAAACGAGTATAAATACATGCGCGGCTGTACACACGAATGCCGTGTTCACCCACGTAACCGCTATGTAGAAGAGCATGGATTAACAGAAGAGGATATTCAACAACGCCTTGAAAAAATCAAAGAAGAAGATGGCGTAGAAGTCTAGATAGCTTTAGTGCCTGACCCCCACTGCGGTAGCGCATTAAAGCGGTGGGGGTCAGGCACTTTTTGTAAGCACTTTTTGGGTTTAATCGGAATAAGATTTAGGGAATCTTCCTAAAAAAATGTTTGATTGGAGTTTTCATTTGAAAAATTTCGGTGTAGGGTTTGTAGTCCTGGCGGCTGTTCTTTGGGGTGTTTCTGGTGGTTTGGCAGGCATTTTAATGGAAAAAGATTGGGATCCTCTTGTGATTTCATTTTATAGAGGAGCTGTAGGATTAATTTGTTTATTCATATGGATGATTGCCCGTACTAAATATTATTCTTATGGTAGTCTAAGAAAGATGATTCTCTGGTCAGCGTTAGCTGGAGTAGGGGTGACTGGTAATTTCAGCTTTTATTTCATCAGCATCTCTCATACCGGGGTAGCAATAGCATCGGTTTTGATGTACACAGCACCCATTTTCGTTTTCATCATATCCTTTGTACTTAGGATGGAACGAGTCACCGCATTTAAAATCATTTCGATGATTATTGTGTTAGGTGGCATTGGATTATTAACAGGGGTGTACCAAAATGGTCTTGGACAAATGAATATATTAGGAATTTCTACAGGCTTATTATCAGGCCTTTCTTACGCCATTTACATTTTTAGTTTTAACTATGCCCTTAAGTACGGAGAACCTCCAGCTGTTTTAAGTACAGCGCTTTTTACCTTTACACTGATTTTGCTTCCATTTATTAATCATGAGCAAGCTATTTCTGTGCTTTCTTCTAAAGATATCCTTTGGTTTATAGTACTTGGCATAATCGGAGCTGGCATTTCATTCTTCTTTTATATAAAAGGCTTGAGAAAGACATTGCCATCTGTCGCCTCTGTAGTAGCGATGATAGAACCTGTTACAGCCTCTTTATTTGGGGTTGTGATTTTAGGGCAACTCCTCTCATTAACCCAAATCATGGGCATGTTTGTCATATTAATTACCATTACGGTATTAAGTACAAGAAAAAGTGCCTAAATAAAGTGCCTGACCCCCACTGCGGTATCGCGTTAAAGCAGTGGGGGTCAGGCACTTTTAGGTAAGTGGTTGAACATTTTCATTTTCTGTAGCCAACAATTTTTGCAGGGCTTTCTTGTTCTTTTTAGCTACCATAATGTAAAGAATGTCGCCATTTTTAATTTGTGTTTGTCCATAAGGGGTTAAGATGTCCCCGTCCCGAATAATGGCATTGATTAAGGTGTAATCAGGAAATTCAATAGACTCTAATGTTTTTCCAATGAGTGGATTGTTTTCATTTACTTCAAACTCCACCATTTCTACTCTCGCTTTCCCGATAGAAATTAACTCAAGAGAATGGAGAGGGTTTGTTCTCGACTCTCCAGCCAAATTAAATTTTTTAGCCAAAGACGTAATCGTAGAACCTTGTAGAAGAGTTGATGTTAATACAACGAAAAAGACAACATTAAATATTAACTGGCTATTTTCTAAACCTGCCATCATAGGGTAAATAGCAAGAACGATCGGCACAGCTCCACGTAATCCCGCCCAAGAAAGAAATATTTTTTCCTTCCCAGTGAATTTATGAAAAGCTAGTGATATAAAAACTGCTGCAGGACGTGCAATGATAATTAATATAAAGGACAGAAGTAAACCTTCAAGCACGACATCAAGTGTAAAAACCTGAGATGGGAACACAAACAGTCCAAGAATAACGAACATGGTAATTTGCATCATCCAGGTGAATCCTTCGTTAAAGCGAAGAATAGAGTGACGATAGGTAAGCTCAGAATTCCCCATAACAAGTGCAGCAGTGTAAACAGCCAATAATCCACTTGCATGGACTAACGAACTGATCCCATATGTAAGTAATGCGAAAGAAAGAGCGAAAATGGGATAGAGTCCACTAGAATCTAAGTTGATACGATTGATAGATAGACTTCCTAATTTTCCAATGATCAGTCCTATTGCTAAACCGACGCCCATTTGCCAAAAGAATGATCCAAGCAATAAAACATAATTTGGGTTAGCTAGTTCTAATAATTGAATAAATAAAAGCGTCAAAAACACAGCCATAGGATCATTACTGCCTGATTCTGCTTCTAAAGTTGCTTCAATGTTGTTTTTAACGTTTTTGCCACGCAAAACAGCAAATACTGCCGCCGCATCAGTCGAACCAACGATTGAACCAAATAAAAACGCCTCAATCCATGAAATATCAAAAATCAATTTTGATGCTACACCAACGATACCAGCAGTTAATACAACCCCTATTGTGGCTAACAGGAGAGCAGGGGTGGCCACTTTTCGAATCGTCCCCCATTTAGTTTCGAGACCACCTTCGAAAAGAATAACCACAAGTGCAAACGTCCCTACTGTTTGAGCAACTCTTGCATTATCAAAATAAATCAAATTGAGAACATCACTACCGACGAGCATACCAACACCAATAAATAAAACAAGAGAAGGGACACCAAGTCGAGTGGAGAATTTCGTAACTAAAACACTTGTGATAAATAGAATAGCAATTAATAAAATCATTTCGTTTGCCTGTGTAAGTTCTGAAAGCATTATGTCACCTAAATCGTAAAAGGATATGTAAAGTCAGTATACAAAAAATAAGATATCACAATCAATTTTCACCGCCTATAGTGCCTGACCCCCACTGCGGTATCGCGTTAAAGCGGTGGGGGTCAGGCACTTTTTTAAGGGCGTCTGATTCAGGAAAGCGTACCTATGCGAAAGGCTGGATGACTACTTAAATTGATAAATACGCTCTAGAACAATCTGTTAAGAGGTTACATATTTTTATAAAGAACCTGACTTTTGAATAGAGGTGAATTATGAAATACGAAATCACTAGAGATTATATTAGTCAAGGAAATGCGAGGCCAGGGGAATCGTTAAACCCTGTGCAATTTATTGTGAGTCATGACACAGCGAATGCTGGGGCATCTGCTTATGCGAATCGAAATTACTTTGAAAATGTAGATCCGACTGCATCTGCTCATACGTTTATAGATGACAAAAACATTCTTGAAATTATTCCTTTAGACGAGAAAGCGTGGCATGTGCGTTATGAAGTGGATACAGATAATAGGCGGTATGGAGCTGATGCGAATGATGCAGCTATAGCTGTCGAGTTAGCTTGGGGTGGAAAGATTGATTTCCAGGAGGCGTATGACCGCTATGTTTGGTATCACGCTTATTTAGCTGACAAATTTAACTTGGATCCAAATGAAGATATAGTCGCTCATAGTACCCTTGATCCCTCCCGAAGGACGGATCCACAAAATGCGCTGAACCGTTACGGAATTTCATGGAGTGAGTTTATCCAGGATGTTTCAAACGCTTATCGAAAATATTTTGAAAAAGAGGATATGCCAGAACCTGTTGTAAAGGGTGTTTCAATTGAACTTCCTTTAGAAATTGGAGATGAAGGAGATTTTGTAAAAGAGGTTCAACAAGATTTAATTGAAGCTGGGTTCACCCTTCCTCGATATGGTGCAGACGGAATATACGGTCAGGAAACGCAAAAAGCTGTAAAGAAATTTCAAAGAACCTATAGATTACGAGACGATGGATTGGTAGGAGAAAATACACTAAATAAATTGAAAGAAGTAGTAGGTTCAAGTAAACCTATAAACGACTTCCCACTTCCAGATGGGATCATTCAACGAGGTGATACTGGACCAAAAGTCAAACAAGTCCAACGTGCTATCAAAGCGGTTGGGGTATCCCTTGAATTAATTGATGGAATATACGGACCTTTGACAGAAGAGGCCGTGAGAACTTTTCAATCAAGATACGCAGATTTAGTAAACGATGGTATCTATGGGCCTAATACGAAGGAATTTTTGGAGATGGAGTTAGAAGGCTAATGAACTAAAGATATCTAATCAAAATAGGGCTAATGCAAGTGCCTGACCCCCACCGCGGTAGTGAGTTAAAGCGGTGGGGGTCAGGCACTTCAAGAATTGGTGGAATTCATGTATGCTAGATATACAAAATTTTACCAAGGTAGGTTCGTCATATGAGGAAATCTATTGTTTATATCTTAATAGCACTTGTTGTCATTAGTGCTGGTACTGTTCTATATAACACCTTTCTATACACTCCAGGACAAAAAGTGAATTGGGAAAAGGTTGAGTTGGAGAAGAAAGCTCTTGAAAGTAAAGATGCGGCAGTGAGTGGGATTGTTACTTTATGGAGAGAATCAGACAATGAAAAAATCTACCTGTATGATCAGGGTACGGATAAAGTTTTTGGGGCATTTTACATTGCTGATAAGAGGTATCCATTGGGGCAGGTTTCTATGAAACTAGGTCGGCTGCATAATGATATCAAACACGAGACATTATTTGGTGAGGGGTCATATCGAGTCGATGGTGTAATGGGCTCGGATTCTCCGATCACCACTTATTACAAAATCGAGAACCGGCAACCCTATGAGATTCTATCCATTGAAGCCAAAGTGCAAGAATTGGACATAAATGGAGATGGTCAAAAAGAGATCATTTCTGCTCCAGGGGCACCTAAAGAAACAAAAATCTATAGCTATGAACAAGATTCATTACAAGTAGCCCATTTAAATGACCAACTAGATGCTGCTACTTCAGTTACATTTGATAAACCAAATCGTTTTCTCGTTTACAGGGAGGAAAAGGGGCAAACGATTTATGAATTGCAAGGCGACCATTTAGTGAAAATAAAAGAAGAATAGATACCTTGAAAACTGTCTTATAGACTACGGTCTATGAGGCAGTTTTTTTTTGGAAAAGGACATCTATTCCGTTATTTGCTCAAAATCATGCCTCATTTACACCTAGAGTAAGAAATAGCGGAACAAATGTCCGCTCGGCCCCTTCGCACCCCAAAATATTTTAAAATAACGGAATAAATGTCCGTAACCTCCAATACATTCAATTGACGTGCCAGTATATTTACCAACAAACCTTAAATTATTTTGAATATTACAACAATTATCCTAATACAATAGACTAGCTAGAAAACAACTCGTCACTCTTTTAATAGAAACGAGGAAATCATCACAGGGTTTAATCAAATTTATCAATATATTTTTGAGGGGGAGTTACATGAAACGTAAGTGGTTTGGGTTTTTGGTTGTGATTTTGTCGTTGTCGGTCATGTTGATGGGATGTAATAACGAGGAAAGTGCTGAGGAAACGTCTCTTCTTGATACCGTTAAAGATAGGGACTTGCTCATAGCAGGTGTAAACGGGGAGCTACCTGGATTCAGTTACTTAGACTCAGAAGGAAATTACTCTGGTTTTGATGCAGATTTTGCCCGAGCGATTGCGGCTGCGGTACTAGGGGATGCCTCAAAGGTTGAATATCGTCCGCTTTCCTCTAAAGAGCGTTTCACTGCTGTTCAGACGGGTGAGGTGGATGTGTTAACGCGTAATACCACCTGGACGCTCACACGTGATACAAGCGTTGGATTGAATTTTGCGCCTGTTACGTTCTATGACGGGCAGGGGATCATCGTTCCAAAAGACAGTGGCATCACGTCCATTGAAGATCTTGAAGGAGCGCGCATCTCCGTTGAGTCTGGAACGACGACAGAGCTGAACTTAGCTGACCAGATGAGAAAGCATGGGATTAATTACGAAGCGGTTGTGTATGACAGTCAGGACGCAGCAGTTGCCGCATATGAGAGTGGAAGTGTTGATGCTTATACAACGGATAAATCTGGACTTGTCGCTCGTAAAGCGATTATGAAGGATCCTTCTGCACACGTGATTTTGGATGACACATTATCAAAAGAACCGTTAGCTCCAGCCGTGATCGGTGGCGATGATAAATGGTTTGACGTTGTGAAGTGGGTTGTAAACGCAACGATTCAAGCAGAAGAGTTAGGCATTACGTCTGAAAATGTCGATGAGTTCAAAGACAGTAGCGACCCAGTCGTTCAGCGTCTTCTTGGTACAGATGGAGACCTTGGTTCACAGTTAGGATTAAGCGATGACTTTGGGTATCAGGTTATCAAACAAGTCGGTAACTATGGAGAGATTTTTGAGCGTAACCTTGGGCCTGATACAAAATTCGGCTTAGAGCGCGGATTGAATGGTCTTTACACAGAGGGTGGCTTAATGTACTCACCACCACTACGATAAAGCTTTGGCATAAAAAGGCCTGCTCATGTGGCAGGTCTTTTTTACAAAATACGTTCAGCGGGGTGGACGAAAGCATGAAAAAGGATATAGCAGATGTCCCCACACCTTTTTGGCGGAACAAAAAAGTCATCCCATTTTTAGCGCAGGGGATTTTTGCGGTCATCATCGCGATCAGTTTACTTTTTTTATTTTCCAATGCGCTTGATGGGTTGAGGCAAATGGGGATTTCATTAGGATTCGATTTCCTGAAATCATCGGCTTCATTTGGGATTTCAGAAAGTTTAATTGATTACACGCCAGAGAGTTCCTATGGGACAGCCTTTCTTGTAGGGGTTCTGAATACATTACGGGTTTCATTTTTCGGGATTATTATTGCCAGTTTAATTGGTTTAGTAGTCGGTATTTCAAGGCTTTCAAACAACTGGTTAGTGAATAAAACAGCGTCAATCTATGTTGAGATTTTTCGGAACACGCCTCTTTTAGTTCAGATTTCTATTTGGTATTTTGCCGTCTTTCTGCCTTTGCCAAGAATTGAAGAGAGTACACGATTTTTATTCTCCTATTTTAGTAACAGGGGCTCAGCGATTCCTTGGTTTCAAGCGACATCAGGAACGTTGGTGTGGGTCCTGTTGTTTGCTGTGGGCGTAATTGCGTCGGTCATCGTGTGGAAGCTGCGATTAAAGAAGCAAATCGAAACGGGGGAAAACAAAAGACCTGGAGTATGGGCGATTGGTGTTGTCATTCTCTCTCTTGTAATAGCTTTCCTAGCAACCTTTCAAGCTCCATTTAACATCACACTTCCAACTGTTGAAGGGAGAAGCTTCATGGGCGGTTTACGACTTTCTCCAGAGTTTTTAGCAATTTTATTAGGTCTTGTGATTTATACGTCCACTTATATTGGGGAGATTGTGCGCGGTGGGATTCAAAGTGTGCAAAAAGGTCAGGTGGAAGCGGCAAAAGCTCTAGGGTTAAAGCCATCCACAACGATGCGTCTGGTGATTTTTCCGCAGGCAATCCGCGTTATTATCCCTCCTGTAACAAGCCAATATTTAAACCTGATTAAAAACTCGAGTCTTGCTATTGCTGTGGGGTATCAAGAGGTAGTTAGTGTTGGAGAAACGATTAACAACCAGACTGGAAAAGCGATCGAGTCTGTCACAATTATGATTTTAGTCTATTTAACATTTAGTTTGTTAACCTCATTTTTTATGAATCAATTCAATAAGCGCAGTCAAATTGTTGAGAGGTGACCAAAATGAATAATAATGAAACAACTACCAAAAACGAAATGGCCCCTCCCAAATCAAGCATCGGCGTTCCTGGCTGGCTTAAGCAAAATTTGTTCAGCAACTGGTGGAACACGCTCCTTACAATTATTTTTACTGTTATCACCATCTATGTCGTAAAAGGTACCTTTACCTGGGTGTTTTTCACAGCAGAGTGGAGCGTGGTATCAGAGAACTTTAAACTACTTATGGTGGGGCAATATCCTGATGAAGAACTGTGGCGCGTTTGGACAGCCCTTTCCATTTTTACAGCACTGGTAGGTATATCGTGGGGTGTCTGGAAAGGGACGATGGGACATGTATCGATCTTTCTTGGGGTGGTCATGGCGATTACCATGGTCGTTCCGTTTATTGCAGTAGGCTCGCGTATTTGGTTGGCGGCGAACATTGGGTTATTAGTCCTTGGATTTGCGATAGGCAAACAATCTGAAAAGCTCAAAAAGCCGGTGTTAGTCGGGTGGTTTTTGCTAGTACCAATCGGGATGTTTTTTATAGAAGGGTTTGGCTTACTAAATGAAGTCAGTACAAACTTCTGGGGAGGCTTCCTGCTTACCTGTTTAATTGCGATTATCTCGATCATTGCATCCTTCCCCATTGGGATTCTTCTAGCGTTAGGAAGACGAAGTAATCTGCCTATTATTAAGTGGTTCAGCATTATCTATATTGAGCTTATTCGCGGGATACCGCTTATTACGGTTTTGTTTGTGGCACAGCTCATGCTGCCGTTATTTTTAGGGGATACGATTGAGTTAGACAAGGTGTTGCGAGCGATGATCGGATTTACGTTATTTAACGCTGCCTATCTTGCAGAAAATGTACGCGGAGGACTGCAGTCATTGCCGAGAGGGCAGTATGAAGCGGCTCAAGCTTTGGGACTTAATAAGGCGAAGATGATGACCTTTGTGATTATGCCTCAGGCGTTGAAGGCTGTGATCCCAGCAATGGTCGGTCAATTTATCTCCATTTTCAAAGATACCGTTTTGGTTTCTATTGTTGGACTCATCGACTTGCTAGGAATGGCGAAAAAAATCATCGCTAATCCACAATTTTTAGGTACCCAGATGGAGTCCTTTGTGTTTGTTGCATTCGTATTTTTCATGATCTGTTACCTGATGTCCTATGTGAGTCGCCGTCTGGAGCGATCACTTGGAGTCGGAGAACGATAAGTAAAGGGGGAGGAACACATGAGCATGCAAGATGAAGCAAAGCCTCTTCAAGGGAGAGAGGACATGATTGAAGTAATAGGCTTAAATAAATGGTTCGGAAATCTTCATGTATTAAAAGATGTCGATCTCAATGTAAAACAGGGTGAAGTGGTCGTGGTGCTGGGTCCATCAGGGTCAGGGAAATCTACGTTCATCCGCACACTCAATGCCTTGGAGGAATTCCAAAAAGGCGAAATCCATATCGATGGCATTAACTTGTCCAATGATGTGGCGAACATTGAAGCAATACGAAAAGAAACGGGCATGGTATTCCAGCAGTTTAACCTTTTCCCACATATGACGATTTTGAGAAACGTTATGCTCGCGCCAATTTGGGTGAGAAAATGGAAAAAAGATAAGGCTGAGAAAATTGCTTTTGAGTTGTTGGAGCGAGTTGGGATACCAGAGCAAGCACACAAGTATCCAGGTCAACTCTCTGGTGGCCAACAACAACGTGTGGCCATCGCTCGTGCACTAGCCATGCAGCCGAAGATCATGCTGTTTGATGAGCCAACATCAGCCCTGGATCCGGAAATGATTAAAGAGGTTTTAGATGTTATGAAAACCTTGGCGCGTTCAGGTATGACTATGGTTGTCGTCACACACGAGATGAGCTTTGCCCGTGAAGTGGCGGATCGAATCGTGTTGTTTGATTACGGTGAGATTGTTGAGATGGGCGAGCCGAATGAAGTATTTGAAAATCCGAAACACGAGCGGACGAAGGCGTTTTTGTCGCAGATTTTGTGATGGGTGTGGGGGGAGTACTGGTGAAAAGTGAGGAAGCGCGCGGGATTAGTGAAGAAGGAAGTAGAATTAGTGTTGAAGTATCGTGTAAAAGTGATGAAGCACGCAAGATAAGTGAGGAAGAAAGCGGAATTAGTGAGTAACCAAGTTGAATTAGTGTTGAAGTATCGTGTAAAAGTGATGAAGCACGCAAGATAAGTGAGGAAGAAAGCGGAATTAGTGAGTAACCAAGTTGAATTAGTGTTGAAGTCTCGTAAAAAAGTGAAGAAACAAGCGAGATAAGTGAGGAAGTAAGCAGAATTAGTGAGGAAGAGCGCGGAATTAGTGTCGAAGTATCACAAAAAAGTGAAGAAGCCAATGTCTAGTAAGCCCACAAAGGTTTGCTAGATTTTTTTATTCCAGCAAATCGGCTAGTTCCCTAAAACAAAACGTTAACCTAACCGTTAACGAGGTTGACAATAAACACAAACATCTTCTATCCTAAATCTATCAATATTTTTAGTAGGAGATGAGATTGTGGCTTTACGGACGATGATTTACTCAGCATTATTCGCATCCATAGTGGGAGCTTTGGGCTTGTTGCCTCCTATCGTTACGCCATTCACACCAGTACCCATCACAGCTCAGACGCTAGGGGTCATGCTAGCTGGTGCTTTATTAGGCGCACGTAGAGGAGCACTTGCCCTAACCATTTTTGTATTACTCGTAGCATTCGGAGTTCCGTTATTATCAGGGGGACGTGGCGGTTTTGGTGTATTTCTCGGTCCTTCTGGAGGCTATATTTTAAGCTGGCCAATCGCTGCATTTGTCATTGGTTTTCTTGTAGAAAAATTCTACCATCGCTTGAATATTGGCTTACTGATCACATTTACAGTATTCGGCGGCATCATTCTGGTTTATGCAATTGGAATTACTTATTTATCTTTTATTACTAATACACCTTGGACTGGTGCAGCAGTTAGTGCATTAGTCTATATCCCAGGAGATCTCGTAAAAGTCGTTCTTGCGTCCTTTATCGCAAAATCTGTTCATCGAGCATACCCAATCATCGAAAAACCAAAAAACCAAAGAGCAGCAGCTTAACATAAAAGGGGTCTGATCATTTCAATGATCTGGCCCCTTTGCTATCATGAAGTTTAATAGAATCTTTAGGAGGTTTCGGGCCGTGATCGGAAACATCATGCAACAATACCCAGAAAAAACAGCAATCATTAGTGATGCTGAACACATTACATATGGTGAACTCACCGCACAAATCACCACACTTCAAAAGCAACTATCCAATCAACTATCAGACTTAAAAGGTAAACGCGTAGCCCTTCTCCTTGAAAACGGCACCGACTTTTTAAAAATGTTCTTTGCCGTTAGCGCAAGCGGGGGCATTGCGATTCCTTTTGACCCGAAATGGAGCGGTCGTCAATTCTCAATGGTAATCCAAGATTGTAAACCTGATCTCATCGTTGTTCATAAAAGCCTTCAATCAAAACTACCTGAAAGCTCTCTCGTAATCACGATAGAGGAGCTTAATCAACTCAAGGCAGAAGATACAAAACCCCAATCCGGCAACGAACAGGATATCTTTTATATCGGCTACACATCAGGCACAACCGGAACACCAAAAGGGTTCATGCGCACACACCAATCGTGGTTTGCATGCTTCGCGGATTGTCAGCATGTGTTCGGGCTCCAGCCCAAGGACCATATTTTATCTCCTGGCCCTCTCGTTCATTCTCATTTTCTATTCGCTGCGGTTCAAGCGCTACATATGGGCGCAACACTGCACGTTTGCAAAAGCTTTACGCCTCAAGCTGTTTTGCAAAAAATGAAGGAGCACCCGATCACAGTTCTGTATATCGTTCCAACGATGTTCGAATCTCTCTTACAGTCGAGCGACGAGGATGTCCAAAGTCTAAGAAAAATTATTTCCTCAGGTGCGAAGTGGAAGAAGGAATCAAAAGAGAGAGCACCGAAGCTTTTCCCAAATGCCCAGATGATCGAGTTTTTTGGTGCATCGGAATTAAGCTTTGTCACCTATCTTATGCCTTATGAACATGCGCATAAAGGAGAGACGGTCGGGCGAGTTTTTCCGAATGTTGAGCTTCAGGTAAAAAAGCAAGATGGTAGCCTAGCCAAGCCGAATGAAATCGGCGAGCTCTATGTGAAAAGTCTTTGGGTGTTCAGTGGCTATTTGAACCGTCCAGAAGAAACTGCCCAAGTGTTTCAAGACGGTTGGGTTACGATCGGTGACCTGGCCTCCATTGATGAAGAGGGATATCTCACCATCATAGGTCGAAAACACAATATGATTATAAGTGGTGGCTTGAACATCTACCCAGAGGAAGTGGAGCAAATTTTTTCCGAATTACCACAAATTGAGGAAATCGCTGTTCTTGGTGTAGAGGATAAGTATTGGGGTGAAAAAGTTGTAGCCGTTCTCTCTGCTAATCAACCTATCCAAAAAGAATCACTCGATCAACACGGGAAGCGTTTTTTACCTTCCTATAAATGCCCGAAAGAATACTATGTGGTCGATCAGCTCCCCCACACAAGCAGTGGTAAAGTTGCGCGAAAAAAAGTAAAAGAAATGCTCGGAACCTTAACACCAATTCAATCGTGAAGGAGTGTCTCACGTGAACGAAGCCGTAATTGTAATCGCCAAACGAACAGCAGTTGGAAAAGTTGGGGGCATGTTTAAAGACGTAGCACCAGAAAGGCTTGTTAGTTCCCTTGTTCATAACATTATAGAAGAAACGAACATCGACCCAGAAGAGATTGATGATGTGATCCTTGGAAATGCAACTGGCCCAGGAGGGAATCTGGCACGTTTAAGTGCGCTTGAAGCGGGACTTCCGATGTCGATTCCAGGCGTGACTGTTGATCGTCAGTGTGGATCAGGATTAGAAGCGATACAAATAGCTGCCCGCTCTGTTCAAGCAGGAGCTGGAGAAGTTTATTTAGCTGGGGGAGTAGAGAGCTCAAGCTTAGCGCCATGGAAAATCGAGAAACCCTCAAACCTCTACCATCCACAAGGTCCAACACTGTTTACTAGAGCACGCTTTTCTCCAGATGAAATCGGCGATCCGGCCATGGGAGTAGCGGCAGAAAATGTTGCTGAACACTACGACATTTCTCGTGAGGAGCAAGATGAGTATGCGTTGAACAGTCATCGAAAAGCGATGAACGCCATTCAGCAAGGAACGTTTTCAGAAGAAATTGTGCCTGTAAATGCAATAACAGAAGATGAGTGTGTACGCTGGAATACATCGAAAGAAAAATTAGCGAAGCTTCCTCCTGTTTTTCGAGAGGGCGGTACCGTTACGGCTGGAAACGCTTGTCCTATTAATGACGGTGCTTCGCTTGTGCTTGTTATGTCCAAAGAAAAAGCTCAAAGTCTTGGCCTAACGCCAGTGTTAACCTTTAGAGATGCTACATGTGTGGGAGTCGATCCTAATTATCTAGGAATCGGCCCAATACCTGCTGTGCAAAAGCTTTTTCAAAGGCAAAACATCTCTGCGGACGATTTGGATGTAGTTGAATTTAATGAAGCCTTCGCATCTCAGGTGATTGCTTCACTACGAGGTCTGTCGATACCGTTTGGAAAAGTGAACCTTTCTGGCGGGGCGCTAGCACTCGGGCATCCATATGGGGCATCAGGAGCGATATTAGTGACTCGGTTAGCTGCAGAAATGAAAGCGAAGAAGTTAAAACGAGGATTAGTAACACTCGGAATTGGCGGTGGGCTAGGATTAGCCGTTCTTTTTGAAGGGACAGACTCATGATGGAAAAGTGGAAATGTGCCCAAACCGATTGGATACCAATAACTATCACTAGAGATGAAGTAAGACGTTTCGCAAAAGGGATTATGGAGGAAGACCTTATTTATTTTGATGAAGAAAAGGCTAGAGAACAAGGATTTGAAGACCTTCCACTTCCCGTTACTATGCCTGTCACGTTTTGGCGCTATTTTTCGATCCCTTGGTTGGAAAAGGTGAATGAACCTCTTATTCATGGCAAACAAGGCTTTGAATACCAACAGCCTTTAATCTGTAACCATACCTATCAGGGTCAACTCATCTTAAATGATGTCTATGAAAAAAGTGGCTCTAAAGGAACGATGATTTTTCTTGAGCATACATTGAACCTTTATTTTCAAAACGAGCTCCATGCTCAAGTCTTCACCACATTGATTTTGTTTAAGAAGGAGGGGGCATCATGAAGGGCTTCAAAAAGGGGGACGAGCTTCCACCGATAACCATCCCAGAAATCACGGCTGAGCACATATCCCACTATGCGGAAGGTTCAGGAGATTACGCCTCCATTCACTTAGATAAAAGCGCTGCTCAAGAAGCAGGTTTTGCGCGGCCGATCGCTCACGGCATGTGGTCCATGGCGCTTGGGGGGAAGCTCGTGTCAAAATGGCTCTCCTCGAATGTTCTAGTAACCTCTTACAATGTATCTTTTATAACGCCAGTCATGATAGGAGATTCATTAATTGTGAAAGGGCATTTGTTGGATGTTGATCAAGGAAGCGCTGAGATCAAAGTAAAAGGCGTCAATCAACGCGAAGAAACGGTGATAAAAGGAACCATGGTCGTGAAAGGGTGACAAGATGAGAAAACTTCAGGATGAGATCGTCATCATAACGGGTTCGACAAAAGGGATTGGCCGAAGCATCGCAAAAACGTTAGCCTCAGAAGGAGCAGCGGTTGTTGTAAATGGTCGGTCGCACGAAGCGGTTGAAGCTACCGTGTGTGAGATAGAGTCAAAAGGAGGACGTGTTGCGGGCGTGACAGGTTCCGTTACGGATGATGATACAGGGCAAAGCCTAGTAGACGAAGCCGTTCGGAAATTTGGCCGCGTTACATGCCTCATTAACAATGCCGGCAATGTACGAGATCACATGTCTTACAAAATGAGTGTGGAAGATTTTAAAGATGTTCTGGATGTTCACGTCAATGGAGCGTTTCAGTGCACATTACCTTTTATCCAAAAGCTACGTGAGCAAGGGGATGGTGGCGTTCTTCTCAATATGACCTCATCGGCTGGCCTCACAGGGAATATCGGACAGGTCAACTATAGTGCAGCGAAAGCAGGATTAGTCGGGATGACCTGGACGCTAGCAGCTGAGTTGAAAAAAGATCGCATCCAAGTGAATGCCATTGCACCAGCAGCCCTCACAGATATGACACGTCCTCACATTGAAAAAGCAGAACAAAAAGCAAAAGAACGAGGTAAGGAACTCCCATCTTATTGGGAGGTTGGGATGCCTGAAGATGTTGCTAATTTTGTGGCAGATATTTTGGAACAGCCTGACCTTGAGAAAAGTGGGGAAATCTTTTCTGTGAATGGTGATCGTAGAGGGGTATGGCACCCACCTCAACATGAGCCTAGTCCTCGAAATAAATAGAGTAGTGTCTTGCACAACCTTCATTAAACGTGGACTGACAATAAGGACATGTATAGCTCGATTGCAAGTATTCGTTAATCGTTAATTCATGCTTGCATACCCCGCATAAAATGGCCTTTTTATCAAAATGGTCCTGAGGCCAGCGTTCAATGTCATGTTCTGTACACTCTTGGTGGCATTGATAACAAGGATAATATGTACCACAGCAATAGAATTTTATAGCAATAATGTCTTCTTGTTTATGATAATGCTCGCAGCGCGTTTCTTGGTCAACGAGCTTGCCTTTTACGGGAGGTTGTTGGGACATGAGTGTCTTCCTTTCTAGTTGGATTGGTTGCCCTTATCCTATCACAAAATGTTGGGAGAGGTCATGGTGAGGTTTGGGGCTGATTTTGGATAGGGCCGTGTTATTTTTGGATTGAGGGCCAATGTTTTTTGATAGAGCCGCACTAATTCTGGATAGAGAGCCAATGTTTTTGGATAGAGAGCCAATGCTTGCGGATAGCACCAAGCTAATTCTATATAGGATCCTATATCCATATAAAAAAGCGCGATCCCAAAGAATCGCGCTCTCCTATAGTCTACTCCGTCAACTCCGGAGCTTGCCACGTTACACTTCTCGTCTGCTCGTAAGCATACCCTAGCGTAATCAATTTCGCCTCGTCAAAAGCTGTGCTCGTAAATGTCACTCCAACAGGCTTGCCTTCAGAAGCAGTATAACCTGCAGGCACTGTAATAGAAGGATACCCCGCCATTGCTGGCATGGCTGCTCCTAAGTTATTCGCCGATAACAGAGCATCTAGTTGATGTTCCTCAAGAGCTTTATCAATGCCGTTCTTTTGAGAGTACTCGATGTCTGCTAAACGGTCTGAGATATACTCAGGGTCATTTAAGCGACCACTTTTCTCCTCAGACATCGTTAATAATTTTTGACCATACTTCAGTGCGACTTCTTCATTGTTTTCGTTATACTGAATTAATTTCGATAACGTACGCGCATGCGCTTGATCTGAACACTTCGCCAGATAAGCATTTAAGCCATTTTTAAACTCATGGAATAACACACTAGAGTCACGATCTTCCTTCGATAAGCTCACCTCAATGATTTCAGCCCCTTGAGCTTTCATATCTTCCATAGCTTGTTCAACGAGGAAAACTTCCTCTTCATTCAACTCAGATAAATACGTCCGATCAATACCGATACGGGCTCCTTGTAAACCGTCCGGATCAAGGAATGTAGTAAAGCCTTTATAGAATTTTCCCTGACTCATACCTGTAGCTGGATCTTGTTCGTCCACACCTACAAGCGCTCCTAATAAAATGGCGGCATCTGTAACTGTACGAGTAATCGGTCCAGCTGTGTCCTGGCTATGTGCGATTGGAATAACACCAGTTCGGCTAATTAATCCCACTGTCGGCTTTAGTCCAACAACGGAATTGCTGCTTGCTGGGCTCAAAATTGAACCACTTGTTTCCGTGCCAATTGCACCAGCTACAAAACCACAAGCGACAGATGCGGCTGAACCTGAACTGGACCCACCGACATCAAATTCTCCGGGACCATATGGATTCAGTACTTGTCCTCCATGGGAACTGTAACCATTCGGCATTCCGATCGTCATAAAATTAGCCCACTCTGTTAAGTTTGCCTTTCCTAAAATAACGGCTCCAGCTTCGCGAAGCTTTTTCACTAGAAAAGCATCCTCATCAGCATAGTTATGCTCTAAAGCGATGGACCCTGCTGTTGTGTGCATTTTATCGGCTGTATCAATATTATCTTTTATAACAATGGGAACACCGTGAAGTGGTCCACGACGCCCGTCGCGCTGACGTTCGACATCCAATGCTTCAGCAATATGTAATGCATCTGGATTCACTTCAAGAATTGAGTTAATGGTTGTCCCTGCTTGATCATATTTGGCGATACGGTCAAGATACATGATGGTTAGATCTTTTGAAGTGACCTCGCCTTTATTTAGGGCAGTTTGGATCTGTTCTATGGTTTGGAGCTGTTCAATCATATGAAAACCCTCCTTAGGATATTAGTGTGGTAAAGTTGATCATATTTAAGTCTATCAAATGTTTGATGTAAGCGCATTTAACTAGTTTTGAAAATGATAAGAAGTATATGGAAATTTTATGGTATCATGGACGGAAGCAAGTATTTACATAATTAGAGAGGTTTTTTAAATGCTAAAAACAAACATCATACCTTTAGTTTTAGTGGTTATCTTTTTGATAGGATGCGAGAATCAAGGACCTCCTATGAAACAGATGGATTCGCTGTTAGACGAAGCGCCATCTATTTCACTTATAAGTATAAATCTTATAGTTAACAAAAATTATTCTTCAGATCGTTCTCGGACAATTAAAAAAGAAGATGTGAACAAGTTCATCAATTTAATAGAAAATCTGAAATTAAAAAGAGTATCACAGGGAGCAGAATTCAAAGCGTTTTTTGATAAATTTAATAAGAAACGCCAAAATAGTGAATCGCTACAATTCTATTTGTTACATAATGATACTTTTGATGGGCCTAATAACGGATTTATGATCGAAATCCTTCAAGACGGGTCAGGTTTGTTTGTAGATGTTGAAAAGAATAAGGGCGAGAGAATGTACAAGATTACAAACGCTACAGAGGAAATATATTCTCAACTATTTGAGTTTTACCAAACGCAGGATAAGAAGCAACCAGATACGACGAAAAGTGTTTTTGAGGATGAACCTAAAGAGAAAAATGAAGAAAATCCGCGTTTTAAACAAGGTCCATAAAGCGAGGTTAGATATATGAAAAAAATAACGAGAAATCTTTTCTTAGTATTCATGTTTGTTTTAAGTGGATGTAATACAGCGAAGGGGCATTCTCCCTCACTTGAGGAAGCGATAAGTATTTATAGTGATGGTGAAGAAACACTTTTATATCAAAATGATAAGAATCAGACCGCTGTTTTCCAATATGAGAACAACATAGTAATGTGTTTTTATGAAGTGAAGAACGGAACATATAAGTTTGAAGAAGGAAACGGAGATACGGCCTTTTACATAAACAGAGCTGATTCTTTTAACTATCATTATTTCACTCACCCAGAATCAAACCAATTATATTTTTATGGGATTGTACAGAAACCAAAGAATGCAGCAAAAATAACATTAACCTACACCTATGACTATGAAAATAAACAGGTGAGCGAGAAAAGAGAAGCGGATATTAATGAACATAATATTTTTGTCATTCCTCTTAATAGGGAGTTAACGGAGGTTAAAGATATATCCTACAAGATTTATGATACTAATGGTGAAATGATAAAAGAAATCGGTAGAAGGTAGTGAAGATGTGTGAATTCCAAAGCATTTAAGATTAAAAATTTGAGGTACTCAATAAGAACTGCAAAAGAAGAGGATGCGAATCAATTATCTCAGCTAAGATTACAAATCGACGGTGAAACGGAAAACATGGATCGAGAACGAGGGGAAGCTTACATAGATGAAGAGGGCTTTAAACAGCTCATCCAAAATGATCGAGAACATGAGCGTGATCTATTTTTGGTGGCAGCCGTTGATCATAATATTGTAGGTTTTTCGAGGTGTGAAGGAAATTCCTTGAAAAGAACAGCCCATAGAGTAGAATTTGGAGTCTGTGTTTTACAAGATTATTGGGGACATGGAATAGGAACCAACCTCTTAAAAGAATCAATAAAATGGGCGGATTCTAGCAGCATTGAAAAACTATCATTGAGTGTCCTAGAAACCAATGAATCAGCTATTAACCTGTATAAAAACTATGGTTTTGAAGTAGAAGGGATATTGAAAAAAGATAAACTTTTATCGGATGGAAACTACTATAACACGATTGTAATGGGGCGTATTAGCCCCTGATCATGTTTCAATCATTATTTGCTGATTAATAGAACAAAATCAAGGGGGATTCTATGAGTCTGATCTTCTTACTTCCAATGATCGCAATAACGATGGGGCTTTACTTAGTTACCTTAGGGTTATGGGAACTTAGAACGGGGATGGACCGTAGTCGGTTTATTACATACATGTTTAGTGGTTTATTTTTAATATTTGTTGTTGCAGGAATATTAGCTTTTGGTAGTTCATTGTTTTCGGTTTATATGTAGAAATATTGAATGGAGGGCCCCATATGAAAACCATACAGAACCTTCTCATATTCATGACACTGGGGATGCTAGTTGCTTGTAATGGTGGTCAGGAGCTTACGATTGATACTGATAAAACCTCTGAAAAGTTACCTGTAGAAGTTCGTGATACGACGATCGAAAACATCGATTGGGAGCTTAGTGAAACATTTGAGGCTGGGACTTATACAGTAAGAGGGGTTCCAAACAAACTAGGCTTTATCGATGCTCCTTTCGTTGAGAACAAACCTCAAAAATATATGTGGCACTTTTGGGGAGATGTTCCGAAGGGGGATTTAACAGTGGTCGGGATTAAAAAAGGAAGTCAGGGAATCACCCCTGTGCTTATGATGGGGAAGGATTATGTATGGAGTTACAATGCTCCTGGAGGTCCCAATAATGGGGCGGATGCTCATGCGCCTTCTACAATGAAGTTAACAGAAGAGGGGAGTTGGGCATTGCTTGTCTATTTGGGGGATGAGTACTTTGGCCAGGTGATCGTAGAAGTGAAGTAGAAGGAAAGGGGGATTCTGTTGAAACGCATTATGGTAATGGGAGCTTCAGCTGGTGTAGGGAAATCCACATTTGCCAGAAGGCTAGGTGAAAAATTAGATATCGAAGTCTATCATCTCGATACATTCTACTGGAAACCTGGTTGGGTTGAGCGTTCACTTGAGGAGTTCCGATTAAAGCAAGAGCAGGTTGTATCACAAGATCAATGGATTATTGAGGGTAATTATAGCAACACCTATGATGTTCGAGCTCCTTACGCAGATACGATCATTTATCTAGAGCTCCCATTGAGCGTGTGCTTGTATCGAGTGTTCAAGCGGTTCTTTTTGAATATAGGCAAAAATAGGCCTGATATGGGTGAAGGTTGTAGAGAAAAGTTGGATTATAAATTCATTAAGTTCATCATTACAACGTATTATCCACGCAAGGAAAAGATGAGAGAAAGGATTGAGAGGTTTAAAGAGATGGATCCTAATAAAAAGATTGTAAAGTTAACGAGTAAAAAAGGGATTCAATCTTTTTTAGACCGTTTACCTTAAAGATGGGAGGGTTACTTTGAACAAAAACATAATACATCTCATGCTAATCTTACTTGGTTGCGTTTTAGTCACACTTTTTAGTCATAACAGAGCTTTTGCAACACTATGGGAAGAGTTATCACCTGAAGAAGTAGAGGAACGAGCAGATGTCATCGTTAAAGGGAAGTTTGATTTTTCCGCGGAAACCACTTATAGCGAACAAACTGGTCCATATGTAGGCGTGCAATTTGAAATTGAAGAGGATTATAAAGGTAACTTTTTTAATGAAGTAACAGCAGGTATTGATTATAATGATCTATCACGAATCAGGGAATTCCAAAAGAATGATGGAGAATTTTTGCTGTTTTTAAAGAGTACTCCTTTAGCTATATTAGGATCAGTAGGTGGACCAAATGGCGTAGTTTTTATAAAAAACGGTGAAGTGAAAAATGAAGATAAGAAAAGCAAAGAATATTTTGAGGAATTTTTAGGTCTCAATGACAAGAGTAACTCAGGTCTTTTGAATAAAAATAAGTACATGAACTTTTTAATAGTATTTCTCGCCATATGGGGATGTAGTTTTATCATTGCTAGAGTAATCAGTCTACTTGGATTCAAGTGGAGTCCGTTCGGCAATACATGTTGGAAAAATGATGCGGTTATAACCTTCGCACAAGCGCTTATTATTACCGTTGTTTTTATTTTTCTCGCAAACTCTTAGCGCTGAGGAGGTACAAGGGTGAAAAAGGTTACACTATCAATAGCGATTTTGCTTACAGTTTTATCAGCATGTAGTCAAGATGAAAAAGAATTCACTGGCTCACCAACAATTGAAGGCTATGTGGTGAAAGTAACAGCCAATGATTTATTAGTAGTGAATGGAATAACAAAAGATCAAGCAGTAAGTATGAATTGGAAGGAAATTGATAGATATATTGAAAAGGAGATAGAAGTTATTTCGTTTTATACGAAAGGGTTCTTTGATTCTGTTTCTGAATATGAAAAGGGGCAGAAGGTCAAGGTCTGGGGTGCTAGTGGTGCGGGTGAGTCGTACCCACCAAAAATCAAGTTGGGAAAGATAGAAGTTGTTGAAAAGGATTAAACCAAATGCCAAGTAAGGGGGAAGAAATGTGAGTGCAATCATTAGTTCGTTGATTTATTTGTTTATTCTATTCGGGGCATCCACACTTTTATTTTCCGCCCTTATTTCTCTGTGGCATACGGATGAACCTGTCATTGCTTATCTTTTATCTTTAATTGTGGTTCAGTTGTTATTAAACACTTTTGGTGATCTTCGTAAAAGGAAGAAGGAAAGCTAGTTTTTTCTATTCACCTAACAACTGATCTACCTCTCTAACAATCTTATAAAAAAGCTCCCTGGCACCAATCATCGTACTCAAGCGATTTCCCTGACCTGACCATAAGGACATAAGCTCTTTATTGTCTTGGTTAGCAGCTTCACTTCGTATTCCTTTTGTTAAGCTATTCTGAATCGGATAAGGAGGGATGAAAGATTGCTCCTTCATAAAACGAGTAAAGCGATTTTGGATCCCTCTTGCTTCTTTTCCAGAGAACGCTTTTGTGATAACAGTGTGATCTTCATTTGCATCTAGTATCGCTTCTTTGTAAAGGTGAGGTGCTCCGCTTTCGTAGGTTGTTAAAAAGGCAGTTCCCATCTGCACGGCCTGTGCACCTAACATATAGGCAGCCGCACAACCACGTCCATCCATAATGCCTCCAGATGCAATGACGGGAATCGAGACATGGTCGACTGTTTGTGGGACCAAGGCGATGGTTCCAACCATACTATCGTTTGCTTCTCCCAAAAAGGTAGCTCGATGACCGCCGGCTTCACTCCCTTGCATAACAACAGCATCCATCCCAACATCCTCAATGGCTTTTGCTTCTTCCACCGTTGTTGCCGTACCTATGGCCAAAATTCCATTATCTTTGAGCTTGTTTAGGATCTCAGAAGAAGGGATTCCAAACGTAAAGGAACAGACAGGTACATTTTCCTCAATAAGCACTTCTACTTTGGTCTCTAAATGGTTATCAAAACGTAAGTCTGGCATTTCATTGTTCATGTTCAGCTCGTTTCGAAAAGGCTCTAAGACATTAAAGCCTTTTTCCAACTTATCCGCTGATATGTCTTGTTCATCTACTACGAAAAGGTTCACGCCAAAGGGAAAACTAGTTAATTCTTTCACCTGACGAACGGTATCCCTTACTTTGTCCACACTAAAATAACCAGCTCCAACCATACCCAAGCCACCAGCATTGCTTACCTCTGCAGCAAGCTCTGGAGTTGTTGGTTTTCCAGCCATAGGAGCTTGTATGATGGGATACTCTACATTCAGCATTCTCGTAAAATCATTGGTGTTCCACATTTCAATTCCTCCTATCTCTTATTCAGTACCCGAATATCAACGTTTTCTATATCAAAAAGTTAATTCCCTTTTCATGGTGGAAGGAATCAGAAGCATTTTCTGGAATTATATAAAGTCTGGGAATTTTTATAGAGGAGTTTTACTATGATTAGAGTTTACACAGATCAAGATCGGGATGGTGTACTTGATCTCATCCAAACCATTGATAACGAATATGAAGTTGGAGACATAGATGATATTCAAACCAATGCAGCAAAGGTTATCGTATATGACCAAAACGGGATCCAAGGGTTTGCTTACTCAACGATCGTAGAAAATGATGTAGGAAAAAAAGAAGCACAAGTTAGCTTGTATGTAGAGCCAGGGGCAAGGGGAAGAGGGATGGGATCGACTTTATATAAGGAAATGGAATCTCACCTTTTAGAGCTTCAACCTGATTACTTAAGTTCTTATATGAGAGTAGATGTTAAAGATTTCGGCCGTTTTGCAGAAAAGATGGGATTTGAAAAATGGTGGGGTTCTCCAGTATTGATTTATAAAGGAGACGGATTCCCTCCAAGTGACTTAGAGTTTCATAAGTATGAGGATAAGCACTTTCAGCAATTCGTTCAATTAAATCAAGAGTGTTATTACCCGATTAAGAAATCAAATGATCTTGAACCTTATATCGCCACAGAAGCAATGATTGACACGTATAAATTGAATAATAAAGACAAGGTGTATCTTGTATTGGACGGGGACCAAATCATTGCTTCAGTAACCATTGGCGATGGGACAATTGAAAACTTATTGGTTTCTCCAGACTATCAAGGAAAAGGATATGGAAGAAAAGCTTTTCAGTTTGGAGTAAATGAGGTAGTGAAGCAAGGTTATAATGAGATTCAAATTTGCTACATGGAGAATAACAAAAAGGCTGAAAAGTTATATTTATCTCTAGGTTTTAAACCTCATCAAAATACTCATGTCTATAGGAAGTTTATAAAGGCTTAAGGGCTGTTCTTAAACAGTCCTTTTCTTCATTTGAGCATAACCATTTTGTAACATTAAGAAACCGTCTTATTAAAAGAAAAAAGAAAGAGAGGTACATAGAGTATGTTTTTTGTTCAAATGTCCGGTTTCCCGGGCTCAGGGAAATCAACACTCGCCCGAGAAATTGGGAACAGAACGGGGGCAGTTGTGGTAGATCACGATATTGTAAAATCTGCCTTGTTAGAAAACATTGAAGAAACTCCCATTGATCTTAAACTAGCAGGGAAAGTGTCATACGGTATTGATTGGTCCCTCGTTGAATTTCACTTATCACAAGGAAGTAGTGTTGTGTTTGATGCGCCTTGTTTTTATGAGGAGATGGTGCAAAAAGGAACTAGGTTGGCTGAAAAATACAATGCGGCTTATAAATATGTGGAATGCTATCTTGATGATTTGAGTGAAATCAATAATAGACTACATAAAAGAGAAACCATGATAAGTCAGTTTGCTTCGTTTCATTCAGAGGAGGATTTTTCATCCACCCTTGAGAATAGTAAAAAGCCTTCCAACTATGAGTGTTTACTTGTTAAAACAGATCAACAGTTCGAGAATTACATAGAAGACGTGATGAATTACATAACCGCATAAAACTAGGGGGAGTCAAATGAATTATGTACAAGATTTAAGACGTTATGTTGGGCATAAACCGTTAATCTTGCCAGGAGCCGTCGTCATTATGATGAATGAACATAATCAAATCCTTTTACAACATCGCACAGATGGGGGCTGGGGGTTACCCGGGGGCATCATGGAACTGGGCGAAAGTCTTGAGGATACGGCACGAAGAGAAGTGAAAGAAGAAACAGGACTGGACATAGGTGACTTAAAACTATTAGGTGTTTTCTCTGGCGAAGACTACTATTTAAAAGTGGCTAATGGGGATGAGCTCTATTCTGTTACGGCAGTGTATGTTTCGTATGATATTTCAGGTGAGGTTGAGATAGAAGAAGCAGAATCCTTAGAAGTAAAATATTTTAATCTAGATAGCCTTCCGCAGGATCTAAAAGGTGAATATAGAGGGTTTATCACACCTTATATCGATGATTTGGTTAAGTAAGGGGTAACATTATGAAAGAAGTGCTTTATAAAAACCTAAACATGAAATCGGGTCTTGCGCTTATACTAATTTTCACTTTTATGGTATGGGGGTGGTACAACTGGCATGAAAAAAGACAATATGAAGACTATATAACCAATTCCATGATGAGTGATGATTTATGGCATGTTTCCCATTCTAGTGAAGAAGCGATGAATGTGATGGAAGACGTGATTACAACAAAGACAATCACCCCAGAGCAAGCCTCTGCTCTTAGTCGTGAGTTTAGTAGAATTCATGAACTAACCTGGAAGTATGAAGCAATGGCCCACGAATTCGATCGGGTTGGTGAACGAGACGATTTAGGTATTGGAAGTGAAACCTCTCTTGCAGCTGGTGACATTGCTCGTTATTTTAAAAATTTGTCCGATGAGTTGGGAGAATCTAAACAAATTCCCGAAGATAAACTGAAGCGATATCAATCTGTCTTAAATCTAACTAGTGGGTGGTACCAGGTTGATCAAGATGTATTCGGTCCAGATACAATGGAGCGTCTGAAAGAAAGTGGTATCCAAAGTGATCTTTGGGTTCAGTATTTAATGGCTCTTCAGAAATCTACTATAAATACGGTTGAAGATATTCCAGTAACGGTTGAGATTCTAGATTTTGACGCTTATCTGGAATAAGGTAGGGGGCTATCATGTTAAAAGTTCTTAGCATAATAGGGTTCTTTTTATTTGTATTTTCTAAGAATATTGCAATTGTAGTGTTGAAGTGGCGTGAAAACATAGATAACGATGATTTGAAAAGCGACAGCGAAATACAAGTGAAGGTTTCAAAATTCAATCTCAAGCTAAAGGGGATTGGGTTTTTACTTGTTGTCATTGCTTCAAGTATAGGGGTGGTAATGTGGAATTTTTACTGATCAGACACGGTGAATCAGAAGCGGACCTCCTAAACGTTCATGAGGGGAGAGCTGATTTTTCCTTAACGGACCTGGGACGTAAGCAAGCATCGGCTATGGCTGAGAGAGTAAGCTCTGAGATTCCGCCAGATATAATATGGTCAAGTACACTGAAAAGAGCGAAGGAAACAGCATCTTACCTTGCTGAACATACGGAGTGTAAAGTTAGGTATGAAGATGATTTAAGAGAGTTTAATAATGGAGTCTTTGCAGGTGTTGATTTTGAAGAAGCTAAAAAACTACCATTACCAGACCATCCTCATGAGAGAGTCCAAGATGGTGAGTCGTTTATTGAATTTAGGATGAGAATTGAAATGATCTTCTCCAAAATCATTACAACGTCAACTCAAAACCGTATAGCCATTGTCGCTCACGGTCGAGTGATCAATAATATCCTTCAGTCTTTTCTTAAGAATCCTGTTACAAAAGACTATTGGTTTAAGACTGGAGATACGGGAATGCATTTAATTGAAATTACGGAACGAGATCGAGTTATTCATTTTTTGAATGATCGGAAGCACTTGGATTCGTTGAACTAATTTATGGATACCTTGGATGGTGAATAGAGGTTGGATTTTGTACAAGATTATTTAACTTGGAGGCAGCCCTTACTAATTCTTTTCCTTTTACTAGGGCCTTTAATATATTTGCGGTTTGGGGAGTATAATAAGCTGTTCCTCCAGGGCATATTTAATGGTATTTATTTAGCATACAGTTGGTCCGTTTTATGGGATTTTACTTTACAAGATGCTAAAGAGTTAGGTGTTTTTTTTATAATGATATGTCTTAGTTATGTGTATGAAGGAATCTATCTATATAGAAAATTAAAACTTAAATGAGAGAAACAGTACCCTGGAATATAAGGCTTATTCAGGTGGAGAAGTCATAGCTAGTGAACGTTAACTAGAGAAAGTAATGTAACGTACGAATCGATCTAGTTCACGCTGTTCATTTTTGCAAACTTACAATTATTAATTTACCAATATCGAAATCGGTTTCTTTTTTTTGAAAAAAACTATTGAAAACGGATACATAAAAACTTATAATCAAATTAAGTTAAAAAAGAAACCGGTTTCGAAAAACGGAACCGGTGATTCTTTTAAAGAAAACAGAAACCGGTTTCGTAAGGCATCTTTGTTTTAATCTATGATTCTTAAGGTATGAGAATTTATTTTAGGGGAGGAAACAGGATGAAGAAAATGTATGTGTTGTTTGCTTTGCTTCTGAGCTTTAGTGTGCTTCTAATGGGTTGTAGTGATGAGGAAGCGACAGGAGAAGGCGGCGGAGAGAAAGTTGAACTGGATTTTTGGGTGTTTGGAGCAACGAACTATGAAGATTTAGCAGAAGAATATCAGAAAGACAATCCGAACGTAACGATTAATGTTCGTAAATCAGAACTAGGAGATCATCATAATAGCTTATTTACAGCAATCTCCTCTGGAACTGGTGCACCTGACTTAACGATGATTGAGATTGATCAATTGGATCGATTCCGTGAAGCTCAAAGTCGTTTTACAAATTTATATGACTTAGGTGCAGAAGAAGTTCAAGACAAATACTTAGATTGGAAATGGAATATTGCTGAAAATGGTTCAGGAGATTTTCTATTTGGACTACCAACAGACATCGGACCTAAAGCGATGTACTATCACACAGAAGTGTTCAAAAATGCTGGCTTACCAACAGAGCCTGATAAGGTAAGTGAAATGATTTCAACTCCAGCTGAATTCAAGGAAGCTGCTTCTACAGTGTTAGCGGAGACTGGAAAGCCTATGGTAGACAGCATGGAAATGGCATTCCGTGCAAACATGGATGCTTTAAAGGTTAGTTATTTCAACCGCGATGGTGATTTACTAATCGAAGAAGAAGGCAACAAAGTTAAAGACGCCTACGATTTTGCAGTTGAGTTACATCAAGAAGGTTATGTTGGCGAGTATGAAATGTGGACACCTGAATGGGCAAATGCATTAAATAAAGGTCAATTTGCTGTTGAGATGGCTCCTGCATGGTTGAAAGGGTACATGACCGAGAATGCGAAAGAAGCAAAAGGCAAATGGCGTGTTACGACACTTCCTGATCAATTTGCAGGAAACTGGGGTGGCTCTTATATCGCAATCCCGAACGAAACGAAACAGAGTAAAGAAGCTTACAAGTTCGCAAAGTGGCTTGTAAGTCCTGAGAATCAATTGAAATCGTTTGTGGATAATGGACTATTCCCATCAGCTCCGTCTGTATATGAGAAAGAAGAGTTCAAACAGAATTCGGATGAATATTTTGGAGGACAAAATACTGCAGAAGTTTTTGCTAAAGCAGCACAAGACATTCCAGCTGTTTATAAGGGTCCAAAATATGTAACGGTTAACAATGAAATGTTAACAGCTCTTCAAAATGTGCGCGACGGAGGAGATCCAGAGAAAGAATGGGATGCTGCTGTAAAACGTATTAAGGATGTTCTGAAGAGATAGTTTTTAAACAGGGGCTGGATGGCGAGTGCTATCTAGCCCTTATTGATAGGAGGTTCAGCGGATGGAACTTACCCGAGCGAAACAAGAAACCAACACACCAAAAAAGAAAAAATTATCTGAGAAGAAAAAAGATATGGTCTCAGGGTATCTGTACATAGCTCCTTTCTTCATCGTTTTCGCAGTCATTGGATTATATCCTGCTATATTTAGTATTGTACTCGCCTTCCAGAAGTGGAATGGCTTTGGAGAAATGCAATTTGTCGGATGGCAAAACTTCTCCCTAGTCTTACAAGATCCGCTTTTTTGGAAGTCCTTGTATAACACATTTATTATGGGGATTCTGGGTACTGCACCTCAGTTATTAGTTGGAATTGTATTAGCTTACTTTTTAAATATGGCCGCAATAAAGTTTACAAACTTTTTTCGAGTAAGCATCTTTATGCCTTATATCACCTCAATGGTTGCTGTAGCTTTGGTGTTTGGTGTCTTCTTCAGTAGCAACGAAGCTGCTCTAGCCAACTATGTCATTGGTTGGTTTGGCATTGACCCGGTCAATTGGAAAACCTCCGAATGGGGAGCAAAAATAGCGATATCTCTTATGGTTTTCTGGAGATGGGTTGGCTACAATACAATCATTTATTTAGCTGGTCTTCAAAGTATTCCAAAAGACTTATACGAAGCAGCTACAATTGATGGGGCAAACAAAGTGCAACAATTCTTCCACATCACAATACCTTTATTAAAGCCTTTCATCCTATTAACTGTATTTATGTCTACAGTTGGAGCAATGCAGCTCTTCGCTGAACCAACAGTATTCTTAGGATCATCGGCCTTTTCAAGAGATGAAGCGATGACAGTCGTGATGTATTTATACAGAGATGCATTTAGCTTGAATTCCTTCGGTACAGCATCTGCGACAGCTGTTTTATTGCTAATTATTATCGTCATCGTAGCTTCTTTAAACACATGGTTAACGTCAGGATCTAAACGAAAAAAGGGTGGGGTGAAAAATGCGAAAAGATCATAAAAAGAAGTTTTCACTAGGGAGCATTCCTATTTATGCAGTGTTAATTTTCGCAACTCTTTTTTCATTGTTCCCGTTTTACTGGATGTTTGTTATGGCTACAAGACCAAGTGAAGCCTATAACTCTATTCCACCAGCACTGATTCCGGGTACCAAACTCGTAGAAAATTTTCAAAATGTGCTAGATTCGATTCCATTCTTTCAGTCTATGTGGAATACGGTTCTCCTTTGTACGAGTGTAACGCTAGTCGTTTTACTGATTAGTTCACTGGCTGGTTTTGCCTTTGCGAAATTCCACTTTCCAGGGAAGAATGTTTTGTTTATCTTAATTTTACTTACGATGGTCATCCCCCCACAACTGGGATTGATTCCTCAGTATTATCTTGTTTCAAAGCTAGGCTGGTTAGATACATTATTCGGAGCTGGAATTCTGTATCTCTTAAATCCATTAGGAATCTTTTTGATGCGCCAATATGTGTCTCAATCTGTTCCAGATGAACTTATGGAAGCTGCAAAATTAGACGGTTGTTCGAATTTTAGAATCTATCGAAGTATCGTATTGCCAATTATCAAGCCAGCTTTTGCAACATTAGGAATTATCGTTTTCACTTTAGTATGGGGTGAGTTCCTATGGCAATTCACCGTGTTAAGAAGTCCGGAATCCTACACATTACAGGTTGCTCTTGCTTCCTTAAACAATGCATATAATGTCGACTTTGGAATGCTGTTATCAGGTGTATTCTGGGCAACTGTTCCTTTAATTGTGATATTCCTCATGTTTAACAAACTGTTCATTTCAAGTATTACAGAAGGTTCCATTAAATAAATAAAAGACGCACATAATATTAGATCGTTCGGAGGTAGAAATATGACAACAATAGAGTTTCCAAAGGATTTGAAATGGGGAGCTGCAACTGCTGCTTATCAAATTGAAGGGGCGGCGAAAAAAGACGGTAGAGCTCCTTCAATTTGGGATACCTTCTCCCACACACCCGGTAATGTGAAAAATGGTGATAATGGGGATGAAGCTTGTGATAGTTATCATCGCTATAAAGAAGATGTCCAGTACTTAAATGATCTAGGGGTAGATGTATATCGATTCTCCATTTCCTGGCCAAGAGTCATGCCTAAAGGAACCGATGAGCTGAATCCTGAAGGTGTAAAGTACTATCGAAATCTGATACAGGAATTATTAGATCATGACATTGAACCGATTATCACACTATATCACTGGGATCTACCGCAAACCTTACAAGATCAAGGTGGTTGGGAAGTTCGCAGTACAACGGACGCATTTAAGGAATACGCAGTGGCTATGTTCAAAGAGTTCGGTGATGTCGTTAAGAAATGGATTACCATTAATGAACCTTGGTGTGCCTCTTTTCTATCAAACTACTTAGGCATACATGCTCCAGGGAAGCAGGACCTACAAGCAGCTATTGATGTATCTCACCATTTATTATTAGCTCATGGGAAATCCGTACAGGCGTTTCGTGAAATCGTACCGGATGGAGAAATTGGGTATGCACCAAATGCAGATTGGTTAGAACCTTATAGTCAACAACAAGAGGACATTGATGCATGTGAACGAGATATGCAATGGAAGATCGAGTGGTTTATGGATCCTGTCTTTAAAGGAGAATATCCTCAACTGCTTCAAGATATATTTGCAAAACATAATGGGTATTTAAACGTAGAAGAGGGAGACATGGAGCTTATCTCCTTACCGATCGATTTCATGGGTATCAACTATTATTCTGGTAGCGTGGCTCGATATAAAGAAGGAAATGGATTGTTTGAAGTAGAGCCGATTTGGGTGGATTACCAAAAGACGGACATTGGCTGGCCAGTTTATGCGGATGGGTTTTACAAATTACTTATTCATATTCAGCAAAAATATGGGGATGTTCCAATCTATATCACGGAAAATGGTGCTTGTTATAATCATGAGGTAGAAGATGGCGTTGTGAATGATCAGGAAAGAATTGATTACTTGAAACAGCATTTAACCGCACTTCATCGAGCGATTAAATCAGGTGTTCCGATTAAGGGATATATCCTTTGGTCACTTCTCGATAACTTTGAGTGGGCAGAAGGGTATAGTAAGCGATTCGGGATTATTCATGTAAATTATCGTACATTTGAACGTACGAAGAAGGAAAGCTTTTACTGGTATCAGAAAGCTGTTCAAAATAATTGGTTTGAGCTCTAGGATGTAAATCTATTCTGAGAGTTTAATTAGAATGAAAAGGTAGCAAATCCCTATCATATCAGGAGGGAGATGCTACCTTTTTATTTTTTATAAAAAATCATAAAAAAATGTGATCCAAATCAATATACGATTCGATAGCTAAGTAGAAAAGAAAATATAGAAATTTTAAAAGGTAAACTAATTTACAATCAGGAGGTAATTTCATGAACTGGAAAAAGACATTTGTAGCGATTCCGTTGAGTGTATCCTTATTGGTACCATCTTTAGCGGATGTCGTGTCAGCAGAGGATCACACGAAGCCTAAGGTAGATACGGCAGCAGTCGAATTAAGAGCAGATTTGGATCGCATGTTTTCCGAACACGTTTACTTGGCTATGACAGCAATGCGTAAAGGAGCAAACCAAGATCCAGACTTTGAACAAGCAGTGGCGGCTCTAGAAGGAAATACACAAGATTTAACTGCAGCCATCACTAGCGTTTACGGTGAAGAAGCAGGGAATCAGTTCAACGAATTCTGGAGTAACCATATTGGATTCTTTGTTGATTACGTGAAAGCAACAGCAAATGAAAACGAAGCGGCAAAACAAGAAGCATTAGATAACCTAGCAAACTATAAAGAAGAATTCTCAACATTTATGTCCAATGCGACAGACAACCAGCTTAAATCTGATGCTCTAGCAGAAGGTTTGCAAACACACATTAATCAACTCATCGGAGGCTTCAACGCATTTGTAGAAGGGGATTATGAAGAAGCTTATAAAACGCAAAGTAACGCGATGGAACACATGTATATGACAAGTAAAGGTCTTTCTAGTGCCATTGTGAACCAATTCCCAGATAAGTTTAATAACACAAAAGCTGTCACAAAAGCAGCTCAACTTCGATCAGATCTAGACTTCTTACTCTCAGAACACTTTGCGTTAGCTCAACAAGCCATGCAAAATGGTATTCAAGGTGCGCCTGAATTTGAAGCAAACGTTGCGACACTAAAACAGAATACTGAAGAGCTATCCGCAACGATTGGATCTGTATATGGTGAAGAAGCAGGTCAAAAGTTTAAAGACCTATGGAGCTCTCACATTGGTTATTTCGTTGATTATGTAAAAGCAACAGGACAAGACGATGAAGAAGCTAGGCAAGAAGCTCTTGCTGAATTAGATGACTATCGTAAAGACTTCTCTCAATTCATGAGTACAGCAACGGAAGAGCGCGTTCCATCTGACGGACTTGCTCAAGGATTACAGGTACACGTTGATCAGCTAACAGGAACTTTTGATCAGTACGTGAACGAAAATTATGGTCAAACTTGGGACATTGCTCGTTCTGGCTATGAGCACATGTTCACACCAGCTAAATTATTCAGTGGAGCCATTGCTGCACAGTTCCCAGATAAGTTTTCTAAGTCTGACGAAAAAGATATGAAGTTTACAGACGTTTCCGCTAAATTCTGGGCTTCCGAATATATATACGGCCTAGCCAATGCTGGGATTGTATATGGAATGAATGAAGATCAATTCATGCCTAAAGAAGAAGTGACACGTGGACAGTTCACTGCGATGTTAGCTCGAACACTTAATCTAGAAGCAAACATTGACTTACCATTTATCGATGTTTCTGAAACGTTCTCTGCTGAAATTGCAGCAGCTTATGAAGCAGGGATTACAAATGGTATGACAGAAGAAACATTCGCTCCGAACGAAAAAATCACACGCCAACAGATGGCTGCAATGGCAGTTCGCGCGTATAATGCAAAAATGAACACAGAATATGAGCCAAAAGAAGATTATATGTATGATGATGAAGCGCATATTAGCCCAAGATTCAATGCACATGTAGATGCAGCCCGTGAACTTGAGCTAATGGTGGGTAACAGTGGAAATCAATTTAACCCAATGGCAAATGCTAACCGCGCTCAAGCAGCTAAAGTGATGTTCTTGTTACACCAAATGAATCAATAGAAAGATCAAAATGAAGCTTGGATAAAATTCAGTAAATTAAACCAAAAGTGGCGGCCCTACAAACAAAGCCTTGTTTGTGGGGTCGCTTCTTTTTGGTAGAAATTTACCACGTATTAAAAGAAGGGAATAGATGACAATCATAGAAACTTATTATAGTAAAAAGATTTGCGAAAAAATGTGATGGGAGCTTTGTATTTATGATGACTCAATTCCTAAAGGAGGAAGAAAATCATGGGTAATATCCAAAAGATCACCCCGAATTTTTGGTTTGATAATCAGGCTGAAGAAGCCGCACAATTCTATACTTCAATATTCGATGATTCCGAAATTGTTAAAGTCTCTCGCTATTTAAATGAGGGACAAGAAATACACGGGCAGTCAGAAGGTGCAGTCATGACAGTAGATTTCAAATTGAATGGGCAAAAGTTCGTCGCATTAAATGGGGGACCACAATTCAAGTTTAATGAGGCGATCTCCTTCATTGTTCACTGCGCCACTCAAGAAGAAGTGGATTATTATTGGGACAAGCTATCTGAAGGGGGAGATGAGTCTGCCCAACAATGTGGATGGCTTAAGGATAAATTCGGAGTATCATGGCAAATCATCCCTGATATTCTGCCAGAGCTTTTATCCAGTTCAGATAGAGACAAATCTGAAAAAGTGATGAAAGAAATGTTGCAAATGAAAAAAATAGATATCAATCTTTTAAAAGAGGTAGATCAAGCATAACAAGCTGTGATTGTGTGAATGTATTAGATTTATTAAATTTTATAATAATAAAGCCTGAGCTTAAGATGGAACGTTTAGTTATATAGATATGTGTACATAATACCGTACAAGAAATGGAGGTGATAAAAATGGAAGGAAAACCATTACATTATGATGGTAGCGTGCAACAACAAGATAGTACCGCTGTTAATTCATCAGAAGAACCATTTATATTAACCGATGAGATGAGAAGAAATATTGGTAGTAATCCATATGAATTTAATAAAGAATAATACATGATATAAGGGATTTGTCTCATAAGTAGAGATAAATCCTTTTTCTATGGGAGATTTTAAGGAATAAAAATCGATTGGTTTCACAAAATAAAATGTCCTATTTTAAAAGGAAGGGAAGATACATGAATGGCCAAAGTATTGTACATCACAGCACATCCACACAATGAAACACACTCTTATAGTATGGCTGTAGGGAAGGAATTTATTGAAACCTACAAACAAGAAAATAAAGATGATGAAGTCGTGAAAATTGATCTTTATAAGGAAGATATTCCACAAATAGATGCTGATGTTTTTAGTGGCTGGGGAAGGCTTCAAACCGGAGAAGGATTTGATGAACTTTCTTCTGAAGAAAAAGCGAAAGTCGGACGACTATCAGAGCTTTGTGAACAATTTATCTCAGCAGACAAGTATGTTTTTGTAACACCAATGTGGAATTTTTCTTTCCCGCCTGTTATGAAAGCCTATATTGATTCGGTTGCCGTTGCAGGGAAAGCGTTCAGATATACGGAACACGGACCAGTTGGTTTATTAACGGATAAGAAGGCTCTTCACATTCAAGCACGTGGCGGGATTTATTCTGAAGGACCAGCAGCCCAATTGGAAATGGGACACCGTTATTTAGATGCAGTTATGCAATTCTTTGGCGTTCCGTCCTTTGAAGGTTTATTTATAGAAGGGCATGCAGCAATGCCAGATAAAGCGGATGAGATTAAACAAAACGCAATTGCACGAGCAAAGGATTTAGCTCATACATTTTAAAAAATATAGGGAAGGTTCATGCGTTTGTGAAGTTTTAACCAAACATCTGAATCGTCCCTGTGTACTATCAGAAAGCTGTTCAAAATAATGGTTTGAGATCTGGAATATGAAAAGCAATTAAGAGCGAAATTATGTGATTTCGCTCTTTTCTTTTGGTTGATCAACGTTTTCTTTAATAAGTTAGATCAATCAAAAGCCTTTTTACATCGTAGGTAAAGTTATTCAAGATTAGGGCCATTATGTTGAAGACTTGGATTCGAGATAATGGTGAAGATTTGTTTGAGATTGCTCCTTTTCAAGCTTATGTTCTGTTAATGGAATAACTGTTATCGTGTGATATAATATAAATGAGAATAACGATGAATTAGCTGGTGAAAATAAAATAATTGAATGTTCAAATGAAAATATAAGGTATTGAAACCATTAGAGGCAAGGGGGCGATTTTATGAAAAAAGTAGATGCTCAGGCGGCAAAGGTATTAGAAGAGATTGTTCAAGATAAAGATCAGTCCTTTGAACTAAATGGACAAAAATATAAAATAGTGGCTATTGATAATAAAGATGATTCAGAAACTACTGTAGCTGAAGATGTTGAAAAAGACGAGGAGTTAAAACGAAAATTACTACAGGCTAAAAAGGATATAAGAGAAGGTAATTCCTATACTTCGGAAGAAATGAGAGAACTGATACGGAGCGGGCAAGTATAAATGAGGTTTATTTGGCTTGATACCACAAAGGAAGCATTTGAGAATATTAAGAGTGATCACTTTTCTTATAATGAAACCATTGAATACAAATTAACCTTATTAGAACGTATAGAGAAGAAAATTATAACGGTTGGAACTAGTACGAGAGCAGATAAACTTGAATGGAAAGGAAGTCATAAAGTACAAGTAGATCAATTTATTATCTACTACTCCTTTTCTGATGATAAACAAACTTGTTTTATCGAATATTTTAAGCACTCTCGTCAACATTATTAAGCTATCCTTTAGATTCAAAGGGTGGCATTTTTTTTATGCTCATATAAACAATAGGAAGCTAAAGTTGAAAACCAGATTAGATATTTTGAAATCAAGTCATCCAGATTCGGGCGCTTTTATGGAGTAATGTTTTCGTGTTAGGAGGCAGATCTAATGGTTCAATATAGGATTGGTAAAAGTAAACTTAAATTTAATAATAAGACAGTCGAGCTTGTTGAACCTGTTCAAAATGTAAAAGAAGTGGGTAATGAAATAATAGTTTTATTTTATCGTGGTAATAGACAAGTTAATCTAGAACCATTTAATAATATAATCTCTTATCATTTATTAACTGGTGAAAAATTGTGGGATATTGAAGAATTTCTTTTAAATGATGAAAGTTGTAAAAACAAAAATATTAACTCAGAGTTTTTCCAAGATATAAGGTTCGAAAATAATCAATTAATTGCCTTTGGTTTTTATTTTGTTATTCACATAGATATTGAGAAAAGGAAAATAATCAAGATTAGACCTCATTTATAATTTTATCAACTTTTCTTAATTAAGTAGCTATTAACAAAGTTCATTATTCATTCATTATCTTGAATTCAAGTCTTCCTGATTAGGGCGCAATCCTTGAACAAGGTTGTGTCCTTTGTTTTTGTCTTGACTATGATTAGATTGAGTTATTAACTGGATATTTGTGTTAAAATTCAATTAAATTCTTAAGCTAACGAAGCATTATGTTTAATAAGGATATCGGCTTTTAAAGTCATAATTCTACTCTTAAAGGGGGGAACTACTTTGAATAAAAATAAATGGATCAAACTTCTTCTTGTTCTTTCACTTATTTCTAACACTATATTTTTTTATTTAGTTTTCAATATGAAAAGCAATAATGAGAATCAAGAGGAATTACTTAAAAATGCAATTATTATAAATGAATTTAGTGAAAGAGCAAAAGAGTGGCGTAACTTTAATGGTTTTATAAAAGACCTTTCAAAACAAGAAATGGATAGCTTTCCTGTATCAGAAAAACAAGCTAATATGTATTGGGAGCTAGCAAATCCAATGGAGTCAGTTGTTTCAAAATCAACAGAGTATATTTTGAAAAATGAATATTCTTCTTTCATAATCTCATTTGATAAAAAATATGAAGATGTAATAAATGCTTTTAAAGAAAAATTACCGTTGATGAAAAAGGAACAAGTGATTTCCTTAGAAAAGAAAATGGATGAGGCTTATAAAAATTTTATTGGAAAAGGTGAATGGAGTATTAGGCAACCACAGACCAAAATAAATATAGACTTTAAAAAAGAAAACTTAAACCTAGTAATTGAACAACTAACTTCAATTGACAAGAAATTGCAATCAATCGAGTGAGTTTAAACGGGGCTAGAGTTGAGGATCATACTATTAGTTATCTCGAATTCAATTCTTCCGCAATCGGGCGCTTTTCTTGAATAAGAAAAGCCCTTTTTATTTATCTCAATCATAAATAATGCGGCTTATTAACTGGATATTTATGTTAAAGTATAAATTAGATTGTGAAGAAGTGATCTTAAACTAACGGGCAGAAGAGTTGAAAAAGTGAAGTTAGTGTTTAAGGAGTTGAAGTTAGCTAGTGAGCTATGAAAAGGACATTCAAATGCAATTTTATAAAATTTATAAAGGGCTAATTAGCGTTTCGGAATTCGAAGAATGGCTTTATAATACACCAGAAATAGAAAAGGTTTATGGTCATGACTTTTACTTTAACCTACTTGATTTGAATTATAGAAGTAGCCACATAAAAAACGAAATAGAGAAAGTTATTGAAATTAAAATTCCATTTGGTGAGTTTGAACAAATGAGGATTGTTTCACTATTAGAAAATATAATTTATGAAAAAGGTGATTTAGTAGAGGTTTTAGAGCAGGTATATGACGATTATTGCAAAGGATATTCATTTCTTCGATATTTAGGACTTAATTATATTACTGGAATTGATAATCTTCCTAAAAAGAGAGATATGTTAAAGAATATTAAACCTAAGATAGTTAATGAAGCAAGGAGATTGTTATCATTTTTTCAGCATGGACTGTTAAAAATAACTGATCAAAATGAATATGATGATTATCGTACAGAAAAAGAGAAGGTAGAAATAAATAATGTTGAAAAAATGTTTAATGACTAAATCGTTGTTGAGCTAACGGGTGCAATAGTGGAACAAGGAGTTGTCGATGCGGTAGTTCCTATTGTGTTAAAGAAGCATGATAATTGAATAAAGGCTGGAAGATCTAAACTCGAAAGTGGGGGGTTATGTGAAAGGCAATTTATTATTAATAGTTGTACTGGCTACTTGTTTTTTAACATCTTGTAATAATACGGATCAAGTAGATCAAGATGGTGGTCCCCGTTATACAGAAGAAATTTTAGACATTGATTCGTCTGATAACAAAATACTTGTTAAAGGCAACAGTGAATGCGGAGACTTTTGGTTTAACATAACAAACGAAACATCCTTAACAGAGACTTCAGGCGAAGCAATCACATTTGAAGACCTTGAAGAAGGAGATGTTGTTGACCTTTGGTTTACAGGAGATTTCTCATTGAATTGTTCTCAAGGGGAATTCGTTCAAAAAGAAGAATATACATTAGTCTTTTTAGAAGTTAAGAAATGATAATACGAATCTTGTTCAACTAAAGGG
>NZ_KE384330.1:229350-241965 GCF_000425225.1 Pontibacillus marinus BH030004 = DSM 16465 | reverse complement strand
ACGTATTGTAGAAACATCTCAACAGTAAACTACCAAACAAAGCCCCTGCCCATTGTGGTCAGGGGTTTTGTTATGCAGCAATATGGCAGGATTGTTGAAGACTTGATTCCGAGATATTGGTTGGGAGAAGTCCGTTACTGTTGAGGAATTTGTTGCGGTCAGTGAAACGGCAAGCCTGTTGTGGAAGAAAAGCCGAGCCTCCTCGTGCCTGCGGGGTCTCGTCTTCCCTTTGTTACCACGACAGTTTGCCGTTTCCTTCCCTCCACGCGATTATGGAGATTAACGGACCATAATTTGGACTTTCTCAACTCATATTGATTGGATATCATATTCAGAGAAGTTGCTCAGAACCTTGTCATGATAGTGTTACACTACCTGGAATCCGACCACCTCATCCCAGAATTACCGGCGGTTCCGTTTGTCACCATTCGGCAAATGTGGGCTGTGGAACGGGTTGACTCCAGCGGAAGAACGGAGTGACGAGACCCCGCAGAGAGCTTGCGAATGAGGAGGCTCGGCGCTTCGTCCGCAGGAAAGCAACCCGTTTCACAGCCCGCCGCTCTGTACAAAAGCAACGGAACCATACGCACTTTATCCCGAACCCAAGTCTTCCACAATAGGGGGAAAGTGTTGAATAACCATGGATTCAGATCTTTATTCCCACTCGTTACAGAAACTTTTCGTTTCAAACCTTGAAATCTAGGGGATAGCGCATTATAAGCACTTATTTTAGATGGTTGAAGGCAGGGAGAAGAATGAATAAGAAATTACGGAATTTTATAATTAAAATTGTTGTACTTATATCTATAGCTGGATTATTCCTTCTATTAAATAAGCTATTCTTCAATTTAAAACCTGAAGATATACAGAAATGGGTGGAAAATTTCGGGGGATGGGCCCCAGTTATCCTGATGGGAATCTTTGCAATAAGACCATTTACATTAATCCCATTGTCCATAATTGCACTATCTTCTGGCTTGATTTTCGGACCACATATGGGAACACTTTATAATATTATTGGAACAGTTATCGGAGCAGCAACCTCCTTTGCAGCTGTTCGTATCTTCACGGATGAAGCTCATATTGAAGATAGAAATTTAGATACACTCAAAGAATTCAAAAATGATCTTGAGGAAAATGGCTTCAAGTTTGTATTAATGCTTCGTCTTATTCCAGCACTTAATTTTGATTTATTAACTTTCTTCTGTGCAAAAATGAAAGTGATTTGGTGGAAGTTCTTATTAGCTACGTTAGTAGGAACAATTCCTGGATCTTTCATGTTTGGTTACTTTGGTTCCAGCTTATTAAAATTAAAGCCAATGAACCTGATCATCCTAGCAGGTATTGTTGTGGTATTAGCTTTATTAGCTTACCTAACAAAACGTAAACTAGGAAGTAAATATGACTTAGATGAATTGAAGGACGAAATGAAAGAGTTGAAGAATTAAAATAGAAACTAAAAAAACCACTTTCCATAACACGGAAAGTGCTTTTTATTAGCTTTTTGCTTGTCTTCTGCGTTGGTTCCATAGCGTGATTTCTAATGCCATAATGCATATTAATAGCCAAGAAAGTCCGAATGAAATGCCTGCCATCACATCCGTTATAAAATGAACGCCTAGGAACAAACGGCTTATACCAATGCAGGAAGCGAATAAGGCAATAAAGATATTGAGTGTCCATTTTAAACGTTTATCAAGGTGACTAACCGTAACCAAATAGATGATAAATCCATAGAATACGATAGAGCCCGTGGTGTGTCCACTCGGAAAACTGAAGCCTGTGCCGTCATATTGTTCTAATACACTTGGTCGTTTTCTTGCATAAGAAATTTTTAATAACTTCGTTAATGCGCTAATACCACCCATATTTATGGCGAAAAAAACAGTAACCCATCTACTAAACGAAGAAAAGAAAAATAAGTAGACAGCTAAGATAATTGATGCAACCGTTAAGAACATAACGGATCCGGCTTCTGTTATCCATCCCATGGCCTTTATAAGCCAGGGGTAACTAATGGAATTGATAAAGTCCGTGGTTGCAGAATCGATTGCAAACTTTTCGTCTTCTAAGACATCCTCCCCTAACTCAAAGAAAAAATTGAAGGATACTCCGATCACAATAAACCCTAATAAGATTAAAGTAATGGATGTCTTAGAGATATCTGATAAGCGTATTCCTTTAAAAATCAAAGTGACACCTCCGTAACTCTAACATTGTTGGTATCCATTCCCCTAATAAAGGACTACGAAACTATTGGATGGTTTCCAACTTTATTCATCATGATGGTTGATACAATCATATATACATATCCTTAATTATCAAAACATGAAAAAGAGAGTGCGGGGTATCCACACTCTCTTTAATGCGAGTTGAATGTACACTCATTCATTTTTAAAATACTTTAAGTCCCACGATATTCTTTCGGTGTTTTACCCGTGTGTTTTTTAAATAAAGATGTGTAATAGCTTTGATTACAAAATTGAAATAGTGTAGCGATGTCTGAAATTGGAATAGGAGTTTGAAGTAGAAAGTATTTCGATTCTTCAATTCTTTTCTGGTTAATAAATTGAACAACAGAAATGCCTACTTCTTTTTTAAATAGATGGGATAGATAACTAGGACTGACATAACAATGATCAGCAATCATATCTAAGGTAAGATCATGGAGTAGATAGTCGTGGATAAATGAAATGGATTGATTAATGACTTTACTATAAGGTGATGTGATTTCTTGCCTTAGAAAATCAATATAATATTGCAGCATCATTTGTTCAAAGTTTTCTAGTTCTTCTAAGTGTTTAGCCTTTTCGATTTTACGAATATAGGAATCTCTTAAAGGATAAGCTTTTTTAGGTTGAACCCCACCATCAATAATGGCTTTCGTAAATAAAGCACACGTAGAGATAATATGATTTTTTTTCGACCGTAACGGATCATCAGCTAGTTGAGCATCATGGTTTTGTTTTATAGAATAGGACAGCTGTTCAGCTAACAATTGATTGCCTTGTTTGATAGCCTCTAGCAACTGTTTTTCTATAAGATAGGAAGGCTGCATATAATCTTCTTCCTCTATTTGCAACGCTATCTCATGATCCTCGGTCTTTTGTTTTAACAAGTTACTCATTTTGTCACCTACAAACACATATTTTTTCCTTTTATCAAGTTCTTATAATTGTAAGCGGTTACTTATATCCTAAACATACCATAAAAACTGGATGTATGAAATAGGGATCTTGGAAAGAGAGGGAGAGATTCTCCTATCTTAGGTTGTTATTCAGCTCTTTTTCATAGGCATAAATCGTTGATCCTTCTTTAAAACCAAGCTCTTTATAAAGCTTCTCAGCCTTTGGATTTCCTGTGCGAACAGATAGGGTCACAAGCGAAAGATCAAACTCATGAAAGGCTTTACTGGAAGCAAATTGAATAAGAACACTACCAATTCCCTGACTCCTTTCTCCTCTCTCTACATTAACAAAACAAATCTCACCTTCATCTGTACCAATGATTTCTTCAAAATACACATAACCTTTCACATGATCATCTTCTACATAGCACCACAAATGATTCTCGGGTTCATTTATAAGGTGTAAAAGTTCTTCAGGTGTATAGTAGGCTGCTTGAGGGTGAAGATGTCGGATATCCTCATTAAACTTTTCTTGATAGGGTTCAATATGATGAGCATCTAATTCATGAATAGTAGCCTGTTCCTTATGTAAGATAAGGGTTTTTTCACTGTTATAGCAATAAAAACCGTGTTGTTCACTGAACTTCGTAAGAGCCTCATTTTGTTTAAAAAAGGCTACTTTAACAATATCAAAATATTCGGAAGCAATTGGGGAAGCTTTCTCCCAAAGTTCATTCATGGAACCAAGGGCGTGCACGTTTGATGTAAATGGACCAAGTAATCGGCAGACTTTTTGATCAAAGAAAGGTAAAAGTCCGATGAAACCAACGATCTCCCTATTATCTCGCCCGACCCAAAGAAGAGTGGATTCAAATGATAAAAGTGGGGTGAGTTGTGCTTTTATAGCCTCCACACCAGAGTCTAGCCATGCAACAAAATGGTTATCCTTTTCATTTAAGTTCGCTAACCATTGGCTAACTTCTCCTAATTCTTCGTGATTCAATGGTTGAATGTTCATGATAACGCTCCTCATATGGTAGTGCTTCATACTGTAACAAAGCGCTTATGAAAAGAAAAGTTAGGATTATGGTTCAGTTAAATTTTTTCTAGGGTTGCCAACAGCAAAAACGGGTACTATGAACATATAATGGCAAGCTTAATAGAAGAGGAGGGAATCTCAAACGTTGAAATATCGTGCATTTTATCGTATTACCGTAATCGTATTTATGTTTATCAAATTTTTGTGGCAAATATTCTGGTTTCGACGCACGCATCGTTTCTGGGATGAGAGTGCTAGAGAGAAGTGGGAATCCCTGCTCGTAAACCAAGCAAAAGAATATCGTAAAAAATCACTTGAGCTCGAAGGATTACTGATTAAGTTTGGTCAATTCTTAAGTACAAGGGCAGACCTACTTCCGCCTGTATTTTTACATGAGTTAGAGGGATTGGTTGACCGGGTTGAACCAGTACCTCCCCATATATCCAAAGAAATCATTCAAAAAGAATGGAATGGAAACATAGAGGATTACATACAAGACATCGAGGATCAACCTGTAGCTTCTGCTTCAATTGGGGAAGTTTATAAAGCCTACCTTCTTGATGGGACTCCGGTTGCCATTAAAGTGCAGAGGCACCGAGTTGAAGAAATTTTTCGTACCGATTTTAAAGCGTTACGTATTGTGTTTTGGATACTGGCGAGGGTTACATCATTTGGGAAAAAAGCAGACCTTGGTGCATTGTATCGCGAGTTAGTCATGGTTATTAGTAAGGAGTTAGATTTTCAGAAAGAACTAAAGCACTCGCTTAACTTTCAGAAACGGTATCAGGACTGGGAAGGCGTATATGTACCTGAATACTATGAACATCTTTCCACAAGAAGAGTACTCGTTATGGAGTGGATTGAGGGAGCAAAGGTAACAGATTCCTCATTTATTCGAGAAAACGGCCTTAACCGTGAGCAAATTGCCAAACGTGTTTTCGATTTATTCACGGATCAACTTGTGTCTGCGGGAATGTTTCATGCGGACCCCCACTCAGGTAATCTGATGATTCGATCCGATGGAACCCTTGTCATGATTGATTTTGGAATGGTTGGAGAGATTAAGCAAGAAGACGCAAGTAACATTCGAATGATGATCCAAGGATTTATTTTAGATGATTATGATGCAGTTATTCGATCTTTAGAGAAGATGGACTTTTTATTACCGCATGCCAATCAGCAAAAGGTTAAACGTTTGCTTAAAGAAACAGCTGATATGTATTTAGCAGGAAACTTCGAAAAGTTTGACCAGGATGTCATTAATCAAATTTTAAGTGACGTACAGGAGTTTGTTCAGGATCAACCAATCCAATTACCTGCTGATTATGCTTTTTTAGGAAGAGCTTCATCCATTGTTATTGGCGTTTTAACCTCCGTTTACCCTGAAGTTGATCTTATGAAGTGGGGGAAGCCTGTTATTCAACAATGGGTTTCAGGGAATGATTCTAATGAATCGATATACTTGAATGTATTAAAAGAATCAGCTAAACCCCTCCTTTCACTTCCGAGATCAGTAAATCAGTTTCTAACGGATGGTGCACTGGAAAGAGCATGGAAAGAGCGATATTATCAAAGAAAGCTGTTTCATCAATTTTACTTATTTTATGGTCTTTTAAGTTTTATCGTCTTCACTTTAAGTGCTGGTGTGGCAGGGTTTGGCTATGTTGAAGGTCTAGACATACTGCTATACATTGGTATTAGCGTAAGTGGTGCTAGTTTATTAAGTTTATTACTGATTTTCATTCGTCACTTTAGGAATATTTATCTCATTACGAATAATAGGAGGAATAACAGTGAGTGATTTATTAAAAAAAGGATTCTTCATTGGTCTTGGAGCAGCAATGAGCAGTAAGGAGAAATTTGATAAAGTCGTTGATGAGATGATCGCAAAAGGTCAGGTTTCTCCTGGGGAAGCAAAAGATATGATGAATGAGTTCAAGGAAAAGGGAGAAAAGAAAAACCAAGAATGGAGCACTCAATCTGAGCAATACTTTAAAGATATGATAAAAGATCTAGGTTTTGTTACGAAAGAAGAGTACGAGAAGCTAGAGAGCAGAATTGAAAAGCTTGAAGCAAAGCATGAAGAATAATATCAATTTAAAAGAGTACCGTGTTCAAGAGAACACGGTACTCTTTTCTTATTGAAGCATTTCAATAGCTTGTTTAAGATTCGGCTTTGTAATAACTTCTTTGCTTTGAATGATATTAAGCCCCATCTGTCTAGCTCGCATGCTAAATTCTGGGCGGATTCCTGTGAGAATGGGGGTGATACCTAGAATAATGATAGATTCAAGTAATTTCTGTAGATGGTTCATAAATAAATCATCAACGTTATAAACTCCTGACAGATCAATAACAATCCAATCAATATTTAATTGATTTACCTCATTTAGCGTTTCCTCAATTAAAACGTTCGCTCGTTTCTCATCAATTTCTCCAATAATAGGTAGGATGGCGACATTGTCCTTTACGGGCACAATGGGCGTCGATAGTTTCAAGTATTTTTCCTCATAATCATTCATACGACGTTGCTCATCTTTAGAAAACGCTAAACTAAAGCCATGAATAATATGGTTGAACAGATGGTCTACCTGCATAAAGATTTCGATCATTCCTGAGGACGAGTTATCGTGATCTTGGTAATTTTGATCGATAAATGTCCAAATGACCTCTTTATAAACACTCATCTTATGCAGATAAGTAGATAGTTGAAAGTGCTTTTTTATTGCTTCTTCACCAATATACTCGCCCCAGTTCTTTGTAACAGCAGCAGTGTTATCTTTATGAACTAGGTTATTAGCAATGGTTTGTACGAGTTCATTTAGTATTTGAATTCGATTCTTTTTATCTTCATCCGCTATTCCTTTATAGTCTTCTGGATAACGTTCTTGTAAAAGACTCAAGATATCTTGTGCTATTTCACTAGAATGGGTGAGCAATTTTTCTTGAAAGAATAAAAAATGGTTTTTACTCTCCATGACTATGTGACACCACCATTTAGTTTCAGTCTAATTTTTCAATTTTATATTATATAAAGTTTTACTTATAAAGTAAAACTGAAAATGATAATCTTTAGAAATTTCCTTTATTCACATAATGAATACAAAATCGATCATCTTTTAAATGTTTCATATAAAAGGAAGAAGGTAATAGATTAAAAGATTATTAAATGATGTAGAAATGAGGAGAAAAGATGCGGAAAATATATATGATTCTTTCATCTGTCCTACTTATTTTATCAGGCTGTAACTTGCGTGTTTTGGACCCGAAATCTCAAACAGCTAAGGATCAATCCTTCTTAGTTCAATTTAGTTTTGCATTAATGATGATCGTCTTCGCTACGGTCATAGTTTTGTTTGTTTGGTTTGTATGGAAGTATCGCCAAACAGAAGAAAACAAGCATAAAATTCCTGAAGATGAAAAGGGGAATCGTTTGTTTGAAATAACATGGACAGTGCTTCCTATCATTTTATTGGCTGTTCTGGCAGTACCTACAATAAAAATTACCTATGAAATATCAGCAAGCTCCTCAGCAACGCCACCGAATGCAGTACATATTGATGTCACTGCCCAGCAATTTAGTTGGACATTTGAATATCAAAATGGAGTTGTTCAGACAAGTGAGCTTGTCCTACCTAAAGATCGTCCTGTTGTTTTTCACTTGAATTCTGATGATGTGATTCACTCTTTCTGGGTTCCCAAGTTAGGTGGGAAAAAGGATGTGATTCCTGGTAAAGAGCGAAGGTTAATTTTAACCCCAGATGAAGTAGGGACATATCAAGGAAAATGTGCAGAGTTCTGTGGGAAAGATCACGCTCTTATGCGCTTTGAAACAATTGTTAAAACACAAGAAGACTATAAACAATGGCTCCAGAAGATGAAACAAAAAATCGAGTAGAGGAGGGAGTCGTATGACCTTTTATTTATTTGATCGAAGCTTTTATATTGCATCTGACGTTTTATTAGCTTACATAACTGTTATTTTATCGGGAGCTGCGTTATTTTATCTAATCACAAAAGCAAATAAGTGGCCGACGATCAAGAAGTATGTAACCACTACGCACCATCGAAAAATAGGTGTGCTCTATTTATTATCAGCAACTTTATTCTTTATCAGAGCTGGTATAGAAGCATTAATTATTCGAATTCAACTTGCTGTTCCGGAGAATGACTGGTGGGTCTTTCAAGGAGATAAGTTTAATGAGGCATTCACGACTCACGGAACGATCATGATCTTCTTTGTGGCCATGCCCCTTTTAATTGGTTTAATGAACGTAGCGGTCCCTCTTCAGATTGGAGCTCGAGACATGGCATTTCCCTATATGAATGCTGTGAGTTTCTGGTTATTTCTTGCGGGAGCAATCCTTGTAAATATGAGTTTTTTTATGACGGCATCTCCAAATGCTGGATGGACCGCCTATGCTCCACTTAGTGTTAGTACGTACACACCAGAAGCGGGAAATGACTATTATGTATTTGGCTTACAGGTATCGGGGATTGGAACGATTCTGGCGGCTATCAATATGATTGTTACCATCGTTCGTCACAGAGCACCAGGAATGAAGTTAACGCGTATGCCTCTGTTCCCATGGTCTACATTGATTACATCCTTTCTTATTCTAATTGCGTTTCCCGTTTTAACGATAGCTCTTTATATACTGATGTTTGATCGAATGTTTGGTACGCAATTCTTTACCGGTGAAGCGGGATCTCCGATTTATTGGCAACACTTATTCTGGATTTTTGGTCATCCAGAAGTGTACATTATTATACTACCAGCATTTGGGATCTTTTCTGATGTTATTTCGACTTTCTCCAAAAAAAGAGTTTTCGGATATACCTCAATGGTTATTGCTCTTGCCATTATTGGGCTATTAGGCTTTATGGTTTGGGTCCACCATATGTTCACGGTTGGATTAGGGCCATTAGTGAATACGTTTTTCGCCATTACAACCATGTTAATTGCCGTCCCTACAGGTATAAAAATTTTCAACTGGCTTTTTACAATGAGGAAAGGCCTGATCCGATTCACAACCCCTATGCTCTTTTCACTTGGTTTTATACCGACGTTTGTTGTAGGTGGAGTAACAGGCGTCATGCTTTCAGTTGCTGCGGCAGACATGCAATATCATGATAGTTACTTTGTTGTCGCACACTTCCACTACACGATGATTGGTGGAACAGTTTTGGGTGCTTTTGCCGGAATCTATTATTGGTTCCCGAAGATGTTTGGAATCAAGTTAAAAGACACACTAGGAAAATGGCATTTTTGGTTATTCGTGATTGGATTCCATATAACATTCTTTCCAATGCACTTGGCGGGATTAAACGGTATGCCGAGAAGGGTGTACACGTATCTGCCAAAAGATGATGTGTTTATTTACAATTTTGTTAGTACAATCGGCGCCTTTTTGATGGGGCTTGGAACACTAGCATTCATCTGGAATATCTATCAAAGCTTTAAAAAGCCTGATTATACAGGGAATGACCCGTGGGATGGTCGAACGCTTGAATGGTCTGTGCCATCACCTGCACCTGAGCACCCATTTCAACCGATGCCTCTTGTCAAAACGATCGATCCATTGTGGGAAGCGAAACGTAACCGTGGTGGAAAGCTGCCAGAAGCGGAGAGTGCTAGAAGTGCTCCAATTGATGTGACTTCGTGGCAACCCATTGGATTAGCCGGAATGATGATGGTGTTTTCTCTAGCATTTATCTATCATCAAACATGGCTCCAAATTATTGCAGGAATAGGCGTTCTATCATTCTTTGTTATTCGAAACCTAACCGATGAGCATGTGAGGGTGACGAGAGAGGAGGAAAACGAATGAATACCTTTAAAACTGAACGTTTCCGTGATAAGCAGCTAGGTTTTGCCATGTATTTAATCGCTGAAGCGATTATGTTTGCTACACTTTTTGCAACCTACTTTATTTATACACCTACTGCTATTAATCCGATCCCAGAAGAAGTTTTTGAAGCAAGAACGGTAATCATTTCATCTGTTTTCCTTCTCACAAGTAGTGCGACTATACACTATGGTGAAAAGGCAGTGGAAAAGGGGAACCATAAAGGGATATGGATTGGATTAGTAACTACATTTTTATTATCCGTTGGTTTTATTGGTATGGAAGCACATGAGTTTCATATTTACTATAAAGAGGGATTCACGCTAACGGAGAATTTATTTCTCTCATCCTTCTATATCCTGGTTGGGTTACACGCTTCCCACGTACTATTTGGGATGGGATGGATGCTTGTATTAGCATATCAGAAGAACCGAATCCCTTTTATGAATTATGCACAGAAGCAAAATATATTTAGTTACTATTGGCACTTTGTAGATGTGGTTTGGATCTTCATCATCACACTAGTCTATGGACCGTATCTATTTTATTAGGGGTGGATCATGGTGGATATCATATTACTCTCAATCTTATTAGGAATAGTAGCACTTGTGGTGTTCATCCCTCTTGTTTTATTTGTGATTGTGTACATTCATGATGAGAAACAAGATGAGCATTCTATTTTGAGAAACTACCCTTTGTTAGGGAAGGCTCGATATATTTTGGAAAAGATGGGGCCTGAACTGAGGCAATATTTATTTAATAATAATAATGAAGGAAAGCCTTTCTCAAGGAGAGAATTTAAGTTTGTAAATATTGCAGGTAAATATCAAAGTCGTAAAATGGGCTTTGGCTCAGAGCGTCCTTTTCAAGAGGATGGTTTCTTTGTAGTGAATAAAATGTTTCCTATGCTAGATGAGGAAATGCGAGTAGATCAAGAACCTAAAATTTTAACAAAAACGTATCAAGTGGACGAGGAGAAACTTTTTAATCGCCGTGAGCATCGAGAAGACGCTAAAATTAATCCATATTACTTAAAAGATGAGGACGCGATTATCTTAGGGGAACATACGGCGAAATATCCTTTTAAAATCAAAGGATTAATTGGTCAATCAGGTATGAGCTATGGTTCCTTAGGGGATAAAGCCCTTACTGCGCTGTCAGAAGGTCTAGGTATGGCTGGTGGCACTTGGATGAATACAGGTGAAGGTGGATTATCCCCTTACCATTTAAAAGGTGATGTCGATATCATCATGCAAATTGGTCCAGCTCTATTTGGTGTAAGGACTGAAGATGGTGACTTTTCTTGGGAAGAGTTTAAAAAAAGAAGTCAAACCGATCAGGTAAAGGCCTTCGAATTAAAACTGGCACAAGGTGCAAAGACACGTGGCGGCCACTTGGATGGCTCAAAAGTAACGGAAGATATAGCGAGGATTCGTCAAGTGAAAGCAGGACAATCCATTGATAGTCCGAATCGTTTTAAAGACTTTGATAATGCGTATGATCTTCTTGGGTTTATGGATCAGCTTCGGGATGTAGGGGGAAAGCCAGTTGGTCTCAAACTTGTAGTGGGAAATGATGATGAGGTTGAAAAACTTATGCAAGCTATGTCAGAAACGGGTATCGCACCTGACTTCATAACGATAGATGGAAGCGAAGGAGGGACGGGAGCTTCATACCATGAGTTAGCTGAAGGAGTTGGATTACCCATATTCTCAGCCCTTCCTATTGTAGATAAGCTTTTAAAGCAATATCAACTGCGAGATCGTGTGTACGTAATTGCATCAGGAAAGTTAATCACGCCTGAGAAAATGGCAATTGCATTAGGACTAGGAGCCGATCTTATTAATGTGGCTCGAGGATTTATGATTGGTGTAGGATGCATCCTAGCCCAAGTATGCCATACGAATAATTGTCCTGTAGGAGTAGCTACGACAGATCCTCATTTACAAAAAGCTCTTGCCATTGATGAGAAAAAATATCGTGTGTGTAACTATCTGGTTTCATTAAGAGAAGGTCTATTTTATATCGCTGAAGCGGCTGGTGTCGATTGTCCAACAAAACTAGGACCTGAACATATCGTTTATAAAACGAATCATACGCAGACCGTGGATATGAAAACGCAACACTCCTCATAGAGGTAAACGTATGTTTGGTCATTGACTTTAGACATCCCTATGGTAATAATAGGGGTATCATAAAATGTCGAATGAATAGGTTCGTCTACGTGTTGAGTTATAAATCATCAAGAATGCCAGGAGGGTGAATCCCTTATGATTATGACATTTCAAGATTTTGTAACCAGTTTAGAGAACAGATTATTACGTTCCTTAACAGAAAGGGAATGGGAGTTCACACGTTGGATGTATGAAAAGTATCAGAAGGAAGAGCGTTCATTTTAATATGGATGCTCTTTTTTTATTCTATAGCAAATTATTAAATTGCTAGCTTGTTATTACTCTTTTATGAGAGCGTGGCCACATCCAGCTCCAGCGCCCAGCAACGAAGGGACTTGGGCCCACACGACGTGGGTCAGATCGACGTTGTCACAGGACGTGACGAACTTGGGGCCACAGGGATGTGGGTCAGGTCGGCGTTGTCAC
>NZ_KE384330.1:199607-229240 GCF_000425225.1 Pontibacillus marinus BH030004 = DSM 16465 | reverse complement strand
CAGGACGTGACGAACTTAACCGATCTTCCTTATCCTTATCCTTATAACTTTCTCCGTAAGATAAGTCAACATCGATTCACCAAGGTTCATCGTGTTTCCTTTACACGTTTGTGACATGAAATTTTAACAAGGGAGAAATTCGACGTAGTTAAAATTTCTAGGTGAAAGTACCACGGCAACTAAGCTTCTGTCTGCGCCTGTCGGCTTGCCAATCAGCAAGTTTGGTTAATCGTACTACGGGCTCAGTCCAATCCCTTCGTTGCTAAACGGACGCTTGCGCTTTTGTTATCGGACTAGAGTCTGAGAAAGAACCATTCTAGAGTCAATAGCCGTGCTTATCATTTCCCTCTATAATAAAAGTAAGATCAAACCAAAAGGGAGCGGATAGCATGGGTAACTTGAACAACGTGTTTAAAAAACTAGTGAAGTTTAAAGATGAATTTACAGAAGAGGATTCATCTGGAATCTGGGAAAAGTTTGAAAAGGACTTCTCTGTACAAGAACTTAACGAGTTGAACGTGAAGGGAGATCTTGGTGCAGGGAGCTTGATTATCAAACAGCAAAATGAAGGTGTAAATGAAATAAAGGTCATTTGTGAGTATAGAAAGACTATGCCAAATATTGAGTTCAACAAAATTGGAGAACAAGGCAAACTTAAGTTGTCGCAGCAGTCTCATACAGGAACATGGAAGAATGCAAAACAAAAGTGGACGATTTATCTGCCGACAGACATCTCCACAACACTGAAATTGAACCTGGGTGCTGGTTCGAATGAGTTGGACTTCGGAAAAGTTGATTTAGCTGGTTTGGAAATCCAATCAGGAGTAGGCTCCTGCGAAATTAACTTAACTCAACAATTTCCAAAACATGCTAGAATTCCAGTGAAGCTTGATAGTGGAGTAGGAAGTATGGATTTACGGTTATCAGAAGACCTGCCTGCAAAAGTGAAATGCTCGAAAGGAATTGGTTCATTTTCTGGAAGAAATAATATGGTGTCCATAGGAAATGAGCAATTCACAACCAAAACCTTTGAACAAGATCAACCTTACTTTGACTTTAACATCTCCCTAGGCGTAGGTAGCATTGATTGGATTACTGAATAACTCAAACAACAACTCCCAATAATCTTACCCAGTTACTTTTCATAAAACAGTTCATTTCTTCACATGCTAAGAGAAGATTATGAGAAATGAGGGCATGTGAGATGAACTGGTTATCAATTATTCCATTTATAGTAGTGGTTATAGCAGCCATTTGGACTAAACAGGTCGTACCGAGTTTGCTATTTGCAGTAATTGTAGCAGGGTATCTTGCTGAGCCTGACTGGTTAGGCGGTATGACAGGGGCTCTGGGATTTATCGTAGAAGGACTTACAGATAAAAACAATTTAAAAATCATCATCTTCCTTTATGCTTTCTCTGGCCTGATCGGCTTAATTCGTACCTCTGGTGGAATCAAAGGGTTTGTAGAACAAGCCACAAACAAAATCCAAGGAAAAAAGGGAGCTTTTACTTTAACCTGGATTTCAGCACTCGGTACTTTTAGTGCACCAAGCTTTCGAATTGTGACAATTGGTCCGGTTATGAAAGCAATGCGTAAAAAAATCCCGATGACGAAACAAGAACTAGGATTTGTTATCGAGACAACTGCTTCACCATTTATCGTACTCATTCCTGTAGCAACAGCGTTTGTAGGGTACATGTCTTCTGTCATTGAACTCTCCTTAAATCAATCCAACTTAGAGGGCGATTCTTACATGTTATTTTTACAAAGCATCCCCTTTAACTTTTTCGCTATTTCTATGCTACTCATTGGCTTTTACCTGAGTTTCTTTCACAAGAGTAAAAAGAAAGCAACGGATGCTGAAGACGGAACAAATGCAGAAGGTAAAGATGATGATCAATGGGAGGATTGCCACCCCGCCGTTTCAAAAGACTTGCCTTCTAACGCATGGCACCTTATTGTTCCCTTATTAAGTGTCATTGTTTTTACGTTCGTATTGATGTATGCCTTGGGTGTAAAGAAAGATAAAGAGGGATTACAAGCCTTAATTAATGCTAATGTATTAGATGCAATGGTATTAGCTGTTGTCGTTACGATAATTGGATTTGTAATGTATTTAAAAGTAAGAGCAATGCCTTTACGTCAACAAATGAACGACCTTGTAATCGGTGGAAATGAAATGATGAATGTCATTTTACTCCTAGCTATGGTTTGGGGCCTGAGTCAGGGGTCAGAAGCGCTTGGGTTTGCTGATACCATTTCTTCTTCGTTGAAATGGATACCAGCTTCCTTTGTAGCTGTTCTTGTCTTTTTAATTGGTTGCGGGTTGTCTTATTTTATAGGATCGTCATGGGGAACATGGGGAATTTTAATGCCAGTTGGAATTTCGATAGCAAGTGTTTCGGGGAGTTCGTTACCTATTGTAATTGGAGCTGTGTTTGCAAGTGGAACGTTTGGAGCTTTTTCTTCTCCACTAAGTGATAATACGAATACTACGGCAGGCATTCTCAATTTAAATCCAGTTAAATATGCAAAATTCAAATTAAAGCCAGCTCTAATCGCCGCTGGTGTAGCATCTGGTCTTTACTTTGTATTGCCTTTCTTCTTCTGATTGATAATGATCCTCTTAAAATCCTCGGTTTTGGAATACATCTGAAATCGGGGGCTTTTTATTAAATCAAGGTAACATTGTAAATAGGGGGAGGGGTCTACACATAAATTATAGAAAAAACGGGAATATCCATTAAGACCAACATACCTAGAGAGGTGATCATTTTGAAATATGTCATTATTGGAGGAGATGCGGCTGGCATGAGTGCAGCCATGCAAATTGTTCGAAACAGTGAAGGAAATGAAATTGTTACATTTGAAAAAGGAGAGACGTACTCCTATGGTCAATGCGGATTGCCTTACGTAGTTAGTGGTGATGTTGAATCTTCAGATGATTTAATTGCCAGAACTCCCGAAACGTTTCAAGAAAAGTATGGGATCAAAACGAATACATTACATGAAGTGACGGAAGTAGATAGTAATAAAAAAATTGTAAAAGGTAAGGACTTACGATCAGGGGATACATTTGAAGAAAGTTATGATCGTTTGCTTGTAGCTTCAGGAGCAAGCCCTGTGTGCCCTCCATGGGAAGGGTTAGAGCTTGATGGTATTTTTAGTTTGAAGACGATCCCTGATGTACATGAGATTCTTGACTATATGCAAAAAGATGTTCAAAAAGTATCGATTATAGGTGGAGGATATATAGGACTTGAGATGGCTGAAAGTTTCGCTGCTGTAGGCAAGGAAGTTAAAATGATTGAACGTGGTGATCAGCTTGCTAAGATTTTCGATGAAGATATGGCAGATCTGATTCATGAAGAAACTTATAAACAAAACATTTCAATTGCTTTTGGTGAGTCAGTAGAAGGGTTTAAAGGGGAGAATGGGCAAGTGTCATGTGTTGTGACTGATCATGGTGAGCATGAGTCTGACTTAGTGCTTGTAGCGGTAGGCGTTACACCTAATACCAAGTTCCTTGAGGGTACCGGCGTGTACACCACCATTAAAGGTGCCATCAACGTTAATGCCTATATGGAAACGAATATAAAGGATATTTATGCAGCGGGAGATTGCGCTACCCAGTTTCATCGAATTAAGCAAAAAGAAGATTTTATACCATTAGGAACACATGCAAATAAACAAGGGACAATCGCTGGCATGAATATGGTTGATATTCGTACAACATTTAAAGGGATTGTTGGGACATCAATTATTAAGTTTTTTGACCTTACTCTAGGAAGGACTGGATTGTCAGAGAAAGAAGCGAATTCTCTAAAAATCCCTTATAAATCAATTAAGATTAATTCTACACATGCAGCTGGCTATTACTCTAAAGAAGGAAAGATGACGTTAAAAATCCTATATCATGAGAAAACCAATCGCATTTTAGGAGGCCAAATAATCGGCAGAGAAGGCGTAGATAAACGGATTGATGTACTTGCTACCGCTTTATATCATTCGATGGAGTTAAACGACCTTCTTGATCTTGACCTCTCATATGCACCTCCATATAACAGTGTATGGGACCCAATACAGCAAGCAGCTAAAAAAGCTAAATAGATAAATTTTATGCCCACTAAAAAGGTGGGTATTTTTTATTATCCAGCTCCAGCGTCCAGCAACGAATGGACTCTTGCACTTTTACTATTGACAATTTTCAGATAACTTGTAAAATAATACACATACATTATGTAAGGAAACATAACATTAAGTGTGAGGAGATGATCATTATGAGTGAACTTGGTTTAATGAACAGTGTTTGGACGATGCTTGCGGCGGTGTTGGTGATCTTGATGATAGGTGGTTTTATCTTATTGGAAGCAGGATCAACTAGAATGAAGAATGCAGGGCATATTGCGGCGAAAACGATATTAACATTTGGAATTGCATCACTAACGTTCTGGGCTGTAGGTTATGGGATGATATTCGGTGAAGGGAATGCTTTTGTGGGATTATCAAAGTTTTTCTATAGTGGTGGGATCGATCCCAGTTCAGATTTAGCTGAGTCTGTTTTCTTTGTATTTCAGCTTGCTTTCGCTGGTATTGCAATTACTATTGCATTCGGGGGTTTTGCGGAAAGAGCTAAACTTGCCTCGTATGTATGGTTCGCCATTCTGTTTTCAGTATTTATTTATCCAGTTGTCGCTCATTGGATCTGGGGTGGTGGATGGTTATCTGGTCATGGTAAGCAGGACTTTGCGGGCTCAACTGTGGTTCACTTAACGGGCGCGATGGCTGCTCTTGCGGCGACGATGATCTTGAAACCACGTATCGGCAAATACAATCAAGATGGTAGTGTAAATGAAATTGAGGGGCATAATCAGGTTTATACATCTCTTGCGGTTTTATTATTATGGGTAGGTTGGTTTGGTTTTAATGCAGGAAGTACTGTTTCGGTTGATGGAGCATTCTTTGGGTATGTGGCATTAAATACGAACTTAGCAGCAGCAGCTGGTGCAGTGGCGGCCATGTTCGTTACGGTTGTAGTAACTGGTAAAGCTCGCGTATCTACAATCTTGAATGGTGCGTTGGCGGGGCTTGTTGCCATTACTGCTTCATGTGCATTTGTAGCTCCTTGGGCAGCAGTTTTAATTGGAGGAGTAGCGGGTGTGATCGTGCATTATAGTATGGAGTTTTTCGAAAAGAGAAAAATAGATGATCCCATTTATGCCTTATCAGTTCATGGTATTGCGGGGATATGGGGGACGCTATCCACAGGTTTTTTTGCAACTCCTGAGTTAGCTGCAATGAATGGTGGTTTACCAGGTTTGTTCTATGGTGGAGGCTTTACTCAACTAGGGGTGCAATTATTAGGTGTTACAGCTAGTGGGGCTTATGCTTTTGTTGTTTCTTACATTTTCTTATACGTTATCCATAAAGGATTAGGCGGAATGCGTGTAAGTAAAGGTGAAGAATTACAGGGCTTAGATCTGAGTGAGCATGGTAGTTATGGTTACCCTGAAGTGTTTGGGGGGCAATCTCAAAATCGTAGAAAAACCAGTTAATGAATTTGAAAATCCGAGCAAAGGAATGCTCGGATTTTTTATGTGTGTTAGGAAAGTTGACATTACCCTTTTTAAGAGTCGAGAGATCTCTCTGTGTTATGAGGGTTTCCATTTTTAGAAACATATGTGACTCCTTTATAAATAATCCATAAAAACAAGAAGACACAGAAAGCTAAAATTTCTAAATGAATGTAATACCAAACCCCATCTCCTAACAAATCTAATGGTGTACTTGCCGTTGGAGTGTGTGATAAATATAAGTAGTTCGAACCTATTTGCCTGTTAATAAAGAAAACGATCACTGCGTAAAGGTTTAAAATACCGAATGTTTTTAGAGCAGATCGGAATTGGATGACAACAGATGATGTTATAACAAGAAACAAACTCGTCCAGGTAATAGACATGTGATGCATGAAAAACTTCCAAAAGCGATAATGAGGGTAGTCATTGACAAGCTCTGGCGTAATAAGGGCTAAAAAGGCTGGGATAATGCCTATGAAGAAATTGATTTTAATCAATTTCTTGTTTCTATTCCATAGTGCAAGCATAGCAATAATGGAGGCTATACCGCATAAATGTAACGGGACGTGCTCGCTGAAGCTCCACACACTATTGGTAATGGTCCAAGCTTGATAAGTAATTTCCGAAATAATTAATATACTGAATAAACCCCATCTTGTGATTTGATAGAGAGTGGATTGTCTTTGAAGTCTTTTATAATTTAATATAAGGTAAAGGAATCCGATACCAAAAAAGATCAGAACCGTTATATGGCTTGTTGAAAATGCTTCGAACGGTTGATAGGTTGTTTTTCCGAACCATCGTTCCATAATTGTCACCCACTAAAATACATTGATTAATCACACTTATTTTACCATATTCTGAATGTTTAGATCGTTATGAATTTTTATTTGAGGGAGGTTAAAAGTTTGAAGAAAATCAACTGTTTTCAATGTAAACACTTCTATACAACCTGGAATCCTCAATTTCCTAGAGGCTGTAAAGTATATGGATTTAAAACAAAAGAGCTTCCGTCCGCCTTAGTTCTCAAGTCTTCTGGATCCCCTTGCTTGGCTTTTGAATCTAATCAACCTTCTACACCAACTAGGAAACAATCCATATCATCTTTTGATATTAAACTCTGAAGATCATTACACAATTTCGTGTAATGATCTTTTCTATTTTACAAACACTAAGTTTTGGCTCCAAAATGCCGGCAAAACAACTGTAAACAAATTGAAATTTCAGAAAATATATCGTCATTAATGGTGAACTATGATATAGTAAATCATTATTTCAAACCAAATATAGAAGGGAGACAACAAGAATGGCAAGAGAAAAATGGGCATCAAAACTTGGATTTATGCTAGCAGCCATGGGATCGGCTGTAGGATTAGGGAATATATGGCGTTTTTCATATGTAGCTGGTGAAAATGGCGGAGGAGCTTTCCTGATTCTATACCTAGGCTTTGTGTTTTTAATTGGAATCCCTGTGCTTCTGGCTGAATTCAGTATTGGAAGGCAAGGCCAAAGTGATGTTGTTGGCTCTTATAAAGAGTTAGCACCAAATAAACCTTGGTACTTAGCAGGCTTTATGGGGATTGCCAGTTCGTTTTTGATTTTAGGGTTTTATAGCGTTGTAGCTGGCTGGTCGTTATACTACTTTTGGAATTATATAAATGGATCATTTTGGACGATACCAGATGCAGGTTATGGAGCAACGTTTGAAGGGTTAATATCCAATACCACCACACCACTATTTTGGCATGGACTGTTTATGGTGCTAACGATATTGGTTGTTTTAACGGGGATTAAAAAAGGGATTGAGAAGGCAAGTAAGGTTTTCATGCCAACATTAGCCGTGCTTTTAGTGTTATTGGCGATTTATAGTGTCACTTTAGAAGGGGCTGGAGAAGGCCTTCGTTTTCTGTTCCAACCCAATTGGGCTAAAATTGATAGTGGCGTTATATTAGCAGCTCTTGGACAGGCATTCTTTTCCCTTAGTTTAGGTATGGGTGCTATGATGACATATGGAAGTTACTTGCCTAAAAGTGAATCGCTTCCATCAGCAACTGTAGGTATAGGCATCATGGATACTGTATTTGCTATTGTTGCAGGTATTGTAATCTTTCCGGCAGTTTATGCCTTTGACATCAGTGCAAGCTCAGGTCCGCCGCTTGTTTTTATTACATTACCTGGGATCTTTGCACAGATGCCATTCGGGTCTATAGTTGGATTACTATTCTTCTTCTTATTATCCATTGCAGCATTGTCATCAGCTATCTCAATATTAGAAGTCCCAGTAGCGTACTTTATGAGAAGGTTTAAATGGTCTAGACGCTTTTCTAGTATTTTTATTGGTGTGATCATGTATTTCCTAGGTGTAGTTGTATCCCTGGGCTTTGGTGTTTGGTCAGGTGTTACACCGATAGGAGACCTTGGTATCTTAGATTCAATGGATTATGTAGCATCAAACATCTTATTACCATTAGGCGGATTAGCGATAGCGCTATTTGTTGGATGGCAGTGGTCAGTAAAAGAGGCGCTTAGTGCCAGTGATATGACAAATCTAGGTGTTCGCTACGTATGGTTGGGTATTATTAAGTTCCTTGCACCTATCTTCATCGTTTTAATCTTCTTGCAATCGATAGGGATTATAGGCTAAATGATTAAAGAATTAAATCATAATGACCCTGCTGTAGCTCAATTGATAGTCGGCCTCCAAAAGCGTAGCTATCAACTTGAAGCGGACATACTGGGGGTTACTTCTCTTCCTCCTTTCGATGAAGGGGAGGTCGAGGTTCAAAGCAGTGAGGAAAACTTTATTGGATACGTTTCTGAGGAGAAGGTGTACGGGTTTGCTTCATATGAAAAATTATTTGAGGGTTATCTCATTACGCGTTTGGGTGTGGATCCTGATCATTTAAGGAAAGGGATTGGCACATCAATGCTAAACTACTTTGAAGAACGAGCCATGTATCCTCTTGAAATCATGACTGGTAAGGACAACATCCCAGCTGTACGATTATATGAAAAACATGGTTTTGAAGCCGTTGCCTATGCTGAAACAGAAGAGGGCATTTGGCTTGTGAAACTTAGAAAAGAAAAGTGAAAGAAAAAGGCTTAATCTTTATTATGGGATTAAGCCTTTTGTTTTTTAGGCTGAGCTTCTTTGGTTTCATCAGATTGTTTTTGTGGTGATTTTTCTTTGTTCATCTGACTCTCTCCATCAAATACAGCGCCGTCCTCAATCACAAGTGCTCCAATTCTTGCCTTGCCTTCGAAATGACCTGAGGAAAGGATATGTAATTTTTCTGAAACGGTAAGGTTGCCACTAATATGACCGGCTAGTGTAACGTTGCGAGCTTGCACATCGTGGGTGACACTTCCATTTGTACCTACAGTGAGATCACCATCTAGGTGTACTTCTCCCTGCAAGGTTCCTTCAACGCGTAAGCTTGTTTTCGAAGATATTTTACCTTCAAAAACGGTATCTGCTCCAATGATTGTATCCACAGAATCTACTTGCGGTTTCTTTTTGTTTAACATCTCTAAGGTGCACCTACTTTATTATAGATTATTGCCCTACAAGGACATATGGTAATGGGTTTACATGTTCACCATTTATCAAGACTTCATAATGGAGATGGACGCCTGTGCTTCTACCAGTCGTACCCATGGCTCCAATCTTATCTCCTTTTTTAACCTTCTCACCTGGCTCTACGAAAATTTCATCCAAGTGTGCATATTGGGTGGTATATTCTGAGGAATGCTTAATAGAAATAAAGTTTCCGTATCCACCGTTGCGTCTTGCTTCATTTACACGCCCATCTGCAGTTGCGTAAATCTCTGTTCGGTAAGGGCCGGCAATGTCGAGGCCTTTATGATGAGAAATAGATTTCGTAAAGGGATCAGTTCTCCCGCCGAACCTTGAAGTGATTTTTCGTGCACTTGTTGGCCATATAGAAGGTAATCTTGCTAATTCTTTTTGAACGCTTTTTAATTCCGAAACAGTCTCTTTATATTCGTTTACAAGTGAAGGGATACTTTGTTGGATGGTTTGTAGATCCTCCACCTTTTCACTTTTCTTTGATTGTTCATCTGAAGAATAATTAAGTTGCTCTATGTTTAGACTATCTCCGCCCATACCTTTATGTAATTGAGTATCATCAGATACCAATTGATTCATTTCTTGCTGTAAGGTTACAAGTTTATCGATTTTTTGTTTTGTTTGGTTCGCGTTTGTTAATAGCGTTTGATATTTTGATTGTAGGGATTTCAGTTCCTCTTGTTTATCCGTTAATTTATGAGATAAAGTTTGACTGTTTGTTTCAAGGGAATTTGCTTGTTGATATGTAAAGAATAAAGCTGTCCCGAGTGATAGTATGAATAATGTGAATAGATATCCGATAGCTCTTGGGATTTTGATGGAGAATACACGCTTTTGTGCGTTGGACATCACCATAAACGTCCATGAGCCTGCAAGGTATTGTAAGAGTCGTTTCAAGATCTAGTCCTCCAGCTTGTTATTATCATGGTTTGGTCTAATCTTTTTTTCGACAAAATTCTATGAAATCCTTTAGTTTTTTAAAAAAATAGTATAAATTACCTACATATAAAGTCTTATTTTCCATTTATGAGAATAAATGTGAAATGTTGTTGGAGGGGGCATTCATGATATACTTTTAAACGGAAAGAGAAAGTTCGTTTTCCAATTAGGTAAGAGATTGAAGGAGGATCATAATGTCTGTTTCATATGATCAAATATTACAAAAGATGATGAAAGAAATACAAGAAGCAAATCTCCAGCAACAACAACCGGATAAAGTGAAGGAACATGTTCGAGCTGTGAAGTTGTTAGGGGATTTAATATTAGATGATGATTCAGTTACACCAAAAATGATGCAATCTAGCGTTGTTACCAATCAATCATCATTTGCATCGACTTCTCAACCACAGGGAGCAGAGACACCTACACCAGCTCCTAAGCCAAAACAAGAAATTGATCATGAAGAAGCGAATGGGGAGTCCTTATTCGACTTTTAATTCATAGTTAGGGGAGGAGAATAAAGATGAAATTGTTTTTACTACTTGGTATTATTAATGGCTTTCTGGCAGTAGCTTTAGGAGCATTTGGAGCTCATGGACTTGAAGGAAAGATCTCCGAAAAGGCCTTGGCAACATGGGAGAAGGCAGTGAATTATCAGATGTTCCACACGATGGCTCTTTTGATTGTTGGAGTGTTAATGGGAAGGATGACTGGTGGTAATATTGCAACATCTGGTTGGTTCTTCTTTGTAGGAATTTTGCTGTTTTCTGGTAGTCTGTATATTTATAGTATTTCAGGAATTAAGACCTTTGCCATGATTACTCCATTAGGAGGCGTGTCCTTTTTAATAGGTTGGGTAATCCTTGGGTATGCAGTGATGAAATTTCTTTAGAAGTATAAGATTGTTGAAAATAAAATGATGATGATGGCCCGGATCATCTGTTGTAAAAACACACCCATATCTTGTCTGGTGAGGTGAGCTAACCCTTCAAATAGGAAGCTTAAAGATAAGGTATAAAACATAAGTAAAATAAAAAATGAAAACCCATCATTTACTAAGCCAATGATTCCACAAAAAAGAGCCAGTCCCATCATGGCAAATTGTAGTTTTACGAACTTTAAAGAGGGGTGCTGCATAAGCTTAACTCCTTTATATGTTAATGGTACCGTGTTCAGCCTGTATGTTGTTGAGGTCATTTCAACAAAGCAGGCGGAGCACGGTACCTTTTTTGGTTTGGTAATTCTAAGGCTGGTTATTATTTGGTATGTTCGTTGTGTTGCCTCCGTATGGATACGCATAATTGATTTCTTCTGGGAATGTAATGTAGTCAAGGTAAACCATCAATAACAAGTAGCGCATTCCTGTGTCTGGATCACTGATAATGATGTGATCACGACCGGCGGCTTCAATAATTCCTTTGAAAACTTTAGCATTCCAATTTTCATTATTTTCAAATGTCATATAAATGGTCGCTTGTTTGCCTTTGTTCAGGCGTAAAATGTTTTCAATGTACGATTCTTCTTCAGGCAACATGCCAGGGAAGTCCGTGTACCCTTTAGGTTGCGCGCTTTGCATAGGGGGTACTTGCATACCTTGTTGCTGGGGCATCTGCTGTTGTGGCATTTGTTGCCCCATTTGGTAAGGATACATCATGGGCTGGCTTGCTCCTTGAACTTGCTGCTGTGGGTACATAGGATAACCTCCTTGACCGTATCCGTACGATCCCCCTTGTTTTGAATGACTCATGCTGTCATACACTCCTTTCCATAGTTAAAAAGCCCTTTGGATATTCGGATTGTAGTGGGGTGCAGAACCAATCTGACATATACCACCCTTCGTTGTATTGTCTTACTGACTATGCAAGACAATATCCTCTAAGGCTTTGAAAAACATTGTGAACTTGTTCTGAGAAGTTTTTCTTCCCAACATTCAGCATATGACCTAAAAAAAGGAGTGTTCCTTTTAGGGTCATACTCACAATCCTCTTAGAAAAATGTATATGTGCTGAGTTATGAAGATATGAAAAAATATTAAGGAATAAAGGAATAAAAAAAGATGCTTGAACATTGAAGTTCAAGCATCTTCATTTAAATGATTATACATGGAGAAATTGAGGGATTTCTTCTTCTTTAAGTCGATTACCAACATAGAATGACCCGAATTCGCCATAACGTGCACTTACTTCATCAAAACGCATTTCATATACAAGCTTTTTGAATTGAAGTACGTCGTGAGCGAATAGGGTTACACCCCATTCCCAATCATCAAAGCCTACAGACCCTGTGATAATCTGACGGACCTTCCCGGCATACTTACGGCCAATCATGCCGTGTGAATACATAAGCTTTCCGCGTTCTTCCATAGGGAGCATATACCAATTATCATTTCCTTCACGTCGCTTGTCCATTGGATAGAAGCAAATGTACTCCCATTTTGGCAGAATTGGCTTTAGGCGAGCTTGAAGTTCTGGATCTGTCTCTGGATCTTTTCCTCTTGCCATATAAGTGGAGAGTTCCACAACAGATACATAAGAGTAAGTAGGAACTGTGAATTCAGCAAGCTTTGTTTTGTTGAATTCAGTTTCGATTTCATTAAGTTCATCCATAGTTGGACGTAAAATCATCATAATCAGATCAGCTTTCTGACCGACGATTGTATATAAGGCATGGCTACCTTCTTTATTTTTCTCAGTTTGATTCCACTTTTCTAAAAGTTGGTTAAATTCATAGATGGCTGACTCACGTTCATCACTTGTCGCTTTTTTCCAAGCTGTCCAGTTAATTGAGCGTAAGTCGTGGAGGCAATACCAGCCATCTAATGTTTCTACTGCTTCTGGCATATTTCGTCGCTCCTTTACGTCAAAATAATCACTCATTCGCTTTAACTATAACATAACTTTTACGGAATTAGGAAACGCTTAAAAGTGAGAGTGAAGGTACGTGAGGGTAAACTTATTATATGGTAATGAATCGTTTGAAAATAAAAACATTTTCCACTTTCCATTGCCATCACTTTCGTTTGAACACAAAAAGATTTATCATATATAACAGATTAGTGATGGAGGGATCTATAATATGAGTAATCTATTCGATTCTTTAAGAGATAAATTATCTGGTTCCGATAAGCGTGTCGTGCTTCCGGAAGGTAAAGATGAACGTATTTTAGAAGCGGCAAGTAAACTAGGTGAAGAGGGAATTGTGAAACCTGTACTAGTCGGGAATGAAGATGAAGTGAAACAGAAAGCATCTGAATTAAGCTTGAATATTGAAAAAAGTGACATTGTAGATCCGGCGAATTATGAAGATTTTGATGCGATGGTTCAGAGTTTTGTTGAGCGCCGTAAAGGTAAAACAACTGAAGAAAAGGCGCGTGAAATCTTACTAGATGAAAACTACTTCGGTACAATGCTTGTGTATATGGGTAAAGCTGATGGTCTTGTAAGCGGTGCTGCGCATTCTACAGCAGATACGGTACGCCCAGCTTTACAAATTATAAAAACAAAGCCTGGCATTAAGAAAACATCAGGTATCTTTATCATGGTACGTGATGATGAGAAATACGCTTTTGCAGATTGTGCGATTAACATTTCTCCTGACAGTCAAGACCTTGCTGAAATTGCAGGAGCTAGTGCAGAAACAGCGAAGCTTTTCGATATCGACCCAAGAGTTGCAATGCTAAGCTTCTCAACTAAAGGTTCTGCTCAGTCCCCAGAAACAGAAAAAGTGACAGAAGCAGTAAACCTTGCAAAAGAACAGAATCCAGAGCTTACAGTAGATGGCGAGTTCCAATTTGATGCAGCGTTTGTTCCATCTGTTGCTGAGAAAAAAGCTCCTAATTCTCTAATTCAGGGCGATGCAAATGTGTTTGTATTCCCGAGCCTTGAAGCAGGCAACATCGGCTATAAAATCGCTCAACGCCTAGGCGGTTTCGATGCAGTAGGTCCAGTTCTACAAGGTCTTAACGCACCAGTAAACGACCTATCCCGCGGTTGCAGCGCAGACGATGTTTATAAGCTTGCCTTAATTACTGCAGCGCAGTCTTTGTAAGGTAGAACGAATCTGAGTAATTGAGTTAATGACTTATATTAAAGCACATGTGATTTCTGAACTCACATGTGCTTTTTTTCTGTGATGATTATTACGTTGAATGGCATACATCTTGAATGAGGTTCTTAGTGAGAGGGGGCAGTGCGGACCCGAGCGAAAGCAGTGCGAACTCGAGCGAAAGCAGCGCGGACCCGAGCGAAAGCAGAGCCAACCCGAGCGAAAACAGCATCAAACCAAACCGACCTCATCCAATAACCTACTATGCTTGAAGCCCCCCAAAAAAAATATAAGAAAAAAGAGCTTGGTACCCCAAGCTCTTTTCAATAAGCATTCTAAAGTTTTTATAGTGCTTTTTCATTCCGCTGAATCATTTGATCAAAACGTTTTTCAAACCAACCCATCTCCTCACCATTCATAGGATCAGTAATGATTCGGTTGCTTAGTTTATTTAATAAAAACAAAATGCGATTTCGCACATCTTGTACAGTAAGTTCTTTTTGAAATAACTCAGAAAGTGAAGCCATGGTTTCAGGTTTGATTACAGGATAAGTGAACCGCGTCTCCGCACCTTGAATCGCTCTTTCATAAAACTGTTCAATAAGGGCCGCTCGTTCAGAACCACTACCTTCAACACATAAATAAATCTGAACAGCAGATCCATTCTTCACACGGCGCTGTGAAATACCCGCAAATTTCTTCCCATTTATACTCAGATCATATGTTCCAGGGCAGTACGATCCGGTGATTTCGAACGCCTCAATTGGGTAACCTTCCTCTTGAAATAAGCGCTTGATGAATTGCACCATTGCGTCATACCCTTCGTGAATATCCACATCCTTTGAATCAGGAAAAACAAAAGATAAATTCAACACGCCCTGATCAAGAACGACAGCTAAACCACCTGAGTTTCGTACAACAGCTTTATATCCTTGGTCGTAAAGGTACTGTAACCCCTCATCGATATGAGGGAGCTTAGCATCTGGGATTCCTAAAACAATCGTATTATGGTGGACCCACAAACGTGCAACAGTAGGTGAAGAACCTTGTCCAACTGACATCGATAAGGCGTCGTCTGTTGCAAAGGACTGCATGGCAGAAAAAGTCGGTCCTAGTTCACTCTGGTCGATGAATCTATAAGTATCAGGTTGAAGTAAATCATGTAAGTCTTGCATGAGCGTTCTCCTTTGTCATCATTACTACAAACGTAATTATATCAGAAATAGCCTTTTATGCACCTTTCCATTAAATGAAATGTCTATTAGGTGTAATCTATAAATTTTTTATTTCTGCTAGACCCTAGTCATTCAAAATATCAAGAGGCTTCTACAAAATGTCAAGGTGTTTTTTTAAGATTAATTTTGGATTAAAATAGGGTAAAGATAATAGCATTCTTCTTAATCATAAATAGAGAAGCTAGAAAACGGAACGATCAGTTAGATAGTATGTAATCCCAGTGTCATCTTAATAAAAAGGTGTCATTTTTCGTTTTGTTCTGTGGAAAAATTAGTATATAATAGAACAAATATTGGTCGGATTAGGAAGGGCAGTAGATATGGCTTATAAAGACGAAAAGTTAAATGAAGAGAAGGTATTCAAAGATCCTGTGCACAGGTATATCCATGTTCGGGATCGGGTGATTTGGGATTTAATTGGTACACCAGAATTTCAGCGTTTAAGGCGTGTCAAACAGCTAGGAACTTCTTATTTAACCTTTCATGGAGCAGAACATAGTCGTTTTAATCATTCCTTGGGTGTATATGAAATTGTTCGTCGTATTATTGAGAATTTCAAAGACCGACCACATTGGGATGATGAAGAACGTCTTTTGTGCTTAAGTGCCGCTTTATTACATGATTTAGGACACGGCCCATTTTCTCATTCGTTTGAGAAAGTCTTTAAGTTAGATCATGAAGATTTTACTCGAAAAATCATTTTGGGGAATACAAGTGTAAATCATGTTCTGAGTCGTGTTGACAAAGGCTTCCCTCAAAAGGTTGCCGATGTGATTAACAAAACGTATGAGAACAAGCTAGTCGTTAGTTTGATTTCAAGCCAAATTGATGCAGACCGAATGGATTACTTGCAGCGGGATGCTTATTTCACAGGTGTTAGTTATGGCCATTTTGATATGGAGCGTATCCTTCGAGTTATGCGCCCTATGGAAGATCAAGTGGTCGTTAAAGAAAGTGGTATGCATGCCGTAGAAGATTACATCATGAGTCGTTATCAAATGTATTGGCAAGTTTATTTTCATCCGGTTACTCGAAGTGCAGAAGTCATTTTGACGAAGATTTTACATAGAGCAAAAGAGCTTTATGAAAGCAATTATACCTTTTCATTAGAGCCTGTTCACTTTCGCTCTTTCTTCTCAGGTGAAGTCGACTTAGATGATTATTTAAAGCTAGATGAGTCGATTACCATGTATTATTTTCAGATATGGAAAGAGGAAGAGGATCCGATCTTAAGAGATTTATGTAATCGATTTGTGGATCGTCATTTATTTAAGTATGTGGAATTTAATCCAAACCAACAAATGAGTGAGTGGATGGAACTCCATCAACTTTTCCAAAAAGCAGGTATTGATCCTGATTATTATCTCGTAGTAGACTCCTCGTCGGACTTACCTTATGACTTTTATCGACCAGGGGAAGATGGAGAACGTTTACCGATTCATTTGTTAATGCCAAATGAAGAATTAAAAGAGCTATCAAGACAATCAGATATTGTCGAAGCGATATCGGGGAAAAAGCGAACAGATCATAAATTATATTTTCCACGTGACTTAGTGGAAGGGTTATCGAACCGAAGTAAGACAAAGAAGCGCATTTTGGAAATTTTGTACGGATAGGAGATGAAGGGTTTTGTTGACGGATCATGCCAAGTTGGTAACGTTCTTTTCGCAATGTGAAGAGGTTATTGGACGTAAAAAGCTTCAAAAAATGATTTACATCCTTAAAAAGTGTGGATATCCATTTGAAGAACGCTATCAATTTCATTTCTATGGACCTTATTCAGAAGAACTGACGCTTAGAGTAGAAGAACTGTGTAATTTAGGTTTTTTACAGGAAACGCGTGAGAAGAAGAGTGGCTATCATCAATATCGTTATGAACTTACAGGTGATGGTGAAGAGTTTCTAGAGCATTACAACTTAGAGATACCTCCTATGACAGAGTTAATTGAACAAATGAATGGTTATAGTTCACGCTTTCTAGAACTTGTATCGACTATGATGTATTTCGATACGTTCCCGAAAGATGAAATGCTAGAGAAAGTTAAAACGGTTAAGAGTAGCTTGAATTATACGGATGAAGAAATACAAGAAGCTTCGGACTTTATAGATAAAATAAAACAATAGATCGATTTACAGAATGGTTGCTAGGCTGATATCAGTCTAGCAACCTCATTTATTTGTTAAAATTTTTCTAAAAATTCGATTTTGTTTGAACCTTTTCCCATTCTCATTCGTCTAATAGACTACTTGTATTTATATCCAGATAGAATTTTAGGGGGAGCCATCATGAGATTAATCAAGTTATTTATTTACTACATACTAGGGTTAATTGGGATCATGTTAGTCAGTGTTGCACCATCATCCATGGGAAGGGGAGGGATGTTGCAAATAGGCCCTCTTATCCAGGAGCTTATGCTTTTCATAGAAAAGTTATTTGAAGCGGAGACTTGGATTTATCAGTTAGAAAGCTATAGAGAGAATATCATTACCTTTCTTTGGGATCCTTACATGTATTCCATGAAAATATTATTAGGCGCTATTATTATCGGGTTCTTTATTGCATTTGTATTGGCGATCATCACGCTGTATCTACCTAAGCCAGTTGTGTCATTTATTCAACGTATTATGAACATATTTGAAGCGATACCTGATTTAATGTTTGCCTTTATGATTCAATTGCTAATTGTTTATATTTATAAACAGACAGGCATATTAGTGATGGAATTCACTACGTTTGACCAAAAGATAGTCGCCTTACCGATGTTTGTCCTGGCTGTTCTTCCAACCGTTTCATTTTATAAAATCGTAATGATGTATTTTGAAGAGGAAAAACGGGAGCAATATGTAGAGTTTGCTAAAAGTAAAGGTGTCAAATTTTCTGGAGTTATATTCAAGCATATCATCCGCAACATGGCGCCTAACGCTTTATTTCATTCTAAAATAATCATTTGGGCAGCACTTTCCTCTTTGTTTGTGGTTGAGTGGATCTTTAATATACAAGGGATCATGTATTATATTTACGCTGGTTTTAGTCCAATGGTAATTGCAATGGCGTTATTTTATGTATTTACCCCGTTTTTCTTTATCTTCTCTATTGCAGAGATGTTCACAAAGGAAAAGGTTGAAAGGTCAGAGGTTGTAAAGAATAGAAAAGTTCGTTTGCAAGAAAAGATTAAGGGAATCATTCCTGCTCTTCAATATGCACTTCATCCGCTGGTTCATGTGAGGATTGAAGGAGGAAGTTTTCGCAGATGGGCAAAGAGTACTGCTAATTCTCTGAAGCCCTATTTTAAGAACATGAAATTCTTAATAGGATTCTTGTTCCTACTAGGTTTAGTCTTAATGAGTTTTTATCAGTCAATCTTTGTAGAAGACTCTGTTTCCCAAATGCGTTACACCTATAATGAGGATGGGACATTAAAAGGTGGGCCTCCGCATCCCCCTTCAGAGGAACAACCTCTTGGTTCGGATCGTCTTGGTTTCAGTATTTTTGATCAAATTTTAGTTGGTGCTAAGTACACGATTATATTTGCCACGATTATTGCATTGCTTAGGATTGTATTAGGAGCGATTATTGCTATTCCATATGCATTCTTAATTAAAGGCAAATTCAAACGATTCATCGATAAAGTAGTCGATAGTATGCACTTCATTCCTTTAACAGTTATTGCATACTTACTTCTTTATCCTGTTCTGTGGAAAGGGCCAAATGGCTGGGGATACACGGAAATTGAACGAATCACCTATCAAATTGTGTTGTTAACGGTTTTAGTTGTCCCTCTTATTACAGTATTAGTGGGAAATGAAGTGAAGATGTTGTTCCAAAGGGAATACATGATTAGTGCCCGGACAATGGGAGGGGATTGGTGGCATATTATCAAGACACATATCATGCCACATATGGCACCGAGGTTAGGCGTTTTGTTTGGCCAACAGTTTATCCAAGTACTCTTAATTTTTGTCCATCTTGGTTTATTTAAGTTGTTCTTTGGGGGTACGCAGGTATTCTATGGACTTCTCAAAACCCCACCAACCTCCTCCACATATGAGTGGTCAGGAATGATTAGTGGGATGAAGAATGAGATGATGACGTCAAACTGGTGGATCGTTTACCCTGTATTTATAGCGTTTGTATTGAGTATTATTGCGATGCAAATTATGCTGCAAGGTATGAAGGAAGTCCAACAGTATCGTATTGGCGTTGGCATTCCGAATATGAAAAGGTTTAAACGTAAGAAACGCGAAAAGCCAGAACAAAAGCAACCTTCAGAGCGAGAAGCTTTCACATTTATTCATGGAGGTAATAGATCGCAGCACTTGTGATAAATCTGTTTCTCAAAATATATTCATTTAAAAAACATGTGATTTAAGAAAATCGCATGTTTTTTATGTGCTTAATCATGGAAGTCCTTACTATATGAATTGAGCAGGGCAGATGTGTTAGAATGAGTAAAACATCGTCCTACTAAATAAGGAGGAAGCATACTTATGAAATCTTTTGATCAGTTCTCAAACGAAAATGAAAAATCAGATAAAAAGAAGAATCAATTTACCATACTGAAAGATGACTCTACCGATGGTCATGGAGGTTATGGTGTCGGATCTATCTCTTTAGAAAACGTATCCCCAGTTATGGTAGATCCAAACGAAGGCGAAGCATACGTAGATATGGGTGCTTTGCATGCAAGGAGTAAACTTGAAAAGCGTATTAAATTTAAGCCAGACCGCGAAAATGCCCCAAATGGGAAGTTGTTCTGGATTGTTTGGGTTACAGTAGACCAGAATCCTGAAGGTGCTTTTTACACTGGAGTAACAGGGTGTGAAATGGTGATTGACCATGAGATACGTCGCGGTTACAAATCACTTCCTGAGCATGTAAACAATATGGATAAATCGCTTAAAGGGAAAATTATTGTTGAACACATGGATGACGAGTCCAAAAAAATATTGAAGAACTTCTTGCAAGAGCACAGTAAGGAAATGTGGGATAACTCCTCAGATGAATTGAAGGAAGCCTTGGAGAACCAAGGTTAACAATTTGTGAATGTTTTGTGAATGATGGATAAATCATGGAGGAATATCTTGAGGTTTTGAGTAGGAGTTTGTAAAATATGATACACATGGGTCTCACACACGCATGTTTACTAGGACACAGAAAAAGGTCGGCCCACACAGCCGACCTTTTTCTATTTTAGAGGAATTCACCCTTAAAACAGCCAATCTAACACATCACTCATAGACTTCGGATTTTTCTTATTTTTCTTTTCTACATTCTCATATCCTTCAGTACCATCAGGAATGTGCACATCGCAATATTGTTCAGGTTCTGTCCCCTCTACAAAATAGGCGAGTCGTTGATTTGGGCAGTAAGGTGTAGCAAGGTGACCACTATTGGGATCGATATATACGCCTGTAACCCCATCGGAAGGTTTGAACGCTTCGAAAGCCTGTTTCCCATGTACGCCTTCCATATATTCAGCCCATATATCTTTGGCATATTGATGCTCTTTCGTCTTTTCAATCGGTTTATTTTGATCATAGCCCGTCCAGATTCCGGTTGTTACTTTAGGGCTGAAACCGATCATCCAACTATCCGTACGAGTGGTCCCGGATTTGCCGGCGTATGTTCGAGTTAAATCATTCGCAATACTTGAGCCTGTTACTCGCATATAATCATTTAACGATTGATCAAACATCCCCGTCATTAAATGGGTCAGAACAAAAGCGAGAGATGGATCAATCACTTGCTTCTTCTTTTTATGTTCTTTTTCATATAAGACATGCCCATGTGCATCCGTGATTTTTTCTACGGTATAGGGTTCTACTTCTTTACCTCCGTTAGCAATCACGCTATATGCAGATACCATTTCTTCAACCGAAACAGAAGCGGTGCCTAACGCAAGAGAAGGTACAGCTGGTAGTGAGCTTTCAATTCCCATGCGTTTGGCTGTCTCTACTAACGTTTCTTCTCCTAGGAAAACGTTCGTCTTAACAGCATACACATTATCAGATAAAGCGATAGCTTGAGCAAGTGTGATGGGTTCGTATGCATAATAACCGTTATAGTTACTCGGCTCATATACGGAACCATCTTCAAGTTCAAAATAAGTTGGACGGCTCATGAGTGTTGTTGCAGGTGTGTACCCATTTTCCAGAGCTGCATAGTACAAGAATGGCTTGAATGTGGATCCAGGCATACGTTTTGCCTGAACAGCCCGATTGAATGGACTTTCCTCATAATCTCTCCCACCAACCATTGATAAAACTGCGCCTGTCTTTGGGTTCATACTCATGGCTCCAATTTGCATTTCCGAATCTTCTTCCATGTTCTCACGAATGGTACGCTCTAGCTTGTGTTGTTTGGAGATATCCAGTGTCGTGTATATATGGAGGCCGCCTGACTTAATTTCTTCTGTATCCATATTAATCTTTTTCATAGTTTCTTTCATAACGAGATCCTGAAAGTAAGGAGCTATATTTTTCTTTGACCTTGAAGGATTTGTAGCAAGTTTGATTGGTTCTTGTTTAGCCTTTAAAAGCTCTTTATCTGAAATCTTGCCGCCTTTATGCATATTAGAAAGAATAAGCTCCTGACGACGCTTGGCATTATCAAAATGCGAATAAGGCGAGTAATAGGAAGGCCCCTTCGGCACTGCTGCCAATAAAGCAGCTTCAGATAAGGTTAGTTCATCTGCGTTTTTATGGAAGTAATACCGACTTGCTGCTTCGATGCCATACGCACCATGACCATAATAAATGGTATTCAGGTAGCCCTCTAAAATTTTTTCTTTATCATAAAACATTTCAAGACGTACCGCATAAATGGCTTCTTTCACTTTACGTGCCCAAGTTTTTTCGTGGGATAAGTATAGGTTTCGAGCATACTGTTGAGTGATCGTGCTAGCACCTTGAACCTTGGACATAGCTCGTATATCGTGAAGAGCAGCAGCAACAATTCGTTTAATATCAAACCCAAAATGCTTATAGAAACGGCGATCTTCCGTTTGCAACGTGGCTTGAATAAATGCGGGAAACATTTCATCGAGTGAGATCCAATAACGATTTTCCAAACCATGCTCAACAGCCATGACCTCTTGAGAATGACTATAGAACACCGTATTCTCCTGATGTTGTAGGGAAGGAGCGCCAAGGATGTAGCAATATAACAGAAGGGAAGACACGCTTAAGACCAACAGTCCAATGAGCGTAACTGTTGGTAGTCCAAACCATTTCCAAAAAATTTTTTTATAATTGCGACGTGGTAGATTTTGCTCCATATTTGATCTCCCCTATGCCCGACACATAAACCGTCCAGCTCCGCTTTTATATTTTCTTTGCATTTGTTTTTCAGTATGGGTAATAATAAGATGTTTTAAACTAAGAGAGTTAAATAGGTGGAAAAACACTTGATTTTTTTTCTGGTTTCTCTATAATTTGATTGTTTGATTGAAAAATAACAATGTATGATGATAGATAAGAAAACAAAGGAACGGAAGGGGTTTTTTGAATGGGGCTTTGGTTCACAGAAAAACAAACAGATAACTTCGGTATTACTGCGAAGGTCAAACGTACGCACCATACTGAACAAACAGATTTTCAGCAGCTCGATATGTTAGAAACAGAAGAGTGGGGGAATATGCTGACGTTAGATGGTATGGTCATGACCACGCAGAAAGATGAATTTGTGTATCACGAAATGATGGCTCATATTCCACTGTTTACACACCCAAATCCAGAACATGTTTTAGTCGTTGGTGGTGGAGACGGAGGCGTTATTCGCGAGGTTTTAAAACACCCTGAAGTGAAAAAGGCTACACTCGTTGAAATTGATGGTAAAGTCATCGAGTATTCAAAGAAGTTCCTTCCTGAAATAGCTGGTGATTTAGAGGATGCACGGGTTGAAGTAAAGGTGGATGACGGGTTTATGCACATCGCTCAAAGTGAAGCGGCATATGACGTCATTATGGTTGATTCCACAGAACCTGTAGGACCAGCTGTAAATTTGTTTACAAAAGGATTTTATGCTGGAATCTCGAATGCTTTAAAAGAAGATGGGATTTTAGTAGCTCAAACAGATAATCCATGGTTCAAAGCAGACCTTATACAACAAGTGTATCAGGACGTGAAAGAGATCTTTCCTGTAACGCGCTTATACACAGCAAATATTCCGACTTACCCAAGTGGTCTATGGACATTCACGATGGGAAGTAAAACACAAGATCCGTTAGAAGTACCTGAAAGTCGCTTTCATGAGTTGGAAACGAAATACTATACAAAAGAACTGCATAAGGCATCTTTTGTACTACCGAAGTTTGTAAAAGATTTGACAGAATAGGAGTGGGAACAAATGAGATTTGATGAAGCCTACTCAGGTAAAGTATTTATTATGAGTCGTCCAACAGCTGAAGAGTCCGATGTTATTATGTATGGTATGCCAATGGACTGGACAGTTAGTTTTCGACCAGGGTCCCGATTTGGTCCTAACCGAATTCGAGAAGCTTCCATTGGTTTAGAGGAGTATAGTCCCTATTTAGATAAGCACTTAGAAGAAGTTTCTTATTTTGATGCTGGAGACATGCTTTTACCTTTTGGAAATGCAGCAAGAAGTATTGAGATGATCCGAGACTATGTAAGAAAAATTATGAATCAAAATAAATTTCCGCTTGGACTTGGTGGTGAGCATCTAGTGACATGGCCAGTAGTTCAAGCAGTTCATGAGAAATATGAAGATATGGCTTTCATTCATATTGATGCTCATGCTGATTTGCGAGAGGAATATGAAGGAGAAGCCCTTTCTCATTCCACCCCCGTGCGTAAAATTTGTGAGCTGATAGGGCCTGAAAATGTATATTCATTTGGGATTCGTTCAGGAATGCGTGAAGAGTTTCAATATGCACAATCAAGTGGTATGTACATGGCAAAGTATGAGGTTCTCGAACCATTGAAAGAAGTACTACCTAAGTTAGCTGGTCGGAATGTTTATGTCACGATTGATATTGATGTCCTGGACCCAGCATATGCACCAGGTACAGGAACAGCAGAAGCTGGAGGTATATCCTCTAAGGAACTGTTAGCTTCCATTCATGAAATGGCTAACTCAGATATAAACGTTATTGGTGCTGATCTTGTTGAGGTAGCGCCAGCATATGACCCAACTGAAAAAACTCAAATTGCAGCTAGTAAATGCATTCGTGAGATCTTACTAGGTTGGGTGAAATAGGTAAGAGCCTATCCTGAAGATGCTTAACCTCCCTTCAGAATAGGCTCTTTTTTAATATACATTAAAGTAGTTTTGCACATAGAAATTTCTGAAATTTCTTACTTTGAGAAAAGTGTGTCTACTACTTGTGAAAACGATTAAACTGTGTCATATTGCTTATACGTAAATAAGTGTAAAATTTTAGCTATTAATGTTTCGAAGTAGTAAAGGGTAAATCAATAGCCTTGGATGAAAGAGTGTACATTCTAGAAGAGGAGGGGAAGAAGAATGGAGGATAACAAGCAAATACATAATCAAAAGGCCATCTTCGCCCCCTTTCGAAGTGATGGGAATGAAACGTCTCTTTATATTGTATATAAAGCTTTGATGGCAAGATATGATTCGGATGAAGCTTTAGTGCTTTTAAAAGAATTTTGTTTAACCTCTATATCAGCTGAAAATCAAAGAAGGGGACTCGAGCTTTTATATATGAGCTCCTTTTTTAATGAAGTAGAAAAGATGATCCAGATAAATAGAGAGTCAGAGAACAAGGAAAACCATCAATGGGCTCAAATGTATGAGATGATCATTGAAAGAAGACTTAGTGGGGAGAGAACAGACCCATTTAAAATATTAGCTACTTTAGATAAGATAGAACCATTCAGTAAAGATGTCGAGTTACTTAAGTTATTTATGACGTTGTATAGTTACCTGGATTTAAGGCAATATGGTAAGGTCGGTAGTTATTTAGATACACTGTATGAGCTGAATAACAAGATAGCCGACCCTTTAATGGCGATGTACTTTCAAGAAAGATTAGAAGAGTTTTTAATGTTTTATCATTTTATGCGCAATGAATTAATCTTAAGTAGAAAGTATGGCTATCGTCTCTTAAATAAGATGAATAACACATTTAAACACAGTGTCGTTCATAAAAGTCTTGCTTTATCTTATGCTTTAGAGAGCTACGAGCAAGCAATCTATCATGCAAATGAAGCTTTGCAGATAGCAGAAAAATATGATTACACAATGATAATTGAAACGGTGAAAAGAGATAATATTCCGTTCATTGCAGCTGTTAACGGAAGATATGAAGGGGTTACGACTTCTGATCCAGTAGAACAAGCTCATTTAAATATTGCTCGAGGGAATATAGATGAAGCTGTAGCCTATTTAGAAAGTATCGATCAACCAAGTCCTTTCCAAGAGTATTATCTTGGGAAAGCATTAAATGATATAGATCGTTTATTAAGTTCGTATCACCGGTTTACTCGGGCGGGGTACTATTTTGCAGCACAGTTCCCTATAAAGGAGATCAAAAGACTCCGAAAAATAGATAGGGACCAATTGGATGAAGACCGTTTAGCATAAGAAACTATAATCGATGATAGAGAAACATTCTACGATTTGGAGGGGATGAAATGGAGGACAACAACCAAATACAAGATACACAAACCATTTTTAAGCCCTTCCGACAAAATGGGAATGAAACATCTCTTCATATTGTATATAAAGCGATGATGACTAGGTATGATTCGAATCAAGCACTAGCGCTATTAAAAGAATTTTGCTTAACTTCTCTATCTGTTGAAAATCAAAGAAGAGGACTTGAGCTTCTGTATATGAGCTCTTTTTTCGATGAATTGGAAGAATTGATTAGGGTGAACAGGAAATCGGAAAATGAGGAAAACCGTCAATGGGCTTATATCTATGGCATAATGCTTGAGAGAAGAAAGACTGGGGAGAAGCTAGACCCCTATAAGATGTTAGCAGGCCTCGATAAGCTCAAACCATTGAGTCAAGAGGTCGAGGTACTTAAGGTGTTCCTTACAGTATACAGTTATAATACTTTAAGAAAAAATGGAACAGTTGGTAGTTATTTTGATACCTTACATGAGCTTACGAATGCGATAGATGATCCATTAATGGTCATGTATTTTCAAGAAAGATTAGAGGACTTTTTAATGTTTTACCATCTTCTTCGTAATGAACTAATTTTATGTAGGAAGTATGGATATCGTCTTATTAATAGAACACATAATACGTTTAAACATTGCGTTGCCCATCAAAAGTTAGCATTAACATATGCACTTGAAAATTATGAACAAGCCCTTTATCATTCGAATGAAGCTTTAAGCATAGCAGAACAAAATGGTTACACTCGATTAAGTCACGTTGTAACGGATAAAAATTTTCCTTTTATTGCAGCAGTGAATGGCGTATATGAAGGGGTTACAACCTCAGATCCTATAGAGCAAGCGCACTTAGATATCGCTAAAGGCAATATAAAAGAAGCTGTAAAAGTTTTAGAAGAAATTGAACAGCCAAGTCCTTTCCAAGAATACTATTTAGGTAAAGCTCTTAATGATATGGACCGTTTATTGAGTGCGTATCATCGTTTTACGCGTAGTGGTAACCATTTTGCAGCACAGTTTCCTATTCACGAGATTAAACGTATTCGGAAACTAGATATTGAAATTTTGGAAGAACATCGCTTAGCATAAAAAACTACGTTGGATGAAAGAGAGTAGATTCGATGAACAAGGAGGGCTGAAACATGTGCGATAATAATATAGAGAATCAACATGAAGCTTTCAAGCCCTTTAGATTGAATGAGGAGGAGTCACCTCTTTCGATCGTTTATAAAGCTTTTACAGCTCAATACGATCCTGATCCAGCTTTGCATCTGGTGAGAGATTTCTGTTTAACATCTACTTCAATTGAAAACCAACGAAAAAGTTTAGAGTTTTTATATATGAGAAGTTTCTTTAAAGAACTCGATGAAATGATCGAAATCAACAAGAAGTCAGAACGAATCGAAAATCGTCAGTGGGCAGAGTTATTTGATATCTTGATAACAAGAAGAAGGAAGAATGTTGATCACTATCAAATCCTGGACCAAATAAAAAACATTAAGCCAGTAAGTTCATATGTCGAACTATACAAACAATTCATTACAATTTATTGCTATCATGAGCTACGACAAAGCGGGAAATTAGCGAATTATTTAGATTCTATAAATGACCTGATCGAACAAGTTGAAGATCCTCTCATGTTGATGTTCTTTCAAGAGAGAATGGAAGACTATCACTACTTTTACCATTTTCAGCGTAATGAGTTAATCCTTTGCCGTATGTATGGCTTTCGTCTTTTGAAGAAACCTCACAATATTTATAAGAATTGTCTTGTACATCGGAATATAGCACTTACTTACCTTTTTGAAAGCTATGAACAAGCGATGTATCATATCAATGAAGCTTTGAGGATTGCAAAGGAAATGGGCTATACCTTACTTGAGGATGGGATTGTAAATAACAATATCCCTTTTATAGCAGCTGTGAATGGAAAGTATGAAGGAATTTCAACCACCAATCCTGTGGAACAAGCTCACCTTAATATAGCCAAAGGGAATATTGACGAAGCCTTAAGCGTTTTGGAGAAAATCGAAAACCCAAGTCAATATCAAGAATATTATTTGGGGAAGGCTTTAAAAGATAAGGCGCGGCTAATGAACTCCTATAATCGGTTCATTCAACAAGGCGATTACTTTGGAGCTAAACTACCTTTTACTGAGATCCAAAAGTTAAGAGAAAATATAAGTGGACCTAAGAACCAGCGTGATATATCCATAGTAGAAACCTTTTTGGAGGAATGATTGAACCCTTTAGAAAGGTTTTTATTATTTTACATTAATGGATGATATTTCATAATAACAATCTGTATAACTTTCATTTACAATAGAATTAGACCAATAATTCATTCAAAGGAGGGGGAGAAAATGAGTAATACAGAACGATGCTGTAATGTTGATGTCATTTTCGAACCCTTTCGAAATAATGGGAATGAATCATCACTTTATATGGTTTATAAAACGTTAACGTCCCAATATGAATTGAATCAAGCATTACATCTAGTGAAAGAATTTTGCCTCTCATCTACTTCGGAAGAAAATCAACGTAAGAGCCTAGAATTTTTGTATTCCAGTTCTTTTTTTGAAGATATAAATAAAATGATTGAGCATAATCGAATTTCTGAGGTGCTAGAAAATCGTCAGTGGGCAGATATTTTTGAGATTATGATAAACCGAAAACGAGAGCACGTTGATCCATATACGATCCTTAAAAAAATGGAAAGAATGAAACCTGAAAGTCAAGAAGTAGAAGTGTACAAGACGCTCCTTACGATATATAGCTATTACGACTTACGAGAAACAGGAAAAGGGGCTAGTTATTTTACAAGATTAATTGATCAGGTCAACGCGATCGAAGACCCTTTAATGGAGATGTATTTTCAAGAAAGATTAGATGATTTTTGGTTTTATTATCATTTTTATCGAAATGAATTAATCTTAAGTAGACGTTATGGATTTCGGTTAGTGAAAAATTCGAATAACTCCTTCAAAGTGTGTGGGATCCATGTTGTTCTGGCTTTAACATATATGCTAGAGGATTATGACCAAGCGATGTATCACTGTCATGAAGCTATAGCGATTTCCGATCGAAACGGTTATCGATTTAGCCACTCCATACGTGAACTAAATATTCCGTTTATCTCAGCTGTAAACGGAATTTATGAAGGGATCCAAACAAGCGATCCAGTGGAAAATGCTCATCTGTCTATCGCAAAAGGGAACATCGATGAAGCGGTAGAGGTACTAAGTAAAATTGAAAACCCATCAAAGTTACAACAGTACTACTTAGGAAAAGCACTGGGCGATGTGGAGATATTGAACAAAGTTTATAACGAGTTTATCAAAGAAGGCCATTTCTTCTTTGCGAAGCTTCCTTTAATGGAGTTGCGGAAATTAAAAGAGAATCAAAATCATTAGCGAGAAAAGTCTGGGGTCTTGACCTTAGGCTTTTTTGTTATGTCGGTGTTCAATATTAGCCCCCTTATCTTGAAGACTTGGTTTCGAGATAAAGTGCGTATGGTTCCGTTGCTTTTGTGCAGATAGGCGGGCTGTGGAACGGGTTGCTTTCCTGCGGACGAAGCGCCGAGCCTCCTCATTCGCAAGCTCTCTGCGGGGTCTCGTCACTCCGTTCTTCCGC
>NZ_KE384330.1:101184-199597 GCF_000425225.1 Pontibacillus marinus BH030004 = DSM 16465 | reverse complement strand
CGTGGTACTTTCACCTAGAAATTTTAACTACGTCGATTTGCTTCTTTGTTAAAATTTCATGTCACAAACGTGTAAAGGAAACACGATGAACAAAGTGAATCGATGTTGACTTATCGTACGGAGAAAGTGATAAGGATAAGGATAAGGAAGATCGGTTAAGTTCGTCACGTCCTGTGACAACACCGACCTGACCTACATCCTGTAGGCCCAAGTTCGTCACGTCCTGTGACAACACCGATCTGACCTACATCCTGTAGACCCAAGTTCGTCACGTCCTGTGACAACACCGATCTGACCTACATCCTGTAGACCCAAGTTCGTCACGTCCTGTGACAACGTCGATCTGACCCACGTCGTGTGGGCCCAAGTCCATTCGTTGCTGGGCGCTGGAGCTAGATGTGGCCACGCTCTCATAAAAAAATTATACACAAGCTAGCAATTTTATGGTTTCCTATAGTAACACAAAAGCGACTCCCACTTATGGAAGCCGCTTCAAGCTACGTATCAAATGTAATATCTCTACTGGTCAATAAAACCAATTCAGAATGGCTAAAGCGATTTTGCTGCATCACACGTATAGCTTGCTTTCGGATGGATTGTTCAATAATGTTCCTAATGTAGCGACCATTTGAAAAGCTCTGTTGCCGGTCTTGTTTCTTTCTCATAAGGTGATTCTTCAACTTCCATTGAGCTTCTTTAGATAGCTCATATTCCCTTTCAGATGCCATTTGAGTTGCAATCGTCATTAATTCATCAATCGAGTAATCTTTAAAGTCCATCATAATTGGAAAACGCGAATGTAGACCTGGATTCAACCGCAAAAATTTATCCATTTCTGCAGGATATCCAGCAAGGATCAGAATAAAGTCGTTGTGATGGTCTTCCATATGCTTTACGAGTGTATCAATGGCTTCTTTCCCAAAATCTTTCTCCCCACCTCGAGCTAGAGAATAGGCTTCATCAATGAATAATACTCCACCCATAGCTTTCTTGATGAGGTCTCGCGTTTTTTGTGCAGTATGACCAATATACTCACCAACTAAATCCGCTCGCTCCGCTTCAATAAAGTGTCCTTTTGATAGAACATTCATATCATAAAAAAGTTGAGAAAGCTTTCTGGCTACAGTTGTTTTACCTGTTCCCGGGTTTCCTTTAAACAGCATATGAAGGACTTGCTTAGATGGCTTTAAACCTGCTTCCTGTCGCTTTTGATTCACATAAATACTTGCATAAATTTCTTTAATGGTATCTTTTAACGAATCCAAACCTATAAAATCTTCAAATTGATTGTCTATGTTCTGAAAAGGGTTTGTTAAGTATGACGTCGACTCGGTTGGTTTCGGCTTCGCTATTGAAGTGTTTCGATCTTGGAACATGACGTTGATTTGCCCATTTTGTTTGTACGTCACTTGAGTATCCACCAAAAATCACCCCTTATTCACCCACATTATACGCAGCTTTAGGGTGATTTGTGACAGATGCCCAAGAAAGAGTCCCATTGCAGCTAGATGCATCTATGAAAAATGACAAAAGAAAAACGGATGCCCACTAGGGACACCCGCCTGTTTCACCTATTACTCTTTATCTAATGTAATCGTTTTTTGTGGAGCAAATGTTGAGATTGCATGCTTATAAATCAGTTGTTGCTTACCGTCAGCTTCTAAAAGAACGGTAAAATTATCGAAAGCTTTAACGACTCCTCGTAATTGGAAACCGTTAAGCAGGAAAACCGTTACTTGAACGTGATCCTTACGTAATTGATTTAAAAAATTGTCCTGGATATTCACTGATTGAGCCATGAAATTTCCTCCTCTTTTTCTGTCTGTGATTATATATTTCGATGTTTAGCTAAGCTTTCCTGCTAAATCATTCAAAATTTCTTCAAACTTTTCTCGTGCTGATTCGACGGTAATCTCATACCAATTAATGTCCAATTTGTTGCGAAAATATGTGTATTGCCTTTTCGCATAACGTCTGGAATTACGTTTCAACAAAAATACAGCATCTTCCAAAGAGCGTTCCCCTTCAAAATATGGAATAAACTCCTTGTAACCAATAGCCTGCATACTTTGACTCTCAGCATAACCCTGGTTATATAAAGCTTGAACTTCTTCTAAAAGCCCTTCATCCATCATCTTGTCAACGCGATGGTTAATACGCTCATAAAGCTTCTCACGCTCCATCTCAAGACCAATAAGGATAGGGTTGTAAGGAGATTCTTGTTTTTGTTTCTCCTGATACTCTGTCATTGTCATTCCAGTTGTTTCATATACCTCTAAAGCTCGAATCACACGTCTTACATTGTTCGGATGAACTTTTTCGGCTTGTTCAGGATCAATAGATTGAAGCTTTTCATAGTAAGGTTGAACTCCCTCTTCTTCAATCTTTTCCTCCAGTGATTGTCGAAAGTTTTCATCTGAGCCTTCATCAGAAAACTGAAAATCATAAAGGACGGACTGTATGTATAATCCTGTACCTCCTACGATGATAGGAAGCTTTCCTTTTGCAGCGATTTCATCTATATAACCTTGGACTTTTTCCTGGAACTCAGCTACAGAAAAACCTTCGTTTGGTTGCTTAATGTCTACCATGTAATGGGGGACACCTTGTTTTTCCTCTTCTGTAACCTTAGCTGTTCCAATGTCCATACTTTTATAGATCTGCATCGAATCGCCACTAATAATTTCACCATTAAATCGCTTGGCCACTTCAACACTTAACTTTGTCTTCCCAACAGCTGTGGGACCGACAATGGCCACTACGTTTTGCTTCATCTCTTTTCCTCACTTTATCTAGACTTCCTTCAAAAATGTAACCTTATTATATAGGGTTTTGAATCGAAATAAAAGTGCAAAACCCTATTGAAAAAGACAGCGCCACACTGACGCTGTCTTACTTACATAACACGTTTAAACATTTTCTCCAATTCATACTCCGAAAAGTGGACGATGATTGGCCTGCCATGAGGGCAAGTGAAAGGATCGGTCGAGAGTCTTAAATCCTTAAGCAACTGATTCATGTCCTCATGATTTAAATGGTGATTCGCTTTTATAGAACGTTTACATGACATTAAAATGGCTGCTTCTTCTCTTAATTTCAAAATATCGACCTTTTGATTTTCAAAAAGCTGTTCTACCATTTCTTCAATCACTTCTTGTTCAAAACCTTTTGGAAACCATTGCGGATGAGAGCGTACAATGTAGGTTTGCTCACCAAAAGCTTCAAAAAATAGTCCAACTTGCTCAAGCTGGTCCTTATGCTCCTCAATAAGAATGGCTTCTTGTTTAGTAAAATCGAACGTTAAAGGTACAAGAAGCTCTTGTACTTCATTTTCAGGTTCGGCTAATTTATCACGGAAGAACTCATATTTGATCCGTTCTTGAGCAGCGTGCTGATCAATGATATACATTCCAGTTTCATTCTGCGCCAAAATATACGTCCCATGTAGCTGACCAATGGGATACATGACTGGAATACGGTCACGAGAATCTTCTTTTGATTCACCACTAGATGTTTCGTCTTCAGTAAAATGAACTTCTTGGCTTTGGACAGCCTGTGCTATAGGGTCTGGTGTATTGTCTCCCTTTATCCAATCTGGTTCGGGCTGTTTTTCCCGCACAACCGGATGTGACATTGATTCTCTCTTTTGTGTAGCCTCAGATGATGCACTGGGTCCATTCGATTGAAATGAAAAAGATTCTTGAACAGACTGATCTTTCTCTTTCGCTTTTTTTGGTTTTTGCTCCACTTCAGGTATTAAGGTCTCTTTTCGAAATGCGTTCGTAACAGCATCACGGACAGCTTCAAATAATTCATTTTCCTTACTGAATCTTACTTCAAGCTTAGCAGGATGGACGTTCACATCGACAAGTATAGGATCCATCTCAATTTGTAGAACAACTAAGGGATACCGTCCTATTGGAAGTAAGGTATGATAACCCTGAAGTACAGCTTTGTTTACAGCGTGGTTCCGAATGTAACGACCATTAATAATCGTAGACATATAGTTTCTTGAAGCACGTGTCACTTCAGGCTTAGCAATGTACCCTTTTATAGTGAAATCTAGCGTTTCATGATGGATGGGCATCATTTTTTTAGCTGTAGACATTCCGTAAATCTGAGCAATTACCTGCAAAATATCTCCACGACCTGATGTTTGGAACAAACGCTTCTCATTGTGCCAACACTCAAAGCGGACCTCAGGGTGAGACATTGCCATACGGTTAAGCACATCTGTAATGTGACCTAGCTCGGTATGAATCGTCTTCATATATTTCAAACGAGCAGGTGTATTAAAGAAAAGCTCTTCGACGGTAATTTCTGACCCTTGTCTTGCATCGCTTTTTTCTTTTTCCTTAACGTTTCCACCTTCAAGGTATAGCTTGGTACCAGCTTCATCTCCTTGTGAGGTTTTTAGCGTTAACCGACTTACTGCAGCAATACTTGCTAGTGCTTCACCACGGAAGCCCAGGGAACGAACACGGAACAAGTCATCCTCATGAGAAATCTTACTTGTCGCATGACGAAGAAAAGCACGTTCACAATCTTCCTCGCTCATGCCTTTCCCATTATCCATAATTTTGATCCGAGAAAGCCCCGCTTCCTCTAGCTCGACTTTTATCCAAGTGCTTCCTGCATCTATACTGTTTTCTACTAATTCTTTTACAACTGAAGACGGACGCTCAACGACCTCACCAGCGGCAATTTTGTTCGCTAGTGCATCAGGCATTTGCTTAATGGTAGGCATCCTTGTCCTCCTCTATTATTTGTTCAATTCTTTTTGCAATTGATAAAGATGGTTCATGGCTTCTATAGGGTTCATCTCTAATAGATTCAAGTTTCCAAGTTTGTTCACAACTTTTTGTTCATTTGATTTCATTGCTTGTGGTTTTTCTGATTGCTTCTCTTCTACAAATAATGAAAGTTGACCATCTTGTTCTGGCTCAACCTCCTTAGCCTTCTCTGTTGAAGAACCTTCAAACTGCTGCAGCAGACTGTTAGCTCGTTGAATAAGTTCAGAGGGAAGTTCAGCTAGCTGTGCTACATGAATCCCATAACTCTCATCTGCAGCCCCGTCTTGAATTTGGTGAAGAAAGACTACGCGTCCTTCATATTCCTCTGCACGAACATGGACGTTTTTCAATTTCGAAAGTGACTGGTCAAGCTCTGTTAACTCATGATAGTGCGTTGAAAATAACGTTTTGGCATGAATGTGCTCATGAATGTGCTCAACAATTGCTTGTGCTAATGCCATCCCGTCATATGTGCTTGTCCCTCGTCCTATTTCATCTAGCAAAATTAAGCTGTTTTCCGTAGCGTTTGTTAACGCATGTTTCGCTTCCATCATTTCTACCATGAATGTACTTTGACCAGATACAAGGTCATCAGCCGCTCCAATTCGAGTGAAAATCTGGTCAAATATTGGAAGATGAGCAGATTCACAAGGTACAAAACAACCAACCTGTGCCATAATCGCTGTTAAAGCCAGCTGACGCATATAGGTACTTTTACCACTCATATTTGGACCTGTAATAAGGAGAATATCGTTATCCTCACCCATTTTCACATCGTTAGGAACAAAAGAGTCGTCTTTCATAACCTGCTCAACTACAGGATGACGTCCTTTATCAATATTAACGGTACGATTGTCAGTAATAGTTGGACGGTAATACTGATTGGTTTCACTGACCGTTGCGAACCCTTGTAGAACATCAATACCACTAATCTGCTCAGCAAGCTCCTGAAGTGGACGGATAAATTGTTTCACACGATCACGTACTTGGATAAACAACTCGTACTCAAGGTCCACACTTTTCTCCTGCGCTTCGAGAATGAGACTCTCTTTTTCTTTTAATTCAGGAGTGATATAACGTTCTGCATTCGTTAAAGTTTGCTTACGTTCGTATCTTCCTTCAGGTAAAAGGTGAAGATTGGCCTTAGTTACCTCAATATAGTAGCCAAATACACGATTATACCCCACCTTAAGTGATTTAATCCCTGTTTCTTGGCGCTCTTTTTGTTCGAGTTCAGCAATCCATTGTTTTCCGTTTTTGGCTGCATCTCGGTAATCATCTAGTTGACCATTAAACCCGTCTTTTATGATGTTCCCTTCTTTAATCGTAATAGGAGCATCATCACTAATGGATTCCTCTAAGAAATCATGAACTTCTTGGAGAGGGTCGATGTTGTCTGCAAGTTTATGAAGCTCTGGTTGTTGAAACGATTGTAAGAGCGTTTTAATCTCAGGTACCTTGGATAAAGATTGCTTTAATTGAATAAGGTCGCGTGCGTTCACATTTCCGTATGCTACTCTTCCAGCTAAACGCTCAAGGTCATACACCGATGTAAGAGCTTCCCTTAACGATTCACGCTCAAAAAATTGTTCGACTAAACCTTCCACCTGGTTGTAGCGTGTTTCTATCATGCTTTTATTTAGAAGCGGACGCTCTAGCCACTTTTTAAGCAGACGTGCCCCCATTGATGTAACAGTCTTATCAAGAACCCACAATAAGCTCCCTTTCTTTCCTTGCTTACGAAGGGTTTCCATTAGTTCAAGGTTGCGCTTGGAATACATATCAAGTGTCATATACTGCTGTAACTCGATGACTTGTACTGGCATCAGGTGGTCCATAGAACGTTTTTGTGTACGTTGAATGTAATGGAATAGTCGGCCGAATCCTGTTTTTAGTTTTTCTACAGGTAAATCTAAAACAAGGTTAAGGTGCTCTTCAGGCATGTCCGATTCTTCTTCAGTTGATAAGGTTATCCCTAAACGTTCAACAAGGGCTGTGCTTTTATCCTCAGCCATATCTGGAGGTACGACAATCTCTTTTACTGGACGATTGTAAAGTTCACTAAGCACATGATCAAATCCATCGTTAATAAGGGCAACACTATTTTCACCTGTTGTTAGGTCATTATAAGCCACGACATAGGTTTGATTGTCAAAAGGTGTAACAGCAGCAAGGAAGTTATTTTCTTCTTCTTGAAGCATTGCTCCTTCCATTACTGTCCCTGGAGTAATCAGTTGAACGACTTCACGTTTCACGACCCCTTTTGTATGTTTAGGATCTTCAACTTGTTCGCAAATCGCGACTTTGAAGCCTTTTTCTATTAAGTTTTTAATATAGTTTTCAGCAGAGTGATAAGGAATACCACACATTGGAATTCGCTCATCTCCACCATCACGACTTGTTAATGTAATTTCAAGTTCTTGAGCTGCTCTTGTAGCATCTTCAAAGAACATTTCATAGAAATCGCCTAAGCGAAAAAATAAAAAAGCATCTTTATGCTGGGCTTTAATTTGTAAATATTGCTGCATCATTGGTGTATGTTTTGCCATCATCTTTCCTCCAACCGATCAAATCTCATATGCCATCCATTATAGCATATAGACTGCTGCCTCTACTAATCTGTGAGAAGTCCATATTCTAGAAAAGTAGGTTGAATTCTGTGAGAGTAAGTTTCATTTTTTATGGTTACTTTTAAATTTACTACATTTCATTAAAGCCCCCTATTGTTGAAGACTTGGATTCGAGATAAAGTGCGTATGGTTCCGTTGCTTTTGTGCAGATCGGCGGGCTGTGGAACGGGTTGCTTTCCTGCGGACGAAGCGCCGAGCCTCCTCATTCGCAAGCTCTCTGCGGGGTCTCGTCACTCCGTTCTTCCGCTGGAGTCAACCCGTTCCACAGCCCACCTTTGCCGAATGATGACTAACGGAACCGCCGTAGTTCTGGTGGACGATGTTCTGATTCCAGGTAGTATATTCCTATCATGGCAAGGGTCTAAGCAACTTCTCTGACTTTAATTTCCAATAAAGATGAGGTGGGGAAAGCCAAATTATGGTCCGTTAGTTTCCATAATCGCGTGGAGGGAAGGAAACGGCAAACTGTCGTGGTAACAAAGGCAAGACGAGACCCCGCAAGGAGCGTAGCGTATGAGGAGGCTCGGCTTGTCTTCCACAACAGGCTTGCCGTTTCACTGACCGCAACAAACTACTCAACAGCAACGGACTCCTCTCAATTTCAAGTCTTCAACAATCCTGCCATATAGCTAAATAACAACATACCGAGTTTTACTTTCTCTCCAATTGGCCAAGCTTTTCCTAATACTGCTATTGAGTTTTTTGATTGGAATTCTTATAATGGTAAAGTTAAGATGAACGTTTGGGAACGATAAATATAAAGAGGTGATCTAATCTTGTCTGAAGAGCGTACACCCGTTCAAGTGCGTCTTGTCACAGAGATTCAAGATCAAGAACAGAAGGATCAGATCGTTGTAGAAGAGCCTGGTGATTACATTCAAAAAGGCAATGCATACATCCTTCGTTTCACAGAAACACACGAAGAAGAACAAATCGATAATCTCGTTACAATACAAGAAGACAAAGTGATCGTACGACGAACAGGTCCGGTCCGTATGAACCAGATCTTTCGTAATAAACAAGTCACAGAAAACGTCTACCATCACCCGTACGGGAATTTTCATATGGAAACCACAACACACACCATTCAGCACCAAGACTCAAATGAAAGCGCAAATGGCAGCCTGCAGATCGACTATGATCTAGTGATGAATGGAGAACAAAAGCAGCGTCACCGTCTTTCGCTGCAGTATAATGAGGAGGACCAAACATGAATATCGTTGAGCAAATGGAACAAACGCTTAAAGATGAAATCGTTCAAGCGGTTTTAAAAGCAGAACTAGCAACAGAGAGTGAGCTTCCACCCGTTGTGTTAGAACAGCCAAAAGATAAAAATCATGGTGACTATGCTACAAATATGGCCATGCAGCTAGCACGTGTTGCCCGCAAGGCACCTCGTCAAATTGCAGAGGATATCATTGAACATTTTGATCAATCCAAAGCATCCATTAAGCAAGTTGAAATCGCAGGACCAGGTTTTATTAACTTCTTCATGGACAACCAATACCTTACAAACCTTGTCCCAACGATCCTTAAAGCTGGTGAAAGCTATGGTGCGAGTCAAGTCGGTAATGGTCATAAGATTCAAGTCGAGTTTGTTTCCGCAAACCCAACTGGTGATCTTCACCTTGGGCATGCTCGTGGTGCCTCTGTAGGAGATTCTCTTTGTAACATCCTTGATAAGGCCGGTTATAATGTAGCAAGAGAATACTACATTAATGATGCTGGTAACCAGATCAACAGCCTAGCCATCTCCGTTGAAGCTCGTTACCTACAAGCTTTAGGTGAAGATATTGAAATGCCAGAAGAGAGTTATCGTGGTAGTGACATCATCGAACTTGGTAACAAGCTAGCTGAAGAATATGGCGATGAGTGGAAAAACAAGTCTCAAGAAGAACGCCTTGATTTCTTCCGTGAATACGGATTGAAATATGAATTGAAAAAGATCGAGGAAGATCTTGCTCAGTATCGTGTTCCATTTGATCACTGGTTCTCTGAAACGTCCCTTTATAAACAAGGTAAGATTGAAGAGACACTTAAAACGCTAAATGAAAAAGGTTTTGTTTATGAACAAGACGGAGCTACATGGTTCCGAACTACTGATTTTGGTGACGATAAAGACCGTGTTCTAGTTAAAAATGATGGTAGTTATACGTATCTAACACCGGATATCGCTTATCACCAAAATAAACTTGAGCGTGGATATGAAACACTGATTAACATTTGGGGAGCAGACCACCATGGCTACATTCCTCGTATGAAAGCAGCGATCCAAGCTCTAGGTAACGACGCAGACACGCTTGAAGTGGAAATTATCCAAATGGTGAACTTATTCCAAAACGGTGAAAAAGTGAAAATGAGTAAGCGTACAGGGAAAGCTGTTACCTTGCGTGAACTAATGGATGAAGTAGGAATTGACGCAATGCGTTACTTCTTCGTTATGCGTTCTAGCGATTCACACTTAGATTTTGATATGGACCTTGCTAAGTCTGAATCGAACGATAACCCAGTCTATTATGTTCAGTATGCGCATGCACGTATTTGCAGCATGCTACGACAAGCTAAGGAGAAAGGCATCGAGACAACGGAAGACTTCGATGCATCACTTCTTACTGCTGAAAAAGAAGAGACACTTCTTAAGCGCCTTGGAGATTTCCCACAGGTTGTAGCTGATGCAGCTCAAAAACGTACACCACATCGTGTAACACAGTACGTTTTTGACTTAGCTTCTGACCTGCATAGCTTCTATAATGCCGAAAAAGTTCTAGACCTTGAGGCACCAGAACGCACAAAAGCTAGAATGGCACTAATGGAAGCCGTTCGTCAGACGCTAGAAAATGCTCTAAAACTTATCGGAGTATCAACACCAGAACGAATGTAGTCCAAAAGAGCGCGACATGGTCGTGCTCTTTTTCCTCTTTTGCTGAAAGCGGACACATATATTTGATGATAATTGAAAAAATGGAGCAACATAAGAGAAAGAATCGACATTAAAGGAGTTAAGCACATGAAAATTGTATTACTATCCCTGGCAACAGGATTTTTAGTAGGCTTTGTTTTCGCTTTATTTAAACTACCAATCCCAGCACCACCAGCACTTGCAGGTGTAATGGGGATCTTCGGGATTTACGGCGGTTTTAAAGCCTATGAAATGGTTCAGCCGATGATTGAATCTTGGTTTAGCTAATAAAAAATATAAAAACCACATGCGTTTCAATCTGAAACGCATGTGGTTTTTTTTAAAACTCCACAATCCCACCTGCCAAACGCTTCACCCCACGCACTGCCGCTAATTCATCCACGAACTTCATCAGCGCGCGATCCTTCTCCTTAGCTTCAATCATCACATCAAGCTCATCAGTAACCTCACGACAAGCCTTCAAAAAAGGCAAAGCAAATTCCAATTCTACAAAATCAGCGTGACTGCGATACTGTTTTTCATTTTTTGGAGAAGAGAGATGAACTTTTGGTGGCCAGCCAGTACGATTCCAAGTAGCAAAAAATCTCTCCAACAAATGTTCATAAGAAACAGAGCTCAAATTCGCCATTTCATGATGATAATCAAACATGACCGGGATATCAGCAAGTTCTGCAACCTCTAAGGTTTCCTCTCCCGTATAGGTTTTGTCATCATTTTCTATGGTCATCTGCGACCGAACTTCATCAGGTATGCGCTGAATATTCTTCTTAAACCGCTCAAGTGCCAAACTCTTATCACCATAAGCTCCACCTATATGTATATTGATATAGCCTTCCTTTTCTAATCCCATGGCTTCAAGCATCTTATAATGAAATTCCATATCTCGAATTGAATTCTCAATGACATGCTCTTTGTCACTGGTGAAAAGGGTGAACTGGCCAGGATGAAAGCTCGTCCTTAAACCAGCATCTCGCACAATTTCACCAAGTTCTTGCCATTCTTCTCGAAAAGGAGTCAAGTAATCCCATTCTACCTCAGGGTGTGTAGCAAGTGGCACGATGGAGGAGGAAAAACGATACAAAGGTATCTCTGCCGCTCGATTTAGCCATAATGCTCGCTTCGTATTGTAAAGATTCGCTCGAGTAACTTCATGTAACTTATCTATTCGTTCTTGCTTCGTCATATTTGAGTATCGTTTAAACGTTAGCGTTTTAGCCGGCCGAGCTTCCCACAAAGTTAAGGCGTGTGAAACGTATCCAAACCGTATTCTCATCAGAGGCATCCTTTCTATAAAAGTGGGCGGAAGAAATAAGCGATTCCTATTCTGACCTTTGTCCCAAAGTTGAAGTGTTGTTCTGCATGGTCTTTAAAATTTTGGCTATCTTGAACATCTCTCAGAAAAGCTAGTCGCAAATCGACTACAAAACGAGGGTTGAAAATTAACGTGTTAACCTCTTTATTTAAAAATAAACTACGACGATCAAAGTTTGCCGTACCAATATCACAAAGTTGTTTATCCACGATAATAACTTTTGCGTGATAAAACCCCATATCAAAAAGGTAAACTTCTCCGCCTGCCTTCGTAAGGCGATCCATGTAGGGGATACCAGCTTCTTTTACAAGTAAGTGATCGGCTTTCATGGGTGCAATAACTTTTATATCCACCCCTCGTTCCAGCGCTCTTAAAAGTGCCTGGAAGAGTCGTTCACTCGGAATAAAGTAAGGAGTTCCAATGAAAATTTCTTCTTTTGCTTCATTAATTAGAGTAAGGAAAGCATCCTCTAACTGTCCTCCATCAGATGCTACAATTTCAATATCTTTATTACCGGTTGTATTGGTGGGTAACTTAGGGTTTGTGTTTTGCTTTGTAGCTAAATACCAATCATCAAAAAACGTAGTCAAGAGGTCGTTAACGACTGGGCCAGTTAGACGGAGATGATAATCGCGCCAATTCCCAAGCTCTGCATCTTTTCCGAGATACTCTTTCCCAACGTTAAACCCACCAATATAGCCGAAATCACCATCAATAACCGTAATTTTACGGTGGTTACGACGTTGACTTCTATAAAATAAATAAGGGAATTTTGGTTTTGCGCAAAAAGAAAATTCAATACCTGATTGCTCCAAATCTTTAATCACTTTTGGCGTGATACGAAAGCTTCCGATTCGATCCAACATAAAACGAACCTTCACGCCCTCTTCAGCTTTTTGCTTTAATAAGCTCATGAGCTCCTGGCTTATGGGATCTGTTTTCACTATAAAGAAGATCATATTGATTTCTTGATTGGCATTACGGATGTCTTCAAACATATGTTTGAACAGAGGGTCCCCTGATGTATAAAGTTCATAATCACCGCTCGTCCTTGAAAAATCAAGGAAGCGTAAGTTTTTTAGGTGGTTCCGCTTTCCTAAAGCAAAATCAATTAATAGTAAAGCTACGATAAAAATAAGTACACTAATAATAATTAGGACGGTTATCATAAATGTTGCCCCTTTCTAACAACGTGAACAAGCCTTGATATGTAAAGCCTTCTCTTACCTTTCCCTCTTTTTTAAAAAAATGAACATAAAATTAAAAGTAGGAAAGTAGTTGACTGAATGCTCATTCATTATTAATATAAAGATATAGAATTCAGAATATTTTTGTTTGCGTAACGATTTTTTTGAAAGCGTTTTATCATTGTAGGTTCACTTAGACTATAAAAAGGGGGGCACATAAATGGATCTACTTATGCTGAACTGGATATTGTTTTTGGCAGTAACAATATACGGATTATTTCTATTTGTTCAGGTTGTTCGCACGCGCATCTCCTACATTAAAATGGGGAAAAAGATTGACTTTGATATGCAATTGAAAGAGCGTGTGAAAGATATTGGGGTCTATGTGTTTGGACAGAAAAAATTATTAAAGGACAAGAAATCAGGCGCTATTCACGTCATGATGTTTTACGGATTTATTTTGGTACAATTTGGCGCAATTGATTTTATCATTAAAGGATTATCGCCTGGCGCACATTTGCCGTTAGGACCATTATATCCTGGGTTTGTATTTTTCCAGGAGCTTGTAACACTAACGATTGTTGTGGCAGTGGTTTGGGCCTTTTACCGTCGTTACATTGAAAAGCTTGTACGCTTGAAGCGAGGCTTAAAAGCGGGACTTGTACTTATCTTTATCGGAACATTGATGGTTTCTGTTCTATTAGGAAATGGAATGGAGCTTATATGGCATAACGAATCTGCAACTTGGACGGAGCCAGTGGCATCGCTTATAGCGCTAGCATTTGGCTGGATTGGAGAAACAGCGGCAGCTGCTATTTTCTTCTTCTCTTGGTGGGTTCACTTGCTGATCTTACTTACATTCCTCGTGTACGTGCCGCAATCCAAGCACGCACACTTGCTTGCTGCACCAGTTAACGTCTTTATGAACCAAGATAAGCGAGTAGGAAAACTTTCAAAAATTGACTTTGATGTTGATGAAGAAGAGGCGGAGGAAGTTTCCTTCGGTGCTGGTAAGATTGAAGACTTTTCTTATTTACAGATGATTGATTTATATGCCTGTGTCGAGTGTGGACGCTGTACCAACGCTTGTCCAGCAACTGGAACAGGGAAGATGCTTTCTCCAATGGATTTAATCATTAAATTGCGTGATCACCTGACTGAAAAAGGAGCAGCGGTTACGGGTAACACGCCTTGGGTTCCGTCATATGCTTTTTCAAATACGAATGGAAATCAGCTAGCACAAATGGCAAAAGCTTCTCAAGGTCAGCAGGAGCAAGCAGCAAGTCTTGAAAATCTAGAACCATCAAGCCTTATTGGTGATGTGATTACAGAAGAAGAAATCTGGGCTTGTACAACGTGTCGTAACTGTGAAGATCAGTGTCCAGTTATGAACGAACACGTAGATAAGATCGTAGACTTACGCCGTTATCTTGTTTTGACAGAAGGTAAAATGGATCAGGATGCGCAACGTGCGATGATGAACATTGAACGCCAGGGTAACCCTTGGGGGCTTTCTAAGAAAGAACGTGAAGACTGGAAGAAATCCAATGAGCAAGTTAAAGTTCCAACGGTTAAAGAACTACAAAAAGAAGGAGAAGAGTTTGAATACCTATTCTGGGTAAGTTCAATGGGATCCTACGATAATCGCTCTCAAAAAATTGCGATGGCATTTGCGAAACTGCTTAACGAAGCTGGCGTGAAGTTTGCGATCCTTGGTAATAAAGAGCGTAACTCAGGTGATACAGCTCGCCGTATGGGAAATGAGTTCTTATTCCAGGAACTTGCTGAGAAGAACATTAAAGAATTTGAAAAGAACGAAATCAAAAAGATCGTTACCATTGATCCTCACGCTTATAACGTCTTTAAAAACGAATATCCTGACTTCGGTTTTGAGGCTGAAGTATATCACCATACAGAATTGCTTCATGAGCTTGTCGAACAAGGTCGTTTGAAGCCGGAACACGCTGTAAACGAAAGAATTACGTATCACGACTCCTGCTACCTTGGACGTTATAACGAGGTTTATGAACCACCTCGTGAGATCATGAAACGTATCCCAGGCCTTGAGGTTGTTGAAATGGAACGTAGTCGTGAAAACGGTATGTGTTGTGGTGCTGGTGGCGGTCTAATGTGGACGGAAGAGAAAACAGGAACACGCATTAACGTAGCTCGTACAGAGCAAGCGTTGAAAACAGAACCGTCCATGATCTCTACAGGTTGCCCATTCTGTTTAACGATGATCAGTGATGGAACGAAAGCGAAAGAAGTAGAAGATGACGTTCAATCCATGGACGTTGCTGAAGTTCTAGCATTGTCGATTTTTGGGAACGAAAAAGAGGAAAAATCGGCTTAATGTCGAATATGTATTGTAGAAGATTAATAGGGTAAGAGTGGCGAGCTTCGGCTTCCTCGTTAAATAGAGGAGGTCGTGGCTTTCCTAATGATTCATTGTCGAGCGAGCGTTCAGTCACTTTTTATGTACGTATTTTTGAAAGCGTTAACAAAAAAGAGGAGGAATCACTATGACTAAAACGGTAATCGTATCAGGAGCTAGAACACCATTTGGAAAATTCGGAGGAAGCATTAGTACATTAACAGCATCTCAATTAGGTGGCATTGCAATTAAAGGGGTGTTAGAACGCGCGAACTTTAATCCAGCTGATGTAGGCGAAGTCATCATGGGGAGTGTTTTACAAGGTGGTCAAGGACAATTGCCATCTCGTCAGGCATCTCGTTATGCGGACTTACCATGGGAAGTTAAAACTGAAACGATTAACAAAGTGTGTGCATCTGGTATGCGAAGCGTTACGCTAGCCGATCAGTTCATTCGCCTTGGAGAAGAGAACGTAATTGTAGCGGGTGGTATGGAAAGCATGAGCAATGCACCATACTTCATGCCGAAAGCTCGTTGGGGATATCGTATGGGCGATCAAAAAGTAAAAGACATGATGGTTCATGATGGTCTTACTTGTTCTTTTGAAGGTGTTCACATGGGGAACTACGGCAACTTAACAGCGAAAGAGTATGAGTTAACACGTGAAGCACAAGACGAGTGGGCATACCGCAGTCATCAACGTGCCGTAGCAGCAATGGAAGAAGGAAAGCTAGCTGAAGAAATCGTTGATGTAGAGGTTCCACAGCGTAAAGGAGATCCAATCGTAGTGAACCAAGATGAAGCACCACGAAAAGATACAACTGTTGAAAGACTAGCAAAATTGAAGCCTGTTTTTGATCCAGAAGGTACGATTACAGCTGGTAACGCACCAGGGGTGAATGATGGGGCAGGCGCGATGCTTCTTATGTCAGATGAATACGCTAGCCAGAATGGATACACACCAATGGCGACAATTCTAGCTCATGATGAAGTAGCCGTTGAAGCAAAAGATTTCCCTCAAACACCAGGTCTCGTTATTAACTCGCTATTGAAGAAGACTGGTAAATCACTTGAAGATGTAGATCTGTTTGAAGTGAACGAAGCGTTTGCTGCAGTATCACTAGCAAGTGGTAAGATTGCAGGTCTAGATCCTGAGAAAGTCAATGTAAATGGTGGAGCTGTTGCACTTGGACACCCAATCGGGGCAAGTGGTTCACGCATCATTTTGACATTAATGTATGAGTTAAAACGTCGAGGCGGCGGTATCGGAATCGCAGCAATCTGTAGTGGTGGCGGTCAGGGTGACGCGGTCATGATTGAGGTTCCGAAGCAATAACGAAAAGCGCAAGCGCCCGTGCTTTAGCGCTGGAGCTAGAAACCTAGACGACGAAGAAAACTTATGAACGGGGAGGACATTTCACATATGAGTATTCAAAACATTATGGTCATTGGAGCAGGACAAATGGGAGCAGGTATTGCTCAAGTATGCGCTCAGTCCGGTTTCCAGGTGAAGCTAAATGACCTTTCACAAGATGCATTAGATAAAGGAATTAAAGGGATTGAAAAACGTTTAGCACGTGCAGTAGAAAAAGGACGAATGTCAGAGCAAGACCAAAACGATACGTTAAATCGTCTATCAACGACAACTTCCCTACAAGATAGCAACGACTGTGACTTAGTCATTGAAGCGGTTGTAGAAAACATGGACGTCAAAACAAAAGTATTTAGTGAGCTGGATCAGCATGCACCAAAGCATGCAATACTAGCATCCAATACATCCTCTTTACCGATTACAGAAATCGCAGCGGTAACAGAACGTGCCGATCAAGTGATTGGTATGCACTTTATGAACCCAGTCCCAGTAATGAAGCTTGTCGAAATCATTCGAGGACTTCAAACAAGCGATGAGACATACAAAGCGATTGAAGACATGACGAAGCAGCTTGATAAAAATCCTGTTGAAGTTAACGACTTCCCTGGATTCGTTTCAAACCGTGTCTTAATGCCGATGATCAATGAAGCGATCTACACGGTATATGAAGGTGTTGCGGAGCCAGAAGCAGTAGATGAAGTGATGAAGCTTGGTATGAACCATCCTATGGGCCCATTAACACTTGCGGACTTTATCGGGCTAGATACGTGCCTATACATTATGGAAGTGCTTCATGATGGATTTGGAGACAGCAAATATCGCCCATGCCCATTACTTCGCCAGTACGTAAAAGCAGGCTGGTTAGGTAAGAAATCAGGCCGTGGTTTTTACAAGTACGAAGGTTAATAGAACGGAGGAACTAGCATGAATCTTACCTTTACTGAAGAACAGAACATGATGAGGAAAATGGTCCGGGATTTTGCCCAGAACGAAGTCGCTCCTGCGGTTGAGAAAATGGATCGTGAGGATGAATTCCCAACCCATCTCGTCAAAAAGATGGGAGAGCTTGGCCTTATGGGGATTCCAATTCCTGAGGAGTACGGCGGAGCTGGGATGGACTTTACATCCTACATCATCGCCATCCATGAGCTTTCCAAGGTGAGTGCATCTGTAGGCGTTATTTTGTCTGTGCATACCTCAGTAGGGACGAACCCGATTTTATATTTTGGTACTGAAGAACAGAAGCAAAAATATATTCCGAAACTAGCATCAGGTGAATATATTGGCGCGTTTGCCTTAACGGAACCTGCGGCAGGATCTGATGCAGGTAGTTTGAAGACAAGAGCTCACAAAGAGGGCGACCATTATATTTTAAATGGTTCCAAAGTATTCATCACAAACGGTGGGGCTGCAGATACGTTTATCGTGTTTGCTCGTACCGACAAAGATGCCGGATCAAAAGGTTTATCCGCATTCATCCTTGAACGCGACACACCTGGATTTGAAATCGGTAAAAAGGAAAAGAAAATGGGCATGAATGGCTCGAGTACCGTTCAGCTTAATTTTGACCAGTGTAAAATCCCGGCTTCTCAATTGCTTGGAGAAGAAGGGGAAGGGTTTAAGATTGCGATGGCCAACTTAGATGTTGGGCGAATCGGAATTGCGGCTCAATCACTTGGTATCGCAGAAGCATCTCTTGAACACGCAGTAGATTATGCGAAAGAACGCGAACAGTTTGGTAAACCAATTGCACAAAACCAAGGAATCTCCTTCAAGCTTGCGGATATGGCAACGGAGGTCGAAGCTTCTAAACTATTAACCTATAATGCGGCTTCACTTAGAGGGCAAGGCATTTCATGTGGTAAAGAAGCATCCATGGCGAAAATGTTCGCATCCAAAACAGCTGTTAAAGCATCGACTGAAGCGATTCAGGTTTATGGAGGATACGGCTTTACTGAAGATTATCCTGTAGAACGCTTCTTCCGTGATGCAAAGGTTTGTGAAATTTACGAAGGTACGAATGAAATCCAACACGTTGTAATAGCGAAACACCTGTTAAAAGGTTAAGGAGGAAGAGACATGAATTTTCAACTAACAGAAGAACAAGAAATGCTACGTAAAATGGTTCGCGACTTTGCGAAAAATGAAGTCGAACCAACTGCAGCAGAGCGTGACGAAGAGGAACGCTTTGACCGTGAGATTTTTGACAAGATGGCTGAGCTCGGTTTAACAGGGATTCCGTGGCCAGAGGAATACAGCGGTATTGGCTCAGACTACGTTAGCTATGTCATAGCTGTTGAGGAGTTATCACGCGTATGTGCTTCTACAGGGGTAACCCTTTCTGCACATATCTCATTATGTAGTTGGCCGATTTTTAAATACGGTAACGAAGAGCAAAAGAAAACCTTCTTAGCTCAACTAGCTTCAGGTGAAAAGCTTGGTGCATTCGCGCTATCTGAACCAGGAGCAGGATCTGACGTATCCTCCATGCGTACCATGGCGAAAGAAGAAGGCGATTCTTATGTACTGAATGGAAGCAAAGTGTGGATTACAAATGGCGGCGTAGGCGACCTGTATGTTGTGTTTGCCAAGACAGATGCAGATGCCAAACATAGAGGAATAAGCGCATTTATCGTTGAAAAAGGAACACCTGGATTCACATTCGGTAAGAAAGAGAAAAAGCTGGGCATTCGTTCATCTCCAACAACGGAGCTTATTTTTGAAGACTGTAAGATTCCGAAAGAAAACATGCTAGGAAAAGAAGGAGAAGGATTCAAGATCGCGATGTCTACACTAGACGGTGGACGTAACGGAATTGCCGCTCAGGCACTTGGTATTGCACAAGGCGCTCTTGATGCTTCGGTTGATTACGCAAAAGAGCGTGAGCAATTCGGAAAGCCAATCGCTCAAAACCAAGGAATCTCCTTCAAGCTTGCGGATATGGCAACTGAAATTGAAGCGTCTCGTCTTTTAACCTATCAAGCAGCATGGTTAGAGTCTGAAGGAAAGTCTTACGGAAAAGCTTCTGCTATGTCGAAATTATACGCAGGTGATGCGGCAATGCGTATTACGACAGAAGCGGTTCAAGTATTCGGGGGCTATGGCTATACAAAAGATTACCCAGTTGAGCGTTATATGCGTGATGCGAAAATCACACAAATCTATGAAGGTACTCAAGAAATTCAGCGTCTCGTAATCGGACGTATGCTTACGAAGGAATAGAAAGGACGAACTCCATGCATAAGCTGGCTGAACGGATTGCAAACAAAGACTTACGAGCTATGGCACGAGCAATCACACTAGTTGAAAACGATGATCCAGAAAAGCTTGATCTATTAAGTGATCTCTTTTCAATTAAAAAGCAAGCCCATTATATCGGAATTACGGGTTCGCCGGGGGCGGGGAAGAGCTCACTAGTTAATCGTCTTCTCACACACCTCAGGTCACAAGGGTTAACCGTTGCTGTCATTGCTGTTGACCCTACCAGTCCGTTCAGTGGTGGAGCGTTATTAGGCGATCGGGTTCGAATGAATGACCACTTTACTGATCCCGGCATCTATATTCGTAGTATGGCTACAAGAGGATCACTCGGTGGTTTGTCTCGAGCAACCAAAGACACGATTCGAATCTGTGATGCCTATGGCTTTGATGTCATATTAGTTGAAACAGTAGGAGTCGGGCAGTCCGAACTCGATATTATGAAAGTCGTGGATACGACTTCTGTTGTGTTAACGCCTAATAGCGGTGATGTTCTCCAAATTTTCAAAGCGGGCATCATGGAAATCGCTGATCTCTTTATCATTAACAAAGCCGACTTACCAGGTGTAAGAAAGCTGAAAACACAGCTGGAAGAATTCATGATGATTTCAGGGGCTCGAGGATGGCAACCTCCTATTGTTGAAACGGTTTCTACAGAAAACAAAGGAATCGAATCGTTGTGGGGTGAACTGAATCTCCATAATCAATACTTATATGAAACAGAACATGGGCATGAACAGCGGAAGCAACAGCTTCAATATGAAGTCTATGATTTAATGCGAGAAGAACTCTGGCAGGATATCTACCAAACCATCGAAAAGGATTCCGGGAAGCAAAAAAGATTAGATGATGCAGATGCTGACCCTTATCAACTAGCCAAAGCATGGCTTGCGGAATGGAAGCAGGGAGGGGGATGAGACGTTGGTTATGAAAAAAGTACCTTCATCGATAAAAGATGAAAGGTTAATCGTGAAACGTCGAGACCAGATGATTAAAGGAGCCGTGGCTTTATTTAAGCAAAAAGGCTTTCATAAAACAACAACACGTGAAATTGCCAAGGCCTCTGGTTTTAGTATAGGTACACTCTACGAATATATTCGAACCAAAGAAGATGTCTTGTTTCTAGTCTGTGATTATATCTATGAAGGCGTTAAAGATGGCATGGAGCAAGCTATTGATACAAATGAAAAGGGCATACCGAGCTTGAAAAAGGCGATTCAATCTTACTTCCGATTAATGGATGATATGCAGGATGAGGTTGTTGTGATGTATCAAGAGGTAAAGTCCCTCTCCAAAGATGCTCAAGATTACGTTTTGAAAAAAGAAATGGATATGCTTCAAATGCTAGAGCTGGTCATAGAAAATAGCCTGCCAACATCGAATTCTAAGGAAGACATCCAACTCATCGCAAACAACATCTTTGTTCAAGGACAAATGTGGGGGTTCCGACGTTGGATGCTCCAAAAACAATTTACGTTAGAACAATACACAGATCGACAAATGCACTTTTTGTTTGAAGGTTTGCAAGTTACGAAAGAAGCATAATTCTATGTGAAGAAAGAGGAGGAACTCGTATGGAACAACCTGAAATGTATAAACCGAAGCATGCTGTACGTTTTGTTACAGCTTCGAGTTTGTTTGATGGTCATGACGCATCGATTAACATTATGCGTCGTATTTTACAGGCGAGTGGAGCAGAGGTTATTCATTTAGGCCATAACCGTTCAGTTGAAGAAGTTGTAAATGCAGCTGTCCATGAAGATGCACAAGGCATCGCAATCTCGTCTTATCAGGGCGGACATGTGGAGTACTTTAAATACATGGTTGATCTTTTGAAGGAAAAAGGTGCTGACCACATCCGTGTATATGGCGGCGGTGGAGGCGTCATTATTCCTCGGGAAATTAAAGAACTTCATGATTACGGTGTCTCTCGTATTTTCTCTCCGGAAGACGGACGCAACTGGGGTCTTCAAGGCATGATCAACCGCATGCTAGAAGAGTGTGATTTTCAGACACCTATTAATCTAGATGAAGACTTAAAGAAGTTACAAGCAGGAGAACCGCAAGCCATTGCACGTTTTATCTCCTGTGTCGAAAACACGTCAAAAGAAGAACAGAATGCAGCAGCAGCTGTTGAACAGGTTCTAGAAAAGCAGCATAAAACGATTCCTGTGCTTGGAATCACTGGTACAGGTGGAGCGGGGAAAAGCTCCTTAACAGACGAATTAATTCGTAGGTTCTTGAACGAAGTGCCAGATAAGAAGATTGCGATTCTTTCCGTCGATCCAACGAAAAAGAAAACAGGCGGGGCTCTTTTAGGAGACCGTATTCGTATGAATGCCATTTTCTCTGATCGCGTATATATGCGTTCACTAGCAACGCGTGATTCTCGTAGTGAGTTATCCAAATCCATTCAGGAAGCAATTGATGTTGTTAAAGCTTCAGGTTTTGACTTCATTATCGTTGAAACAAGCGGAATTGGTCAGGGCGATGCTGCCATTACAGACGTTACGGACTTGTCAATGTATGTCATGACAGCAGAATTTGGAGCACCAACGCAGCTTGAAAAGATCGATATGATTGACTTTGCTGACTTTATTGTCATTAATAAGTTCGAACAAAAAGGATCAGCAGATGCACTACGCCAGGTACGTAAACAGTTTGAGCGCAGTCATATGAAGTTCCACGAGGAACACAGCACGTTCCCTGTTTTCGGTACGATTGCAAGTCAGTTTAACGACCCAGGGACGAACACATTATTTGCAGCTTTAATTGATAAGCTGAATGAAGCGTATTCTTGGGATGAGTCTACACCTTTTGAACGTGTGACAGATGTTGAGAAGCAAGATCTCATTATCCCACCAGATCGTCGCCAGTATTTGCGTGACATGGTTCAAACTGTGCGTAATTATCATGATAAAGCGCATGAACAAAGTGAACTAGCGCGTAAATGGTTCCAACTTCGAGGGAGTGCAGATCTAATAGAAAATCAAGAGGCACAACAAGCGGTTGATGAACTAGCGAAGACATACGAAGAAAAACTTGAACCAGAAGCGAAGAAAGCACTTGAAAATTGGGATGATACAAAAGAACGTTACGCTCAGGATCAAATGACGTTCAAGATCCGTGATAAAGAAATTACGATGGACTTAAATACGGAGACGTTATCCGGCTTAAAGATTCCGAAGGTTGCTTTACCTCACTATAAAGACTGGGGTGACAGACTCCTTTGGTTAATGAAAGAAAACGTACCAGGAGCCTTCCCATTCACTGCAGGAGTGTTCCCGTTCAAACGTAAAGGAGAAGATCCAACACGTCAGTTTGCTGGGGAAGGAACACCAGAACGTACGAATCGTCGCTTCCACTATCTTTCAGAAGGTGAGCCCGCTAAGCGTCTAAGTACAGCGTTTGACTCGGTTACCTTATATGGTGAAGATCCAGATGAGCGTCCTGACATTTACGGTAAAGTAGGAGAAAGTGGCGTATCGATCTGTACATTAGATGACATGAAGAAACTATACGATGGATTTGACTTATGTAACCCAACAACATCCGTATCGATGACCATTAATGGACCAGCTCCAATTATTCTAGCCATGTTCTTTAACACAGCGATCGATCAGCAGCTTGAGCGCTTTAAAGAGCGTGAAGGTCGCGAACCAAGTGCTGAAGAGCATCAGCAAATTAAAGAAGAAACGATTTCTGTTGTGCGCGGTACAGTTCAGGCAGATATTTTGAAAGAAGACCAGGGGCAAAACACTTGTATCTTCTCGACTGAATTTGCCCTTCGTATGATGGGAGATATTCAACAATACTTTATCGACCATGAAGTACGAAACTACTATTCTGTTTCGATTTCTGGATATCATATTGCTGAAGCAGGTGCGAACCCAATTACGCAACTTGCATTCACGCTTGCAAATGGTCTTACGTATGTCGAGTACTATCTAAGTCGTGGTATGGATATTGATAAGTTTGCACCGAACCTTTCCTTCTTCTTCTCGAACGGATTGGATCCAGAATACACTGTAATGGGCCGTGTAGCACGTAGAATTTGGGCGATCATAATGCGTGATAAGTACGGTGCGAATGAACGAAGTCAGAAATTGAAGTACCACATTCAAACGTCTGGACGTTCTTTACACGCTCAAGAAATTAACTTTAACGACATCCGTACAACACTTCAGGCGCTCATTGCGATTCAGGATAACTGTAACTCCTTACACACGAATTCTTACGATGAAGCAATCACGACGCCAACGGAAGAATCTGTACGTCGCGCGATGGCGATCCAAATGATCATTAACAAAGAGTTTGGCTTAACGAAAAACGAAAACTCTCTACAAGGATCTTTTGTAGTAGAAGAATTAACGGATCTTGTAGAAGAAGCGGTTTTACAAGAGTTTGAACGCATCAATGACCGTGGCGGCGTATTAGGCGCTATGGAACGTCAATATCAGCGTGGTAAGATCCAGGAAGAATCCTTATACTATGAAGGCAAGAAACACAGTGGAGAACTTCCGATTGTTGGGGTAAACACGTATCTAAATCCAAACCCACAATCAGAAGATGACATTAACTCTATGGAACTTGCCCGTGCATCCAAAGAAGAAAAAATGCACCAAATCAATGAACTTCGTCACTTTAAGGAAAAGCATGCAAACGCAACAGATGAAGGCTTGCAGCGCTTAAAAGAAGTAGCGAAAAACGGCGGCAACGTTTTCGAAGAGTTAATGGAAACCGTAAAAGTAGCCAGCCTAGGCCAAATCACCAATGCATTATATGAAGTTGGTGGACAGTACCGTAGGAATATGTAAAGGAAAAAACACATGTGGTTTCACATTAGAAATCACATGTGTTTTTGATATTTGGGTTTAAAAGATAGTTTAAAAGTCAGAAAACTAGAGAGAAATCAAATTTTCTTGCCTTACTCCTAGCATAAACAATACTCATTTGTTTATAATGTATGGTATGGTTGAAACAACGCTTCATAGAATTTATACTTATTAGTTATGATAAAGAATTTTTGATATAAAGGGAGTGCTGGCCGTGAGCTTTAAAAACTATAGCCACGATGAGATTGCTGAAATGTCAATGATTGAAATCGCCCATGAAATACTAACAGACGAAAAACAAGCGCTAGATTTCAATGAACTTTTTGATAAAGTAGCAAGCATTAAAGGCTTCACAAAAGAACAAAAGAAACATTGGATTGCGCAATTGTTCACAGATCTAAATGTTGATGGACGTTTCTTAACGATTGGATCAAATATGTGGGGATTAAAACGCTGGTACCCAGTAGAGCAAGCAGAAGAAGAAATCCAAGCACCTGTGAAAAAGAAAAAGAAAAAAGCACCAGCTAAGAGTAAGAAGAAGAAGAAGGAAGAGGAAGAAGAGTCTGATATTGAAGAAGAAGAAATTGAAGACGACCTTGACCTTGATGATGAAGAACTTGATCTAGACGAAGATGGCGAAGAAAATAGCGGCTTAGATGAAGACTTCGATCTTTCTGAAGACGATGATGACTATTCTGAAACAGAAGCTAATGACGAAAGTCTCAACGAAATTCCTGAAGACGATGATGAAGAAGAGGAAGAAGAAGACGACAAGCTATAATCGTCTTGACTTTGTTAGATGATATCAGTATTATATGATTTGGGCTCTTTAAAATAAGATTCGACATTCCAAGCGCTCCCGTTACTTTAAACGGGAGCGCTTTTCTTATTTATAAGGAAGTATAAGTTGCAGCGCTTAGTTGTCTAGCTCCAGAGCCCAGCAACGAAGGGACTTGGGCCCACACGACGTGGGTCAGATCGACGTTGTCACAGGACGTGACGAACTTAGTCGATCATACTTTCTCCGTACGATAAGTCAACATCGATTCACTATGTTCATCGTGTTTCCTTTATCGTACTACGGGCTCAGTCCAGTCCCTTCGTTGCTAAACGGGCGCTTGCGCTTTTCTTATTTATATTAGAAAATAAATTTTTTAAAGATGTGAACCCTAAAGAAAATAAGTTTATTTGCTTGAATAATGGAATTCATACAATAAATAGGATGAGATGCATCGTCATCTGAGAAATCCTTAAGAAAACGAAAAGGAAGAGGGATAAGTTATGGCGGAGACGAAGTATATCTTTGTAACAGGAGGAGTTGTTTCCTCCCTTGGTAAAGGAATTACAGCTGCTTCATTAGGGCGTCTTTTAAAAAATCGTGGATTAAAGGTGACCATTCAAAAGTTTGACCCTTATATCAACGTGGACCCAGGTACAATGAGCCCTTATCAGCATGGTGAGGTTTTTGTTACGGAAGATGGTGCGGAAACCGACTTGGATCTAGGTCATTATGAGCGTTTTATTGATATCAACCTAAGTCAATATAGTAACGTAACGACAGGAAAGATCTACTCAACAGTAATCAAAAAGGAACGTCGTGGAGATTATTTAGGCGGAACCGTTCAGGTCATTCCTCACATCACAAATGAGATTAAAGATCGTATTTTTCGTACTGGAAATGAAACGAATGCTGATGTTGTCATCACAGAAATTGGCGGTACAGTAGGGGATATTGAGTCTCTACCATTCCTAGAAGCGATTCGCCAAATGAAGAGTGATATCGGCAAAGAAAATGTAATGTATATCCACTGTACACTTGTTCCTTATATTAAAGCAGCTGGTGAAATGAAAACGAAGCCGACACAACACTCTGTTAAAGAACTGCGCTCCCTTGGTATTCAGCCTGACACGGTTGTATTACGTACAGAAATGCCTATCAGCCAGGAAATGAAAGAAAAGATTGCTTTATTCTGTGACATTAATGAAAAAGCTGTTATTGAAGCAGGAGACGCTGAAACATTATACGATGTGCCATTAACATTACAAGAACAGAATTTAGATCAATTAACATGCGATCATTTTGGATTAAGCTGTGGAACTGCAGATATGGGAGAATGGAATGACCTCGTTAACCGAGTGAAGAATTTACAAAACCATACGAAGATTGCCATTGTAGGTAAATATGTTGAGCTTCCAGATGCTTATATTTCTGTTGTTGAGGCATTAAAACACGCAGGTTACTCCTATGATAGTGATGTAACGATTGACTGGATCAATTCTGAGGAAATCACGGCAGATAATGTTCAGGAAAAGCTTTCTGATGCGGACGGAATTCTTGTACCTGGTGGGTTCGGAGATCGCGGAATAGAAGGTAAAATTGATGCGATCCGTTATGCTCGTGAGAATAAAGTGCCTTTCTTAGGGATCTGCTTAGGTATGCAACTGGCTACGGTAGAGTTTGCTCGTAACGTACTTGGATTAAAAGGCGCACATTCTGCTGAAATTGATCCAACGACACCTCATCCAATTATTGACTTGCTTCCTGAGCAAAAGGACATTGAGGACATGGGCGGAACACTACGTCTAGGTGTGTATCCTTGTAAACTTACAGATGGTACTCGAACGAAGGAAGCTTACGGTGAAGAGGTTATTTATGAACGTCACCGTCACCGTTATGAATTTAACAACCATTATCGTGAAGAAATGCAGAATGCAGGTTTTGAATTCTCAGGGACAAGCCCAGATGGTCGCTTAGTAGAAATTGTTGAACTAACAGACCACCCTTGGTTCGTAGCTTCCCAGTTCCACCCTGAGTTCAAGTCACGCCCAACACGTCCACAACGTTTATTCCATGACTTTGTTGGAGCTAGCTTGAATAAGTAGAAAAGTGTAAGCGCCCGTTTAGCGACGTATGTGCAGGACTGAGCCGCAGTGCGTGGATAAGGATGATCAGCTAAGTTCGTCACGTCCTGTGACAACGCCGATCTGACCCACATCATGTGGGCCCGGATGCACACTAGTCGCTGGGCGCTGGAACTAGACAGCTACTAAAAAAAAGGGTTGTGGCAAAGCCACAACCCTTTTATTCATACTCATCGATAATTTCTTTTGTTGTTACATAGATAGCCATGTACACATAAAACATAGCCATGACAGATGGAAAACCTATTCGGTCCATGTCAAATGGAAGTAATGGTCCTGCTGTTTTCGTGTCAATGTGAAAGTCAGCAACTTCTTGTAATGGGTTTTCTTCTTTCGTTAAAGCAGAGATTTGAATAACTTGTGCACCTTGTTTTTGAACCGTATTTACTAGAGCTAGTGCTTCTTCATCATTTGCAAATCGTGATGCAATAATGACACGGTCAATAGAGGATAAGGAAATGTCTTCATGATACACATGCTGTTTCGGTAAGGTTTCTGGACCTTCTTCTACTTCATGGATCAGTGACTTCATTTCACCTGTTCCCCAAACATAAACGTGTCCTTCACCCACAATAGCTTGAGCTAAAGCTCGAGCAGCATCTTCAATATGAAGAGTTTCTTTTTCATTTATGCGTTGAAATGTACCTGTTAATTGTGTGGCAAGCATTTTTAACATAAGAAATGCCTCCTTATTTTTGAAACGTTGTTCAAGTTGTTTGTCCACTAGTAAGGATAGCATAATACGGGTGAATTATAGAAGAGAGCGATTTTGCACATTAGATGCAGGAGATTACCATGTGTAAAACGAACTAAACAGTTAGACATCAAATATACATATCAAAATTTTATACAGTTAGGACGTGATGGAGTAATGGCTAAAACGGTATTGGTGGTAGATGACCAACCTGGAATTCGTATGCTACTTGAGGAAGTAATTAAGAGTGAGGGATTTAATGTGCTTCAAGCTGTTACAGGTGAAGAAGCTCTTTCGGTAGTCAGGGAAAAACATCCGGACCTAATGCTATTGGACTATAAGTTGCCTGTGAAAGATGGAATTGAAGTGATTGAAGACTTAGAAAAGGATAATATTCATATTGCATCTGTCCTAATGAGTGGGTTGGCAGAAGATGAATTGAAAGACGCCCATCAGCATGAAAGCGTGCTAGAAGTGGTGGCTAAACCATTTAACATTCAAGAGATGAAAGATATAATAGTGAATCTTTTGAAATAATTAAAACGTCATATAATTGCGAAAATATATTTTTTGAAGATGAAAACGTTATCTTGTGGATGGACTGTTGCACCGCTTAAATGTAGTTGGTATTCTAATAATGTTGAGAGAAAAACTACATAACAGAATCTTGCCAGCAAAAGTGTGCAAGCTATAGGTTGACAAGTTCTGTGAGAATATAAAGGAGGATCTAGTCCATGCCACTAGTATCGATGAAAGAAATGTTAGAAACGGCTAAAGAAAACCGTTATGGTGTTGGCCAATTTAACTTAAACAACCTTGAGTACGCTCAAGCTATCCTACAAGCTGCTGAAGAAGAGCAGTCTCCTGTAATCTTAGGTGTATCTGAAGGTGCAGCCCGTTACATGGGTGGATTTAACGTAGTAGTATCTATGGTTAAAGCACTTATGGATTCTTATGGTACAACTGTTCCTGTAGCAATTCACTTAGACCATGGTTCTAGCTTCGAAAAGTGTGCTGAAGCGATCCATGCTGGTTTCACTTCTGTTATGATCGATGCTTCTCATGATCCACTTGAAGAGAACATTGCTCTAACGAAAAAAGTTGTAGAGCTTGCTCATATTCATGGTGTATCTGTTGAAGCAGAACTTGGCCGTGTTGGTGGTCAAGAAGATGACATCATTGTTGAGGATGCTGAAGCAGCATATGCAATCCCATCTGAGTGTAAACAACTTGTTGACGAAACAAACGTTGACGTATTTGCACCAGCACTAGGTTCTGTACACGGTCACTATAAAGGTGAACCTAACCTAGGTTTCGACCGCATGGAAGAAATCATGGGCCTTGTAGATAAGCCACTTGTACTTCACGGTGGTACAGGTATCCCAACAGAAGATATCAAGAAAGCAATCCGTTTCGGAACTGCAAAAATTAACGTAAACACTGAAAACCAAGTTGCGCAAACACAAGCTGTTCGTGACACGCTAGCTGAAAAGCCAGAATTATTTGATCCTCGTAAATACCTTGGACCTGGCCGTGACGCGATCAAGCAAACAGTTATCGGCAAAATGCGCGAATTTGGTTCTTCTAACCAAGCATAAATAATAAGCTTAACGCCCTTTTGCGACGATGACCTGGAGCGAACACAGTATTTTGTGAATGTGAAGGAAATAAGGAGTCGATGGGGGCTTAAGCTCGTTTAAAACAGAAGCCGCCGTTTTATTTCGGCGGTTTCCTTTTTACTATCGTGAAAGCGGTTTACTTGTGAAAAAGTGCCTGAATAGGTTTTTTTCTAATTAAAACATGGGGAAAACAGAAAATGTACACTAGAAAATCATGCGTGCATCTCCTGATTTTCGGGTAATAAATGAAGACGACTAATGATAATCACATGGGGAGGAAAACAACTATGAAATTTTTTATTGATACAGCAAATATAGACGAAATTCGCGAGGCAAATGCTTTAGGAGTTTTATCTGGAGTAACCACCAACCCATCTCTTGTTGCTAAAGAGGGTGTATCGTTTCATGATCGTTTAAATGAAATTACGAAAGAAGTAGATGGTTCCGTAAGTGCTGAGGTAATTGCTGAAGATGTTGAAGGCATGTTGGAAGAGGCAAAGGACCTTGTTGAAATTGCACCTAACATTACAATTAAAGTTCCTATGACACTAGAAGGTTTAAAAGCTGTTAAAAAGCTAAGCGAAAAAGGTGTTAAAACAAACGTTACACTTATTTTCTCTGCTAACCAGGCGTTATTAGCTGCGCGCGCAGGAGCTACGTATGTATCTCCATTCTTAGGTCGTCTTGATGATATCGGCCAAGATGGAATGGAATTAATTAAACAAATCTCTGACATTTTCGATATTCATGGACTAGAAACAGAAATCATCGCAGCATCTGTTCGTCATCCGATCCACGTAACAGAAGCGGCACTAAATGGTGCACATATTGCTACGATTCCGTTGAAAGTGTTAAAACAATTAGTGAAGCATCCACTAACAGATGCTGGAATTGAAAAATTCCTTGCAGACTGGAAGAAACAAAGTTAGTATGATTATGGTAAAATTGTGCAAAATAAGAAAAGCGCAAGCGCCCGTTTAGCAACGTATATGCTGGACTGATCCGCAGTGAGATAAAGGAAACACGATGAGCTTGCGAATCGATGTTGACTTATCGACCGGAGGTGAAGGAAGCATACTAGTTGCTGGGCGCTGGAGCTAGACATCTTTGAGAAACATTTAATGTTTGCCTAGGGAAGAAGGGAGTTCATCATGGAAAAACTGCTTGTTGAAGGTGGCAACTCTTTAAGGGGAGAAGTGCGCGTTAGTGGAGCGAAAAATAGTGCAGTAGCACTGCTTCCAGCGGCAATTTTAGCTGAATCCCCAGTTACAATTGAAGGGTTACCCAACATATCTGATGTAGGCACTCTAAGTCATTTGCTAGAAGAAATAGGTGGCGAAGTATCGAAACAAGGTGAAGACATCTATATTGATCCATCTCGTATGATCTCAATGCCATTACCAAATGGAAAAGTGAAGAAACTACGCGCTTCCTATTACTTCATGGGAGCTATGCTAGGTCGTTTCAAAAAGGCTGTAATCGGCCTTCCAGGTGGGTGTCATTTAGGGCCCCGTCCAATTGATCAGCATATTAAGGGATTTGAAGCTTTAGGAGCAGAAGTAACAAATGAACAAGGCGCGATTTATTTGCGCGCAGAGGAGCTTCGCGGTGCCCGCATTTATCTAGATGTAGTCAGTGTTGGAGCGACCATTAACATTATGCTTGCTGCTGTAAAAGCTAAAGGAACAACCGTTATTGAAAATGTAGCAAAAGAACCTGAAATCATTGATGTAGCTACGCTTCTTACAAGTATGGGAGCGAAAATTAAAGGTGCGGGAACAGATGTCATCCGTATTGAAGGTGTCGATCAATTAAATGGTTGTAAGCACACCATAATCCCGGATCGGATTGAGGCTGGAACGTACACGATTATGGCGGCTGCAATGGGTGAAGAGGTTCTGATTGATAACGTAATTCCACAACACTTAGAATCCCTGATTGCTAAGTTAAGGGAAATGGGCGTATCCGTTGAGACAAGCGATGATCAAATGATTGTAAAGCGGGATAAACCAATCTCAAGTGTGGATATAAAGACGCTTGTGTATCCAGGTTTTCCGACAGACTTACAACAACCGTTTACATCGTTGTTAACCCAAGCCTCTGGTACAGGAGTTGTGACAGATACGATCTATCAAGCACGTTTCAAACACATTGATGAGCTCCGCCGTATGAATGCGGATATTAAAGTAGAAGGTAGCTCAGCCATTGTGAATGGCCCTGTTACGCTAGAAGGAGCAAAAGTAAAAGCAAGTGACTTACGTGCAGGAGCAGCTCTGATTGTAGCTGGCTTAATGGCTAAAGGTGTCACTGAAATTACAGGTCTTGACCACATCGATCGTGGTTATGAGAACCTAACAGAAAAGCTCAATAATCTGGGAGCAAACGTATGGCGTGAACAGATGACGGAAGAAGAAGTTGAGCAGTTTCAAAACTCATAAGAAAAGTTCAAAAAGTATTTTATAAAGAGTTCGGCTACTAATTGTAAGTCGAACTCTGCTACATATTTTTACATAGAGAATGATTCGTTTATTGAAAGGGGAAGTAAGACACAAAACAGAGAAGCACAAGGGGAGGAAGCAAACGATGGAAAGAAGTTTAACAATGGAGTTAGTTCGTGTAACAGAAGCAGCCGCATTATCATCAGCTCGATGGATGGGAAGAGGTAAAAAGGACGAAGCGGATGACGCAGCAACAAGTGCCATGCGTGACGTGTTTGACACGATCCCTATGAAAGGCCGAGTGGTAATCGGAGAAGGTGAAATGGACGAGGCTCCTATGCTTTATATTGGAGAAACACTAGGTAACGGTTACGGCCCGCGCGTGGACGTTGCTGTTGATCCTTTAGAAGGAACAAACATCGTAGCTCAAGGTACTTGGAATGCTTTATCCGTTTTAGCTGTGGCAGACCACAGTAAGTTACTTCATGCACCTGATATGTATATGGACAAAATTGCAGTTGGTCCTGAAGCCGTTGGGAAAGTAGATATTAATGCTTCTGTAACGGATAATTTGAAAGCGGTTGCTGCCGCTAAAAATAAAGATGTTGAAGATGTTGTAGCAATCGTACTAAATCGCAAACGTCACCAAGGTATCATTGATGAAATTCGTGAAACTGGTGCGCGTATTAAGCTAATCTCAGATGGTGATGTAGCTGCGGCTATCAATACAGCATTCGATCATACAGGTGTGGACATTTTATTTGGTAGTGGAGGAGCGCCTGAAGGGGTTTTAGCTGCAGCAGCGCTGAAATGCCTGGGTGGCGATATCCAAGGTAAACTGCTTCCTGAAGACGATGAACAGAGAGCTCGTTGTGAGAAAATGGGCATAGACGATATTGACCGTGTTCTATACATGGATGACTTCTGTGGTGGAGATGACGCCATCTTCGCAGCAACAGGTGTAACAGATGGTGAACTTCTAAAAGGTGTTCAGTTTAAAGGGATGAAAGCCACAACGCAAACGGTAGTTATGCGTGCGAAATCCGGAACTGTTCGCTTTATTGACGGAAACCACTCTCTTAAAAAGAAACCGAACCTCGTTATAAAATAACAATTCATAAAGGTGCCTGTCCCCTTAGCGGGGTGGGCACCTTTATGAATAAAAGTACCAAAAATAAAAATTAGTTGAATAAAGGTATAGAAAAAGGTTAAAATGATAGATGTTAAATAAATGTATTCATAGTTTTTAAGCCCCGTTGGCAAACTTCCATTCTAGCTTCTAATAATTTTCCTTCAAATGAGTATATTTTGTCCCTGAAAACAGAAGCTATTTCAACTTTTCTTTCAAATTAATAGTAAGACTCTAACGATCAAACGATTAAACGACTTATGTTCAATCGCGATTAATGATCTTTGTTTTCCAATAATGAGTAAAATAAAATACAGGTGTGGTGATATTGTGTCTGCTTCATTATCTATTTCGCATTTAGAGACATTAAATTTAAAAGAGTTATATGCGCTCGCCAAAGAATATCGTGTTTCTTATTATGCGAAGCTGACAAAACGTGAACTTATTTTTGCTATTTTAAAAGCACAAGCTGAAAAAGACGGATTTCTATTTATGGATGGTATTCTTGAAATTATCCCTTCTGAAGGATTCGGATTCTTACGTCCGATCAACTATTCACCAAGTGCTGAAGATATCTACATTTCTGCTTCTCAAATTCGCCGTTTTGATTTAAGAAACGGAGATAAAGTATCCGGTAAGGTACGCCCTCCAAAAGAAAATGAACGTTACTACGGTCTTTTACATGTTGATGCAGTCAATGGTGAAAACCCTGAAACGGCTAAAGAACGTGTACACTTCCCAGCTCTAACGCCATTATATCCAGATTCTAAGATGGGGCTAGAAACGGAAAGTAAAAAACTATCAACGCGAATCATTGATCTTATGACGCCTGTTGGTTTTGGACAGCGTGGTTTAGTTGTGGCGCCACCAAAAGCCGGTAAAACGATGTTGCTTAAGCAAATCGCAAACAGCATTTCTAAAAACCACCCAGACTCGAAGTTGATTATCTTGCTTGTGGATGAGCGTCCAGAGGAAGTAACAGATATCGAGCGTTCCGTCCAGGATGGTGTTGATGTTGTAAGCTCAACATTTGATGAGGTACCAGAAAACCATATTAAAGTATCCGAGCTTGTTTTAGAACGTGCCATGCGTCTAGTAGAGCACAAAAAAGACGTAATTATCTTAATGGATAGTATTACGCGTCTGGCTCGTGCGTATAACTTAGTGATTCCACCAAGTGGTCGTACGCTTTCTGGAGGTATTGACCCAGCTGCATTCCACCGTCCAAAACGTTTCTTCGGTGCTGCACGTAACATTGAAGAAGGTGGTAGCCTAACGATTCTTGCGACAGCACTAGTCGATACAGGTTCTCGTATGGATGATGTAATTTATGAAGAGTTTAAAGGTACAGGAAACATGGAATTACATCTTGATCGTAATCTTGCTGAACGCCGTATTTTCCCAGCGATCGATATCATGCGTTCTGGTACACGAAAAGAAGAACTTCTTCTACCAAAAGATCACATTGAGAAGATTTGGGCGATCCGCAGAACAATGGGAGACCAGCCTGACTTCGTTGATCGATTCCTACGTCGCTTAAAATCATCCAAAAATAACGAAGAATTTTTTCAAATTATGGATGAAGAAATGAAAGGAAAGAAGAATTCTCGCCGCTCGTAGCCATTTTTAATCTAAAAAGATAGGTTGCAACTTTAATGTGACCTTGTTATAATCTTTCTATGTGAGTTTCGATAGAGGCTGATAGAAGTCAGCCAAATACCGACTCTTAAACTAACTCTGTTCCCCAAGGGTTCAGGGCAATAAGGAGTGGAAAAGCATGAAGGAAGGACTTCACCCGAATTATCGTAAGGTAGTATTCCTAGACACTAGTTCTGAATTCAAATTTCTAACGGGTTCTACACTTAGCTCTGAGGAGACTATTGAGTGGGAAGACGGTAACACGTACCCATTAATCCGTGTTGAAATTAGTTCAGCTTCACACCCATTCTACACAGGTAAGCAGAAAGCTGACAAAGCTGGTGGCCGTGTAGATCGCTTTAAGAAAAAATACAACATTAAGTAAGTTTTTCTTACTTGAATTTAAAAACAGGCAAATTGTCTATCCTTTTGCCTGTTTTTTTATACGTTAAGGAGTTAAAATTCATTGAAGTAGAGGCTTGTCAACTCTTATTTTAATGAATAGAAGGCTGGTGAGATTAACCAGCTTTACGCAATGATTATGTATATAATGTTTTAGTAAATGATAAATGGACAACCTTTGAGAAAAGTCACGAAAGTAGAAGGGAGAGACCCGCTTGTGCATGTAATGAAACAAAGCGGTTGGCTCGAAGTCATCTGTGGTAGCATGTTCTCAGGAAAATCAGAAGAACTGATTCGCAGAGTACGACGTGCTACATACGGAAACCTTTCCGTACGCGTATTTAAGCCAATCATCGATAATCGTTATTCTGAAGAATCCATTGTCTCTCACAATGGAACGTCGATTTTAGCTCGTCCGATCGAAAACTCTGAGGATATGTTTGACTACATTGATGAAAATGTCGATATCATCGGAATTGATGAAGTGCAATTTTTTGATGAAAATGTCGTTGAGGTTGCGCAAACCTTAGCTGAACGTGGACATCGTGTTATTGTGGCTGGACTTGATTTGGACTTCCGCGGGAAACCCTTCGCTAGTGTTCCGCACCTAATGGCATTAGCAGAATCTGTTACGAAGTTAAGCGCCATTTGTCCAGTTTGCGGATCCCCAGCAAGTCGCACACAACGTTTAATTGATGGCAAACCAGCTTCCTACGATGATCCGGTAATCCTTGTAGGAGCATCAGAATCGTACGAGCCAAGATGCCGTCATCATCATGAAGTACCAAACAGACCCAGGCACATCTTAAAAGAAAAACAATCTCAGTAAACCTCGCTCTCGCAGCGAGGTTTTTCTTTAACCAAAAAATGCTATTTGTAGTACGGACGCTTGTGGGCAAGCTAATACCAAATCAGGTAAAAGGAGGACCCACAATGCGATTTATGATGGTAAGCATAACCATAATGATGGCACTTATACTAGGAGCTTGTGCAACAAATCCTCAAGGAACACAAGAAGTTCGTGACGTTCAATCCTTGAATCAGAAAAATACGGACACCTTTAGAGATCACAACCCAACGAAAAATGGCTACAATCTACAAAACGAAAGCCCAATGCAAATGAACCAAGTAGGTGAAACATGGGGACTTAAACAAGACAAGCAAAAAATCTTTGAAGCAGTCGAAGAAGTTCCCAATGTTGAGGTTCGCCGTGTTAACTTTAACGGAAGTACAGCTCACGTTCGCGTAAAAGCAACGGATATAAGCGGAAGTGACGAACGTATTGCTTTAACGAACAAACTCCGCAGAAATATCGAAGGTGCACTACCGCGCTATAAAATCCGAGTTTATGTGAGTCAATAACCTCGATAATCCGCATGTTCAACTGAACATGCGGATTTTTGTTTGAAGATAGTAGCTAAGCCTCATCTTTTTTTATGTTCACCGAATTGTCAAAAACCTCTGATCCTCTAAAGCTAGCACATGTTTTAAAGCTTTGCATATCATCCCCTGTGATTTATTTCACATCATTGAAAATGGTTATCAATTAAGCTGAAGACAAATCTAGATAAAGGGGCTGATTTCAATGGCAGCAGATTCAGGCTTGGATCACAATGAAGATTTAGACCAAGAACCTAAGACTTCATCGAAAGGAACATATTTTTCTCTTGGTGTGTTGGCTGCAGTGATTTTGGTTACGTATATCATTTTATACGGACTTTATATGTTTCGAATATAAGGGGGGATAGACATGAGTAAATCTGAAATGATATGGCTTGCTTTAAGTTTTGGTATGTTGATGGCTTTTATGCTTGCTACAGGATATCAAACCTTTGCTTTGGAAATGGGGCCACCTAGTCACGGTGAGACAATCGATCCACAGAAGGTAGATGAAACAGCACCATTCGATCAACCAGGGATTAAAAAGATTGGAGAAAATGAATATGAAGTTGTTATGACGATGCAAATATTTAGTTTTAATCCAAGTGATATAGAAATTCCTGCAGGTGCAACAGTTCATTTTATTTTAACTTCAAAAGACGTAACGCATGGTTTTCAGGTAGCTGGAACAAATATTAATGCTATGGTTATGCCTGGTCATATACAAAAAATCACTCAGACATTTGATCGTCCTGGTGAATACTTGGTTTTATGTAATGAGTATTGTGGTGCAGGCCATCAATTAATGAGTACAACTATTAATGTGAAATAAGGGGGGACAGCAATGGAAACAGCACTTAAGGAATCCTATATACAAAAAGTAAATCGGTACATGGGACTTCAGCGAGAGGATGCTAGAATATCGAAATCATATCTATTTGTAGCTTTTGTAGCATTACTGCTTGGCGGGATATTAGGGTTATTGCAAGGGCTTAATCGTGCAGGAATGTTAGAACTGCCCTATTGGTTAAATTATTATCAAGTTTTAACAGCTCATGGAGTGTTATTAGTTCTTGTGTTAACGGCCTTCTTTACAATCGGTTATTTTTATGCGGGCTTGTCTCATACTTTAGGAGGTCTTCTGCCAAAAGTAAGAAAGATGGCGTGGATTGGATTTAGTTTGAAGATCGTGGGTTTTGTGTTTGCCGTTATCCCAATTCTGTTAAATCAAGCATCTGTTTTATATACGTTCTACCCTCCAATGGCCGCATCTCCTTATTTCTACATTGGATTAGTGCTTATTGTTTTAGGAGTTTGGATGTGTGCATTTGGGGCGTTCATCAATGTTGCTCATTGGAGAAAAAATAATCGAGGACAAAATTTACCGATCTTTTCATTCTTTGCAACGGGTGTATTTGTTCTCTTGTTTTTTGGGAGTATCCCTGTAGCAATAGAAGTCTTTATGATTATTCCTTGGGCTTTTGGATGGGTGGAAACGATTAATGTGATGTTAAGTCGGACTCTGTTTTGGGCATTTGGACATACGTTGGTTAACATATGGTATCTGACAGCAGTCTCTGCGTGGTATGTCATTGTTCCGAAAGTTATTGGAGGTCGCCGTTTTAGTGATACATTAACTCGGATTGTAGTTATTTTGCTTGTTGTTATGAATATACCGGGCGGGTTTCATCATCAAATCGTTGATCCCGGAATTTCTCAGGAAGTGAAATTCTTGCATGTCTTTATGAGTCTATCAATCGCGTTTCCATCTTTAATGACGGCTTATGCGATGTTCTCTGTATTTGAACGGACAGGTCGGAAGCAAGGTGGAAAAGGTTTATTAGGTTGGTACAAAAAATTGCCTTGGGGTGATGTTCGGTTCTTAGCCCCAATGATTGCAATGATTGCCTTTATAGTCGGGGGCGCTGGTGGGATTGTTCAATCAACGAACCAATTGAATCAAGTCGTGCATAACACGATGTGGATTGTAGGACATTTTCACATAACGGTAGGAACTTCGGTTATCTTAACGTTCTTTGGGATTACCTATTGGTTAGTCCCTTATATTTCTAATCGCACATTAACACCGAAGATCAATCGCTTAGGGGTAATTCAGACGTTCATTTGGACAGTTGGTATGCTGTTTATGGCTGGGTCCATGCACTATGTTGGGTTACTTGGTGCACCACGCAGAACGTCTTATACCACTTATGGAGAGAGTGCCACTGCAATGGGATGGGATCCATTCATGATCCTTATCGCAATTGGTGGGGTTCTATTAATCGTAGGTGTCCTGTTGCAAGTGTATGCTGTTTTTCATCTCATGTTTCGAGCGCCGAAAGGGAAAACAGAATTTCCGATCGCTGAAAGGGAAGAACATGATACCTATACTCCATATTGGACGGAACGTTGGGGGAATTGGATAGTGATTATGCTATTACTGATTGCCATGGGGTATGTAATTCCAATCGTGGATTTCACGATCAATGCGCCTCCAGGGTCTCCACCTATTAAAACGTGGTAATAAAACAAAGAGGTAGTCTGTTCATAGGCTATCTCTCTATTTTTTTCAACAATAGGAGAGGGGGGATAGTGGTGAATAACAATCAAGGATTGGCCATGGTACTTGTATTACTGTTTGGAGGTACATTGTTCTATCTAGGAACAGATGGGTTTCAAGTATTTACTGCAGAGGGGGCTAGAGTGAATCAATTAATGGAGGAAAAACCTCAGTTTCCGGAAATAACATTAGAGGATAGTGAAGGTCAATCATACCTCTCCTCTACATTTAAAGGGAAATATATGTTGGTGACGTTTTTTTACACAGCTTGCTCAACAGTCTGTCCTCAGCTAGAGAGAAATATGGAACGTGTCTATGAGCGTATTCCGAAGACATACTTAGGAGAAGACATTGTATTTTTAAGTATTAGTTTTGACACAGATCGTGATGGTCCAGCTACGTTACGATCCTATCAAAAATACTTCAAGAGTGATGGAGAGACATGGAGGATGGCAAGAATTCCGAACCCAGTAGAATTAGAATCGTTATTAGATGTGTTCGGTGTTATTGTAATTCCCGATGAGAATGGGAATTTCGCACATAACTCAGCCTTTTATTTAGTAAATCAAAAGGGTGCTCTTACAGAGGTCATGGATTATACAAAAATTGAAGAAGCTGCGGATACAATTGTTGAACTACTTGAACAAGGGGGAGGAAAGAAATGAAACAATCTTTAATCGGCCTTTTACTTTTTATCGTTTTATCCCTTCCTCCTGTAGTGACATTATTAGAATCCATTATGATTATTCATATGCACATGCAAATGCCTTTGTTGGTTATTGCTGGGGCCTTATTTGGTCGTTACTTTCAAATACATTTCCCTCATTTTTGGGAAAAGTGGAATGGTAATGGAATACCCGGAATTACGTTATTTGTCATCATCGCAGTCTATTGGAGTATTCCTCGGACTATGGATGATGCATTAACGTATCCAAGTGTAGAAGTATTTAAGTTTATGAGCTTATTCTTATTAGCGGGAGTGCCCCTCTATGACAGTTGGAAGAGACTTAATGTTACATTAAAAAATTCTGTCTTCATCTTGTTCACAATATTGTTTTTAAGCATGGGATGGCTATATCTGAATGTAACCCAACAATTGTGCAACAACTACTTGCTCATTGATCAAATCACACTTGGCTGGGGGTCTGCAGCCATGGGTGTGTGTATTGCAATTTATCTGTTATACACTACCTTTACGGACCCCTCTCAATATGAATGAGGTGCAGAATAGCTAATCTGAAAACGTAACAGGAATAGAAAACTCTAGCAACATGAATGGTTGCTAGAGTTTCTTGTCGTGCTTATTCGATTTCGTTTAGGAAACGGCTCTTGGAAATAAGATATTATTTTCTAAGTGAATGTGCTCGAATAAATCTTGTTCCAGTGCTTCTAGTCGTTGATAGACGAGGCGATACGTGCCACATGCATCTTGGGGAGGTGTGAAGTCATTCGTAACTTGACGAATCTCCTTAAGAAGATTTCCAGCATGCGCATGTTCTTCCTCTAAGCTTTCCACCACTCTCATTAATTTCTCTCGATTTTCAATGGTTGGAATTTGTTCGTATTCAAGAAGTAAAGGGAAGTCTTCTGATTCTTCTTTTATAAGGTGTTGCTCAAGCTCTTTCTTGAGTTCATTAAATAGTATATGGATTGTGCCCAGGTGTGGCTGTGATTGCCCATGTACACGGAATACTTTAGTGACATAGGGGCTTAGCTGTGGCAATTCTTCATTTAAGTACTTGTGATGTTTTTGAATGATGTGATCAATTAATTCTTGCGAAGAAGATGAATTCCAATCAATGTTTGTTTCTTGTAATGCCTTTGAATCTTTATAGAGTGTGTTTAATTGATTCACTACTTCCTCAGAAGATAATCCTCTTTCCTGGATCGCTTCAACAAGCGGGCGGTTACCCCCACAACAGAAATCAATTCGATAGGACTTAAACAGATCACTGGCTTTTGGGAATTGAGTGACAATATCTCGGATGATGGACGCTTCGCTAAAGGTTTGTTGCATGATGATCCCTCCATAAATGGTTTGAATGTGTTTCTAGAAAAAGCATATCAATGATACGCTTACGATCTTGTGATATGAGTCACAATTCGTCGGTAGATTTTCTAACATTCTGTGAACACCATGAGGTTTAGACGATAATCTCCCTTTCTAATGTATCTGGGTGTATGATGTAACATTCCTTATCATCCATCTGTAACAGATTTCTTTTCTTTAATTGGTTTATTGTTCGACTAACTGTTTCTCTTGTTGTACCAATCATATTGGCAAGTTCTCGGTTTGTGAAGTGTGTCGTGATGGTATAATAATCACCTGATTTATGACCATTCGTTTTAGAGAGGCGAATTAATAGCTTGATGACTTGCTCATACGTATTATTTAGGATTTTTTCTTCCAGGCGATCGTGTAAATCAATAATCTTTTCTCCGAGTACGCGAAATAACTTGATACAAAGCTCCGGATGTAAAATAAGAATATTCTCAAATTCTTTGATTGGCGTCACAATTAACTGAGCCTTTTCCACGATCTCTGCATTGGCTGGAAAATCACCTCCCCTAAAGAACCCTGCGTGAGGAAACATCTCACCGGCTTGTAAAACAGACACAATTTGTTCCTTGCCAGTATGATCCGTTTTGTAAATCTTTACAGTTCCGGAATGTATGAAAAATACTCGATCTAGTTTATCCTCTTGCATAAACACGATAGATCTAGGGTTATAGATTCGACAAGATGAGATTTCAATGAAAGGGTCTAGTTCTGCTTCTGATAATTCTTTAAATAAGGGTACAGTTCGGAAATGATCTTTGACATCATTACGATTCATTCTTTTACACCTCTCTATTGATTTGATTCAGATGTAGTCTTGTTTCCTCTCATACTTTGTGGAATATAAACACATGCAGGTTCACTCTCTAAATAATCCCCTGTTAAGGCGTATGCCCGAGATCGAGAACCACCGCAAACATAGCGGAATTCACATTGACCACATTTTCCCTTATATAAGTCGGGATTTCGTAATTCTTTAAAAATAGGTGAATTTCTATAAATATCTGGTAAAGGTGTTTCTCGTACATTTCCCGCCTTAATGGGTAGAAGGCCACTTGGATAAACATCTCCAATATGAGAGATAAACACAAAACCATTTCCATCATTCACACCATGTGGTGCCCGTCCAAGGCCATCAAATTGTCCTGTTTTCCCCTCATGCAAAGCATTGGAGTACATAATTTCTTTATCCTTGTCATTGTTTCTACGCATTTTATCTGAAATCACCACTCGTCTATAGTGCTGGGCAGCAGTGGTTTTGATATCAAATGATACTCGGTTGCTTAAATCATTAAGCCAGCGAAAAACTTTTTCGTGCTCGACTGGTGAGATCATATCTTTGCTTTGACCTCTTCCGGTAGGAACAAGGAAAAAGACACTCCAAAGCACACAATCTAACTGTTCAATTAACGAGGCCATGTCCTCTAAGAAATCGATATTGTATCGGGAGATAACCGTGTTTATTTGTAATGGAAGTTTTAGTTCATGGATATAGTCAATGGCGTTCATTGTTAAATCATATGATCCTGAAGTTCCTCGAAAATGATCATGGATCTCAGCATTCGGTCCATCTAAACTAAAAGCCCATCGTGACAGACCAATATCTTTCGCTTTTTTGATGGCTTCTTTGGTCACATTTGGGGTTGCACTAGGTGTCATAGATACACGAACCCCCTTTTGGATCGCATAGGAGGCAATATCATACACATCTGGTCTCATTAACGGGTCTCCACCGGTAAAGACCAACATGGGGTTATCCATTTCATAGATTGAATCAATTAATTGTTTACCTTCCTCAAAATCAAGTTCTAGTGGATGACGTTTGTATTGGGCTTCTGCTCGACAGTGAAGACAATGTAATTCACAAGCTCTTGTTAATTCCCAGATTACAATAAAAGGATTTTTATTAAAGTCTCTGTTCTTCATCTAAACCACTCCCACTTATCTTTTAGTCAATCGTATAAAAAGATAGGTTCAAAGTAAGTGAAATACATCACATCCTCAATCTGCTTCTGAGTTTATAATAAACCTATACTTATAAAAGAAGGTGAAGAGATGAAGTTATTATTACCGAAACAACATGGAGCATGGGCCATGCTACTTGTTCCCTTTATTTTAGGTATGACGTCAAGTGAATTCACCTGGGTTCACATTCCACTACTGATTGGCTGGTTGGGACTTTATTTATCTACGTATCCCATTCTTATGCTTATTAAAGGGAAGAAAAGGGACCTTCATTTGAAATGGACAGGAATTTATATGGGGATTGCTATGCTATTTCTTGTTGTCGTACTCCTTAATGAATGGAGAATGATGATCTTTGGGTTGTTCATGTTGCCTTTATTTCTCATTAATATTTACTATACTAAGAAGAAAAAAGAGCGTGCATTTGCTAATGATGTAACAGCCATTATTGTGTTTTGTGTAGGTGGAGCAGCAAGCTATTATCTTGGGGCAGGAATATTGGATTTGAAAGGGTGGAGTGTAGTTCTTTTATCATTTTTATTTTTCTTAGGGAGTACATTTTTTATTAAAACCATGATTCGGGAAAAGAAGAATGTAAAATTTAGATGGTACTCTTGGATGTATCACATTCTATTAATCGTGGGACCTATCATAATTACGGGTTCTTTCATCTGGATGACCCCCTTTATACCAAGTATGATTAGAGCTTTTTTTCTATATGGCAAGAAACTTACGATTATGCAAACTGGTATTATCGAGATTATAAATTCATTGTATTTCCTTGTTGTTTTAATGATATTGTTGTAGGTTTTGGTCTAGATAAATCCATTTAAAAACCCATGTCCCTTCTTGTGTTGGACATGGGTTTCGTATTAATGAGCTTTATGTGCAATCTTCTCATCAACTCTTGTAGCTAAGTGATCATAATGGTGACAAAGGTTTGTGTTTTCTGCATAAATGGATGGGGTTTGAGACGACTCATTTGGTTCTTCAATTGGTAATCGAGCTAATACGTCTGAGTTTAATGTATCAGCTAATAGGTCTCCTCCATCTTTTCCGAAAATATAGTATTTTTCACTCTGATCCTTGGGTTGAAAATAAGACATGTTTTCTACGATTCCTAAAATGTCATGATTGGCTTTAATCGTCATTTTTCCTGCTCGCTCAGCCACAAGTGATGCCGTCTGATGAGGGGTTGTAACGATAATTTCTTTACTTTGTGGGATATGGTGATGTAAGTCTAAAGCAACATCTCCCGTGCCTGGTGGCATATCAATGATACAATAGTCTAATTTCCCCCACGTTACATCATTTTTAAAATGTTCAACCATCTTTCCAAGCATCGGTCCTCTCCATACGACGGGGTCATTATCTTTTACGAGGAATCCCATAGACATAACCTTTACGCCATGTGACTCAATTGGAATAATTCGTCCATTGAAGGTTTTCGGTCGATTGCTAAGATTCATCATTTTAGGAACACTGAACCCGTAAATATCAAGGTCTATAAGCGCGACATCCAATCCTTTACGAGCTAGAGCAATGGCTAAGTTGACGGAAACGGTTGACTTTCCTACCCCACCTTTTCCACTTGTTACAGCAATAACTTCTCCTGATAACATTGTTCACACCTCATTCATAATTTTAGAAAAAATCCTTTTCCTGTGATGTATTTCACAGTCTTAAAAATTACATTTTTGTACACTTAGGATAGTTGATCATAGCGCTAAGGACGTAGTGTTTATAAATAATGTAACAAATGATGTATCAATAGGATGTTAAAAATGTCACAAGGGGGCTTATAAATAATGAAGTCTTTAGAGAGGTCGTTTTACTCCAAGAGCAGTAAATATTCTTTCATTGTTGTCTTACTCCTGTTTTTCTCCATATGGATAGGAACAGAGAATTTTTTGCATTTTGATATGGCGTTAATGGGATACCTCATTTCTTCCCTTATCTTTGCTATTGGTTTGACGATTCGTATGAGTTCTTGGTTACTACGACCGGCTACAAGACAAGTGATCCAGCGTAGCTTAAAGAATTTGAGGCAACGCAAATATAAGCGGAGAAATATGAAAGCAATCTTGAAAACAGCTTTTGAAAATATATTTTTACAGAAATTTATTTTTAAAAGAGGAATTTATAGAGGCGTACAGCACTTTCTAATCGCATGGGGGTGCATAGGGTCATTCGCTATCACGTTTGGCCTTACCTTTGGTTGGATGCACTTTGAACTAGTGGATCCAGAAACCTATACGATTGTCGTAATGGGGGTTGAAACCATATCAATGGCTGCTCATGGTCTCTTTGCTGAAATGGTTTATAACGGATTAAATATTACAGCTTCAATGGTTTTAATTGGTGTATGTATGGCATTGACTAGGAGGATTATAAATGAGGATGTCAAGGTAACACAACGCGCTGAATTTGACTTATTTCCATTATTCCTTTTATTAGCCGTTACAGTTACAGGGCTATTGTTAACCGTTTCTTACGTCTTATTAGATGGTTGGATGCATCATTATATGACACTTGTACACCAGGTAACCGTTGTGGTTTTACTGATTTATTTCCCGTTTGGAAAGCTATTTCATTTACCGATTCGACCACTTACAACGGCTGTTCCGATGAACTATCAAGAGGAGTGGAAAGTGGACACCAGACCATGTTTGCGATGTGGTACAGTGTACAGTTCAGATCCACAGGTAAGTGACGTAAAGGAAATCTTGAGCGTGCAACAGTTTGATCTACAACTAGAGGATGGTTCGTATCTATCTGATTACTGTCCAGCTTGTAGAAGAAGGATTCGTGTTATGAAGCAATTAAATAATCAGCCACACCTTCAACAGGGACATAACCCGATTTTAACGCGCAATGGTTCTGAAATGTCCGGTTTTGGTAGCAGACGAACAGATGATTATTATAATTTTCCAGATCACGTTCAAAAAGAGCTGGAACAGCATAAAGAAGAGGGAGGAAACGAGCGATGAGTGATTTCATAGCAAAAGAAGGCATTCAGAATCTTCATAAACCAGGTGAAAAGTTAATTACAACACATTGTTGTTATTGCGGTATGCAATGTGGAATGCATATTCGAGTGAATAAAAGTTCAGGAAAAGTTGTGGGAGTAGAACCAAGATACGACTGGCCTGTTACGAATGGGAAAATGTGTCCGAAAGGCGTAACTGCTTATCAAACAATTGATCACCAGGACCGTATTACAAAGCCTCTGATTAAAAAGAACGGGGAATTTGTAGAATCCTCTTGGAAAGAAGCTCTCGATTTAATTGAAAAGAACTTTAAAAGACTTCAAGAAGAAAGTGGAAAAGATGCTCTGTCAGTTTTTGGTGGGGTATCAATGACAAATGAAAAGTGTTATTTGGTTGGTAAATATGCTCGTGTCGGACTAGGGACTCGTTACCTTGATTATAATGGACGTTTCTGCATGAGTTCAGCAGCCGGAGGGTTTATTCAAACTTTTGGTGTAGACCGTGGATCCACGCTACCTTGGACAGAGCTTGAACACAGTGATTGCTTCTTTTTAGCAGGTTCAAATACAGCAGAATGTCATCCAACAAGTATCCAATGGTTCTGGAAAGCAAAGGACAAAGGAGCTAAACTCATCGTAGCGGATCCACGTGAGACACCGACAGCTCGAGTGGCAGACGTTCACTTAGATTTAAAACCTGGTACGGACTCTGCGCTTGCGAATGGTATGCTTCATTTAATTATTAAAGAGGGATATGTGGATAAGGAGTACGTTTCAAAGCGATGCAATAACTTCGAAGAGTTAAAACAAAATGTAGATAAATTCACTCCTGAATATACCTCTGAGATTACAGGAGTGGCAGTGGAGAAACTTATTAAAGCAGCACATATTTATGGGATGTCCCCACGTTCTGTTGTCATGTTTGCACGAGGAGTAGAACAACAATCTAAAGGGGTAGATAATGTTCGCTTATATAGCTCAATGGCACTCCTTAGAGGACAGGTAGGAAAATTCGCATCTGGTGTAGCTACATTCACAGGACAGGGGAATGGTCAAGGCGGGAGAGAACATGGTCAGAAATCGGACTTATTACCAGGATATCGTAAGCTAACAGATCCAGCGGCCGTGGAATACATTTCAAGTATTTGGGGGATCGATCCAAGTGAAATGCCGAAGCCAGGAGTCTCAGCCTATGAAATGTTTGGAGAGATTGAGAAGGGTAATATCCGTGGCATGCATGTCATTTGTTCAAACCCAGCTGTTTCGGCACCAAATCTCGAGCATATTTGGAATGGTTTTAAGAAGCTAGATTTTCTAGTTGTAAGTGACTTCTTCTTATCTGAAACAGCTTCCTTTGCGGATGTGGTATTACCAGCTACAACGTGGGCGGAAGATGAAGGGACGACGACCAATATTGAAGGTCGAGTTATTCGAATTCGTAAAGTAACAGATCCCATAGGGGAGTCAAAACCAGATTGGGAGATTTTAAGCTTAATTGCTGAAAGAATGGGGAAAGGGAAGCACTTTTTATATAATGAAGCTGGTGAGATTTTTGATGAATTTCGCTTAGCAACAAAAGGTGGAAAAGCCGATTACTACGGAATCACTTGGGATCGCATAGATAGAGAAAACGGTGTATTCTGGCCATGTCCTGCAGAGGACCATCCAGGGACACCAACAATGTTTGAAGAATCCTTTTATACAGAGGATGGGAAAGCGAATCTTGGGGTAGTGGGATGGAAAGAGGCAGGAGAAGTACCAACCAAAGATTATCCACTGTTTCTAACTACAGGGCGTGTCGTTTTCCATTATCTATCAGGTAATCAAACAAGACGTGTGGATTTCTTAATGGAACAATGTCCTGAGCCTTTTGCTGAAATGCATCCGGCGTTAGCAAGTCGATATCAACTAGAAGATGGAGACATGGTAAAACTGAAAACACCACGTTCCCATATGACTGTCAAAACGAAAATCACGAAAGCCATACGGAAAGATACAGTGTTTGTCCCTTATCACTGGGGGAAAGAGTTAGCGGTGAACCAACTAACAAGTGATTGTCTAGATCCTATATCTAGAATGCCCGAATTTAAAGTGTGCGCGCTACAGATGGAAAAATTACCTGCAAAGAAAGAGGGGATAACTCGTGAATAAAATTATGTACTTGGAGTTTGAACGATGTATCGGGTGCCGAGCTTGTCAAGCAGCTTGTCGTGAGTGTGGTGACCATGATGCTAAGGAACGAAATTACGTAGAGTATGTAGATTTTACAGAGAGTCGTCAAACGTACCCAATGCTTTGTATGCAGTGTAAAGACCCTGCTTGTGCACGTGTTTGTCCCGCTAATGCGATTCAAATTACGGATGAAGGCGTTGTTCTGTCAGCAATGGAAGAAAAATGTATTGGTTGCCGCAATTGTACATTTGGATGCCCATTCGGGATTCCGAAGTTCGATTTTGAAGAGAATAAAATGTATAAATGTGACATGTGTTACGATCGATCCAAACATGATATTGCTCCAATGTGTGCATCTGTTTGTCCGAGCGATGCGATTCGCTTTATTGATTTTGATGAGATGCAACAGTTGCGAAGAAGACGTTCCCAAATGAATCTGGTAGAGGGTAAAAAGCCTCAAGAAGGAAACAAGTGGGAGTATGTTCCTGAATTCTTTGGAGTTTATACGGATTAATAAGGAGGCTGTGCATCTTGTCAAAAGAGCAAAAAGGAAAACGAAATCAAAAAGAAACAAGAGAGGATATGGTTGGGCTCATCCACAACCTAGAACGTGATGAAGATTTGAAATTTAACCGAAGATCTTTTCTGAAATCTGCCGTTGGAGCAACCGTCACACTAGGTGTAGCTACTTTACCTTTTTCTGTTCTAGCCCTTCAGGATAAGGAAAAGGATGATAATAGAAAAGAGATTGCGAAGCTTGCTGATATTCCTAAAGACAGTGCGATAAATTTTCAGTATCCTACTGAGAGTGAGCCAGCCATTTTAGTTCATACAAAGGATGGAGAATTAAAAGCTTACAATAACAAGTGTACACACCTACAATGTCCTGTTTTCTATGAAAAAGAGGAATCTGTCCTACTGTGCCCATGTCACCGGGGATTCTTCAGTGTCGATAACGGTCACCCTTTAGCAGGTCCTCCACAAAGAGAGTTACCTTTAATTGATATTCAAGTAGAAAATGGAGTTGTGTATGCAGTAGGAAGGCAGATCCGACATGGGTAAAAAAATCTATTGGATCATCATTTTCATTACACTAGCTGTGAATGTAGTTGCACTACAATGGACGATCGAATCGTTTTTCGGAGAAGAATACGAACATGTCATCACATATTCGATTGTTAGTATTGTATCTTCTCTAATATGTGTGCTAACGTTTTGGCGCTGGCGTAAGCAAGAATATAAATGATAGAACAAGGAAAAAAGAGTTCACTACGGATAAAGGTTATCTATCCGTAGTGAACTCTTTTAATTGACTTGTTCTTCAACTAAAGCCCCCTTATGTAGAAGACTTGGTTTCGAGATAATGTGCGTATGGTTCCGTTGCTTTTGTACAGATCGGTGGGCTGTGGAACGGGTTGCTTTCCTGCTGCCCCACACGACGTGGGGTAGTTCGGTGTTGCTACAGGAAGTAGCGGTTTTAACCGAACTTCATTGTTAACTTTAAAGCCTCCTCATTCGCAAGCTCTCTGCGGGGTCTCGTCACTCCGTTCTTCCGCTGGAGTCAACCCGTTCCACAGCCCACCTTTGCCGAATGGAGACTAACGGAACCGCCGTAGTTCTGAGATGAGGTGGTCGGATTCCAGGTAGTGTAACACTATCATGCCAAGGTTCTGAGCAACTTCTCTGAATATGATATCCAATCAATATGAGTTGAGAAAGTCAATATTATGGTCCGTTAATCTCCATAATCGCGTGGAGGGAAGGAAACGGCAAACTGTCGTGGTAACAAAGGCAAGACGAGACCCCGCAGGCACGAGGAGGCTCGGCTTGTCTTCCACAACAGGCTTGCCGTTTCACTGACCGTAACAAACTTCTCAACAGCAACGGAATCCTCTCAGTTTCAAGTCTTCAAGAATCCTGCCAGTGCCAGTTAGTGTAAGTACATTCTTTCACAAACTCTTTCTATATAGTATAGCCTAAAACCTTATCAACCTCAGTATTCTTAAAATTAGTGATACATATAGAGAGCGAGGTTTACGTATTAATTTCTTCAAACAAAGAACTTTCTGTTTCATTAAAAATTACCCGTTCGTTACCATTCATTCGTCGGTTCTATTTTTAAATTGGTACCTGAATAAGCCTTCTCTCCAAATAACGTAATAATTGAACATTCAATTATGGTTAAATGTTCAGTGTCCCTTTTGTAGTCTACAAATATTCCTGAACCGAGTTCGTTTTCCTTTTGGTCGAGAATCCGAACCTTCTGCCCCTCAAGTGTTTTCAATCTAGCGTCCTGCAGCAATTTATACCATTTCGACCAGTTGGTTATGATATAAGCGCCCTCACCGTCTTTTAAGTATCCTAATAAGCTGTTCGAGTCATCGTATTTACTATCGAAACACTGTATGAGCTCCATGATCTTTTGATGGATGGTGGTGAATTGTTCAAGGTTGAGTTGGGGTGAGAACGTTAGTGTAATCTTCTGGTTTGTCTTATTAAGTATAACGGTAATTTGTTCTTGTTTGTTCGGTTTGTACACCATGTGTCCGTTACTCTCTTGAAAACCATTTGACTTCAGTATTTTTTCTGTTTCATTTGATTCTGGTGTGTGGAGTTCAACTGATAGCATCTGTGTAAGCCTCCTTATGTCACGTTTTTATGCACATATCATATTCTTATATTTATTATAGAAGATTGTAAACGAAACCGTCTGTGATATTTGTTACATCAAGGATATTTATAGGTAAGGACGATTAAGGGGAAGGGTAAGGATTGTGTCGGTATTATGAGAGGGAGCAACATGTATTTACATTCTACATTAATCTAATAAAAGGAGCTTCTTAAATAAATAAGAAGCTCTTTTTATATAATAGTCTATGTGTCTAAATTAAACTCTACTATTTACTCTATTTGTATGTGAAAGTTGGTGTGTTAAACGTTCCTGTTGATCTTTGCGATACATCGTGTATAACATAATCATGGCGATTAAAATGGTTGTTGCAACCCACCAAAATCCATATGAATAAGAGTCAGTGACCTGTTTGAAAATTCCCAGGATGTTTGGTAAGAAGAATCCTCCTAAACCACCTGCTGCCCCTACAAATCCAGTTAAAAGCCCAACTTCTTTAGGGAATTTAACTGGAATAACCTGAAACAAAGCACCATTCGCTGTCCCTAAAAAGACTAAGGTAAGGAATAACATTGCTAGTGCAATGTAAACAGGCGGTAACATACCAACAATCCCCAAGCAGATCGTAGCCCCTGAGAAGAGGAAGACAAGCATAATCATCCCTCCCCATTTATCTGCTAAAAAGCCCCCAATTGGACGTACAAAACTTCCTGCAAATACAACGAGTGTCACAAAATCACCAGCTTGCACTTTACTTACACCATACTGATCAAAGAAAAATATCGTTAAATAACTAGTCAAACCTACAAATCCGCCGAAGGATAAGCTGTAAAAGAAAGCAAACAGCCAAGGTTCTTTTCGTTTAATAACGCTAAAGTACTCTTTGGCATTCTGAGGTCGCTTCGCAGATGGACAGTCTTTAGCATAAATAGCGAATACAATAAAAGCTATGATTAAAGGGATTAGTGCAACTCCAAATACGAAGTTCCAACTATATATTTCGGCTAACCTTGGTCCGAAGAAGGTTGCAATAACGGTTCCACTATTACCAGCACCCGCAATTCCCATTGCTAAGCCCTGATGCTCAGGTGGATACCATCTACTCGCTAGCGGTAAAGCGACTGCAAAACTAGCTCCGGCTACACCTAGCAAGAAACCAAGTGAATAGACTTCACTTAGAGAATCGGCAAACAACCATCCCCATGCAAGAGGAATCATGGTTAACGTCATTCCAATTAACCCCATCTTTTTGCCACCAAATTTATCAGCTAAGAGACCCATTGGAATTCGGAGTAAAGCACCTCCTAAAACAGGGATGCCAACCATCATCCCTTTCTGAGCAGCTGTCAAGTTTAGATCTTCTACAATAAAATTACCTGTAGCCCCTAAAATAACCCAAATCATAAAACTTATATCAAAATATAAAAATGATGAAGCGAGCGTTGGAGTGTGGCCGCTTTTCAAGAAACTTTTCAACCTCATGGTTCATCCTCCTTTTCTTTTAATCTCGCTCGGTTAGCACTTTATTTCAGCATTTTTTCTGGAGTACCAAAACCATGTAATGAACAGGCTGATGACATAGTAGATGATAAAGATATATAAAGCTAAATTGGCAGTACCAGTTGAGTCAATAGACCATCCAAATACTTTAGGTATTAGAAAAGCACCATATGCAGCAATAGCAGCAATAAAGCCTAATACTGGTGGAGACTGTTTTTCAGGGAAGATAAATGGAACCATACGAAACGTCGAACCATTCGCAATTCCAGTTGTTAGGAATAAGATCAGGAACATAATTAAGAAACCAGTAAAGTTTTGGGCATTTAAGAAGTAAACGACTCCGACCGTAGCGCCAATCATGACGACAATGTCCCAGAATGTAACCAAAGAACCGCTTTTCACCTTGTCTGATAACCAACCACCGACTGGACGAATGCCAGCACCAAGTAAAGGTCCTAAAAATGCTAAGCCTACAGCTCCATCCACATGCGAGAATTCAGAGTTAATTAGTAATGGGAAAGCAGCAGAATAACCGATAAAAGATCCGAAGCACATTGTATAGAGCCATGTCATAATCCATGTATGCTTGTTTTTGAAAATAATGGATTGTTCTTTAAAGGACTGCTTCGTACCTGGAAGATTATCCATTCCCCACAAGGCGATAAGTGTAATGAGAATAATCGGAATTACCCAAATAAAAGCTGCATTTTGAATCCAAACGGTTTTACCTTCATCTAATGTTTGGGAACCACCTGTCATTGCTCCAATAAAACCAAACCCAAGTGCAATGGGAGTAATGAATTGAACAGCACTAACACCTAGATTTCCTAGTCCGGCATTTAGTCCATTGGCAGTTCCTTTAAGCTTCTTTGGAAAAAATGGGCTAATATTTGCCATAGAAGAAGAGAAGTTACCTCCACCAATACCACAAAGGGCAGCAAGGATTGCCATGGTTACAAAAGGTGTTTCTGGGTTTTGCACCGCAAACCCTATTCCAATGGAAGGGATTAATAAAGCCCCTGTGCTAATCACAGTCCAATTTTTCCCACCAACTATGCCAGGCATAAATGTAAAGAAGATTCGGAATGTAGCTCCTACTAACCCTGGTAAAGCAGCGAGTGTGAATAACTCACTATTAGTAAAATTAAAGCCAACACTGTTTAAGTTAACAGCAACGACAGACCAAATTTGCCAAACTGCAAAAGCTAGGAATAAAGCTATTACAGATATGGTTAGATTTCGGTTAGCGTGCCTTTTACCCTCTGTTACCCAAAACGTTTCATTTTCAGGATCCCATTGATTTATTCTTGAAGATTTAAGAGTTGATTCTGAAGTATGATTGTGAGAAACATTTGAATTCTTCACCTTAATTAACCCCTTTCGTACCTTTGATACTTGAATCTTACCAAAGAGGGAGTTAATTGTGTGTGAAGTATATCACATGGAATGTGGACACTTTTTGAACAAGATTTTATTCTTTGGATTGTTCAATTTGCTTCGTCAATGTTTCAAATGAAAGAATTAATTTATTTTGTAACGAGCGTAATAGATTTCTTTTTAATAAGGGGTGGCTTATTGTTAACTCTTTAATAAGGTGAATAGGTATTTGTAAACAAACTGTTTCAGATATTGCACAGAGTAAAGGATCATGGGTATCGGTCAAAAGTAAGGTGGCTTTCGAAACAGTATCACCAGGTTTCATGGTACAAACATGATGAGAAACAGTTTTTGTCATAAAATAAAGAGCTAGTTCACCCTGTAAAATAATGAGTAGATCATCATCCGATAATAAAGAGCCTAGGTTATCTGAGGGTTGAAATTCGATTAATTTGGATGCATTAAATACTCGTTTAAATACGTCGTGATCGATATCTTGAAAGATGGTTATATTTTTTAAGTTAAATACGTACTCAGACTTTAGCACGATACCCTCTCCTTCACTAACCTTTATACAACCATGGTAAAGACAAAATCAGAAAAGATCTGTGATAATCTTCACATGAATAAGTGATTTTGTTTGCTTCAAAAAAGCTAGCAACCCAAAAGAGGTTTGCCAGCTTATCGTTATTAATCAATAACACAAATATCTATTGGACAGTGATCACATCCAATTTCTGTTCGTAAATAATGAATATCTTTAATGAGTATTTTGCTTTCCTTAGTTATTTGAATAATGCCCTTTTTCTTAAGGTCGTTCAACATTCGATTAATACTCTCACGGGTAGCTGCACAGAACTTAGCAATTTCTTGGTTAGTTAAATGCATATCAATTAACCTTCCATCTTTTTGCTGAATACCATAGCTGTTTGAAAAGCGAATGAGGGTTGAGTAGAGGGCACCTTTCTTTCCATTCATCACCAGGTCTTTTATTTTCGATTGATTGATACGGAGGAGGTTTGTCATCCACTTCATAAACTCAAAAGTTAGTCTGGAATTTGAAAGCAATTCCTTCTCAAGTTGATCCTTTTGAATAATTAAGATTTTACATTTTTTTAAGGCATATGCATTCAGCATATATTTGGCTTCATCCGTAAACAAGGTTAACTCACCAACAATATCGCCTTCTTGACAAGTGCGCAAATTCAACTCATTTCCTTCTTGAGTTAATTTACTAATTTGGATAAGACCATGTTGAATGACGTATAATTCATGTGCTTCTTCCCCTTCTTGGAACAAAAAGGTTCTTGCGTCGATTGTTTTGGTTGTGCTGATTGATTGAAGAAGGGAGGTCAGGTCATCTGAAATACATTCTAAATCACTTTTTCTATTCGTGCTTTCCAACAAACTCTTCACCTCCGAAATGGGATCGTTCCAAATGTTTCCTTTAGAGTAACATTCCGTGATATTAGAAACAATGGAGTATCTTACTGTAAAAAGTAATGTTTTATGAACAAAATAAGGCGGTTTTGTGAACTGTGATAAACATCACCATTCTGATATAGACTCTGTGTTATTCTTTAGCTGTTAAATGGGAATGAAGGGAAGTGCAGTAAAGTGAGAGTAATCGATACGCATAATCGACCTTTACGGGATTTAAGGATATCTGTTACAGACAGATGCAATTTTAGATGTAGCTATTGTATGCCTAAAGAGATATTCGATGCTGAATATCCTTTTATGAATAAAGATGAACTCTTATCTTTCGAAGAGATTGTTCGGTTGGCTAAGATATTTGCGGAGCTAGGTGTTGAGAAGATTCGGTTGACCGGAGGAGAGCCCTTATTAAGAAAAGATCTGCCTAAACTCGTTGAACAATTAAATAAAGTAAATGGTATAAAATATATTACTTTAACTACTAATGGTGCATTTCTAGCTAAATATGCCAAGCAATTAAAAGAAGCAGGGATTTGTCGAGTGAATGTCAGCTTAGATTCTTTAGATGATGAGTTGTTTAAACGTATTAATAATATGGGAACGGATGTTAATCAAGTACTTAAGGGGATTTTTTCAGCAAGAGATGTTGGGTTAGAAGTGAAAGTGAACATGGTTGTCAAAAAGGGATTAAATGAAGAACAAGTTCTTCCGATGGTGCGCTTCTTTAAGGAAGAGGGCATTACTTTGCGTTTTATTGAGTTTATGGATGTTGGATCTTCTAATGGATGGAATTTAAATGAGGTGGTGACGAAAAAAGAACTGTATGACATGATTCGGAAAGAATATCCGTTAGTAGCCATGGATCCAAGCTATTTTGGGGAGGTAGCGAAAAGGTACCGCTTTAAAGGCAGCAAATCAGAGGTTGGTTTTATCTCTTCAGTTTCCAATACATTTTGCGGATCATGTACAAGAGCAAGAATATCTGCAGAAGGAAAGCTCTATACATGTTTATTTGCATCAATCGGGTACGACTTAAAAGAACACTTACGTTCTAATCAGTCAGATGAGAAAATTTCGGATTTGGTACGAAATCGCTGGAACAAACGAGATGATCGCTATTCTGAAATCAGAACGGAGGGAACTCAAAACAAACCCAAAATTGAAATGTCTTATATTGGTGGGTAAGTATTCGGTGACCTGGTTCTCATAAAAAAACTTCCCAATTGAGCTTCTTTTGACTCTCTATAACGCCTATACTATAATTATACTGTTATGGACAAATAAAGAGGTGGTTGCAAGTGTTAGAAAAACTTCAAACCTTAGAAGATCGTTATGATAAGCTTAATGAATTGCTAAGTGACCCGGAAATCGTCAATGACTCCAACAAATTACGCGAGTATTCCAAAGAACAAGCGGGTCTTGAAGAAACCGTACAAGCGTACCGTGAATATAAGGACATCTCTCAACAACTAGATGACGCCAAAGCCATGCTAGATGATGGTCTAGATGACGACGAGATGAAAGAAATGGTGAAGGAAGAAGTAAGTGATCTTTCAACGCAAAAATCCAACCTGGAAGAGCGTCTTAAGATTCTTCTTATTCCAAAAGATCCAAATGACGAAAAGAACGTTATTATGGAAGTTCGCGGAGCAGCAGGTGGAGACGAAGCTGCACTATTCGCAGGGGACCTGTATCGCATGTACTCCCGTTATGCTGAGTCTCATGGATGGAAAACAGAAGTGATTGAAGCACACGAAAGCGAAGTAGGCGGCTATAAAGAGATTATCTTTATGGTGAACGGATCTGGAGCTTACTCCAAGCTGAAATTCGAAAATGGAGCGCACCGCGTGCAACGTGTTCCTCAAACAGAATCAGGCGGTCGTATTCACACGTCTACAGCAACAGTTGCTGTTCTTCCTGAAGCTGAAGAAGTTGAAGTGGATATCAATGAAAAAGATATTCGTGTCGACACCTTTGCTTCAAGTGGACCAGGAGGACAGAGTGTTAACACCACAATGTCTGCTGTACGTTTAACACACGAGCCTACTGGAACCGTTGTATCCTGTCAGGACGAAAAATCTCAGATCAAAAACAAAGAAAAAGCCATGAAAGTACTACGTGCACGTATTTACGAAAAAGTTCAGCAAGAAGAACAAGCGAAGTATGATGAGCATCGTAAATCTGCGGTAGGTTCTGGTGACCGTTCTGAGCGTATCCGTACGTACAACTTCCCGCAAAACCGTGTAACAGATCACCGTATCGGTCTTACAATTCAAAAGCTTGATCAAATTCTAGAAGGTAACCTAGAAGAGATCATGGAAGCTCTTCTTATTGAAGAACAAACAAAAGCACTCGAACAATTGGGTGAATAACGATGGCAAAAACAATTTTTGAAGCCCGGCGCTGGGCTTCTCTTTTTTTAGAAGAGAACAATCGAGAAACAAATGTCGGAATGCTCTTACTTCAACATCACATGGGTATGTCGCGCGCTCAATTGTTAGCGGAATCTCGCTCGGAGCTTCCAGAAGAGACATGGTCCCAATTCCAAAAAGACATAGAAAAACATGCTGAAACAGGAGTGCCAGTTCAGCATTTAATTGGTTCCGAAGAGTTTTTCGGTCGAACATTCAACGTAAACAATCACGTTCTTATACCTCGACCGGAAACAGAGGAACTGGTATTAGGTGTTATCAACCGACTTAGACAAAAAGAGCGCCCTTTAAGAGGTGTTGATATCGGAACAGGTAGTGGCATTATTGCGATAACCCTTGCCCTAGAAATTGAAGGGTTATCCACACATGCAACAGATCTTTCCATTGATGCATTAAACGTTGCCCGGGAGAACGCAAGGCAATTAGATGCAGATGTGCACTTTTCCCGAGGTGATTTCCTTGAATCCCTCATGGAACATAACGAAAAAATGGACTTGATTGTATCTAACCCACCCTACATTCCTGAAAGAGACCGTGAATCCCTAGAGGATGTTGTGGAAAAGTATGACCCAGACATGGCGTTGTTTGCAGATGATAATGGCTTAGCTGCATACAAAAAGATCATGAAGCAAGTGCCTCAGGTTGCGAATGAAGGGGCATTGCTCGCATTTGAAATTGGACATGATCAAGGTGAAGCTGTATCAAACATCATTAAGGATACTTATCCACAATCTGAACCTCAGGTCGAAAAAGATATTAACGGAAAAGATCGAATGATTTTTGCCTGGATATAAAAAACAACCTGAATGACCCTCTTCACAAAGAGGTTCATCTCGGGTTGTTTTTTGTTTAGGTTGAGGTATTCAACGGAAACAATGTTATTCAGTATCTGGCAGTTATGTTGAATGAGCTGGTGCGGGGGGGTTCCGTTGCCAAATAGAGAGCGGCGTCTGTGGAACGGGTTGCTTTCCCCGGAAGACCGATCGAGCTTCCTCGTCACTACGTTCCTGCGGGATCTCGCTCGCCCTTTCCACAGGAGTATCGACGTTTCACTGACCCCCTAACTCCTCACAAAAGTAACGGACTCCTCCCAACTTATTTCGTTTCCCATTCTTCCACATAAGGAAGCTTTAATGGAACAAGCAACAGTCTCTTTTCCCACCTATATCAATCACAATCTCTAACATTTAAATTTTTTGCTAGATTCAAAGTATAAATACTAGATTCCCCGACCATACTTGGATTAAGAACAAGTTACGGAAGGGGCGGGCAATATGAAAAAGAAAAAAATAATTTGGGGAATTGTAGTTGTAGCACTTTTGGTGACGGTGTTTCCAATGACGCTTCAAGGTAAACAAGATACAAATAATATAAACCAATACCAGGTGATCCCGGATGAAGCGATTCGTCTTCGTATTCTAGCAGATAGTGATGACAAAGAGGATCAAGAAATTAAAAGAGAAGTTCGTGATGCAGTAAATGCTGAGATTACAGAATGGGTTGAAGAATTAACTTCTATTGAGAAAGCAAGAGATCTTATTGAATCTCGTTTAGATGAGTTAGAAGCTATTGTGGATAACGTGTTAGAAGAGAACAATGTAAGTCAATCTTACTCAGTAGATTTTGATGAAAATGTAGAGTTTCCCACAAAATTGTACGGTTCATATATTTATCCGGCAGGAACATATGAAGCGATCTTAATTGAACTTGGCGAAGGCCAAGGCGCCAATTGGTGGTGTGTATTATTCCCACCTTTATGCTTCTTAGATTTTTCAAACGGCACATCTGTAGCAGCAGCTGAAGAAGACCCTGTGGATAAAGAAGAGGAAGTTGCCTCTGCAGAAGGAGAAAAGGATGTAGAAGTGAAGTTTTTCTTATTTGAATGGTTCGGTTCTTTGTTTAGTTAATAACTTTTCTGTAGAATCTAGCATATTTTCATTCCCCACACATAGATTTACTAGTAAAGAAAAATAGGGAGAGTGAAATATGCTAGCGATACAAAGAGTTCGTGATTATGATCTGCAGACGATGAAAGATTTTTTTGGAGTACGAATGGAACAGTTGGATGATGAGGAAAGTTTGTATGAACATGGGTACTATGTGGAGATCGATCGAGATCGAAAAGGGTTCTTTGCCCTTGAGCCAGCAGAAGAGAAGAGCGTATGGTTAAAATCTTTATACTTACAACCTGGTGTGGACCCGAGGGTGGTTCTTTCACTTTTTGAACTCGTTGAAGCTTATGCGAAAGAACATGATATCCACAACATCTATGTATTTAGTCACCAAGCAAGGTTAGATACACTGCTACAATCCCAACAATATGCCCCTATTAACGAGGATGACATCCCTGATTCTCTGGAAAATCAACCAAGAGAAGATGGGAAATGGTGGTGTTATCGTGTGGAGAAATCATAAAGTTATTAACAACTGTGGATAAGTAGTGTTAATAACTTGTGTTTTTCTTATGGATAACCAATGATTTATACACAATTAAAGAAGCATCCAGTGGATAACTCCGCTGGATGCTTCTTTTTTATTGTCCAGATGTCTAGCTCCAGCGCCCAGCAACGAACGGGCGCTTGCGTTTTTCTTAATTTACACTGCTTTTGCGTTCACAGATACCTCAATATTCCCTTTTGTTGCTTTAGAATAAGGGCAAAAGTCGTTAGCTTTTTGGACAAGTTCATCGGCTTTAGCTTGATCAACACCATTCACTTCAACGTTAATCGTTGCTGCTAAACCGAATCCGTCACCTTCTTTTCCAATATGAACGTCAACGGTCGTCTTGGATTCGATTTTTTCTCCTGCTTTATCAGCAATTAAGTTTAGTGCACCATCAAAACAAGCTGCGTAGCCACTTGCAAATAGTTGTTCAGGGTTTGTACCTTCTCCACCAGAACCGCCCATTTCTTTTGGTACAGTTAGGTTTTCTTGAAGCGTGTTATCGGATGTGGATACTTTTCCGTCTCGTCCGCCTTCTGCTGTTGCTTGCGCTGTGTATAATGGTTTCATGAAAATCCCTCCATTAAATTGATAAAATGCACACAGTATATGGTTACCCGTTTCACACAGATTTACGCTTCTGAATAGGTTATCCACTTGCTATTCCTATTGGTAAAGCCTCATAATGAACAGTAGATTGAAAGGAAAGGGTGCTCCAATTTGAGTACGTTTGAGACGAAATATTGGAATATGCGTGACCATGTAGACCATGTGTCACTACAACAAGCAGCGGAACTTTTACAACAGGAAGAAGTCGTAGCTTTCCCTACAGAAACCGTGTATGGATTAGGGGCAGATGCGACAAGTGAAAAGGCTGTAAAAAAAATATTTGAAGCTAAAGGACGCCCTGCGGATAATCCGTTAATTGTCCACATGGCGAAAAAAGAACAAATTCATGAAGTTGTTCAACATATACCAGATATAGCACACAAATTAATTGATCGCTTTTTACCAGGTCCATTAACACTTATTCTGAAAAGCAATGGCCGTTGTGCGCAAAATGTTACAGCAGGGTTATCCACAGTTGCTGTGAGAATTCCAGATCACCCTGTGGCGATCTCTATTTTAGATGAGTGTGGACTACCCTTAGCCGCACCAAGTGCTAACCTGTCAGGAAAGCCGAGCCCAACGCGAGCGGAACACGTTTATGACGATTTAAATGGTCGAATTGCAGGTATTATTGATGGTGGTCCCACAGGAGTGGGAGTGGAATCAACGGTCTTAGACTGCAGTGGTGAAAAACCAGTGATTTTGCGTCCGGGTGGCGTCACAAAGCAAGATTTAGAAGAATTGATCGGTGAAGTAGATGTGGATCCGGCACTTTCCAATCAAGGTAGTAAGCCTAAATCCCCTGGTATGAAGTACAAGCATTACGCACCTGATGCCCCAATGTGGTTAATTGAAGGAGATCTGAAATTTTTCCAGAGTCAGATTGAACAATTAAAACAAAGTGGCAAGCGAGTTGGTGTCATTGTGAGCAATGAACATGCTTCTGAGTTGGAAGGTGCTGTCATACACACTTGTGGATCTAAAGAAGACTTAAGAGAAGTAGCGGTACAGCTGTATCATGCCTTACGCTCTTTTGATCAAGAGGATGTTGATGTGATTTTATGTGAAAGCTTTCCTGAAGATGGTGTAGGACAAGCTGTGATGAACCGGTTAAAAAAAGCAGCTACACAAAAAATTAGTCAAACATAGTTCAAACTTCTAAATCCCTCTAGGTACGCATATGCTGAACTAGCATGTCCTAGGGGGATCACTTATGTTGTCTGTAGCATATATTGGTGAATTTATAACATTGTCGCTAATGGCAATTGCATTGGGAATGGATGCATTTTCAGTTGGATTAGGAATGGGGATGATCCCACTACGACTTCGGCGCATTTTTTCTATTGGGGTTGTTGTCGGGCTCTTTCATGTCATTATGCCTTTTGCTGGAATAATTTTAGGTCATTTTTTATCCAGCCATTTAGGTTCAATCGCTACATATGCTGGTGGAATACTTCTTTTAATTTTAGGAGTGCAAATGTTCCTTTCATCATTTAAAGATGATGCTGGACCCATGATCAAGCCAATCGGTATGGGCTTAATAGTCTTTGCTTTAAGTGTGAGTCTCGATAGCTTTTCGGTGGGGTTGAGTCTTGGGATGTCCAATGTTCGCACAGCCCTCACATTAATTCTATTTGGTGCATTTAGCACGATACTCACTTGGGGAGGATTATTGCTTGGTAAAAAAGTTAGAGGCGTACTAGGGAAATATAGTGAAATGCTTGGGGGAAGCATTCTTTGTTCATTTGGTCTCCAATTGATCTTAAATTAATAATCTTGTTAGGTGCCGTGTAGATCCTACACGGCATTTATATGTTTATCTGGATACAAGTGGTGGTACGGGTATTATGGAAACCTTAAATTGAATAGATTACTTTGAGTAAGACAAGCTATGAAAGATTTTTAAAGAGATGAAGATCACTGGAATACCAAAAGAGGTGTAAGTCTGTGGATATTTTATTTTTATTGACTGTTTTTATACTTGGTTTAATCGGTTCCTACGTATCAGGTCTAGTTGGAATCGGTGGAGCCATTGTCAATTATCCAATGTTACTGTACATTCCACCTCTCTTTGGATTTGATGGGTTTAGCTCCCATACCGCTGCCGGTGTTGTAGCAGTACAGGTGTTAGTCGCTTCTTTTGGTGGGGCATGGGGATATCGAAAAGGAAACTACTTGCATAAGCCTCTCATAAAGTACATGGGAATTAGTATTTTAATTGGAAGTTTGATAGGTGGATTTGGGGCGAAGCTCTTATCGGAGCAGATCATTAACATCATTTATGGTGTACTAGCCTTGATTGCAGTAGTCATGATGTTTATTCCTACTAAAGAGGTTTCATATGAAAAAGATCTTCAATCATTTCACAAAGGGATTGCTGCCACATCAGCATTTTTGGTAGGAATCGGAGCGGGTATTGTAGGAGCAGGGGGTGCATTCCTTCTTGTTCCAATCATGTTATCCGTACTTCATATCCCCACTAGAGTTACCATTGCATCATCACTTGCTATAACGGTGATTTCATCGATTGGAGCCGTATCAGGTAAGTTGTTTTCAGGTGACGTTCCTTTATTCCCTGCTATTGTAGTCGCTGTAGGAAGTGCGATTGCATCACCATTAGGAGCAAAAACAGGTAAGAATGCTAACACAAAGATTCTGCAGGTGATATTAGCTATTTTAATAATCGGCACAGCAGTCAAAGTATGGTGGGGTATTTTATTTTAAAAATAAAAAGGAGGAGTCTATATGGCTATGGAACCCCTAACGGTAAAAGAACTAGCACAGAAAATTTTAAATAAGGAAGACGTATTCTTACTAGATATCCGTAAAGAAGAGGATTATGAGGGATGGGCGATTGACGGTGAAACAGTCCAAAGCCTTAATATCCCTTTTACACAGCTGAAAAATGGTGTTGAAGATGTAAAACCGAAATTACCAAACGATCAACCCGTCTATGTCGTTTGTGCGAAAGGGATTTCTTCACAAAAAGGGGTAGAGCTTTTAGAAGAAGCTGGCGTAGAGGATGTTACCTACTTAAAAGGTGGCATGACTGCATGGAGCGAGCACATTGAGCCAGTTAAAGTTGCGAACCTTAAAGGAGGAGGAGAGCTATATCAATTCCTTCGTATCGGAAAAGGTTGCTTATCTTATGTCGTAGCTGCAGATGGTGAAGCGGCTGTTATTGACGCAAACCGTATGACTGGAGAATATAAATCGTTTGCTGAAGAAAAAGGGTTAACGATTAAGCATGTCTTTGACACACACCTTCATGCAGACCACATTTCAGGTGGAAAGACACTAGCTGATGAAACGGGCGCGAATTACTGGTTCCCTCCAAAGGATGATGAAGGATTAGAGTTTGACTATAGCCCGCTTAAAGATGGTACAGATGTTCAACTGGGCAATCAAACTGTTACGATTTCTGCCTTCTATTCTCCTGGACACACAATTGGAAGTACTAGCCTGATTGTAGACCAACAATTCTTAATGACAGGAGATATTCTATTCGTAGAATCCATTGGTCGACCAGACTTGGCGGGTAAAGCTGATGCTTGGGTAGATGACCTAAGAAAGACGTTATATGATCGCTATAAAGAATTGTCCCAAGAGCTTATCGTGCTTCCATCCCACTTTGGTAAAATGGAAGAGATCAACGATGATGGAACTGTTCAAGCGAAATTAGATGAGTTATATAGTAATAATGATCGCTTACAGGTGAATGACGCAGAAGAATTCCGTCACATTGTTACGGACAATCTACCTCCTCAGCCAAATAGTCACGAACAAATCCGCAAAACAAACATGGGCAAACAAGAACCAGACCAAGACGAACGCCGCGAAATGGAAGTTGGCCCGAACCGTTGTGCGGTATAGAATTGAAACTCTTAAAAGGTACCGTATTTACGGTGCCTTTTTTGTTTGAGGTTTTGGATTATAGAAGAGTGGCTAAGTTCAACACTAACAAACCCAAAAAGCTTGGCATTTTCTTTATAAAGACGGCAATATTTTTTCTTGTTATAATAAGATGAGGAATGTTTGGAGTTTGGAGTTTGGAGGGTTCAAGAGATGAAACATATATTATTTGTTTGTACAGGGAATACGTGTCGGAGCCCTATGGCAGAGGCATTGTTGAAGAAAAAAGACCCTAATATCGAAGTAAGATCTGCAGGGATTTTTGCACATAATGGATCACCTGCATCACAAGGGACCGTAGAAGCCTTAAAAGGACAGGGTGTTGAGTTGAATCATCGCTCTCAGCCTGTAACGAAAGAGCTTTTACAATGGGCAGATATTGTGCTGACAATGACAAAACAGCATAAACAAAATTTAATACTAGAGTTCCCGAAATTCGAAGAGATCATTTTCACCCTAAAAGAATACGTGCTTGAAGGTCATGAAGGAGACTGGGAACGATTAAAACAAGTCTACTCCACATTAGAAGATAAAAAGACTGTTTTTCTACAGAAGAATAAACACAAATATGATAACAATACAGAACTTGAAAAAGCTTTATGGTCACATCTTAAAGAGGAAATTGAACTCATTAAAGAGATCGAATCAACCCTCCCAAATATTGATGTTTCAGACCCCTTTGGAGGAAGTCTTGACACCTATGAAAGAACGCTTTCAGAAATAGAAAAACATATTGAACTTTTGGTCAAAAAATTAGACAATGAATAAGGGGAATGGAAAAGCGTAAGCGCCTGTTCAGCGACGTATGGACAGGACTGAGCCGCAGTGCGATTAACTAAACTTGCTGATTGGCAAGCCGATAGGCGCAGACAGAAGCTTAGTTGTCGTGGTACTTTCACTTAGAAATTTTCACGACGTCGAATCTCTTCGATGTTAAAATTTCATAATTGCTAAACGTATATAGGAAACACGAAGAACGAAGTGATTCGATGTTGACTTATCGTACGGAGGTGAGGGATGTACACTAGTCGCTAGGCGCTGGAGCTAGACATCTACGAGTAGCATCTTAGACTTTTTCTTAGAGTTCAATAATAGGGGGATGTGCTACATGAAAAAGCGTTATCGGGCGAGTCTTCGCTTAAAACTGGTTATGCTTATATCCGTTTTAGCGGTGATTACGTATTCAACAAGTGCTTTTTTTATCTATGGACTTTATGACAAAGTTCAAAACTTATTGGGGATGTCAGAGATGATGTTCACCATTCTGACTTTATTGTTGGGGATCATATGGTCAGGGATTTTAGCTTATTTAGCTGCAGGGTTTATTACGAAACCACTTCATAACTTAGAACAAGCAGCTACGTTAGCTGCTAGTGGTGAAATTACGAATGAGCTTGTGGTATCCAAATCGGACGATGAAGTTCGTTCACTAGGTGTCGCATTTGAAACGATGCTCTCAAACCTTAGAGATATGGTACATAATATTGAGCAAAATTTTGAAGACACCAACCACTCTGTTCAAGAAATCAAAAGAGCTGCTGAACAAGCTACTCAGCAGGCGCAGATTATCGGTGACACAATTGGGGACATCTCCCAAGGAGCCGAAAATTCATCCATGGCGATCCAGCAAACGGCTGAAGCTGTGGAACAAACGACACAGCTTGCGACACAAGTTCAGGAAAAAGCGCAAAGCTCTGAGAATATGTCCAAGCATATGTTGGATACCTTAGGAAATAGTAAGGATGTTATCCACTCACTTGTATCGGGAATACAAAGTATAGCGAAAGAACAAGAACTTTCGCTCGAAGCGGTAAACCGTTTGGAAACCAATGCACAAAAAGTTGATGACATTATCTCACTTGTCGGAGATATTGCAGAACAGACCAACCTTCTTGCATTAAATGCATCCATTGAAGCAGCTCGTGCAGGAGAACATGGAAAAGGGTTTGCTGTAGTAGCGGAAGAAGTGAGAAAGCTAGCTGATGAAAGTGCGAATGCTGTACAAGGGATTTCCGATCTAATATCCAATATGCAACAAGACGTAACTCAGGTTGTAAAACAAATATCAGAACAAGTGGAATTCGCTCGTACTGAAGCAAACAAAGGGGAAGAAACAAATAATGCGATTGCAAATATGTCTTCTTCTGTAAATGAAGTTGCAACAGCAGTGAGTGAGATCACTTCACTAGTTGATCAACAGCTTACATCATTACAGGAAACATCCCAACAATCTCAAGAGGTTTCTGCCATTGCTGAAGAAACATCGGCAAGCGCCCAACAGGTGAATGCATCTGTCCAAGAGCAAACCACTTTAATTGAAAATATCGATCAAATATCGCATGCTTTATCTGAGAACGCACAAAGCTTACAACAACAGATACAGCGATTTAAATTGAATCAATAATAGAGAAAAAGCTTAGGATAAATCTTTCATAAAAAGGAGAAGTGTGTCTTCTCCTTCTTTAATAGGAGGGTGAGTTATGCTCTCAATTGAACAGGTTCAACAGGATACACGACACGCATTTGAAGAATGGAAAGAGCTCAACTACCTAAAACAGGGTGATATTTTTGTAGTAGGGTGCTCGACAAGTGAAGTGGCCGGTGAGCATATCGGTACTTCAGGAAATGAACAAATCGCACGAGCTTTATTTGAAGAGATGGAAGTTTTTAAGCAAGAAACAGGGGTTCACCTTGCCTTTCAAGGTTGCGAGCACATCAATCGAGCGCTCGTTATAGAAAGAGGCGTTTTAAACGCAAAAGGGTTAGATGAAGTCGCAGTCGTTCCAGTAAGAAAAGCTGGTGGCTCCATGGCTTCTTATGCATATAAACATTTCGATGACCCAGTTTTGGTGGAAGAAATCACTGCAGACGCGGGCCTCGATATTGGAGACACATTAATTGGCATGCATCTTAAAAGAGTGGCAGTTCCCGTTCGATTGAAACAGAAGTCAATCGGCTATGCCCATGTCACTTCAGCAAGAACGCGACCGAAACTTATTGGTGGTGCTCGAGCTGTTTACGAGGTAGCCGAATCTGAACATTGTGATTAGATAAATGAATTCAAGGGGGAGTACGAATTGAAACATGTACAAAACGTTGATCCAGAAATTATGGAAGCCATTGATCTAGAGCGTGGACGTCAACAGGATAAAGTAGAGCTTATTGCTTCAGAAAACTTTGTGTCTGAAGCTGTAATGGAAGCGATGGGCTCTGTTTTAACAAACAAGTATGCAGAAGGTTATCCAGGACGCCGTTATTATGGCGGTTGCGAATACGTAGATATCGCTGAAAACATAGCCATTGAACGTGCGAAGAAACTATTCGGTGCAGATCATGCGAATGTTCAGCCTCACTCTGGCGCTCAGGCGAACATGGCTGTTTATTTTACAGTCCTAGAGCCAGGCGATACTGTGCTAGGCATGAACTTGAACCATGGTGGACACTTAACACACGGTAGCCCAGTTAACTTCAGTGGTACTCTATACAACTTTGTGGATTATGGTGTAGACGAATCTACAGAACAAATCGATTATGAAGCGGTACGTGAGAAAGCCAAAGAAGTTATGCCGAAAATGATTGTAGCAGGCGCGAGCGCTTACCCTCGCCAAATCGATTTTGCAAAGTTCCGCGAGATTGCAGATGAAGTCGGAGCATACTTAATGGTAGACATGGCGCACATTGCTGGACTAGTGGCATCAGGTCTTCACCAAAATCCAGTTGAACATGCTGATTTTGTTACAACGACAACACACAAAACCCTGCGCGGTCCACGTGGCGGTATGATTCTTTGTAAAGAAGAATACAAGAAGAAAATTAATAAATCCGTATTCCCTGGTATGCAAGGTGGCCCATTGATGCACGTCATTGCATCAAAAGCCGTAAGCTTTAAAGAAGCGTTAGACCCAAGCTTCAAGGAATACTCTGAGAATATCATTGCGAACGCAAAACGCTTAGGTGAAGCGCTGCAAAAAGAAGGCATTCGCCTAGTATCAGGTGGGACGGATAATCACTTGCTACTACTAGATTTACGTCCTATGAACCTAACGGGGAAAATTGCTGAACAAGCGCTAGACGATATTGGAATCACGACGAACAAAAACACAATTCCTTTCGATCCAGAAAGTCCGTTCGTTACAAGTGGCCTTCGCATTGGTACTGCTGCTGTAACAACACGCGGCTTTGGTGAGAAGGAAATGGATGAACTAGCCTCGATCATGGCGTTCACATTAAACAACCACGAAGACGAAGAAAAATTAAAAGAAGCGAAAGAACGCGTCCTGAAACTAACAGGCCAGTTCTCGCTTTATCAATAATGGAAAACCCTCATTCTAATGAATGGGGGTTTTTTATGTGTGAAGAATAACCTCCTTATACAATAGTTCAAAAATTGTAGGACTATATGCTTGAAAATTTGGGACCAAAGGTAGATAATGTATACAAAAGTTATTCAAAACATATACAAAAGTGAGGGTTATTCATGAAATTATTCACAAAAAAACGTCCTGATCCCCGTTTTCAAGCAGATATTCACTATAAACAACCTGTACAACATGTACATACATCAGATGAAGATTTAAATGGACGCATTCGATACATGCACCTAACCAATGAGCATTTAAATAGCTTAAAAGAAATGAAGCCAATCGTAATGGAACTGACCGACGAGCTTTTAGACCGCGTACTCGATCACTTGCATCATCACCCTGAGTTGAGTGCGATTGCGAAAGCTCACAGTTCTAATGAAGCATTAAAACGAGTATTCACCATGTATTTTGATAGCATTTTTTCTGGTCACATTGATGAGGCGTATCTCCAGCTTCGCAAACGTATCGGGAGCACACATAATGGAGTTCAACTCCCGATTGCTTGGTTTTTGGCAACATATTCAGCACTTAGCTCACTCCTGATTCCAAAAGTAGTTGAATACTTTCAGGATCGCCCGGCAGAACTATCGAACGCTTTGGTAGCCGTTACAAACATTCTGAACTTAGATGCACAGCTTATTGTTGATTATTATGTAGAAGTTCGCATGAACCAGATCGAAGAGGCCAACTCTCAAAATGAACAATTACGCCAAGAAATGGTTTCTCTTAGCCAGGAGGTTGCAGCTTCCGTTCAACAAACAGGCGCTTCTATGAATGAAACATCTGTAAAAGCTGAACGCATTCGCAAAGCCACTCAGAACACGCAAAAGAGTAGCCAAAACCTGATTAGCCTAACCGACCATAATGACAGGAAAGTAAATGAGATGATGAGTTCATATGAGGACGTGCTTGAACAGTTTAACAAAAGCATGAAAACGATGGAGCGCTTAGAGGAGCTTTCGAAACAAATCACCTCGATTACTAACCAGATTGAGGATATATCGGATCAAACAAATTTGCTTGCTCTTAATGCATCGATTGAAGCGGCTCGTGCTGGCGAAAGTGGAAAAGGTTTTGCGGTAGTGGCAGAAGAAGTACGTAAACTAGCAGAAAACTCGAAGAAAATGAGTAATCAGATTAACGGGATTACAAAAGAAAGTAATGACAATATCCATGAGCTTTTAGAATCTATGCAAAACATGAATGAATCTACCATGCGCTCTCAGTCTGATATGAAGCAAGTGAACCAAGGTCTTGCTACAGTACGTATGGAAATGAATCAATATCTCGAAATGTTTGCTGAAAATAAAGCCGACTTGGATACCATCGTAGATGCCATTCAAGACATTCACGGAACAACCGACAATTTATCGTTGCTATCGGAACAGTTATTAACCAAAACAGAAGCATAACTTATATCCTCCATTTCGTTGGGGGATTTTCTTTTGCTAGGACAAGACAAAAATACCCTTATAAGTCCGAAAGATATAAAGAAAATGAAACCACAAGAATTGGATACACTAAGATTGATATAAATTCTTGAAACATCCGAAATTATTCAGTACAATTTTAAGGATGCAAACTATTCAAAAGGAGAGATCGGCTCATGGGTAAGGTATACGTATTTGATCATCCCCTAATTCAACACAAACTAACGTACATACGAAAGAACGAAACAGGTACAAAGGAATTTCGTGAACTTGTCGATGAAGTGGCAACACTTATGGCATTCGAAATTACACGTGATCTACCTCTAGAAGATGTAACGATTCAGACGCCAGTTTCGGAATCAAAATCTCAAGTGATTGCAGGTAAAAAACTAGGCATTGTTCCAATCCTACGTGCTGGACTTGGCATGGTAGACGGCATGCTTAGCCTTATTCCAGCTGCGAAAGTTGGACACGTTGGTTTATATCGTGATCCTGAAACGCTAAAACCAGTTGAATACTATGTAAAGCTTCCTAGCGATGTTGAAGAACGTGAATTCATCGTGATTGACCCAATGCTTGCAACAGGAGGATCCGCCAACGAAGCAATTGAATCCTTGAAAAAACGTGGTGTTAAGCAGGTCCGCCTAATGTGTTTAGTTGGCGCTCCAGAAGGGGTAGAGGAAGTACAGAAAGCTCACCCTGATGTAGACATTTACCTAGCTGCGCTTGACGAAAAGCTAAATGAAAAAGGTTACATTGTTCCAGGACTAGGAGACGCTGGGGACCGCCTATTCGGAACGAAATAACGGTAAGTTTGGAGGGAACGACATGAGTCAGCCCATTAAAGTTATGACGATATTCGGGACAAGACCAGAAGCGATCAAAATGGCGCCCCTCGTTCTTGAACTGAAAAAGCGTGATACCCAATTTGAACCAATTGTTACGGTAACTGCACAACACCGTGAGATGCTCGACCAAGTGTTAGATATTTTCGGTATTGAGCCCGATTTTGATTTAAATATAATGAAATCCAGACAAACCCTTGCTGAAATTACAACACGAGCACTTGAAGGATTAGATGGTGTTATGAAAGAAACGAAGCCTGACGTTGTTTTGGTTCACGGCGACACCACGACAACATTTGCGGGAAGCTTGGCTGCGATGTATAACCAAATTCCAGTAGGTCACGTAGAAGCAGGACTTCGTACTTGGAACAAGCTTTCACCGTTCCCTGAGGAAATGAACCGTCAGCTGACAGGTGTAATGGCGGATCTACATTTCACACCAACGAATAAATCTCAGCAAAACTTGTTGAATGAAAACAAACCTGAGGATTCCACCTTTGTAACAGGGAATACAGCGATCGATGCGTTAAACACTACTGTGAAGGATGACTACTCACATAGTATCTTGCAGAAAGCTGAGGGGAAACGAATGGTACTTGTCACAGCACACCGTCGTGAAAACCTTGGTGATAAAATGCAGCAAATGTTCCGTGCAATTAAACGCTTAGTGGACACACATGATGATATAGAAGTAGTTTATCCGGTTCACCTAAATCCGGTTGTACAAGACACGGCAAAAGAGATCCTTGGTGATGATGATCGTATTCATTTAATCGAACCATTAGATGTTATCGATTTTCATAACTTTGCTTCTCGAGCGTACTTGATCTTAACGGACAGTGGTGGTGTACAGGAAGAAGCACCATCTCTTGGCGTACCGGTTCTAGTATTACGCGATACAACAGAACGTCCTGAAGGAATCGATGCAGGTACATTGAAGCTTGCTGGTACGGATGAAGAGAACATCTTCAACATGGCAAACGAACTGCTATCCGATCCAGAGGTGTACAAGTCTATGTCCCGCGCGTCCAATCCATATGGAGACGGACAAGCCTCAGCCCGTATTGCCGAAGCGATACGCTATTTCTTCAACCATACAGAAGAAAGACCAAAAGCATTTACAACAGAAGACTAAGCTGATGATCAAGGAGGGGAAACTCTCCTTGGTTTTTTTATGGGATGAATCTTGAATGTAGAATTGTTAGGGGACTATCTAGAAGAAAAAGCGCTCTATCCAGAAATATAGAGCGTCTAACCAGAAGAAAAAGTGCTCTATCCAGAATTAGAGAGCGTCTAACCAAAAGAAAAAGCGCTCTATCTAGAATTAGAAGTCGTCTAACCAGAAGAAAAAGCACTCTATCCAGAATTAGAGAGCATCTATCCAAAAGAAAAAGCGCTCTATCCAGAAATACAGAGCGTCTATCCAAAAGAAATCCCCCCCAATCCAGAAAAAAGACCCTCTCACCCCACCACACCCCCATAAAATATCTAATAAAAACCACCTCCCCTGGACAAATTAACAAGATAAGGATTCACGAATAAAAGAGGTGTGCCACAAATGAAAAAGCTGCATATACTGACTCTTCTCCTAGCCATCACTTTACTCGTATCACCAGTCCAAACAAACGCAATCGGCGAACAAAAATCAATGATCATCGAAGTTGAAGGCGACGCAAACAAATGGAAAACCCATGTAGAAAAATACTATCCACGAATCGAAGTTGTTCAAGTTTATGACACTCTCCTTCAAGCACTTGCTGTAAAAGGATCACAATCTCAATTGCAGCAGCTTGAGCAAGCAGAGTTTGTAAAGCAAATGTTTCCTGTTCAAAAGTATCAGGTGCACACAAACGATAGTATGTCGTACCTTTTTGATCAGCACACCCAAAGAGAGCGACTTCCTTACACAGGAAAGGGAGTAAAGGTAGGAGTGATCGATACAGGGATAGATTATGAGCACCCCGACTTACGAAAAAATTTCAAAGGGGGGTACGATGTTGTCGACTTGGATGGAGATCCCATGGAGACCAAGCAGCATCAAGGGGCTCCAACGTTGCACGGCACTCACGTGGCAGGCATCATTGCAGCTAATGGGGAATTCAAAGGCATGGCGCCGGATGCTGAGCTCTACGGATACCGCGCACTTGGTCCAGGTGGTATGGGGACGTCGGTACAGGTGATTGCCGCGATTGAACAAGCTGTGGAAGACGATATGGATATCATCAACTTATCGCTAGGCAACACAATTAATGGACCCGATTGGCCAACAAGTATAGCTGTTAACAAAGCGGTGGAGATGGGCGTGTCGATGGTCATCTCAAATGGGAACTCGGGACCAGGAGTGTGGACGGTAGGATCGCCAGCGACTGCAGTTGATGCAATAGGCGTAGGAGCTTCAACCCCTCCACTAAAACTTCCTTATTTATATGCACATTTTGAAAGAAAGAAGGTTTCAATCACACCTCTTGTAGGATCTCCAGCTTGGGATCTACAAAAAGATTATCCTCTTCAAAACATAGAATTAGCAAAAGGAAAGGTCCCAGACTTACACGGCAAGATCGCACTAATTAAAAGAGGAGAAGTCACATTTACTCAAAAAGCAAAAGCAGCAGAAAGAGCAGGAGCTGTAGCAGCCGTAATCTATAATAATGAAGAAGGACGTTTTCAAGGTGGGTTAGAAGAGAAGGTCACGATTCCAGTTGCATCGATCACAAAAGAGTCAGGCGAATGGATCATTGAAAACATAATTCCTGATCAAAAGTGGCTAGAAACAAAATACAAAACCGTTCAGGATACACTAGCAGATTTTAGCTCAAAGGGACCTGTCACATGGAACTGGGACATCAAGCCTGACATTTTGGCACCAGGTGTAGCGATTAAAAGCACAGTGCCTGGAGGTTATAAAGAACTTCAGGGTACAAGTATGGCCGCACCTCACGTAGCTGGAGCACTAGCTCTCATTAAAGAGGCTCATCCAGATTGGGGACCTCATCAGTTAAAAGCAGCTCTTTTAACAACTGCGTCACCAATCAAAAATGAGGTAGGTAAACTTTATGAACCGATTGCTCAAGGCATGGGGCGTATTCAACCACAAAAAGCCATTGATCCCCAGACTCTAATCTATAATAGTCGTCTCACATTCGGTAGAGTATTGAAAGGTGTAGAAACAAGAGAAGCTACAATTACGATCCATAACCGCACCGATGAACAACAGGAATACTACTTTAAGCCACCAAATCAAATGGATGGTCTGCAATGGGAAGTGCCAATGAGTTTTTCATTGGGAGCTGGTGAAAAGAAAGAAGTCCAAGTTAAAGTGAGAGTAGACCAAAGGCAAATCGACCTTTCAAAACCATTCCACCAGGGTTGGATTACATTACATGATGAACACAATACCTATCAATTACCATACCTATTCCTGACAAAGAAAACAGATTTTCCAAGAGTCATGGGATTAGAATTCACATTAAAGCCGTTCACAAAAGAAACGTATCAATACCAAGTGTATCTTCCGCTGAAAGCAGATGAGCTTCAGATTGATCTTTATAATCCAGACACACTACGTTATAACCGCACAATCCTTTCTAAACAAGATGTAAAACGTGGTGTCGTGAAAGGAAACTTAACAAAAGATGAAGTAGGGGAAGATGGGGTGTATTTAGCGGTATTAACCATTAAAAAAGGCAACATGAAGCAAACGTTTGAAACGAAAATAATCATTGGGACAGAATATCCGTAATGAAAACTTTTCTAAAATATGAAAAGCTCACCTAAATAGGTGAGCTTTTTTAACATGGACATAGTAAAAACCTTTGTATTCATTTTAAAAATGTAGTACAATTTTTATGGGATTGTGAAATATGCACAATCATCTTTTTTGCGCCCAAAAGGTCTATTCATTTGGGTGTCAAAATGTGACGAAAATGTGTCACAAATGTAATAATTTTTTCCACCGATTACTTTTCCTCACAAACGGATTGACATTAGAAAACCCCTAATGTATTCTTACTAAGTGTGGAATGATAAGGCTTTCATAAATCGACATTTTTCGCGTCAGAAAATTTATGAAAACTTAAGGAGCGGTTTCCGTGTCCTCAAATCAGAACAACCCTTTTAAAGCAATGGCATTGACGAGTGGGATCCTTTCACAATTGGCAGGTTGTACGTTGGTAGGAATTTTCTTTGGACGTTGGCTTGATAACCAGTTTACCACAACACCACTCTTTTTAATCCTAGGTCTTTTCTTAGGGCTGGCCGCAGGTACATATGGCACCATTCTACTCGTGCGCAAATACACAGGAGAAGATCAAACATGACGGACCCACAATACAAAACCATGATTACACGTCAAAGAAAATGGATGATCTACCTTCTAGCCTTGTTTGTGCTTGGATGGGGCTTTCTACCGTATCAAGAGATTTTCCTCGGCTTAATCCTTGGAGCTGTACTAAGCTTTTTCAACCTCTGGCTTATGCAGCGAAAGATCAACCAAATGGGACAAGCTGCAGAAGAAAACCGAACATCAAGGGCGTTCGGAACTTTTTCTCGCATGGCTGCAGCAGGTTTAGCCATTCTTATAGCACTACGCTTTCAACAACATTTCCATCTTATTGCAGTTGTATTGGGTTTAATGACAACCTATGTTGTTATTATGATAGAATTTTTAGTTTCTAGATTTAAAGATTAGTCATAGGAAGAGAGGTGAATATTTTGGATCATAAGGCACCTTTACTCGAAAATCTATGGGGAATCGGTTGGTTGGATTTTAACTTGTCTACAGTACTCATGACATTCATTGCTTCTGTCATTGTGTTTATCTTAGGTGTTGCAAGTGCGAAGAGCCTTCAACGAAAACCAACAGGTCTACAGAACTTTATGGAATGGGTTGTCGATTTCGTTAAAGGTATTGTAGGAAGTACCATGGATTGGAAGACAGGAAAGCAGTTTTTGCCATTAGGATTAACGCTACTAACTTATATTTTTGTAGCGAACATGCTGGGTGTAATGTTTATGGTCGTAACTGGAGATCATTATCTATGGTGGAAGTCACCAACTTCTGATCCAGGGGTAACATTGACACTAGCTACCCTAGTAGTCGCTTTATCGCACTATTATGGTATAAAACTGAAGGGTGTGAAAGAGTATGGAAAAGAATTTTTCCGTCCAATGCCTTTCTTATTCCCTTTGAAAATTATTGAGGAGTTTGCGAACACGTTAACGTTAGGTTTACGTTTGTTCGGAAACATCTATGCCGGGGAGATTTTACTTGGCTTATTGGCTGGATTAGCCACAACTGGAATTGCAGGTACATTAGGTGCAGCCATTCCAATGCTAGCTTGGCAAGGATTTAGTACCTTCATTGGTGCAATTCAAGCATTTATTTTCACTATGTTAACGATGGTGTATATGTCTCACAAAGTGAGCGAAGACCATTAATTTTATAAACTAAATATCTTTTAAGATATAAAATAAGAGGAGGAATTTTATCATGACTGGAGCAGTAGCAGCAGCTATCGCAGTAGGTTTAGCAGCACTTGGTGCAGGTATTGGTAACGGATTAATCGTAAGTCGTACAGTAGAGGGGATCGCTCGTCAACCAGAACTACGTAGTGCCCTTCAAACAACAATGTTCATTGGTGTTGCACTAGTAGAGGCGATTCCAATCATCGCAGTTGTAATCGCATTTATCGTAATGGGTCAATAATAGCTTTATAACTAAAAAGGCAAGGGCGAGATTCGTCTTATTAGAATCTTCGCCTTTCCTTTACTCAAATGGTTTCAAAACTTCCATAAAGATTTATTCAAAAACCCGACTTTGGCTATCAAAGGTAGCTAAAAGCCGAGTTTTTCTAATGTAAAGCTTGTTACCGATAAGTGTGAAAGGAGTGAATGGTGTGCATTTATTTACAACAAACCTGGCCCTAAACGCTGGAGCCGGTTTTCTAGTTGGAGATATGATATTTTCTTTAGTTATGTTCATTATCCTTTTAGCATTACTGCGTAAGTTTGCATGGGGACCTCTAATGAACATGATGAAAGAACGTGAAGATCACATTGCAAATGAGATCGATACAGCAGAAAAGAATCGTCAAGATGCAGAGCGCATGACGAAAGAAGCACAAGAAGAGCTGAAAAATGCTCGTCAAGATGCTCAAACGATTATCGAAGATGCGAAAAAGGCAGGTAAAGAGCAACAACAAGAGATTGTTGAACAAGCTCGTGCTGAATCTGAGCGCATCAAAGAGTCCGCTCGACAAGATATCGAGAATGAGAAAGAAAAAGCGATCCAAGCCCTTCAAGACAAAGTGGCTTCCTTGTCCGTACACATTGCAAGCAAGGTTATTGAAAAAGAATTAACTGAGCAAGATCAAGAGAAACTAATCAACGAATACATTCAAGAGTTAGGAGAAGAGCGATGAGTAATGAAATAGTAGCAAAACGCTATGCAACGGCTCTTTTTCAAATCGGACAAGAACAGTCTAAGCTTGAACAATTCGAAGATGAATTAACAACAATCCGCGAAGTATTTCGCTCAAATGAAAAACTTCACACGTTCTTACAACATCCCGCCGTTGAATTGGATCAAAAGAAAAACATGATTCATGAAGCTTTCAAAGGTGTTTCCAAAGAGGTTATGCACACGTTGGATATCCTTTTAGATCGTCACCGTGAAGGCGTTATCCCGACAATGGTTAACGAATTTGTAAAAAGAACGAATGAAGCACGTGGAATTGCAGACGCAGATGTTTATTCCGTTCGTGAGCTTAGTGAAGAGGAGCAGAAGTCGATTCAATCCGTATTCACTCAAAAGCTTAACAAGAAAGCGATCCGCATTCATAACATTGTAGACCCATCCATTTTAGGTGGCTTAAAGCTTAAAATCGGAAACCGCATTTATGATGGAAGCGTAAGCAATCAGCTTCAGCGTATCGAGCGTAAATTAACATCTGGAAACAAATGATGATAGGGGTGAAATTGCATGAGCATCAATGCTGAAGAAATTAGTGCGCTGATTAAACAGCAAATCGAAAACTATGATTCTGAAATTGAAGTCAACGATGTTGGTACTGTTATCCAGGTTGGTGACGGTATTGCTCGTGCGCATGGCCTTGACAACGTAATGTCAGGTGAGCTAGTTGAATTTTCAAACGGTGTCATGGGTATGGCACAAAACCTAGAGGAAAACAACGTAGGTATTGTAATCCTAGGTGAATTTACAGATATCCGCGAAGGTGACGAAGTTCGTCGTACTGGTCGCATCATGCAGGTTCCAGTAGGAGATGAGCTTTTAGGACGCGTTGTTAACCCACTAGGGCAACCTGTTGATGGTAAAGGACCAGTTGAAACGAGCAAAACTCGACCAATTGAATCTCCAGCACCAGGCGTTATGGATCGTAAATCCGTAGATGAGCCACTTCAAACAGGTATCAAAGCCATTGACGCACTTGTACCAATCGGTCGTGGTCAGCGTGAGCTAATCATTGGTGACCGTCAGACTGGTAAAACAACAGTAGCAGTCGACACAATCATTAACCAAAAAGATCAAGACATGATCTGTATTTACGTAGCGATTGGTCAGAAAGAATCTACCGTTCGTGGAACAGTAGAAACGCTACGTCAACATGGCGCTCTTGAGAACACAATCGTTGTAACAGCAGGTGCATCTCAACCAGCACCACTTCTTTACCTAGCTCCTTACACAGGCGTATCTATGGGTGAAGAGTTCATGTACAACGGTAAACACGTACTCGTTGTGTACGATGACCTTACGAAACAGGCGTCAGCATACCGTGAGCTTTCCCTATTGCTTCGTCGTCCTCCAGGTCGTGAAGCTTACCCTGGTGACGTATTCTACCTTCACTCCCGCTTACTAGAGCGTGCAGCGAAGTTAAGTGACGCTAAAGGTGGAGGTTCTTTAACAGCACTTCCATTTATCGAAACACAAGCAGGGGACATCTCAGCTTATATCCCAACAAACGTAATTTCCATCACAGACGGACAGATTTTCTTACAATCTGACTTGTTCTTCTCAGGTGTACGTCCCGCGATTAACGCTGGTCAGTCCGTATCTCGTGTTGGTGGTTCCGCACAAATCAAAGCCATGAAGAAAGTAGCCGGTACACTTCGTCTGGACCTGGCATCATTCCGTGAGCTAGAAGCATTCGCACAGTTCGGATCAGACCTTGATGCAGCAACACAAGCGAAACTGAACCGTGGTGAGCGTACAGTAGAAATTCTGAAGCAGGGCTTACATGAGCCACTTCCAGTAGAACAACAGGTAGCAATCATTTACTCTCTAGTTAATGGTTACCTTGATGATATTCCAACTTCAGACATCACACGCTTTGAGTCTGAGCTACAAAGCTGGATTGGTAAAAATAAACTTGAACTTTACGAACACATTCGAAACACTGGTCAGCTACCAGAAAAAGATGATTTCAACGCTGCAATCGAAGAGTTCAAGAAAACTTTCGTTGTATCCTAAGAAATTAATCTGCTAGCAACCTTTGAAGAAAGGGTGGTGAAACGACGTGGCATCCCTTAGAGATATTAAGTCTCGTATTACTTCAACGAAGAAAACCATGCAGATCACAAAAGCGATGGAAATGGTATCAGCTTCCAAGATGAACAAGGCGGAACAAAATGCAAAAAATTTCGTTCCGTATATGAACAAAATCCAAGAAGTTGTAGCCTCCATTGCAAATGGTACTGATGCAAGTCACCCAATGCTTGAAGAGCGTGAGGTGAAGAGAACAGCTTACCTTGTTATCACATCAGACCGTGGTCTTGCGGGAGCTTATAACAGTAATATTTTGAGAAACGTTTATCAAACGATTCAAGATCGTCACAACTCCAAGGATGAGTACACCACCATCCCTGTTGGACGTATCGGTCGTGACTTTTTCAAAAAACGTGACATGCCAGTTGAGCACGAAATCACTGGTGTGGCCGATCAGCCAAACTTTGCTGATATTGCAGATATCGCGAAGCAAACTGTTCAGCTTTACACGGATGAGAAAATTGATGAACTTCACATTTACTACAACCATTACGTAAGTGCAATCACACAAGAGGTTACGGCTACGCAACTATTACCGTTAACCAACATTTCATCTGAAGGACAATCATTGACTTCTTATGAATATGAGCCAAATGAGGAAGAGATTCTTGAAGTTCTTTTACCTCAATACGCTGAAAGCTTAATTTATGGTGCATTGTTAGACGGTAAAGCAAGTGAGCACGCTGCCCGTATGACAGCCATGAAAGCTGCAACAGATAATGCTGACGAGTTAGTTGGCGACTTAACGCTTAAATATAACCGTGCACGTCAGGCATCCATTACCCAAGAGATTACCGAGATTGTCAGCGGAGCCGCTGCCCTCGAGTAACAGGGTAAACGTGAAAGTAAGTTAGGAGGGAAATCCATGAGCAAAGGACGCGTTACACAAGTAATGGGACCCGTTGTTGACGTTCAGTTTGAAAGCGGTCATCTCCCAGAAATCAATAACGCATTAACTGTCCGTTATGAAGCGAAGAACGAATCCGAAGTAAGCATGGATGTTACTTTGGAAGTAGCGCTACACTTAGGTGACGACGCCGTACGTACTGTAGCCATGTCTTCAACAGAAGGACTTGTTCGCGGACTAGATGTAGTGGACTCAGGTGCACCAATTTCCGTACCAGTAGGTGAAGCTACACTAGGCCGAGTATTTAACGTACTAGGTGAAAACATTGATCTTGACGAACCGCTATCCAGTGACCAACGTCGTGATCCAATTCACCGTCAAGCACCAGTATTCGAAAACCTTTCAACAGAAACTGAGATTCTTGAAACAGGAATCAAAGTTGTTGACTTACTTGCTCCATACATCAAAGGTGGTAAGATCGGTCTATTTGGTGGTGCCGGAGTAGGTAAAACCGTACTAATCCAGGAATTAATCAACAACATCGCACAAGAGCACGGTGGTATTTCCGTATTCGCAGGTGTTGGTGAGCGTACACGTGAAGGTAACGACCTTTATTATGAAATGACAGATTCAGGCGTTATCAAGAAAACAGCGATGGTGTTCGGTCAGATGAACGAGCCACCTGGAGCACGTATGCGTGTAGCACTTTCTGGTCTTACAATGGCTGAATACTTCCGTGATGAAGAAGGACAAGACGTACTTCTATTCATCGACAACATCTTCCGCTTTACGCAAGGTGGTCTAGAGGTTTCCGCCCTACTAGGTCGTATGCCTTCTGCCGTTGGTTACCAACCAACACTTGCAACGGAGATGGGACAATTACAGGAACGTATCACATCTACAGACAAAGGTTCCATCACATCTATCCAGGCGATCTACGTACCTGCCGATGACTACACAGACCCGGCACCGGCTACAACATTCGCTCACTTAGATGCGACGACAAACCTTGAACGTAAACTTTCTGAGCAAGGTATCTACCCAGCCGTGGATCCACTTGCATCAACATCTCGTGCGCTTGACCCAGCTGTTGTTGGTGAAGAGCACTACGAAGTAGCACGTAACGTACAAAGTACACTACAGCGCTACAAAGAACTTCAGGATATCATTGCGATCCTAGGTATGGACGAGCTTTCTGATGAGGACAAACTTACAGTATCTCGTGCACGCCGTATTCAGTTCTTCCTATCTCAGAACTTCCACGTTGCTGAACAGTTCACTGGACAAAAAGGTTCTTACGTTCCAGTATCTGAAACAGTAAAAGGATTCAAAGAGATCTTAGACGGTAAATATGACGACCTTCCAGAGGACGCATTCCGTCTAGTAGGACGTATTGAAGAAGTAGTAGAAAAATCAAAATCTATGTAGTAACGAGTAGAATATAAAGCGGCGTTTGTCTAAACAGATGCCGCTTCATTCTAGCCCAAGGGGGGTTAAACTTGAAAACACTAACTGTGAGTGTTGTCACTCCTGATGGCCCAGTTATAGAAAATAACTACGATATGGTAAGCTGTAAGACGGAAAGTGGTGAACTTGGTATTTTACCAGGACACATCCCTCTAGTAGCACCATTAACAATTAGCGGTGTACGTCTGAAGAGCGAAAACTCAGCCGACATCATCGCTGTAAACGGAGGCTTCGTTGAAGTCCGCCCAGAGAAAGTAACGATTCTAGCACAATCTGCTGAGCTCCCTTCCGATATCGATATCGAACGAGCGCAAAAAGCAAAAGAACGTGCAGAACGTCGCGTAAACTCAGGCGCATCCGACATCGATCTAATGCGCGCAGAACTAGCACTACAACGTGCAATCAACCGCATAGATGTAAAAGAAAAAGCTTAAGCTGACATTTTGTTAGCTTAGGCTTTTTTCATTATTGGGCAGCAATACGAGAAAAGGTGCTGATGCGCGGAGGGAAAGTAGCTAGGACCAGAGGGAGAACAGCTTCAACCCGAGGGAAAATTGCTGAGACCCGAGGGAAAGTAGCACCAATCCGAGGGAAAATAGCTTCAACCCGAGGGAAAGTAGCGCCAACCCGAGGGAAAATAGCTTCAACCCGAGGGAAAGTAGCGCCAACCCGAGGGAAAACAGCACCAACCCGAGGGAAAGCAGCTTCAACCCGAGGGAAAGCAGCGCAAACCCGAGAGAAAACAGCTCAAACCCGAGGGAAAGTAGCTTCAACCCGAGCGAAAGCAGAGCATACCCGAGCGAAAGCAGAGCATACCCGAGAGAAAAACAGCTCAAACCCGAGGGAAAGTAGCTTCAACCCGAGCGAAAGCAGAGCATACCCGATCGAAAGCAGAGCGTACCCGAGCAAAAGCAGAGCGCACCCGAGCGAAAGCAGAGCGCACCCGAGCGAAAGCAGAGCGCGCCCGAGCGAAAGCGGCGCAAACCCGAGCGAAAGCAGAGCAAACCCGAGCAAAAACAGAGCGTACCCGAGCAAAAGCAGCGCAAACCCGAGCGAAAGCAAAGCGTACCCGAGCAAAAGCAGCGCAAACCCGAGCAAAAACAGAGCGTACCCGAGCGAAAGCAGAGCGTACCCGAGCGAAAGCAGAGCATACCCGAGCGAAAGCAGAGCATACCCGAGCGAAAGCAGAGCGTACCCAAGCGAAAGCAGCGCAAACCCGAGCGAAAGCAAAGCGTACCCGAGGGAAAAAAGCACCAACCCGAGCAAAAGCAGCGCATACCCGAGCAAAAGCAGAGCGTACCCGAGCAAAAGCAGAGCGCACCCAAGCGAAAGCGGCGCAAACCCGATCGAAAGCAGAGCGCGCCCGAGCGAAAGTAGCGCAAACCCGAGCGAAAGTAGCGCAAACCTGAGCAAAAACAGAGCGTACCCGATCGAAAGCAGCGCAAACCCGAGCGAAAACAGAGCGCACCCGAGCAAAAGCAGAGCGCACCCGATCGAAAGCAGAGCAAACCCGAGCGCACCCGAGCGAAAGCAAAGCTTACCCGAGCGAAACCAACACCACCCCGAGCGAAAACAACTACAACCCCAACCCCAGAGAAACAAACACCCACCCACCTCGAAAATAACCAAAGCCCCAAAATCTATCAAACCCTCCCCAGAAAAACCCAAACACAGTCATAATTCCAACTCTCCCACCATAGACATGCATAGAAGGATCATGCTAATATCGACACCCTTTCAGAGGTCTGCTATAATGAAAACGATTACAGATAATTCTGAAAATTAAATTCAAGGGGGAGTGCAATGGAATCATTACATACGTATTGGAACAGCCACCTCGCTATCGTTGTGTTTCTCATTTTAGGAATCATTTTACCGATTGTCGCGCTAACCGCTGGTCGGATTCTACGCCCAAACCACCCATCCTCACAGAAGTCTACCACCTATGAAAGTGGGATCGAACCATTCCAAGATGCTAGAGTACAATTTAATGTTCGCTATTATATCTTCGCCCTTATGTTTGTCATTTTCGACGTGGAAACTGTCTTTCTTTATCCATGGGCAGTTGCGTATGACAAGCTAGGCATTTTTGCATTGATAGAGATGTTGATTTTCGTCACGATGCTTTTGATCGGTTTAATCTATGCTTGGAAAAAGAAGGTGCTACGATGGAATTAAATCTTGATGGAATCACGCCGGACGAACGTGCCGAGTTAGAAAGAAATGTTTTTATGGCTACCCTTGAACAAGTAAAAGGATGGGCCAGAAGCAATTCCTTGTGGCCAATGACATTTGGACTAGCCTGTTGTGCAATCGAAATGATGGGAGTAGGCTCATCATATTATGACTCCGATCGTTTTGGATCCTTTTTCAGAACATCCCCTCGTCAATCAGATGTGATGATCGTATCAGGAACGGTTACGAAAAAGATGGCCCCAGTTCTGCGCAGACTTTATGACCAAATGCCAGAACCAAAATGGGTGATCGCCATGGGCTCATGTGCTACAGCGGGAGGTCCTTATATCTATTCCTATTCTGTTGTAAAAGGGGTGGATCAGATCGTCCCAGTAGATGTCTACATCCCAGGATGCCCGCCAAACCCAGCAGCTCTTATTTACGGAATCAACAAATTACAAGAAAAAATTCGCTACGAAGCTAAAACTGGGAAGAGGGTGATGAGCGAATGAGCGATGAAAAAGATTTAGAAAAACAGAAAGCCGCCGCTGCCGCCAAAGCTAAAGCAGAAGCTTTAAAAAAGAAAAAAGAAAAAGAAGCGGCTTCCCAAAATGAAGATTCTATCGAGGAACAAAAAAGAAAAGCTGCAGAAGAAGCAAAGAAAAAAGCAGCTGAAATGAATAAATCAGATTCTAAGGAAGAGGACAAAGACCTTGCCAAACAAAAAGCAGCCGCTGCAGCCAAGGCCAAAGCCGCTGCCCTAGCCAAGCAAAAGGCAAAAGAGCAGTCTCAAGAAGAATCACCAGACTCCCCTGAAAAGGAAAAGGAAGACGCTAAAGCCAAAGCAGCCGCAGCAGCGAAGGCCAAAGCCGCTGCACTAGCCAAGCAAAAAGCCAAAGAGCAGGCCCAAGAAGAATCACAAGAATCACCAGAAAAAGAAAAAGCAGACGCTAAAGCTAAGGCCGCCGCAGCTGCGAAAGCGAAAGCAGCCGCCCTAGCGAAACAAAAAGCAAAAGAAAAATCCCAAGAACAATCACCAGACGCATCAGAAAAAGAAAAGGCGGCCGCCAAAGCCAAGGCCGCAGCAGCCGCAAAGGCCAAAGCAGCCGCAAAAGCAAAACAAGACTCACAATCAGACGCTCCAGAAGATGATAAAGCCAAAGCCGCAGCCGCTGCCAAGGCAAAAGCGAAAGCAGCCGCTGCAGCTAAAGCAAAGGCTCAAGCAGCACAGTCCCAATCATCCAAACAACCATCCGAAGAGTCTGAGGAACAGCCTTCACACAACCAACCTCTCCTGGATAAATACACAAAAGTCATCCATGAGCACTTAGGAGAACACGTTTTAGAGGATTTTTATATTAACCGATTGTCCAAGCACGTGCCAACCTTGGTCACAAAGCCTGAAACGTATTTTCAAGTTGCCGAGTTTTTGAAATTCAATGAACAGCTAGGGTTCGAATATGTATCAGAACTACATGGAACCGACTTTGAAACCCACATGGAACTATACACTCACCTTTTTTCATTCAAAAATAAACAACCTGTAGCCCTAAAAGTAAATATCGACCGGGATCAACCTGAAATTGACTCGCTGACCCCACTTTGGCAAGGAGCGAACTGGCCGGAGTGTGAAGCGTATGATCTACTCGGTATCAAATTTAAAAACCATCCTGAACTCAAGCGAATTTTTCTTGGAGAAGAGTGGGTGGGTTATCCGCTTAGAAAAGATTATGAACCGTATGATGTGGAGGTGTAGCCCTTGCTTCGAACCGAAGAAATGCTTTTGAATGTCGGCCCCCAACACCCAAGTACGCACGGGGTATTCCGACTGGTTGTCAAAATTGATGGAGAAATGATTAAGGAAGCGACACCTGTGATTGGATATTTACACCGAGGGACAGAAAAACTTGCTGAAAATCTTCAGTACACACAAATCATCCCGTACACAGACCGCATGGATTACCTTTCAGCCATGACAAACAATTACGTCATTGTGCATGCAGTGGAAACCATGATGGACCTTGAGATTCCAGAGCGAGCTGAATACCTGCGCATCCTATCGATGGAACTTGGACGTATTGCCAGTCATCTTGTCTGGTTTGGTACTTATCTATTGGATATTGGTGCCGTGAGCCCATTCCTTTACGCATTCCGTGAGCGGGAAGTCATTATTAATCTCCTGAATGAATTGTCAGGGGCACGCCTTACGTTTAACTACATGCGTGTTGGTGGCGTGAAATGGGATGCTCCTGAAGGCTGGGTTGATAGAGTAAGAGAATTTGTTCCGTACATGCGGGAGCAGCTAAAAGGGTATCACGACCTCGTTTCGGGTAATGAGATTTTCCTTAACCGTGTTAAAGATGTAGGGACTTATACAAGAGAGGACGCCTTGGAGTATGCCCTGAGTGGTGCGAACCTGCGCTGTACTGGAGTTGACTGGGACCTTAGAAGAGATGAGCCATACTCCATCTATGATCGCTTTGATTTTGATGTCATAACGAGAACAAAAGGAGATGCTTGGAGTCGCTATGAATGCCGTATGGCTGAAATCGAAGAATCGCTTAAAATTGTCGAACAGGCTGTCGAGCAAATCCCTGAAGAAGGCCCAATTATGGCGAAGGTGCCAAAAGTTATCAAAGCCCCTAAGGGAGAAGCTTACGTTCGAATCGAGTCGCCACGCGGTGAGATCGGGTGTTACATCAATAGCCAAGGCAAAAAAGAACCCTACCGCGTGAAATTCAGACGTCCATCTTTTTATAACCTTCAGATCCTTCCCAAATTGCTGAAGGGTGAAAATATGGCGAACTTAATTACGATCTTAGGTGGCGTGGATATTGTCCTCGGGGAGGTGGATGGTTGATGACATGGATCGAGAGCTTCTTGCAATCTACTCCCACGCTTGAAAACATGGCCTACTTACTGATGCTAGGGGGTGGCATGTTGAGCCTAGTACTAGGCTTCGTCACATTTGCCATACTAGCTGAGCGTAAAGTGATGGGGTATATGCAACTGCGTCATGGACCCAACCGTGTTGGTGGGCGGTTTGGCTTGCTTCAAACGGTAGCAGATATTTTGAAGCTACTTACGAAAGAAGATATTCGTCCAAAGCTTGCAGATAAGCCGCTATTCGTTCTAGCACCTGTTATCGCATTCACACCCGCTTTTATCATACTTAGCGTTATTCCTTTTACAGATACATTTAAGTTTTCTGATATAGGGGTTGGATTACTGTACTATATCGCGATATCAGGCATTTCCACGATAGGGATCGTGACAGCAGGATGGGCATCCAATAATAAGTATGCGTTAATGGGTGGAATGCGTTCAGCAGCACAAATGATTTCCTATGAAGTCCCACTTGTTATGTCTGTGATTGGTGTCATTCTTTTTGCTGGAACGTTGAACTTAACAGAGATTGTAGAAGCACAAAAACACGTAGCCTACATCTTCCTTCAGCCAGTTGGTTTTATCATTTTCTTTATTGCCGCTAACGCAGAGCTTAATCGTACACCTTTTGATTTGCCAGAAGCGGAATCGGAGCTTGTGGCGGGTTATCACGTTGAATTCTCAGGGTTCAGATGGGCCTTTTTCATGCTTTCCGAATATGTGTATTTGTTCGCGATGGCGTCGCTCATTACCGTCCTGTTTTTAGGAGGATGGAACCCGATTCCTGGGCTTGGCTTTATTCCAGATCCATTCTGGTTCAGTATCAAATTTATGATTGTCGTGTTTTTATTTATCTGGATTCGCATTACCTTACCGCGCATTCGAGCGGATCAGCTGATGGAGTTCGGTTGGAAGATCCTACTCCCAGTTGCATTAGCAAATATCTTTTTATCTGCCATTGTAAAAGAACTTTACTCAATTTGGTTTTAAAAGGGGTGGTGAGACAACATGCTCGGTTTAGCCAAAGGATTTAAATACACCTTGAAAAATCTAACCAAAGAAAAAATGACGTACTCCTATCCGGAAGAACCTGTTCCTATGCCGGATCGGTTTCGTGGTATTCAAAAATTTTATCCGGAAAAGTGTATCGTCTGTAATCAGTGCGTGAATATTTGCCCAACTGATTGCATTCAACTTACAGGGAAAAAGCACCCAGACCCGAACAAAAAAGGCAAAATCATTGATACGTATGATATTAATTTTGAAATTTGTATTCTATGTGATTTATGTACAGAGGTTTGTCCAACTGAAGCGATCATTATGACGAATAACTTTGAGCTCGCTGAATACTCAAGAGATGATCTCTTTAAGGACCTCCAATACCTCGACGAACATGATGAAAATAAGCGAAAGGAGAATAAGCCATGAGTGGGGGAGTTTTTGCTTTTTTAATCCTGGCGACGCTCTCCGTATTAGGTGGCATTCTCATGTTGAACCTGACAAAAGTCATCCACATGCTGTTGGCTCTTGTCATGACGTTCTTATCGATTGCCGGCATCTTTGTTTTACTCTCAGCGGAATTTGTAGCGGCCGTTCAAGTGTTGATTTATTCTGGAGCGATTACCATCATCATGATTTTCGGCATCATGCTTACCAAACATAACGATAAACAACAAGCTACCAAAAGTTCACCTCGAAACGTGCTGGTTGGCATCGGATCAGTTGTTTTCTTTCTCGTGATGTACAGAGTTATTAGAGATGTGAATTTTGGCGGGCAGGCTGAAAATCTACATGTTAATAACACAGAACAAATCGGGATCGCGTTGTATTCGCATTACATCATTCCGTTTGAAATGGTGTCTGTTATATTATTGGTTGCTTTAGTTGGCGCCATTATTTTAGCAAAACGAGATGATGGGGAGGAGGCGAGTGAAGAATGAGTGCAGTTCCTGTTTCAGTGTACCTCATGCTTGCCCTCATGCTGTTTTGTATCGGATTGTTCGGAGCTCTGACAAAGCGGAATACCGTCATTGTGCTCATATCCATTGAACTGATGTTGAATGCTGTAAATATTAATTTAGTCGCCTTTAGTAAATACGGAATTAATCCTTCAATTACAGGACAGATTTTTTCCTTGTTTACAATTACGATTGCGGCAGCTGAAGCGGCTGTCGGATTAGCCATTCTCATCGCGTTATATAGAAATCGTCGTACAGTCCAGGTTGATGAAATGAATACGATGAAGCATTAAAAAACCTTATACAGAAGGGGGCTGTTAAGGATGTTGGAATATGCATGGATCATTCCGGTTTTCCCGCTACTATCTTTTGTACTTTTGATCTTACTACGCCAGACCGTAACAGACAAAAGTAGCTATATTGGTATCGGGTTATCAGGCGTGTCCCTTATTCTTTCTGGGGTTGTACTCTTGGCACAAATGTCGCAAGGGAACCTCATAAAATCAGTTAGTTGGTTATCGATTGGGAATATAGAATTAACGGTTGGCTACCTCGTAAACCCGCTAAACGCCATGATGCTTGTGCTCGTATCGTTAGTGAGTTTTCTTGTACATATTTACTCCATGGGTTATATGAAAGAGGATTCGCGCCTGAACGTGTTCTATGCTTATCTTGGTTTGTTCACTTTTGCTATGCTTGCGCTGGTTCTGTCGCCTAACCTTCTTCAGATCTATATGTTCTGGGAGCTCGTTGGACTCGGATCATTTTTATTAATTGGTTTTTATTTTTACAAAAAAGAAGCAAGACAAGCTGCGAAAAAAGCTTTTATCATGACGCGAATCGGCGATATTGGGCTACTGATCGGAATTATTTTGCTATTTTGGCAGACAGGAAGTCTAGAGTTAACCTCGATTTTCGCAGCCGTGGAAGCGGGAGCTATGGAAGAAGGGATGATCACGCTGATCGCTATCCTCATTTTCGTTGGAGCAATCGGAAAATCAGGTCAGTTCCCGCTTCACTCATGGCTTCCTGATGCGATGGAAGGTCCAACTCCGGTTTCAGCACTAATCCACGCAGCGACGATGGTAGCAGCAGGCGTGTACTTAGTGGCAACACTGTTTCCTTTATACGAAGCAAGTGAAACCGCCATGCTTGTCGTCGCAACGATCGGGGCTTTTACCGCCATTTTTGCTGCGACAATTGCTTTGGTACAAAAGGATCTCAAGCGCGTTTTAGCGTATTCGACCGTATCCCAACTTGGATATATGATGCTTGCACTTGGGTCTGCAGGTTATGTTGCTGGTGTTTTTCACCTTATGACGCATGCCTTTTTCAAAGCTCTTTTGTTCTTGGCAGCAGGTAGTGTCATTCATGCTGTTCACACCCAAAACATCGAGAAAATGGGTGGCTTATGGAAAAAGATGAAATGGACGGGGCCCTTATTTTTAATCGGAGCGTTAGCCATAAGTGGATTCCCGCTTTTATCAGGCTTTTTTAGTAAAGAAGAGATCCTACTCGCTGCATGGGGAGAAGGACATTATGTCTTATTTGTTCTAGCACTGATTGCGGCTTTTCTTACCGCTTTTTATATGTTCCGCCTATTTTTCATGGTGTTCACCTCACCCGCTAAAACAAACAATGTAGTAAAAGAATCTCCAAAATCGATGACATTCCCGATGATCGTACTTGGTGCATTAGCGGTTGTAGCGGGTTACCTTAATACACCTTGGTTCGGTACATTTCTAGGGGATTGGTTAACTGCTGGGAATGGGTTTGTCGAGGCACACCATGCAGAAGGGCCGATCTGGATCATGCTCGTAACGATTTTGTTGTCACTCGGGGGCATTTATTTAGCTTATGTGATTTATCACAAAAAGTCACTCGAACGAGATTTCTTATCCTCCACCTTTCCCATCGCCTATACCGTCATGTACAACCGGTATTTTGTCGATGAATTTTATCAGATGACTGTAGGATATGGAGCTCGTGCATTAGGCTATCTCGGGGTGTTTCTTGAAAAATACATTGTCAATGTGATTGCGAGTTTATGTAGCGAAATTGTACAAGGAATCGGAAAACAAGGATCCAAATTACAAAATGGGCAGGTGCAAACATACGGAGCCGTTGTATTTGTGGGACTTGTTATTATCCTAGCTGTAGCTGTCATGCAAGGAGGGGTGTTTCAATGAGTTGGCTGTCACTATTGGTGTTCTCTCCTCTCATAGGGATACTTTTGCTTACGATAACGCCGAAACATAATGCAAATATGGCAAAACTGGTTGGCGTGATTGGTGCGGTGATACCGTTTTTATTATCCTTGATTGTTTTCCAAACCTTCCACGCTGGCAATGAATTATCCGAAAAGCTCACCTGGATGACACTAGGACAAGACGCTTTTCAATTCACAATAAACTATGAGCTTGGAGTAAATGGGTTTTCGCTCATTTTACTCCTGCTGACAACTTTAATCTCGTTACTGTCGATGGTAATCGCAAGGACCCAAGTCAAAACTTCATGGAGATCGTACTACATCCTATGTCTATTATTAGAGCTTGGAATTCTAGGGGTTTTTGCTGCAGAAAATCTCATTTTGTTCTTTATCTTTTTTGAATTAACGTTACTGCCGATGTTCTTGTTAATCGGAAAATGGGGAGGGTTAGAGCGCGAAAAAGCAGCCTATAGTTACTTGATTTATAACGGACTTGGCTCGGCTGCTCTCCTAATTGTGTTCGTAGCGCTCATTGCCAAAACTGGCACGAGCAACATGACCGAGTTAATGACCATAGTTCCACAGCTAGATGACGGGTTTCGTATGGGGGCGTTTATCGGCTTGCTCCTGGCATTTGGAGTGAAGCTACCGATTATCCCTTTACACACGTGGATGGTTCGGGTGCATGTGTACGCACCGACCGCACTGGTCATGATTCATGCTGGGGTTCTCTTAAAAATTGGAGCTTATGGATTGATCCGATTTGGATTAGGATTTTTCCCAGCTGAATTCGAGAACATGGCGCCTCTTATTGCCATTTTGGGTATAGTGAATCTGCTGTATGGCGCTTTTATTGCATTAGTTCAGCAGGAGTTAAGACGAATTCTGGCATACTCGAGTGTATCGCATATGGGTATCGTACTGATTGGCATCGCAGCGGTAAATGAAGCGGGTGTGCAAGGGGCCATTTTTCAAACCGTATCGCACGGATTGATTGCCGCTTTGTTCTTCTTACTTGTTGGTGTATTAATCGAACGAACCGGCACTACGGAGCTGAAAAAACTAGGAGGCTTAGCTAAAGTGATGCCTGTTACCGCTGGGGTGTTGCTTACAGCTGCACTTGCTTCTCTAGGATTGCCAGGTATGAGCGGTTTTGTGAGTGAGTTCATGGCATTCTTAGGCCTGTTTGAAACCTTACCGATACTTGCCGCGATAGGAACACTAGGGTTGATCCTGACAGCCGTGTACATGCTCCGAGCTGTTTTGAACATTACGTTTGGTGAAGGACCCACGTATCCGGAAAATTTAAGACCTTTATCTGGCACTGAAGGTTGGCCGGTTTTCATTTTACTTGGAATGATCGTTTTAATAGGTGTCTATCCAACTGTTCTAACAGACATGCTTAGCACGACGCTAGAAACCATTTTAATCGGGATGGGAGGGTAACAAATGGATCTCGATACATTACTTCAATTCGAGTGGAGTTTAATGGCTCCTGAATTTACAATTTTAATCGTCGCAACGGTGTTATCCCTTTTAGACTTGTTTTTAAGAAAAGAAGTTAACCGAAATCATTTCGCGTGGCTGGCTATGGGAGGTATCGCCTTATCATTTGTTTTCTTACTCTCCCAACTCGGTCATGAGAGCTCCATGATTTTATTTGATACGTACCGTTTTGATCCTTTCTCAATCAGCTTCAAATTCGTTTTGTTAGCTGGAACGTTTCTGGTTCTGCTTCTATCTCACTCTTATAAGGAAGCGGGGGAAGGAGGGTATCGAGGAGAGTTTTACTATCTTATTCTCATTGCCCTTCTAGGTGGAATGATGATGGCATCGAGCGCGGACCTCATCACCCTATTTGTTGGCTTAGAAATGCTCGCGATCCCATCTTATATTCTGGCTGGGATTCAAAAAAGATCTACGCGTTCTAATGAGAGTGCGATGAAATATATCATTAATGGAGGTATTTCCACGGCAATTACGCTCTTTGGCTTCAGTTACATTTATGGATTAACAGGCAGCACACAGCTAAACGTGATTGCCCAAAATTTATCAAATATCACGCAAAGTAGTGCTGAAGGGCTTGCCATTATGGCGTTCCTCATTACGTTCGTAGGGTTGGCCTTCAAAATATCAACCGTTCCCTTTTACATGTGGACGCCTGATGTGTACGAAGGCTCACCTACACCCGTTACAGCCTTTCTAAGCGTTGTTTCAAAGGCAGCAGGGTTTATCATCATTCTTAGAGTCTTCATGTCCATTTTTGGAGGAATAGCAGGGATTAGACTGAATGAGACTTTCCTTGAGTCCATGATCATTTTTATAGGTGTACTCGCATCCTTAACGATGATCATTGGAAATACCATCGCTTTGAGGCAACGAAACATGAAGCGGTTGCTTGCGTACTCAAGCATAGCGCACGCCGGTTACCTTCTTGTTCCGTTTGTCGCCTTATCCCCGATGGCATTTGAAAGCATGTGGTTCTACATGATTGCCTACATGTTTATGACACTTGGAGCATTTGCAGTGCTACAAGTCCTAATCAGACAATCAGAATCAGAGGACCTATCCATATTTTCCGGCCTATTTCACCGGTCACCTGGCCTTGCAATATTAATGACGATCTTCTTGCTATCGCTTGCAGGGATACCTGGTACCGCTGGATTTATAGGGAAGCTAAATATCTTTTTAGGAGCCCTGTTCACAGAACCAGGGAACTTCACCTTAGTTGCGATCATGCTAATCGCAACGGTCATTTCCTATATTTATTACTTTGGAATTTTCATTCAGATGTTTTTCAGACACGCTGAATTTCAAACGCGAATTCGACTACCGAAAAGCATCTCCGCAGTACTCGTGATCTGCGCAGCAGGAACCATCATTCTTGGTGTATTACCAGGAACCCTACTGGACTTTTATCACCAGCATATTGATTTTAATGAGCTAACAGGATCGTTATGGAAATAAATGAAAACAGTGCGCTTCTTTAATGAAGTCGCACTGTTTTTTTGATCCTTACAAACTCAGGAAAAGTCCCCCATTGTTGAAGATTCGGATTCGAGATGATTAAGAGGTGTCCGTTACTTTTGTGTAGATAGTGGGGGTCATTGAAACGGCAAGCCTCCTGTGGAAGACCAGCCGAGCTTCCTCGTTCGCAAGCTCTCTGCGGGATCTCGTCAGCCCTTTGCTACCACTGGAGTTTCCCGTTTCCTTCCCCCCACGCGTTTATTAAGGTTAACGGACCATAGTTGTGTGAGTTCCACCCTTATGGACATTTGTTCCTTTATTTTGAATTTTAAAGGCAATTTCGAGAGTCGTTACGGATATAAGATACCTTATTTGTGACAAATTGGTCTTTTTTAAGGTGTTTTAAAGCAAATATCGGAAATAAATGTCCGTAAGCGTCGATATCTCAATATCGCTGTGGTTCCGTTATTCACCATTCGGCCAAGGTGGGCTGTGGAACGGGTTGACTCCAGCGGAAGAACGGTGTGACGAGACCCCGCAGAGAGCTTGCGAATGAGGAGGCTTTAAAGTTAACAATGAAGTTCGGTTAAATCCGCTACTTCCTGTAGCAACACCGAACTACCCCACGTCGTGTGGGGCAGCAGGAAAGCAACCCGTTCCACAGCCCGCCGATCTGTACAAAAGCAACGGAACCATACGCACTAGCTTATTCCAGAACATTTAATACACAAAACACCAGAACAAATTTCGATGAAAGCAGTAACCAAAAAGTAGACCACTACGTCTTATACATAACCCCACTAGTAAGAGGGAAAAAAGCCAAAAAGTGGACCAGAGATTACAAATATTACGAATTTGAAGTAATTAAGGTTTAACTACATCGGAAAAAAGGTATTTGATTTACAGAGCTAAAGAAAACACTGAGTAGATTGACAATTACCAGGTACCATGTCAGAGTTTTACTAGTGAACTTTGTCGTTATTTCCCTGGCAATAAGTCGAAAGGTGTTGAAGTATATGGAGGAAATAGGATATCAGTCACTAACCAATATGCTTTCACATATTGTGTTTATCATCATTACTTGGCGTATCCTACAAGCCGTAAACTTAGACGGAATCATAAAAAAAGGACGTGTATTTGAAGCGCGTTTACTCATGATGTTTCTCACAATTGCAATTGGAACAACGGTAAGTCGTTTCTTTTTAGATTACCTGCAGTGGTCTCAAAACCTGAAGTTTTTACTCTAGGCAAGGGAAACGATTTTTAGAGCCAGCGTCCATGTCAAATGATGACGATAACTTAATTGTATGTTTGTTTCGTTACCCGACGATACTGTTGATAGATTTTTTTAAAGGGGAGCGGGACAAATGAAAAAACTAGCAATTATTTTATGGATGATGATCATGGTTCAAGCGCAGTTATTTGCTTCAGCGGAGGCGGATAACGCAATGCCGTTACAACCACTCCGAGATATTTCCGATTTTCTTAAGCAACATGAGGTTCCAATTGAAAGCTGGGAAGTAATCATGAAAAAACAAATCCATCATGAAGAGATTCCATCCTATGTACAGAAGCTTCAGACGCAATATCCTGATTTTACGCTTACAAAAAAAGAGGGAAAAAAATCAAATAAATATATTTTAAACCGCCAAAAAGCTGGTGGAATTTCCGAACAATTTATAGTAATTGCGTCAAAAGAAGTAAGACCTTATGCTGAGGTTCTGTACAAAGCTTCTGGAGAGAGTTGGAATCCTGACATAAGGAGAGACTTTTCACCTAGATTACTTACAATCAAAGCGGAACGTTTTGCAGAAAATACCACAATTTTCACTTGTCTAACAACTAAAAGCAGTGGTAAGATTGATGGTGTTTTATTGCTCGAAAAATTTAGATCAAGACTACAAATCGAAAAACTACAAACACTAAATGAAAATGAATTTATATCAAACACGGGTTATACAAGTCATTGGAATCAGGCGCTTCCGTATATGGACAAGGGAATTATGAATGTTCAATATGCCCTCCGACAAGATATGGGCGGAAAGACAACCCTGACATTTGGAACGCCAATCATCACGAGTGAATATTAATATAGAGAAAATGGACGCGGAGGGGAATGAACTTGGAAAAAATCATCGTCCGCGGTGGCAGCCGATTATCTGGCACTGTGAAAGTAGAAGGTGCTAAGAATGCTGTTCTGCCTGTCATCGCCGCAAGTATAATTGCCAGTGAAGGAAAAAGTATCCTGAAAGATGTACCCGCTCTCGCCGATGTAACCACGATAAGTGAAGTATTGAAATATATGAATGCAGATGTAGCAGTTGATCAGAATACAGTTACAATCGACGCATCTAGAGAGCTTACTACAGAAGCACCATTTGAATACGTTAGAAAAATGCGAGCTTCCGTGCTTGTATTAGGACCTATGCTTGCTCGTTATGGTCATGCTAAAGTAGCTCTTCCTGGCGGATGTGCTATCGGCTCAAGACCAATCGATCAACACTTAAAAGGGTTCGAAGCGATGGGAGCAAAAGTTAACGTAGGGAATGGATTTATCGAGGCTTACACTGGTGAGGACCGTTTACGTGGTGCTCGCATCTATTTAGATGTTCCAAGTGTAGGTGCAACAGAAAACATTATGATGGCCGCATGTATGGCTGAAGGCAAAACCGTCATCGAGAACTGTGCCAAAGAGCCAGAAATCGTTGACCTTGCCAACTACCTGAACAAAATGGGAGCAAAAGTCGTTGGTGCTGGTACAGAAACAATCCGCATCACAGGTGTGGAAAAGATGTATGGTGCTGAGCACAACATCATTCCTGACCGAATTGAAGCAGGTACCTTTATGGTTGCAGCAGCGATCACAAAAGGAAACGTATTAGTAAAAGGTGCAGAGCAAGAACACCTACGTTCCTTAGTAGCGAAAATGCAAGAGATGGGTGTCATCATCGAGGAAGAGGATGACGGACTCCGCATCATCGGACCAGAAAAGCTAAAAGCTGTTGACCTAAAAACCATGCCACACCCAGGTTTCCCAACTGACATGCAGGCACAAATGATGGCCTTAATGCTTCAAGCAGAAGGCACTAGTGTTATTACGGAAACTGTGTTTGAAAACCGTTTTATGCACGTAGAAGAGTTCCGTCGCATGAATGCTCATCTTAAAATCGAAGGACGCTCTGTAATTGTAGAAGGACCATCCCAATTACAAGGCGCAGAAGTTTCTGCAACAGACCTTCGTGCAGCAGCAGCACTCGTATGTGCAGGACTCGTAGCAGACGGCTACACACGTGTGACAGAACTAAAACACTTAGACCGCGGCTATATCGACTTCGCAGGAAAATTAGCAGGAATCGGCGCTAACATCGAACGCGTAAAAGACGAAGAAGCTGAAGAAACACCAGACAACAAATCAACAAACGATGTAAAATCGTCGCTATCATCATAATAAAGAGAACACGCCTACTTTGTAGGCGTGTTTTTATTATGCCTTTTAGCGGAGCGCCTGAATTGAGTGAGATATCGCCGGCAAATCGTGTTTACCGCCTGAAAAATGTTCAGGAGCGCCTGCAAATTAATCATATAGCCTGAATCCAGCTCCCGACCGCCTGCAAACTGGAATTACCGCCTGAACCCAGCTCCCGCACGCCTGAACCAGGCCTTACGCTCAAAAATCCCAGTAGCCGCTCATAAAGTGGTCAACCCGCTCATAAATCTCG
>NZ_KE384330.1:0-101119 GCF_000425225.1 Pontibacillus marinus BH030004 = DSM 16465 | reverse complement strand
CTGCTCATAAAGTGGTCAACCCGCTCATAAATCCCGGTAGCTGCTCATAAAGTGTTCAACCCGCTCATAAATCCCGGTAACTGCTCATAAAGTGTTCAACCCGCTCATAAATCCCAGTAGCCGCTCATAAAGTGTTCAACCCGCTCATAAATCCCGGTAAATGCTCATAAAGTGGTCAACCCGCTCATAAATCCCTGTAGCCGCTCATATAGTGTTCAACCTACTCACAAATCCAGCAAGAAGCTCATATAACCATCAACCCGCTCACAAAACCCAGCACCCACTCACAAACGCCCCACGCCTCTCCAACCCCCAGCCAAAAGTCCCGATCCCCCCAATCCCCGAAACCACACCCAGCACCCAACCGTAATACAACCAACACCCCAAAAAGGAGCATCCAAAATGATCATTTTCTTAATAAGCGTACTTCTCCTAATAGCTCTAATCTCATTCATATACTGGTTCAAACCATCCTCAGGCACAGGCGTGGACCTCAACCCAAAGGGATACGCCATAATCACAACGGTACTGGTCTTACTAGCTGCCTACGCAGGATACCAAGTCTACAACAACTGGCACCACGAGCAACGCTTCCAAGTCAGCCCTATAACAGAAGAACAGCAGGTTAAACTACAAGGCGAGAAGCAAGACCTCATGATGGTTAAAAAACAACCCATTAAGCAAAATAAAGCATATGAAGCCACATTCTTTCTATGGAACGAAGAAGACATTAAGCCTCAAAATCTAACGCTAAAAGCCGAAGAGAGGTTCTCTGGCGATAAAGTTCAACTGCAGATCCCAAAAGCAAAAGACCTCCCAAATGGAGCAGCAGAACTAAAACAAAAACTAGGCGCCAACACAGCCATACAAACCCAATTAGCCTTCCCATACTGGGGCATATGGGAAATCGCCATTTACCAAAACGAAGAAAAGCTAGGCGACCTTGTCATAGAAGTAATACGCTAACATGTCCGCCCCTCCAAGTCCCGGGAGCTTCCAAGCCAACAAGCCTTCCCCCCAATCAAAATTTCTAGTTCTACTATTCCCAACTCGTGTATAGATTTATTAGTAGAGTAACTAGAAAAGGGGGCTTCCATATGAAAGCATGGAAGGGGCCAGGACTTCTTCTAATCGGCACATTAGTGCTTATCATTCTTGTCGTTCCAACATTAATTGTGCTTCCATTTATTCAACCATCTGATCCGATCCAAGAAGTAGCAACAGAGGATTCAACAACACCAACCAAACCTGTCGAAACCTTGAAGGACTTCAATTTAGATGATCTTTCATCCTTCAGTGTGAATGTGTACAGGACGAAGGCAGAACAAGTTGAACAGGTGCCCCTAGAACTGTATGTGTCCCGCGTTGTCGCATCTGAAATGCCGGCTGATTTTGAATTAGAGGCACTTAAAGCACAATCGCTAGCCGCACGCACATACATCGTTCAGCATCTTATTAAATCTGAAGAAGACATTCCGGGGAACGCTCATGTAACCGATACAATCCAGCATCAGGTGTATAAGAACAACGATGAGTTGATAAAAGCATGGGGGCCGGATTATATTTGGAAGATGAACAAGATTAAGCAGGCTGTTGCAGAGACAAAGGGAGAAATCCTGACGTATGACGGATCTCCTATCACAGCTTCGTTCTTTTCAACATCAAACGGCTACACGGAAAACTCAGAAGATTACTGGGAGCACGAATTTCCTTACCTGAGAAGCGTAGAAAGCCCGTGGGACACAGACTCACCGAAGTATCTAGATCAAAAGGTATTTACAATGAGTGAGATTGAACAAAAACTAGGCGTACAACTTAAAGAAGATCATCCGATCATAACAAACATTACCAAAACCGAAAGCAAACGAATTAATACAGCAAAAGTAGGCGACAAAACGTTTACAGGACGAGAAATTCGTGAACAATTGAATCTAAAATCATCCGACTTTACCGTTCAACAAAAAGATCAATATATTATCTTCAAAACAAAAGGCTACGGTCACGGCGTTGGTATGAGCCAATATGGAGCAAACGGAATGGCTCAAGAAGGAAAAGGGTATAAGGATATTGTGGTTCATTATTACAATGATGTAGCCATCACAGAGATCGATACATTCCTGCCACAGATTGCATCCAGATAATGCTTATAGATGTTTAGCTCCAGCGATCCGTCAGGGTACTGGAGCTTTTCTTTAAATTAATATGCATAACCTAAGTCTTTTGTCGAAAACTAATTATAAAAAATTTTTTTCAAAAAGATGTATAGTTCTTCCTCTTTCTGATCAGAATGGTTGCTGAGGTGATGATGAAATGAGAGAGGAAGAAAACAAAAACGTTTCAAAAAACAACTGGAAACGGATTTTGCGTAAGAAATGGTTTTTCCCTAGTGTTTATTTAGTAGCAGCAGCTTTGATTTTGACAGGAGTTCTTTGGTATCAGAGTTCTTTAACCAATGTTGAAGATCTTGCTGATGATCAAGACAACCTTCAAAATGAAACAGACCAAATCGACTATGATAACCAGCCTGCAACACCTGTTATGGAGCTGAATGAAAACTTAAACATGCCACTTCATAACCGTGACCAAGCTGTTATCAAAACCAAGTTTTTCGATTATAGCGCAAGTGCAGAAGACCGTGAAAAAGCCCTTATTCTTTACGACAACCATTACTATCAAAGCGAAGGTGTAGACATCGCACGTGAAGATGGCGAATCTTTCGATGTTCTAGCATCTGCTACAGGTACAGTAACGGAAGTCAAAGAAGATCCACTACTGGGTAATGTAGTTGAAATTACACACCAAGATGGTCTTACAACTCGCTATATGAGCTTAGGTGACGTTCTTGTTGAAACAGGTGCTGAAGTAAATCAGGACGATGCAATTGGAACAGCTGGACAGAGTTTAATGGGACAAGCAAGCGGCGTACACGTACATTTTGAAGTCGTAAAAGATGGAAACAAAGTGAATCCTGAAACGTACTTCAACCAACCGCTAAGCAACATCTCAGTAGAAGATGAGAAGTCTGAGCAAAAGGATCAACCTGAAGAAGATAAGCAACCAGAAGACAAGAAAGAACCAAACGAAGATAGCGAATCATCCATTTCAATGACAAATACGTAAGCCTCGGCTTTCGCCAAAATCCTACCTGTTACAGGTAGGATTTTTTTATGACTTCTAAAGCGGAATCGTCCGGGTAGTGACGTATGGGCTGGACTGAGCCGTATGAGTTAAAGGAAACACGAAGAGCCCTGGCGATTCGATGTTGACTTAACGCAAGGAGGAAGAATGATCGACTAAAACCTTCACATCCTGTGACAACGTCGACCTGACCCACATCGTGTGGGCCCAAGCACACTAGTCACTGGACGATGGAGCTGGATGATGCTCCCCAGGATGCCGTCGATTACTGCAGAAAGTCTTGAAAGGTTTTGTCGACTACACACTTCTTTTGTCTAAAGTGTTTTTTCCTTCTGAAGAGTCTGGTAATTTTATCCTAACAAAGAAAAAAGATGTCTGAATTTGTATATATACGCTAAAGACAAGGTGGGTCGAGATGAGTGCAGTATTAAAAGATTTTAGAGATAGCAAAATGTCGTTATATGCAGTGAAAAAGATCTTAGTGAAGATGCACGATGAAAAAACTGCCATGATTCTATTGAAAGACTACTGCTTAGAATCAACCACACCAGAGGCAAGGCATCACGGTTTAGAACTTTTATTGATGAATGGATATTATGAGGAGTTCGAAACCCTTTTGAATATCAACAAGAAGTCCATCTTCGAGGAAGATCGTGTATGGGGAAAGTTATATGAACTACATTATAGAAATTTGAGGCACACACTATCCGATTCAGATATGTTAATGGAGTTAAAGAAAATAGCTCCCTTAAATGAAGAACAAGAATGCTTTCATACCTTCTTAAAAATTTATAGTAATTATGAGATGCGTCGCTATGGTGTGTGGGCCTTTTTGAATGAGAAACTTTCAGAGGGTTTAAGCCAATTGCAACCTTCTCTTTTGTTGGAATTTTATCAAATGAGAAGTAAAGAAATTCTATTTCGTTATCATTGGAGAAAAAATGAACTTATTATTGCGCGAAAATATGGATTTGAAATTATCAATCATAGACAAATATCTCCGACACGCATGTCACGAGTGCACATTATATTAGCTCTATCATATGTGTTTGAAGGATATGATCAGAGTGTTTATCACTTAAATGAAGCATTAAAGCTAGCGAAGAAATTTGAATTACCTAAGATTGAACAGCTAGTGAAACAACATAATCTACCTTTTGTATCAGCCTACCATGGCGTTCCGGAAGGGATTGAAACCGATAGTTTACCTGAACAGGCCCATTTAGCAATCGCTAGAGGGGACAGAGAAAAAGCTATCAAAATCCTGAGCTCTTTTGAAACCCTAACGCCTTTCCAAAAGTATTACCTTGGTCTAGCAAAAATGGACAAGCAGTTATTAGTCCAATCCTATAACAGTTTTGTAAATGAAGAGAGTCATTACTTTTATGCAAGACTTCCGTTACAAGCGTTAAACCACATGAACATAGGAGGAATTAGATGAAGAAGTTAATGGTAATGGGAATGACGTCACTGATGGCACTAGTATTACTAATAGGAGGTTTTAATGTAATGGATGTGCAAGCAGAAGAAGGTCCTCAGTTCCAAGATCCAGTCGAGCCTCCGATCAAGGTGTATTCTGATCCGGTAGAACCTCCAATCAAGGTAATTATGCAATATGATCCGGTAGAACCTCCAATTAAGGTGATTATGCAAAATGATCCAGTAGAACCACCGATCAAATAGGATAATCTTAAAAGGGAGAGAGTATTATGAAGAACATAATAATCAAATGTTTTATTATGGCAGTGATACTTGTTGGTATTGGTTCTTATTCTAATGTAACCGTAGAAAAGATGAATCAGTCTTTTGATATTGGCCCTATTCAAATCATGAAAGATCCTGACACAGGTGGTATGGGATAGAAATCGAAATAAAGTTTATGAAAGTAACGGAAAGCATTGCATAAAGTAATTATAAATCGAAAATCAAAAGGACTTTTCCAGGCTTTAGAACTTACCTGGGAAGGTCTCTTTTTCTGTGAATTTAATTCCCTCGTAAAAAACAACAGCCTGTACCCCTTGTCCCACAAGACTTTTTAATCATAAACCGCTCAACCCTCACATAATCTGATACAAACCCAGTAATGGAGGGTTCAAAAGGGAGGACAAAACTATCCCTTTTGGATCCCTCAATTAGGGAAGGTTTGAGGTGAGAGGGAAAAGGATTACCTCAAGATACCTAGAAACACATCCATCTTAGAACTGGCAGGCATTACATATATCTATATTCAACCTTGTCTCATTTCACACCTTTGACATCCAACTATCAGGAGGCGAGTGGTGTGCACGATTACATCAAAGAGCGAACGATCAAGATCGGGAAATATATCGTGGAGACGAGAAAAACCGTTCGAGTGATTGCGAAGGAATTTGGAGTCTCAAAGAGCACGGTTCATAAGGATTTAACAGAGCGGTTGCCGGACATTAATCCCGAGTTAGCTAATGAAGTGAAGGAGATTTTGGACTATCATAAAGCAATTCGACATCTGCGAGGCGGGGAAGCAACAAAAAACAAATACAACAAAGATAAGTTACCTGAAGAAGAGCCCGCCAATACTGCAGGATAACCTTGTGATCCTCCCAAATACCTAATTCTTTTGAAACAGAAACTTTTTTATCTTCTAATGACAAATTTTGCTGAAATGTGTGATAAAATAAAGTATTAGAAGATTAATGTTCTCGGAAGGAATAGTATTTAAGCAGGGAGGATCAACGTCACATGTTTGCAAGGGATATCGGGATTGACCTAGGTACAGCGAATGTATTAATTCATGTTAAAGGAAAAGGTATTGTCTTGAATGAGCCATCTGTAGTGGCTATGGATCGTAATTCAGGGAAAGTTCTGGAGGTCGGTGATGAAGCCCGTCGTATGGTGGGACGTACACCAGGCAATATTGAAGCGATTCGTCCACTAAAAGATGGCGTTATTGCAGATTTTGATGTAACAGAAGCAATGCTTAAGCACTTTATTAATAAAATAAATGTACGAGGCTTTTTATCCAAGCCCCGTATGCTGATCTGCTGCCCAACAAACATAACGAAAGTTGAGCAAAAAGCGATCAAAGAAGCGGCTGAGAAAAGCGGCGGAAAGAAAGTTTACTTAGAAGAAGAACCGAAAGTAGCTGCTATTGGAGCAGGTATGGATATTTTCCAACCAAGCGGTAACATGGTAATTGATATCGGCGGTGGTACCACGGATATTGCGGTTCTTTCCATGGGCGATATTGTCACCGCCTCATCGATTAAGATGGCCGGAGATAAATTTGATAATGAAATTCTTCAATACATTAAGAAAGAGTACAAACTTCTGATCGGAGAGCGTACGGCTGAAGATATTAAGGTGAACGTAGCAACGGTATTCAAAGGTTCACGCCACGAGCAAATTGATATTCGAGGTCGTGACATGGTTTCTGGATTACCTCGCACGATCACCGTTTACTCGGAAGAAATTGAACAAGCTCTACAAGAATCCGTTTCTTTAATTGTTCAAAATTCTAAGCAGGTTCTTGAACGTACACCACCTGAATTATCTGCTGACATCATTGACCGCGGTGTAATTTTAACTGGCGGTGGTGCGCTGTTACATGGTCTTGATCAATTGCTATCAGAAGAGCTTAAGGTCCCTGTTTTAGTTGCCGAAGAGCCAATGAACTGTGTTGCAAAAGGGACAGGCATCATGCTCGAAAACATTGATAAACTACCAAAAGATAGCATTGTTTAAAAACAGGGGGGAAGTACGTTGCTAAGAGGATTTTATACAGCAGCATCCGGAATGCTCACACAGCAAAGGCGTCAAGAAACCCTATCCAATAACCTATCGAACGTTACAACACCTGGATACAAAGCAGATCAGGGTTCTGTACGTGCTTTTCCAGAGATGCTGATCGAACGTATGGAAAGTAAATCACTACCAACATCCAAAACTATAAATCTACCTATGCGAAGCGAAGTGGGTCCTTTGAGTACCGGTACGTACTTACAAGAGACAGCTCCTGACTTCACACAAGGTGATCTTCGAAATACAGGTGTTTCGACTGACATGGCCTTAATGAACGGGAACTTTCCAGATGAAAATGGGTCTGTGTTTTTCACGGTAAGAGGTCAGGATGGAGAGCCACGCTACACACGTAGTGGAAACTTCACGGTAGATGGACAAGGTTTTCTTGTTTCACAGAGCGGCGCTTATGTCTTAGATCAACAAGGCAATCGCGTTCAAACAGGCGGACAAGAATTTACGGTATCACCTGAAGGCGTTCTGCAAATTGAGGGTGGCGAAACACAACTTGGAATTTCTTATACAAATGATGTTTATCAGCTTGTCAAAGAGGGAAATGATCTATTCCGATATAATGAAGAAGGGGAAGGACAAGCCCCTGTCAACGCAAGAACAGCTGAAGGCGTGACATTCGGAGTGAAACAAAATGCCCTCGAAGGATCCAATGTAGATCCAGCTCGCACGATGACTGAAATGATGAGTTCATATCGTTTATTCGAGACGAACCAAAAAGTATTAAAAGCCTATGACCAAAGCATGGACAAGGCTGTAAACGAAATTGGTCGAGTCAGATAGGGAGGGTTCCTAAATGTTACGTTCTTCTATGCAAGCGGCCGTAACGATGGGCCAGCTGCAAAATAAACTGGATTTAATCGGAAACAATTTATCCAATATGAATACACCCGGCTATAAAAGCCGCCAAGCAGATTTTTCATCCCTCTTGATTCAACAAATGGACAACCTTGATGACGAGGGAGAAAACGCAAATCGCACCACACCAGATGGCATCCGAATTGGATCAGGTGCTTATTTAGCCAGTACAGATCTGGATATGAAGCAAGGATCCATTAAGCAAACAGGCCGCCCTCTTGATGTTGCGATCATGAATGAAAATCATATGTTTCAGGTTCAACGCACTGAAAATGGACAAGCCACCACAATGTACACTAGAGATGGATCATTCTCCTTTCAACCGATTAATGAGAATGAAGTGATGCTTGTTACATCGAATGGCAACCCTGTTCTAGGTGAAGATGGACCGATTCGATTACAAAACAATTTTGAGTCCTTTACGATCCGAGAAAATGGAGAAATTGCTGTAGAACGTAATGGAGAAACGGCAGTTGAGGCAAGACTAAATGTAGTCAATGCTTCACGACCGCGATTACTTGAAGCAGCAGGTCAAAACCTTTTCCGTTTACCGGATTTAGAGGAATTAGGATACAATCAGCAAGAAATCATTGAAGCGGTTGGAGCCAATGATGTACGCTTGCAGCAAGGTGCATTAGAATCGTCCAATGTGGATATGGGAAAACAAGTAACAGACATGCTTTCGACACAACGCGCTTATCAATTCAACAGTCGCTCGATCGCTATGGGTGACCAAATGATGGGCCTAATCAATCAATTACGTTAATCCACATAGATGAAATGAACGATAAGGAGTCTGTACAATGCCTGACAAAAAAGAGCCAATCAGTCGTAGTGAACGACGCGAACTGAATAAAGAAAACCAAAAGAAAGAGCGCCAACAGGAAAAAGAACAAAAGAAAAAACAAAAAGAAGAAGCCAAGAAGCAAAAAGAAAAGCAAAACGACGAGAAACCGAAAAAGTATCGCCGTCGTATCTTACCCATTTGGCTACGCATCATTATTGTTTTTGTCATCTGCGCGCTTGCTTTATTGACTGGTTTAATGATTGGTTATGGTATTATTGGAGACGGAAATCCAACTGACGCCTTGAAAATTGACACGTGGCAACATATCATTGATATCGTAACCAAAACCGAATAGGAGGATCATCATGCTCGATATCCAAGACATTCAAGAGATTATCCCACACCGATATCCGTTTCTTTTAGTGGATCAAGTAACTGAATTAGAAGAAGGCCAACGCGCTGTAGGTAAGAAAAACGTAACCATCAACGAACCATTTTTCCAAGGCCACTTCCCAAGCTACGCAGTAATGCCAGGCGTTCTTGTAGTAGAAGCACTAGCTCAAGTAGGAGCAGTAGCGATGCTAAAGAAAGAAGAGAACCGAGGCCGCTTAGCGTTCTTTACAGGCATCGACAAATGCCGTTTCAAACGCCAAGTCGTCCCAGGTGACACCCTTACTTTAGAAGTAGAGATCGTCCGAGCAAAAGCAAGCATCGGCAAAGGAAAAGCCAAAGCCACAGTAGACGGCGAACTTGTATGCGAAGCGGAAATCATGTTTGCTCTAGGGGAAAAAGAAGAAGAATAAATGATGAAGAAAGCCTGTCCGGGAATGGACAGGCTTTTTTGGTTTTTTACTTTTTAATATGAAGGGAAGAATCGCACGCCCGAGGGGGAGAATCCCACGCGCGGAAAAGAGAATCGTACGCCCGAGGAGGAGAATCCCACGCGCGGAAAAGAGAATCGCACGCCCGAGTAGGAGGATCCCACGCGCGGAAAAGAGAATCGCACGCCCGAGGAGGAGAATCCCACGCGCGGAAAAGAGAATCGCACGCCCGAGGAGGAGGATCCCACGCGCGGAAAAGAGAATCGCACGCCCGAGTAGGAGGATCCCACGCGCGGAAAAGAGAATCGCACGCCCGAGGAGGAGAATCCCACGCGCGGAAAAGAGAATCGCACGCCCGAGTAGGAGAATCCCACGCGAGGAAAAGAGAATCGCACGCCCGAGTAGGAGAATCCCACGCTCGAAGAGAAGAACTAACGCGCACGAGCAAAAACATACGCAAGTGAATATACACCTCTAATGAAATATAGTTAGCTCTTTTCAAGATGATCGCCTCACTTACTTATCCCACTCCCCTTTTGTATATAAAACTTTTCGAAAACCATGAATAATTCCTCAGAATAAGCAAACTCTAGAGAAAAGCTCTTCTATTGGCACGTAATATGAACAACTTCCTAAAATAAGGGGAGGTTGCACATCTAAAGTCCTGAATTCATGCTAACTTGTTTAAAAGTTGAACCATGTGGAATAACACTACCACAAACATCTTAGAGGAAAAAATTCCAAATAAGATGCTCCCCTAATGCCAAATAGAAAAGCGAAACATAAAGGTACAGACAACAAGGAGGATATTATTATGAAAAAGAATTGGATTGCAAAACTAGGTACATCAGCTTTAGCACTATCTCTAATCGCAGCTTGTGGAACAGATGAGCAGAACCCACCACCAGAAGAAGATCAGCAACAAGAAGAACAAAATGGTGGCGAGAATGGTGACATGGGTAACGGTGAAAATGGTGAAGATAAGAATAAAGAAGATGGAATGAACGGCGAAGACGGCGGTACAACTGAAGAAAACCAAGGTAATGAAGATACTATGACAGAAGAAGAAGAATAAAGTAAAAAAACAACGCCAACCCTGGCGTTGTTTTTTTAGGCCTTCCGATCAACCACGTTCCCTAAAGTAGGGTGTCCCTTTTCTGCTTCTGCATTAGATGGTGAGTCATTAATGATATGTATAAGTCCATCTCCGTTTACTTTTTCTTTGCGAATAGCTTTATCCATTGAAGATAATTGCGTATTGTGGTTAAGTTGATTCTGGCCAAACCCCTTCTGATTGCTTGGGATATTCACATTATCCCTCCCCCTCAATCCATATCCTAATTATACCAAAATTTAAAAATTGGTTACACAAGTTATTCCAATATATTACCAATTGGTCAAATGGTCGGATTCGGAACAAAAATTTTTCTCATAATGACAAATTACGACAACTTTCTAAAATAATATCTAGTAAAATCGCATCACTACTTAGAAAATTTTAGTAATTTGGGAGGAATATGGGTGGCAGAGGTATTGAAGAAAAGTTATGTGGTGAATGAAAGGACAAAAGCAATTTTAATAAATCCAGATCCAATGTATCCAACAAAAATTTTGGAGGACCATCAGGTTTTGCTATGTAAACAAACTCCAAAAGAGATCGTCAACCAATCATGTTTACTAGGAGGTTCAACACTCCGAGGTAGGCGACTTGCTATGGAAAAGATGTTACATACAAAATCAAAGCTCCCAATTCCAGTGAAGCCGAACGAAGGCATTTTTTTATTTCCAACACGATCCCCACGAAGCGTCTACTGCGAATGGATATCATTCTTTCATGTAAAGCAATTCCACGAAATGAAAGGAACAAAAGGTAGCACCGTTTACTTCAGCGATGACACAGAACTTCACATTCCAACCTCAGGCTTCTCAGTCCGCAGACAAATGCAACTAACAGGCTTGGCCATTGCAACGTTCTATAAAAATGAAATTTGTGGAAGAAGAACAGATAGAGATCGATTTATACCATAAATTGTCACACTATTAGAACAATTGGTGTATTTTGCTTATAATTACTATTCATGCCATACCCCCTAGTGTTACAATGGGAATGGTACAAACGGAGAAATCTGTTGTCACAAAGCTATAGGGGCTAAGGGGACAACCTATGCCTGCCAGCTGCCATTGCCACAATATTTTAAGGGAGGAACGGTAATGAAAAAGCATTCGAACAAAATTTTTTCCGTATTGGCATCATCTTTAATTGTCTTATCCGCACCAACTGTCACTTTAGCAGACACTGACGATCTTAAAGATCAGGAAGGAAAGCAAAAGTGGGAGCAGAAAGAAAAGGAGCTCAAAAAATGGGCTGATGAAATGAAGCGCGATGACAAATGGGAAAAAGAAAAAGAACGAGCTCAAGAGAAATTAGAAGAAGTACGAGAAAAATTAGAAGAAAAGAAAAAAGAAATCCGTGAAAAGCTAGAAGAAAAACACGCAAAAGCTGTCGAAAAACGCTTTGACCTACTAAATAAACGATTAGATAAAATCGAAGAACATATCGAAAAAATAAATGACGTAATGGAAGAATACTTCGAAAAAGAGCTGGATGACGAAGAAGACTCCGAAGAAGAATCCGACGAAAACACTCAAGATGGTACCGATGAAGGTTCCACAGAAGATGGAGAAGAAACAGACTCTGAAGACGACTCCACAGAAGATGGGGAAGAAACAGACTCTGAAGACGACTCTACAGAAGACGGAGAAGAAACAGACTCTGAAGCAGACTCTACAGAAGACGGAGAAGAAACAGATTCTGAAGACGACTCCACAGAAGACGGAGAAGAAACAGATTCTGAGGAAGACTCCACAGAGGACGGAGAGGAAACAGATTCTGAAGAGGGCTCCACAGAAGATGGAGAAGAAACAGATTCTGAAGAAGACTCCACAGAAGATGAAGAAGAGTCCGATTCAGATGAAGAATCTGATGAAGACGAAGAAGAATCTGAATCTGATGACGAGGAAGAAGTCGTAGACGAAGATGAAGAGAAAGAAGAAGAGGAAGAACTAGAAGGCTACGACGAACGTGCTCATAGTTTCTCAGGTAAACTTGATGCCCAGTTACATAAACTGGATGCCATGGACAATTACTTTGACAAACTGGATCAGTGGGCTGAGCGCAAAGCTGGAAAAGACCTAGAACTTGATGCTGTTACTGAGGTGCAAGAACGTATCGACGAACTACGCAGTGAGGTAGAAGCTTCTAAAGAGCGTCTTGCAGAATGGCAAAAAGAAATGAAAGAAAAAGTAGACCAAGAGGAAGATAAAGAGGAGCTTGAAGAACGCGAACAAGTTGAGCAAGACAAGGTTTGGAGCGTTAACTTCAACAAAGAGCTTTCCCAAGAAGCTGTAGACTCCATGAACTTCCTTGTATTCGACCAGGACATGAATGTGGTACCAGTTACGGCTGAATACGATGCAGAAAACACATCTGTATCCATCACACCTGAGAAGAGTTACGAATCAGGCAAAACGTACACACTATTCATCGCAAAAGACGTCCAAGACGAAAGCGGCCTTTCCCTGAAAAACGCTGTTCAGATGGACTTTACTATTGAATAATTACTAAAGATGGAAACCCGTTGCCGAGGCAACGGGTTTTTGTTTGGTTAGGGATGGGGGCGCCTGAATCGCCTGAATATAGAGCAAGAGCGCCTGCATTTCTCAAAGATAGCCTGAAAACAATTGAAGACCGCCTGAACCCACTCACTTTGCGCCTGAATCCCCAAGAAGACCGCCTGCATCCAGCACCAAACCGCCTGAACCCCCGCCCCGCCAGCCCGCGTAACCCCCATCCCACCAAAATCTTCACAAAACCTTACCAATCCCCACCCCCAACAAACATTGCCAAACCCACCCAAAAATAGTATAGTAATGATTGTGACTGACTGGTCAGAACAAAACCTGAACGGTCACCTACAAACCATTCGAATCAAGACGTAATACCCAACCAACAAAACCCTTCCCAAAGAAAGGAAGCTACATATGAACGAAAAAAAGAAAAAACTACTCGAGACAGGAATGAAGCTCTTCGCCCAAAAAGGCTTCCATGCCACTTCGATCCAAGAAATCGCCGATAAAAGCGGCGTATCCAAAGGGGCGTTTTATCTTCACTTTCAATCCAAAGAAGATCTAACACTTAACATCCATGACTACTATTACAAAGGCATGATGGAAAAAGTTTGGGCAGTCAAACAGCGCGAGGATCTGACACCAAAAGAATCACTCGCTCAACAACTACAAGTCCTTCTCAAAGACTTTATGAAAAACAAAGACTTCATCATCATGCACATGCGTGACAACGTCAATCTCACACCAGATAGCAAGCAATTCATCCAAGATATGCGAAAACAAAGTTTCCGCTGGACGAGTGAAAACCTTCTCCAAATATATGGTGACGAACTCAAACCTCACATCGTAGACGCATCTATCCTGCTAGAAGGCATGCTCCAAAGCTACTTCAAATGGATGATTATCGACGAAGTAGACTTGGATCACGTTTCGCTATCGAACTTTCTTGTGCGTCGAATGGATGATGTCATTCAGGGAATTCTAAGCGAAAACGAAGATCCGCAAATTCCGCTAGAAAAAGTTTTGGAACATTTTCCTACTGATGAACGTAAAGACACTGATCAACAAATACGCGATCAATTGATTCATATCCGAACGCAGCTACAAAACATAGACCTAACAAAAGAAAAACAAGATGAACTTGAAAACGTGTTAGGCGTATTACATGAAGAGTTAGAAAAAGAGAATCCACAACCGATTGTTTTTCAGGGGATGCTTGCCCATTTTAAAAACATCCCAGAATTGCAACGTTACTGCGAGAAAATAGCTGAAAAACTCGGCATTAAGCTCATTTAAACAGAGAAGGGGAGTACGGAAAGTGAAGAAAAATCTCATCATGGGTCTCATGCTGCTGGTGATGCTCATTATCAGCGCATGCTCACAAGAAACCCAATCAGGCGAAGAAAAAGAAGAGAGAATCACCCCAGTAGAAACGGCACTTGTCTCTAAAGGGAATCTTCAAGTAGAAAAAGAAGTCATCGGCCGCGCCATGCCAGACACCAACATCGGCATAGTACCGAAAGCTAATGGCGAACTAATCCAACTAAACGTAGCGCGTGGCGATACAGTTGAAAAAGGCCAAGTCATCGGCCGTGTAGATGCTGGAAACGCTCAAGAAAATGTAGAGCTTCAAGAAATCGCTCTACGTCAAGCACGTTCCCAGTTAAAATCTGCACAAAATCAAAAAGATCAAGCCCAACAAGGTCTTCAGGATGCTCAAGAGCGTCTAAAACAAGCCAAAATCCAAAATGAAAACAATGATACGAGCTCATCCGTAGGCGTAGATAATGCTCTTATCCAGTTCCAAGACGCCCAACGTAATGAACAACGCATGAAAGAACTATACGAAGAAGGCGCTGTTTCCTTGCAAAAATATGAGCAAGCACAAGTGCAAGCTCAACAAGCTGAAAACCAATTAGAACAAGCACGAAAAAGCCTGCAAACCGGCAACTCATCAGGCCAATCATCCTTGCAGCAAGCGAAAATTGGTGTAACGCAAGCACAGCAACAACTCGACAACGCACAAATAAGCGTGGAGCAAGCTCAGCTACAGGTTGAGCAGGCCCAAGTTCAACTGCGCCAGGCACGTAATCAGGCAGCAGACACATCGATCACAGCGACAGCAACAGGCGAAGTCGTGCAAGTGAACGCTGAAGTGGGCGATATGGTATCGAATCAACAGCCAATCGCAACAGTCGTAAACCTGAACCCAATCAAAGTAGATGCAACCGTTGCAGCTGAAGAACTTCCGCTTTTTAAAAAAGGTAAAGATATTCCGGCATATATCAACCCGATCGAATTAGAGGAGCAGGCAAACGTTTCTTACATTTCACCTGTTACAAACGATAGTGGACTCTACCCAATTGAAGCGGTCATCGCCAATTCAAACAGCCAAATCAAACCAGGCATGATGGTCACGCTTCAACTGCCAGAAATCACTGTGGAAAACAGCATCCTAGTTCCAACCTCAGCAGTCATTGAAGAAAATGATGAAGCTTTTGTCTATATTATTGAAGAAGAACGTGCGAAGAAAACACCTGTCACCATCGTACGTACGCAATCCGATATTACTGCCGTGAAAGGAGAGCTTTCTGAAGGCGACCAGGTCGTGATCAAAGGACAGCTAACCCTTGCAGATGGTAACAAAGTCAGCATTATGAAGGAGGACGAATAAGTGAAACTTGTCGATACCTCCGTCAAACGCCCAGTTGGGGTGTTTATGATCGTTGTTGCGATCTTAGCTCTTGGTTTCGTTTCACTGAGAGACCTAACGATCGACCTATACCCAGAGATCGATCTCCCAATTGCGGTCGTTTCAACAAGCTATGAAGACGCAGCACCACAAGAAGTCGAAAAACTTGTCAGTCGACCGATCGAATCAGCGGTTAGCTCGATTGAAGGAATGGACACCGTGCAATCGCAATCTCAACCAGGAACATCCATGGTGATCATGATGTTCAATAACGGTGTTGATCTCGATAACGCACTCCTGGACGTCCGGGAAAAAGTCGACCAAGTAAAAGGAATGCTGCCAGAAGGAGCGAATGAACCGAGCGTACTTCGTTTTGACCCGCAGCAGATCCCAGTTATGTGGTTAGGTCTTACAGGTCAGGACAAAGCAAAACTTCAAACACTAGCAGAAGATCGCCTCGTCCCTTATTTTGAACGTCAAGGCGGAGTAGGCTCAGTCAGCATTGAAGGTGGAAAAACACGTGAGGTTCAAGTCGAGCTGAAACGTTCTCAGCTCGCCAAGTTCGGACTAACATCGCAAACTCTTGTTCAGGCCATTAACGCCGCCAACCAATCCACATCAGCTGGTGTGATTGAAAAAGGCGACCAGGACCTACAAGTTCGAATCGAGGGTGAATTCGAATCCGTTAAGGATGTGCGTGACACCATCATTACGACACCTACAGGAGCACAACTCGAACTTCAAGATGTTGCGAATATCGAAGACACATTCAAAGACGTAACATCCATAACAACCGTAAACGGAAAATCATCCGTTGTCCTATCCGTCCTTAAAAAGACAGATGGAAACACAGTAGAAGTAGCAGATAACATGTACGCTGCAATGGAGGATATGAAAGAGGATCTACCAGACGACGTCAATCTCGACATCGTGTTTGATACCTCCACGTTCATCAAGCAGTCCATTGATTCCGTCGTACAAAATATTATTCTCGGAGGCATTTTCTCCGTTCTTATATTACTTTTGTTCCTAAAAAGTATCCGAGCAACGATCGTTATCGGGATCTCGATTCCAATTGCGATTATCTCAACATTCACGCTCATGTACTTTACAGGCAACACCCTAAACGTACTAACCATGGGTGGATTGGCCCTAGGTATCGGTATGATGGTAGACAGCTCCATCGTCATTTTAGAAAATATCGTTTCATATCGACAGCATGGATACACGTTAAAAGAAGCGGCAAAACAAGGTGCTTCCGAGCTTGCGCCAGCCGTTATCGCATCAACGACTACAACACTCGTGGTCTTTTTACCGATTGTATTCGTAGAAGGAATCGCATCCGAATTGTTCACGCCACTTGCGTTGACCGTATCGTTTGCTTTAGTCGCATCCCTGATCGTGTCCATCACGCTCATCCCGATGCTATCTTCTAAACTACTAACAAAAGCCATGCAAGATAACGGCCGACGTTACTGGTTTGATCGATTTATGGATCGCGTGAATGGCGGATATCGCTCAACGCTACGCTGGGTACTAAACCATCGTAAAACGACTGTATTTGGAACACTCCTGGCTGTGGTAGCGAGCTTAGCGATCACGCCATTACTCGGAACGGAATTTATTCCGCAATCCGACCAGGGACAAATTGAAATCACAGTCGAAGCGCCAAGCGGTACATCGCTACAAGGCACAGAGGACATCACGAACCAAATCGATGAAAAATTACAGCCGTATGAAGAGATTATCGAATCAAATTATCTCAGCATTGGTGGCGGAGGTTTTGAAGGATTCTCTTCTACATCCAACGAGGCTACCTATACAATTCAGCTTATCTCACCTGATGATCGCGAACGCACAACTGCTGAAGTGATGCAGTCGATCGATACAGATCTACAAAATATCGTAGGAGCAGAGATTACCGTTAGTGAAATGGCTGCCGGTATAGGCGGTGGCTCACCAGTCTCCATCCAAATTAATGGTGACGACTATGACGTTTTAAAAGAACTTGCACAACAAGTGACCTGGGTTATTTCTGATGTAGAAGGCGTACACAACCCTGAATCATCCGCATCAGAAGGACGACCAGAAATACAAGTAGAAGTCGATCGAGATAAAGCAGCTCAATACGGCTTAACCTACCAACAAGTTATGACGCAGGTTCAAATGGGCTTTAGCGGCCAGGTCGCAACTCGTTTCCGTGAAAGTGGAGATGAAATTGACGTTCGCTTAATGCTACCAGAGGAAGAGCGCCAAACAATCAGTGACTTAGAAACACTAAAAATCCAAACGCAAGATGGCACGATGATCCCACTTGCAACCGTTGCTGAACTGAAACAAGTACAGGGACCAGTCACACTTTTACGTGAAAATCAGCAACGCCAGGTGAACGTAACAAGTGACATCGTCGATCGCGACCTAGGAAGCATCACAGCGGACATTCGCGAAGAGCTAAGTACGATGAACTTCCCAGAAGGCTATTCGTACAAAATCGGAGGCCAGGCAGAAGATATGGCTGAATCCTTCGGTGACTTAGCACTTGCACTCGTGTTCTCAATCTTCCTTGTGTACGCAGTAATGGCAATCCAATTTGAGAACTTCCTATATCCATTCGTCATCATGTTCTCCATGCCAGCAACCGTGGTCGGTGTACTCGGTGGCCTATTCATCACAGGATTACCACTAAGTATCCCAGCCGTCATCGGAGTCATCATGCTCGCCGGTATCGTCGTCAACAACGCGATCGTACTCGTGGATTATATCAATATTGTCCGCAGACGTGGCGTCGATCGCTTCGAAGCCATTTTAGAAGCAGGACCAAGCCGTATGCGCCCAATCCTGATGACAACACTGACAACCGTACTCGGCATGATCCCACTGGCACTAGGACTAGGCCAAGGAGCAGAAGCGCAACAACCAATGGCCGTAACCATCATCTTCGGTCTAACGGTATCCAGCTTCTTTACACTACTCCTGATCCCAGTTGTGTACACATACTTGGATGACCTATCTGGAAAAGTTGTAGGGTTCTTTCAAAAGAGATCGAAGAAAAAAGAAGAAAGCGTGACAGAATAAAAAGAAAAGCGCATGCGCCCGTTTAGCAACTATGGGACTGGACTGAGTCCGTAGTTAAGATAAAGGAAACACGATGAGCCTAGGCGAATCGATGTTGACTTATCGTACGGAGACGAGGGAAGTCCCATCGTTGCTGGGCGCTGGAGCTAGACACGAAAAGAGGGGTCTGCGGGAGAGGCAGGCCCCCATACATAATGGGGGAGGAATCAATGTGAAGGGGAAACGCATTGCGATTATAACAGCTGCTGTCCTGACGCTCCCGATTGGAATGGTTGCAGGGGCGCAGTTAGATTCGCTAAATTTCAAAGATGCGGTGAATCAAATCAAAAAGAATGACCCAAATAAAATCATCAATGCATCAAAACCAGAAATCTCCGAGGATTCACAGCCATACCAAGGTGAATTTTCTGATGAGCTAGACCGAATTCAAGAAACCCAAGATAACTATCAAGATGCTCAAAACATATTCCAATCTGAAATGACAGCTTATGAAACAATGTACAATTACTGGATCGCAGGTCAAAGCGTTGATGTTAGTCAAGCGAACCTAGAAAAAGCCCAAGAGGAACTGGCCATGATTCGTGTAGAAAAAGAAAACGGCGAAGCATCCGAGATGGACGTCCTGCAGTCTGAAATGAACCTGACAAACGCTGAAGTATCATTAGAAGAAGCAGAACAACGTTTCAAAATGGCGAAATACCAAGCAAATCAAAAACTAGACAAGCCAATCGACGCAGAGTGGCCTTTAGAAGAATCTCCAGATGTCGGCCTAATGCCAGACTCATTTTACAATCCAGAAATGTGGTCAGAAGATTTAGCTGAGCACGCAGCCTTAGACACACCAGAGAAAAGTGTAGAAGTCTATGAGGAAATCGTGGACGAAAGTGATTCATTAGATGTCATCGTAACGGACCCAAGAAAAATTCGTGAGGCACAAGATGATCGCGATGACGCAGAAGACGAACTAGAAGAGTATTACAAGCATGAATTAGAAGTAGCTAAAGTCCAACTCGAGGAACAAAAAGACGCGCTACAACTTTTACTACATCAAAAACTAGATGAACTCAAAACCCTTCATCTAAAAATCGAAAGCTATCGCTCAAACATTAGAAAAGCAAAAGATATGTATGAAAACACTAAAGCTCTTATTGAAAACGGCATGAGCAATCAACAGCAGCATACTCAATCCCGACTTAACATTATGAACCAAACCATGCAATTGAACCAAGCGAAAAAAGATTATGCCGTAGCCAAAAAGGAATTCCATCTCTTCTTGAATGGATATATGCCTAGATAACAAAGGAGCCTCTGCACTGCAGAGGCTTTTTACATATTTATTCAAAAAATAGGTATAAATACCTATATACCATATAGTAAAAATGATCTATAGTTATTTTTAGTTAATAAATATATGGAATATATATTTAAAATTACATGGCAAACTTGTCGAAAGATAAGTACTCAAAGCAATCAACCAAACGTATTAACAACTTGCCATGGTATCCGTGCTGCTTACAATTACACGTCCACAGTCTTATAGAAGTGGATTTTTTTTATGAGGAATTTTTGTCGAGATAACTAAAAAAATGTCGGATTTTTAGCAAAATTTCATGAGGAGGCAAAACTTGTCTAGGAAGTATGTAACGTTTATTGCTCATAATGAAGAATTTGGAATGCCAATTGATTACGTCAATTATATTGAACTCCCATCGAAGGTGACACAGATCCCGAAATCACCAGCATCAGTGATTGGGATTAGTACAATTCGAGGGAATGTTGTGCCAATCATCGATTTGAATATAACCCTTTTTGATAAAGGGATTAATCTAAGTGAATGGAACTTGGCTCGGGTTATTGGAGTAAAGGTAAAACAAGAAGAAATAGGGTTCTTAGTAGAAGAAGCTAGAGAAATAATTGATATTAATGAAGAAAATATACAACAAGTAAATCAAGGTGGTATTCAATACAAAATTGCTAATCTAGAAAATGGACGTTTGATATTAATTACTGACCCTCGTGAGTTAATAAATTCCGAAACTTTTGATTACATAGAAAACGAAATGTCTGAAACTGCAGAGACTGAGGAGGCATAAGCTATGAATAAATTTAAGTGGAGAAACTTAAAGCTTGGAACTAAGTATGTTGTAGCATTTACAGTAAGTATTCTTTTATTTATTGTCGCAGGTTACATAATTTTCACTCAAGTAGATAATATTCAAGAAGACCTAGCAGCTCTAGAAAGACGTGGAGATAGATCAATAGCTATTACGGAAATGGGATCGTTAATTCGTACAAAAGATGTAAGAGCATCTGATTATATTCATTTTAAAGACGAAATGTTAATTAATGAATTCCAGAGTAGAAGAGAAAAGTTTAATACATTTGAGGAAGACGTTAGAGGAAAAATGGATACAAAGAAGCAGCAAGACTTATTTAATCAAATTGCATCAAATGATAAAAAGATGAATGAGATGTTTTTAAATAAGCTTGTACCAGCCGTAGATCAAAATAATGATATAAGAGCTCGCCAAACAAGACAAGAAATTAGCAATCTACGTGCAGAAACGGTTGATAAATTAAAGGAATTAAGAGCAATTGTTAATGAGGATAGGGAACAAGCGATTACGGAAGTGAAAGATAGTCTAAAACAAACGATAATAGTACTAGTGTCTTCTATTATTGCTTCAGCAGTTGTAGGTATTGTTCTAATCAGTATTGTGAATCGCTTGGTTCAAACGAATCTAAATAAGGTAGTGCATGTGGCAAGTGAGATTTCAAATGGTAACCTTCAGACAGAAGAGATTGAATATAATGGAAACGATGAAATAGGAAAGCTCGCTTCAGCAATAAATGAAATGAAAGATAGCCTGAAGAGGCTTATTAAGGATGTTTCCACAGCTACGGAGATGGTGTCTAGTCAAAGTGAAGAATTAACACAATCTGCTAACGAAGTAAAAGAAGGTAGTGAGCAAATTGCTTCAACCATGCAGGAACTTTCTTCAGGTTCAGAGACTCAAGCAAATAGCTCAACAAACCTTTCTGAAATAATGGATGGTTTTGTTCAAAAAATTCAACATGCCCAGCAAAATGGTGATCAAGTTGCTCAAACTTCCAACGAAGTTCTCAACATGACAGGTGAAGGCAGTACGTTAATGAATCAATCAGTAGAGCAAATGAGTAATATCGATCAACTCGTAAAGGATTCTGTTTCAAAAGTTCAGGGCTTAGATGAACAATCAAAAGAAATTTCTAAATTGATACAGGTTATAAACGATATTGCAGAACAAACCAATCTATTATCTCTCAATGCAGCTATTGAAGCAGCAAGGGCTGGAGAACATGGAAAAGGATTTGCTGTTGTGGCCGATGAGGTTCGTAAGCTTGCAGAACAAGTTTCACACTCTGTTGGAGATATTACGAAGATTGTAACGAACATTCAAAATGAAACAGACTCAGTAGTTCAGTCCTTGCAAAATGGATATGAACAAGTAGATGAAGGATCCAAACAAATTCAAGTGACCGGTGAAACATTTGAAAGTATCCAACAATCCGTTACAGATATGGCTTCAAAAGTCCAACAGATCTCTGGAAACTTAAATGAAATATCAAATGAAAGCAATGATATGAATGCTTCTATTCAAGAAATTGCCTCTGTATCAGAGGAATCTGCAGCAGGAGTAGAGGAAGCGGCCACAAGTGCCCAGCAATCAAGCAGTTCAATGGAAGAAGTGTCTGCTAGTTCAAATGAGTTAGCTCAACTTGCAGAACAACTAAATGAGCAGGTGCGAAAGTTCAAGTTATAAATAGCAAGGTGCTACGAAAAGGAGAAAGAAATGTTAGATAGAGATGAGTATTATCATGTCGTACAACATATCTTTGATGTCTCAACAGAAAGTTCTTTAGGCTTTGAGGTTTTACTACGTCATCAATCATTAACGAATCCAGAAACATTGTTTAAAAAAGCAAGAAAACAAGGGACTTTGGTAGAATTAGATTTGTTTTCAATAAAGAAATTCTTACAAAAGAACAGTCCCATTAACCATAATCATAAAATATTCTTTAATATTTTCCCAAGCACCCTTGTATCTTCAGTGATTCATGAGTTTTTCTCATGGATCCAGGAGGAACAAGTCAAAAATATCGTTTTTGAACTAAACGAGAGTAATGATGATCAATATGTTTGGGATTCATATGAATTTATAAATAATATTCAAATGTTCCGTCAATTAGGTATTGAAATAGCCATAGATGATGTAGGAAAAGGTCAATCAAATTTAAAAAATATAAGAAATATAAATCCAGACTATATAAAGTTGGACAAATTTTACGGATTTAATATATCTGATTCAGTTGAAAAGAAAGATATCTTATCAGCATTTGCGGAAGTATCAGCTAATTCAAATATAAAGCTAATTTTAGAGGGAATAGAAACTGAAGAAGATTATGAAACAGCCAAAAAGTTAGGTATTTCATATATGCAGGGCTTTTATTTAGATATCCCGAAACCTATTAAAGAATCTGCTTAAATAGATTTTGCAGTACTTTTCAACTTTACACCAGAAAAGTATGATAAATTATTAAATGAATCTACTTTTTCAATCGCAGTAGCGGTTTATTACTCAAACAACAGTTGGTGTGATTTTACAACATTATCTATCACGCTAGAGAGGGTTTCATCTATGGATTTAAAGAATCTATTTAAATATATAAAAGCTGAAGACACACGCACCATCAAGAAAGATACTATTACAAAAATGATACAAAAACGTCTTTTACACTTACATGAAGTGTGTCTTTGGAATAATGAATATTCATCTAAAAAATTACAAAACGTTTACTTGAGTACTCTTCCTTATTTAGTGTTTATGGGAAAAAAGTTAAGGGTAAGACCATGGAATGTTAGAGTAAATCTAACACCAAATTTTTTCAGCCAAGATATTTGTTATAGTATAGCTCAATTATATAGAGAATCTTATGAAACTCCAGATGAAGACGAACAAGAATTTTTTGAACGTATCATTAAACATTATCTTTCTATAGGTTTATATATTGGAATGACACCGAAACAAATAGCGAATGAATTTGAAAATAGAGAAGATATTTATTTCTCATTAAATACTGATTTAAGCACTCACAATATTAAGAGGAAATATTTAAGAAAATCTATCCAATATAAAAGAAGTAAAAATCACAAGAATAAAGTAAGAGGATGAATCTTTTAGATTCATCCTCTTACTTTATATCCATTTTCTCTTGAACAGCCTTCTCAACATCAAGCCCAGTACGCTCTAAATAAGAAGTCTTCGAAGCTATCAACCTAGCAAAAACTTCACTCTTACCATACTTCGTCTCAGCCCAGGCATCCTGATTTTTGTGAAGGTCAATCAACGTTAATAACTGATAGTCATTACCACTAAACGTATGATTCGCATTTACCTGGTACCACATATCCTCACGATGAGAACCTTCCTGACGAATCCAATCTTGCCCAATAGCCTCAATCCCTTTGCGCATGGAGTAGGCTAATTCAAGATAAGCTTCATTACCTGAAATCTCATAAGCTTGAAGTAGGTAGTAAGCTTCCCCAAGCGCGTGGTTCAATGAAGCATGTGGAGTGGTCATCATTCCAGGACCATCATAATCAGCAATTAAAAAGGCATCCTTTTCAAAAGAAATGGTATTGCCTTGTTCGGCTTGTTTCACCAAGTAATCGGCATACAGTAAGCCTTCTTGTTTTAAGTGAGGTAAGTCAAAGGTTTCGGCTGCTTCAATTAAAAACAGTGCTAACTTCTCGTTGTGACGCGTATCCGTATATGGAGCATGAACCCCATAAGACTTTTTCACCCACGTACTCGTGTATTCCGTCTTCCAAAGCTTCGTCCCTTTATCCGCTCGATAAGCCTCAACCGAAGTAAGTGTATTCAACGTCATACTTTCAAAAAAACGTTCTCCTGAATCCTGATAACGCTCAAGCATCTCCTCAGCAGATAACGAACCAATATTACGTCCATAACCAAGCTTTGTAACAGGCTCAATTGACCAAGGGAGCTTAATTAAAGCACCAGTCGGGGTCAGCCACTTTTGAACAGATTTAAAATAAGTCTGATTATATTGCTTCCAAGATTCTAATGCCTGCTTACTTTTAAAGAGAGAATGATCTGACCAAAGCATCCAATTCTCCGTAACCCCTTTCTCGGAAGAAGTTACTCGAACATGAAGCTTTGACTCATCTACACGGTAAGGATCCCTTTCCTCAACCAGTTCCCGAACCTTACTAGTATCTCCGTTCTCATACTCATGCAGCAAAACCTTAGACTCGTAATTCTTCCCAAGGTAGAGAGAACGCTTCTCTCCAACATTCAATAACCCAGTAGGAATCGTCGTCGGATCTACACCATATGTAGAGTCATGCGAATGATCAATTCCCTCAGTAGAAAAAGCCTGCATAGTTAAATTTGATTCATCTTCAAATAAAAGAGAGAGGTTGAGCTGAAGCGGCTCTTCTTGATGGTTCTCGAGCTTTGTAAAATAAAGAACATCACCATTTGAGAGCGTGCGCCTCGTTACGGTTAAATCAGCCACATTTTTGCGCCCTTTATGAACATCATAGATAAAACGTTCATCCTTAGCTGACGACCACTGCTTCTCAGTTTGCTTTTTCAAACTAAAACGAAGCGAACGATCGTGAACTTCTATCGTCGGCTCATCAACACTGCCGCCAGGGATCGTGACAAGCTCTTCACCTGAAACGCCAATAGTCATTATACGAGGAACCAATACAAGGAACAGCAATAGTCCGATCACAAAAACACCCGAGGCGACAATTAAGTTTTTACGCTTCATTCAACCACCTCCTTTTATAAAATGTAAAGCTCCAGCTTCCAGCGTTGTTATCTGGGCGCTGGAGCAATTTTTTAAGCTTGCATATTCTTACGCTCTCTTACTAAGCGCATAATCTGATTAAATCCTTCACGGTAGAATACAAACATTCCTGCAAGATAGAACACGATTCCAATCGGAACAAGTATCAATAACTCATACAGTGAGTACATTTCATCGATACCGGTGAATTGCTGCAGCAACACCAAAGGAATCGCCATAACGATCGTTGGCAAAATCACACGTCCAAACATGGTAACCAAACGGCGTAATTCACCATTCCCGAGCCCCTTGTAAACAGCCAACGTCATAATTGTAGAGTAATAAATGTTCACAAGTGATGTCGAAAGCGCAATCCCTGGATATCCAAGCCAACGCTCTAACACATAGTTCAATGCAATGTTTAACAAAATTGTGGTCGAACTAATCTTCACAATTCGCTTCGCTTCACCTTTAGCGTACATCCCCTTAACGGCTGTCACCAGCAACCCTTGGGTCAAAATAAACGGAATGTACATCTTTAAAGCAGCAACTGTATTCGCCGTATCCTGCGGCGTGAATTCCTGACGCTCATAAATGAAGGAAATCGCAGCTTCACCGACGATGTACATGCCAACTGCGATCGGCAGCAACGTCATGATAGCAATTTGATATCCTGTGAAAAGCGTCTGTGAGAATTTTTCTTTTGACTCTGCGTGCTCAGATAATAATGTAAATACAATCGCCAAAATCGTTGTTTGGAATATAATCGGCGGAATACTCATCAATAACGATGCGTTATTCAAATACGTAACAGGTCCGCCTGCCGTACCAGCGGCGAACGATTTATCAACGAACAGATTAATATGTCCAACTGAAGAGTGGAGGAGGGCAGGGATCAAAAGAACCAAAAACGCCTTCCCGAACTCTTTATCCAGGTTGAATTCAAATCGCCACTTGAACCCATTCTTAAATAGGTAGAAAAATTGAATACAAACCCCTAAAAACGTTCCGAATAAAAATCCGTATGCCACACTGTAGATGCCCCACAGATCAGCAAAGAACACAATGAAGAGTGTCGCCATGATCGTCCCCATAATTTTGGAGATTTGCGTTGGCACATAACTATGTCGAGCTTGAAGATAAGACTCGAGCACACCACTCAACGCGATAATCACCATGAACAGGAAGAAGATCTGCGTCATTTCCGTCGTAACCCGCTCGGTCACCGCACTTTCTGGATTGAAAATGAAATCAACTAAATAAGGAACCAGAAAATATGTAGCAGCACTCGCGAGAATAAAAAACACAATAACGAAGTTCAGCACTCCGCTCGCATTGCGCTCGGCACGCTCTAGATTTTGTTGTCGATGCTTCACGTAATGGGGGAGAAATACCGAGTTAAAGCCATTTGAAATCATGGCTAAAACGAGTGTGACAAAACCAAAGGAAAGCAAGAAGCCGTCGGTTAAATCGCTGGCACCGAATTCTTTGGCGATCATGCTTTCCCGGAAGAACCCCATTATCTTAAGGAAAAACGCCAAGAGAGTGATCCACAAGGCGGTTTGTTTTAATTTACTCATATATGAAAACCTTCTTTTAAAGTAATAATCAGGACTTAATACGTTACAGCCTTATTTAAAACTGATTCGTAAATGCTAGCATATTTTGTGGCTGCAGAGATATGGGAATATTCTTCCTCGATCTTCTTACGCGCATTCCAGGCTAACTCACGGCCGAATGTTGGTTTTTCAAGGAGCTCAACAACAGCATCTGAAATCCCTTGAACATCACGCTCTTCGACGAGCAATCCATTCGTGCGATGGTTGACGATCTCTTTCAACCCACCAACCATGGACGCAATAACTGGAACACCACTGCCCATCGCCTCAAGTGCTGATATGGAAGTTGCTTCTTCAACACCTTCCGAATGCACCGAAGGAATCATTGTGATATCACTCATCGCGTAGTAATCCTTCATGACCTCATGAGGGATATCGCCAAGAAAGTGCACGCTATCTGTGACGCCTTTCTCCTGACAAATCTGGCGAACGGACGCTTCATCCTCACCACTCCCAGCATAAATAACCTTCGCATTCGGGCACGTTTTTTGAATATGCGGAAGAGCCATGGCAGGATAGATAACACCATTTTTCTTCGTTAACCGCCTTGGAATGAAAATAAACTTATCCTCTGTAGAAAAACCGAACTTTTTACGAAGCTCATTACGTCGTTCCGTTTGAGGTTCAAATTGATCTACATCAATAAAATTGTGAACACGAACACCAGTCACACCAGCCAGCTGTTCTATGTAATTTTTAATACGGAAATCCACGGTGATGACTTGGCTTGTCCGCTGGTAAGCTTCCTTCTCTTTCTCCTGCAAAAGATGCGCTTCTGGACTCTCAGCTCGAATCGAACCACGACTAATCGCCTCATAGGTCATATACCCATGAACAGTCGTTACAGTACGAATGCCCGTATCAAGACCAGCAAACGTAGCGTAAATATCCTGAGCATTAATCAAATCATACTCTTTCTCCGCATTATGCTTTTTGATCAAATCCTTCAGCATACCCGCACGCAACTTATGCCCAAGCAAAATCCCTTTCCCAGGCGCCATACGATTCATGAACATACTCGGCCCCTTGGCGAAAAACTGCTGCTTGTAATAAGGAAGGTCACTAAACGAAAGCGTATCAACCTCGTGCCCTAACGCCTCCAACCCCGCCTTAAGCGTTGTCATATGAGTGGATAACCCCCCAGTATGGGGATAATTGAAAACCGTTGCCAATAAAATTCTCATAAAGTTCCTCCGGTGATTGATAAAGAAAAGATTTATGTATAAAGACAAATTTCTTACAAATACGACAAAAACATATCATTACCAGTATACTTGGAAATCCAAGATTTGAAAATGCCTTAATTGTCCTTCTTTCCTTAGCCTTTCCTTTGGTGGGTAAAACCTTTTATGGATAGGGGGAGAAATTGTTGGGAATTTGAGTGGTAGCCTTTGGGGCGGCGGATCGCCTGGAAATCAGTGCAATGCGCCTGGAAATTAAAAGCGAGCGCTTGAATATAAGTTGTAATCGCCTGTACATAACAAACCATCGCCTTAATGCTAAAAAATATCGCCTGAAACTCTAACAAAATCGCCCGAATCCAAGAAGGATAATCCCAATTACATAAAGAATTAATACCCTAAACCAAAAGAAAGGGGAATATATAATTGATCAATGATATTCAAATTCCACTCAACATTATAAAGGACGAGGCATTATTAGATAGGATAGAAACTCGACATCCTAAAAGAGATTTCATCGAAGATTGCTTAGGCCAGAACAGAGCTGGACATAAAGGGGAAAAAAGAATAAGATACTACATTAATTTATTGAATGAACATAACCTTCAAGTTCTACACTCCATAAGACTCCCTGGATATAACACAGCTTTCCAAATGGATTACCTCCTCATCACACAAAAGGTGCTCATCATTCTTGAAGTTAAATATTTATCAGGAACCATAACCGTAGGAGACCCACTGCAACAATGTATCCAAACAGATGAAAATGGAAAAGAAAGGAGAATCAAAGACCCTCTCACACAAGTGAAGCAACACAGACTTCAATTAATCAGATGGCTCCAAAAAAATTTTCCGCACCATATCCCTATCGAATACCTCATCGTTAACACTCATCCATCAGGCATCATAAGAGTAGTAGATCCCAAGAGTGAATATGTAGAAAAATTCTTTGCTGAAGAACGATTCCCTCACAAGTTCCAAGAGCTTATCTCATCTTACTCACAAACTGTTCTTTCTCCTAATATGATCCACCAGCTAGCCAACCTCCTAAAGAAGAAAAACACTGAATTAGATAGCACACCCTTAAAAATATATAACATTCTACAACAAGAAGTCCTAAAAGGCATCATGTGCCCGCACTGTAATAAGCTTTCAGTTAAAAAGGGGAAGAAAAAGTGGGGATGTACATTGTGTGGTACCACATCTTCGGGGCTCCCTCGTCAGGCAATAAAGGAATACTTTCTCATATTTAATAATCCCATCTCCAATAAGGAATGTAGAGATTGGTTATGCATCCAATCTCCAGACGTAGTGAAGCGATTATTATCGAATATGGACTTAAAGGTGATTGGAAAAGGAAAAAATACTAGATATTATCCACGTGACAACTCATTCTTCAGGTCTTGAGTAAGTATCATTTGCCAAACCGCCTGAATATTAGTCCTGATCGCCTGCAAAATCAACACTATCGCCTGAACCTATTCAAATTCCGCCTGAATATCTCAGAAAACCGCCTGAACCCGATCTTCGATCGCCCGAAAACACTCCCAGACCGCCTGAACCACATCCCGCGGTTCATTTTCAGCCAGAGCCTAAACAAAAATAGACCGCCCCGCCCTCAGACGAAACGATCCTTCATCAACTCAATATTCTCCAATGCCTTACGACGCAGCTTCACACGCTTACGCTCTACAACCTCACGCAGCTGATCACGCTCATCATAAACCTGAACAACACTCTCATACATCTCAACAGCAGAGAACTGCTCCAGCTTACAAGAGTAATCCCACATCTCCACACGCTTAGCCAGGCTTTCAACCTTCTTATCATAACTAACTCCAACAAAAGGAACGCCAGCCAAAACAGCAAAGATCAATGAATGCAGTCTCATACCAATCAACATGTCGCACTCACCAATAAACTGTAAATACTGATTTGGCGAATAATCCGAATTAAGTAACAGCGTCTTTTCTCCGAAGGCCATGCGACTGATAATCTCACGCGAAACCTCAGCATCATGCTCCCCTTCCATCGGCACAAAAACAGGCGTAATACCTTTCTCCTCAACAAGCCGATCCAACAACTTAGCCATCTCACGCTGATAAGAAGTCTGCCCAAGCCAAGGACGCACACTCACACCAACCAAATGCTCATCGCCAGAAAGCCCAAGTGAATCATAAGCAACCGTATCCTCACGCCCTTGATAAGCAAAAACAATATCACTCGTGACCACAGAATCAGGACGCTTTACGCCTAATTTCTTAAGGGAATCCTTGGAATGTGCATCGCGAACCGTAATAAAATCCGCCATGTTCCCGAAAATTTTCATCAGACGCTTTCCATAAGGTGTCTTAACAGGACCAATGCCCTGAGAGAAAAACATGACCTTCGTGCCACAAAGTTTAGCTAAAAAGACAATAAGTAAATAATATGGAAGCGGACCGCCAATAATACGAGTAGGTGTTGTATCTTGGAGCAATCCTCCGCCACCACTTAATAGAAGGTCAGCCTTCAATAGGGCTTTGATTTTGCCCCAAAGATCATGGCGCCAGCCGCGATATATACTTTTAACATTATGTTTAGAAGCTGTTTGCTCGGGGGAAAGGGAAAAAACAGTGATGTCCGGATCATCAAGCGATTCACGCAAGTTGTCGATCATCGCATCAAGAATCGCCTCATCACCTGTATTTCCCAATCCGTAAAAGCCGGAAATAACAATTTTCATAAGACATCTTCATCCTTTATATAAAAACTTTGCACGGATTGATTATAAAATCATAATGATAACTTAATGTTAAGTGTAAACAAAATGTTATCAATTTGAAATAGAGAAGTAGTCGCACCGACCATTGTTGTTTGCTATACTCAAATCACATGAACTAATTATAATATATACCTTTAATAGATAATTAACTAAACCTAAAAGAAAGAAGCGATCTATAATGAACAAAATCTGTGTCATCGGACTAGGATATATCGGACTTCCAACCTCAGCAATCTTTGCTCGAGCAGGATACAACATCGTTGGAGTCGACGTAAACGAAAACGTTGTAAACACGTTAAATGAAGGAAACATCCATATCGAAGAACCAGGTCTGCCTGAGGCTGTAAAAGAAGCGGTTGATTCCGGCAAACTAAAAGCATCAACCACACCGGAAGAAGCAGATGTCTTCATTATTGCAGTACCAACGCCTGTACACGAAGACAAATCAGCCAACACGGACTACGTTGCAAAAGCAACTGAAAGCATTCTTCCATACTTAAAGAAGGGCAACACGATTATTGTGGAATCCACAATCCCTCCACGCACCACTGACGACGTCGTTGCACCAATCCTGACTGAAGCAGGGTGGGATTTACCAGCAAACGACCTATATGTTTCCCATTGCCCAGAGCGCGTAATCCCGGGTAAAATCATGGAAGAGCTCATCCACAATACACGAATCGTAGGAGGTCTTTCTCCTGAAGCGGCATCCAAAGCAGCAGACGTTTATCGCTCAGTCGTAAAAGGTGAGATCCACGAAACAACATCCGTTGAAGCGGAAATGGCAAAACTGATGGAGAACACGTACCGTGACATTAACATTGCAATCGCAAACGAACTAGCAAAAGTATCAGATAAACTCGACGTGAACGCACACGAAGTAATCAACCTTGCAAACATGCACCCACGCGTTAACATCATGCAACCAGGACCAGGTGTTGGTGGTCATTGTATTGCAGTTGACCCATACTTCATCATAGAAAAAGCAAAAGAAGTGACACCTTTAATGCAAACGGCTCGTCAAATTAATGACTCTATGCCCGACTTTGTCGTAGGCCAGGTTAAAGAGTTAACCGAAAACTTACAAAAACCAAAACTAGCTGTATTTGGTCTAACATATAAAGCGAACGTAGACGACATCCGTGAAAGCCCAGCGATCACAGTACTACGTAAGCTGCAAAAAGAAGGCTACAACGTTGCTGCTCACGACCCATTCGTAAGACAAGAACAAACAGACATCGAGCTTCACAGCGTTGAAGATGCACTAAAAGATGCTGACGCAGCGATTGTGCTAGCCGACCACAATCAGTTCAAAGAAATGGATCCAAGCTTGTTCCAACAACATATGAAAACACCAGTTGTGCTCGACACACGCAACTGTATCCAAAAGCACGACGATATCACGCTTTACCAAATCGGCCACTTAACCGGACTAAAACCGATCGAGTAAGAGGGAGTTCAACATGACCAAAGAAGAATACATGGGGGTGCAAGTCTCCCCCTTATCCTATGAAGAAATCACCCAACAACTAAAACAACGCGTAGCACAAGGGGAGCAATCCACCATCATTGCCGTGAATCCCGAAAAAATCATGAAGAGCCAAACCGACGAAACGCTTAGGGACCTGATTAACGGATCCACATTCCAAATCCCAGACGGTGTCGGTGTGTTACTCGCTTCACGATTAAAAGGAGGCGACATCAATTCCCGCGTTACAGGTGTGGATATGATGGATAGACTCCTTCAATTATCAGCGGACGAAGGCTACAGGGTCTTTTTCTATGGCGCAAAAGAAGAAGTTGTAACCAAAGCGATTGAAAACATCCAACAAAAATACCCGGCAATCCAAGTGGCAGGCTACGAAAACGGCTATGCCCAAGATCAAGAAGCACTCATTCAAAAAATTCAAGATTCAAACGCCGACGTGATGTTCGTAGCCTTAGGAAGCCCGAAGCAAGAACTATGGATTCGTGAAAACAAAGAGCGTCTTCCCGTAAAAGTGTTCCAGGGAGTTGGAGGCAGCTTCGACGTCTTTGCTGGCCACGTAAAACGCGCACCAGCCCCGTTCCGCAAAGTAGGAATGGAATGGTTTTACCGCCTAGCAACAGACCCAAAGCGATTCAAGAGACAACTCGCTTTACCCAAATTCCTATGGCGCGTAATCACCAAAAAATAAAGGAGAGGCTTGCCTCATAGGGACAAGCCTCTTTTCCACGTTAAAAGAAAAGCGCAAGCGCCCGTTTAGCAGCGAAGGGACTGGACTGAGCCCGTAGTGCGATAAAGGAAACACGATGGGCTTTAGCGAATCGATGTTGACTTATCGCACGGAGGCGAGGGAAGTCCATTCGTTGCTGGGCGCTGGAGCTAGACATCACTGAGCTATACACTTTTCGAATAAAAGGAGGGGGGATGCCCATGAAAATAGCTCACCTCATTTCAGGCGGAGAAACCGGCGGGTCAAAAAATCATCTCCTTAGCCTACTCGCGAGCTTTCCAAAAGTAGAAGTCACCCTAATCGCGATGCAAAAAGGAGAATTGTACGAGCAAGCCAAAGAGCAAGGCATCGATGTGCAGTTGCTCGATCAAAGCTCACGATACGATCTTAAGGTCCTTACAAAACTAAAAAACTTCATAAAAGAGAATGGCTACGACCTCCTTCACACACATGGTCCACGAGCCAATCTCTATGGAGCCTTAATCATAAAGAAACTCAACATCCCATGGGTCACCACCATTCATAGTGATCCAAAGCTTGATTTCCTAAAAGGCGGACTCAAAGGCAAGATCTTCACCAAAATCAATCTTTGGTCCATCAAAAGAATCGATCATTTCTTCGCCGTTTCCGAGCGATTCAAACAAGATTTAATGGACATTGGCATTCCTGGTGATCGAGTTTCTACTATATATAATGGCATAGATTTTTCCAAATCCTATGCAAAAACGAACCTATCTAGAGAAGACCTGCAACTAAAACAAGAAAATTTCGTCATTGCGATGGTTGCACGTCTTCATCCAATCAAAGGTCACCATGAAGTCTTCGAAGCGATGCAAAACCTAAGCGACCCAAACGTCCAACTCCTTCTAATAGGAGACGGACCAGAACGCGAGGATCTACAAAAGAAAGCCAAAGAACTGAACATCCAAAACCAGGTACACTTCCTCGGTTTCCGAGACGATGTACCAGACATATACCAAATCAGTGACATCGGCTTACTCGCTTCCTACAGCGAAAGTTTCCCATTAGCACTGTTAGAAGCAGCACGGGAAAAGACACCAGTCATCGCAACAAACGTAGGCGGCATCCCGCACATGCTCGAAGACACTGGTTGGATCATAGAACCAAAAGATTCCCAAGCAATAACCAACGCACTACAAGAAGCCATCCAAGAAAAAGAAGAAAGAACGCTCACAAAAAGAGGAGAAGACTTCCACAATCACGCAAGTCAAAACTTCTCTCTTGAGCAACTTGCTGAGGCTACGAAAAAAATGTATAAAAAAATTAAAAAATCATGAAACTTTTAAAGAGGAGTTTCGTCTAATCTGTATGAAACTCCTCTTAATTTTTCCTGTAGAAGAAAAATTGCTCAAATTAAAAGAGAAAAAGAGTGGCAAGAGCTCTTTTTCTCTGATTTCTTACTCAAAAAAATCGCAACCCGAAAAATAGAGGAGTGTAACATCATATGGCAGGTAAACATTCACTGACGTATTACTTAATTCTTTTACACATCATAATCATTCCGTTAGTGCCAGCAAAAGTATATGTAGGTCCAATCCCTGTGTCAGCACAGGTCGTTCTGATACCATTACTCACGCTAGCAGTGGCATACGAATACATGAGGAAGCGTGTTGAGTTTAACACCTTACCAATCAAGATGTTTATGACCTTATTTGGTTTATTCTTTCTTGTTCAAATCATTTCATTAAGCCAGGCTGTTTCAATCATACCTGGAATTAAAGAAATGGTCCGCTATTTATCCTATGTATTCCTATTCTTCATTGTAACGAAAGTGAAATTCTCAAAACAGGAGTATCATGTATTCGCTTTTACCTTCGTAGCAACAATTGCTGCAGCAGGTTTATGGGGGATTACATCCTATGTATTTGACCTCAACCTGAACAAAGCAGGAGTTTACGCACTCGAAGAAGCTTACGGGCGTGTTCATGCAACGATGACAAACCCGAACTATTGGGCTGGCTTTGTGAACTTCATTATTCCAATGTTACTCTTATTCGCTGTTGTGCGTTTTAAAGAACGAAAATGGCAATTACTTATGTTTGCCGTATTTGGGATCTATGTAATTAACCAAATTTTCACTTACACACGCTCGGCATGGTTGATTATGGCATTAGCAATCATCCTTACATCATTGTTGATTCCGAAACAATTCTATAAAAAGTTGTTTACCATCCATTTAATCGGGGCAACGTTACTACTGGGTATAATTGTCTATAACCTACCAGATGTTCAAGAACGTACCAGATCCGCAATGTTCGTTGTACAATCTTTCCTACCAGAGGATACACAAAATGCTAATGGTGACGGGGAATTGTCAGAGGATGAGGAGAAAAACAAATCCTTTACGAACAAAGCAGTGGTTTCTCGTACAACCCTCTGGAAAACCGGCTGGGTCATGTACAAGGAGAACCCTGTACTAGGACTTGGTATCGGGAATTATGGCGAACGCTACAAAGAATATGTGACAAAATATCCAGAATTATACGTTGGTCATGATGAGTATTCCGTCCATAACTCCTATTTAAAGGTAGGAGCAGAAACGGGTACAATAGGGTTAGTGAGTTTTCTAGCAATTTACGTCTATTACTACTTTTTCCTTGGCAAACAATTCATATTACATCGTAGAGATCTTACCAAGAAGTTATTGCTTATCGGATTGTTTGTCGGAAGTGGTACCTATGCTGGGCAAAATCTAGCGAATAACCTAATATTCATTCCACAATTAAATGTACTATTCTGGTTAATATCAGGATTAATCTTTAATTATGTGCATACATTATCTGATGATGCATAGACATAGTAAGGTGTCTGTCAATATATTGAAAAACTGATATTGTGTTACTAGCATAACCATGTTATGCTAGTAACTATCATTGATTGAAAAGTTGTAATATTTTTTTAATTGAAATTTTCCGAACTCTCGTGAAAATTTCAGGGATGTTACAGAATATATCAATGATCTACCGATCTATGTAAAAAAACAGACAAAATCTGCACATATTAGTTGACCTCACTGCTAGATTTGGTAGAATTAAATTGCGAGATTTTCCAACCACCCCATTCATTATCTTTATAGGAAATCCTATGAATTATAGGAGAGGGTTGGAATGAAAGTGTGATTTAAGGTTCATTATTTAGAGGGTTTATCGCTCCTCTAGAACCTTATATATAAATATAAATGTACTAAAGTACATATTTAAGGGAGGAAAAAGATTAATGGCATTTCAACCAAAGTCTTATCGCAAATTTATGGTTGCATCTGCTTCCGCAGCATTAGTAGGTAGCGCTGTAGCTCCAGCAGTTTCAGCAGCAACTGCAGCTGAGGATTTTTCAGATGTAACTGAGGACACACGTCATTACGAACACATTAATGCTCTTTACGACATGGGAGTTGTATCAGGTTACACTGATGGAACATTCGGTCCTGACAACAACCTAAAGCGTAGTGAAGCAGCTGAAATGATCTTTACTGCTCGCGGATTTAACGTAGACGCAGATTACGAACTTACACTAACAGGTGTACCAGATCGAATCGACGGTATCGTTGCAGAGCTTGAAGAGCATGGAATCTTCGAAGGTAACGCAGAAGGTGAGTTCAATGCTGATGTAGAACTTACACGTTCACAAATGGCAAAAGTTGTCGTTGAAGCTTTTGATCTAATGCCTGAAGGTGAAGTTGAAGAGTCTGATTTCAGTGATCGTGGTGAAACTTCACTTAACACATATGTTGATGTAGTAGCTCAATTAGGTATCGCTGACGGTTATACAGATGGTTCATTTGGTGTTCATGATTCCATCCTTCGTAAAGACTTCTCTAAAATGCTTCACAATGCATGGAAGCTTTGGAATGAAGAAAACAGTTCAGTAACGGTAAACGAAGTGGGTACAGTTACGAATCTAGTAACAGGGGTGTACTCAGTATCTCTACCACTTGAGAATCTTGATGGTGCTACAACTGACTCCGAAGTAACATTAGATGTTGATGGAGAAACAGTTACACTTGAATATCTTGCTGATGAAGAAGCGTTCTATAATGGCAATGTTCAAGGTTATACAGAAGCAGAACTAAAAGATGCAGAAGTTATTTATGATGTTGAAGATGACACAGAAGAACCTTCTGAGCCTTCTGATCTAGGCACTGCTGAAGACCTTGGTGGCGAAGCATTGAAACTAGTACCAGGCGTTTACACTTTATCTATTCCAGCTGAAAATGTAGATGTGGCTGATGATGCAACTCTATCTGTTACGATCGATGGAAAGACTAAAGAACTAGAATATCTTGCTGAGGAAGATGTTTACTTCACAGACGTTAACGCTGACTCTGAAGAAGCTGTCCTTTCCGGATCTGTTTCAGCTAACTAATAAGGGTGATTCTTTTGAAAAAGAATTTTTTACTAAGTTCAGGAACTGCAATTCTTTTAGCAACTTTGGCTACTTCTAGTTTCGTACAACCGGTAGAAGCTGCTTCAGAAGTAACGATTGAAACTGTAGTTTTTGAACATGAGGGCACTGAATTCACAGTACCTTTAACAGATTTTGCTAAACAAGTGACGTTAAAGTCTGGTGACTTTTACGATTTCTTTAAAAATGATGACCCAACTATAAATGCTGTTGGATTAAGCACGGGTGATTATATCGATTTCCGTGAATATGCGAAAAGAGTCACTTTTAAGGAATCTACAGAAACGGTACAAGATGTACTGAATGATCTACCAGATGTAACTGATATCCATGTATCTGATAATACTATCGCATCTTATCAGACTATTAACGGATACAACTCAGACGGAGAACCTGTTTTTGAAGAAGCAGTTACTCCAGAAGTCATTTCTATAGACTAGTTATCTAGTTTTAAAAAACATTTAAAGATATTAGGGAGGATTCAATTATTATGAAATCACCATTTAAAGTGATGACGACGGCAGCACTAGCTGCAACAGTTGCAGTACCTACACTAGCAGCAACACCAGTTGCGGCAGAGGAAACTTCAATTCAACACGTAGCAATTGAAACAGCAGACGGTTCTGTAGTAACTGTACCTTTCATGGACTACGCAAAAGCAAAAACATTCGGTTCTGGTGAACTTGGTGAATTTGTTAATGCTGAAGGTAACAGCGTAGTAGCAGTAAGCGTTGCTGAAGGCAAATTTGTTACAATCTCAGCTCTAGCTAAAGCTAAAATCATGGATAGTGACAAAGACACTACAACTCTATTAGACGAGCTTGACGAAGATGCAGAAAATCTAGTAGCTGAAGAAGAAGTTACAGATTACACTGCTTATGAAGATTTAGGTGAAGATGTAGCTCCAGCAGTTGAATCTGTAAGTGCGAATAACCTTTCTCAGTTCACTGTAGAATTTAACACAGAAGTAAGTGAAGCATCTGCTACTAAGGCAGAGAATTATAGTGTTGATACTGATGGTTCTCTAGACCTTACAAATGCTTCTTTCGAACTTCAAGCAGACGGTAAAACAGTACTAGTAACAGTTGTAGATGGTAACGAAGCAGCTCAGCAGGAGAAAGTTTCAGTTACAGTTGAAAATGTAGAAAACACTGAAGGTGCTGTAATCGAAGATACAACAGTTGAAGACGTGAAATTCTTAGACCAGGTTGTTCCTACAGCTGATAGTGCAGAAGTAGTTGGGAACGACACTATCAAAGTTCACTTTAGTGAGCCTATGGATGTTGCATCCCTTGAAACTAAAGGAAACTATGAAGTAAATGGTGGAGACCTTTATATCAAGGAAGTTAACTCTATCAACAACGGTCGTGAAGCAAATATTGTACTATACTCTGACCTTGAAGAAGGCGATGTAGATGTTTCCGTTGATGGTGTAGATGATCAAGCTGGATTTACTGTAGATGCTACTGATTTAACTGCAGAAGTTACAGTTGATGACGAAGCACCACAGGTAGTAGGTTACAAAGACGCTACACCAAATGGCGTAACATTAGTATTTAACGAAGACATTGAGCTTGCTGATGGAACGGCTGCAAACTTCTATCACACTAACTCAAATAACCCAGTTGATAACAATATCACTGCTTCTGATATTGATGGCAATGAGTTAACATTAGACTTTACTACCAACAACCTACCTGAAGGTACTGCTTATATTTACATCCTAAAAGAGAGTCTAAATGACCTTTGGGATAACGAAAATAACCAGATCATGCACAAAGTAGAAGTTGAAGTGGATGAAAAAGCTCCTACACTTGATGATTTCGAAGTAAAATCTGAAAGCAAAGTTGAACTAACTTTCTCTGAGGATGTAGCCGATGTTGAAGCTTCTGACTTCACTCTATTAGATAATGCTGGCGATGAAGTTGAAGATGCTATTGACTCAGTATCAGTAACTGATAATGTTGTAACTGTTAACTTCGAGAATAAGCTAAGTGGAGATCATGGTCTAGTATTTGAAGGTATTGAAGATATCTCTGGTAATGAGATTGATAAAACAACTAAAGGATTTAATGTTGACGACTTAACAGCACCTAAATTCTCTGACTTTGATGTTACACTTTATGGTGCAGGTACAACTGACCAAGTAGTACGTGTTGACTTTGGTGAAGAGATGGCGACAGATGGACAATATTCCGTTCTTGATGCATCAAAATATATTGTAAATGGTAACCCGCTTTCTAATTACAGTGTTGACTTTACAGTTGTTAACAGTGGTAAATCTATAGAAATAGAAGTACCTAATGATGCAAATGATGGTGTTGACCTAGTTTCTGGTTCTAACCAAATTGAACTTGCACGTGTTGCAGATGCTGCAGGTAATTACACAGATCAACTTTCCGCAACTAAGAACCTAACTAATGGTGATGCATCTACTATTGGTTATTCTGCTGAACTAATTTCTGATGAAGAAGTTAGAGTTACATTTGACGCAGAACTTGTTGACTTTGATGCAGATGACCTAATGATTTATGCAGACGAGCTAGGTGGAGATGCTGCTACAAATAATGATTACGATGGTTCAAGTGAGAAATTATCTGTATCTAGAGTTTCCACATCACTAAATGCTAAAGGAAACACTGTTGCTGTATATACGCTAAACAGCAAAGTTAATGAAGATGCTTATAACACTTATCAAACAAATGACCTACGTGTTACAACTGTAGCATCTGGTTTAACATCTAAGAATATCTATGGTCAGAAGCTTGCTGCAGATGATGATGTAGCAGTTACTGACAAAGCTACTCCAGTACTAGATGTAACTACTGTTGCGGGTGCAAATGCTCAAGATGTGGTACTTCAATCTAAATCTTCTACTGAAAACAAAATTGATATTACATTCTCAGAAGATATTGATATTGACACAGTATCAGCTTCTACATTCGATGTAGATGGATACACTGTTGATTCTATTGTTCAAACTTCAGATAGCGATGTTATTACATTAGTACTTGATAACTCAGGTAACTATGAGGCTCCAGAAATTGGAACAGCTATCACTCAACAAGCATCTCTTAAAGATGTTAATGGTAATGTATTAACTGGTCTATCAACTGAAATCGTTGACGATTCATTACCTACAGTATCATCAGCAACTACAGTAGACGCTGATGATGATGGTCAGATCGATGGATATACTGTAGTATTTGATGAAGCTGTTAAAGATAGTTCAGTAGATATTTCTAAGTTTGATGTAAATAGCTACTCAAACCTAGCATTTAATACTGGCTCTACATCAAATGATAATACTATTACCATTACATTTGATGAAAGTGGTTCTGTAGACTCAGATTCTACTCCACAATTTACAACTACTTCTGCTGGTGCAATTACAGACCTAGCTGGTAATGAATTAGCTACTGTTGCAACTGGTTCTGAAGTAGATGGTGTAACTGCATACTTTACAAGTGGTGAACCTACAGCTACTGCAGGTACTTCACCAGCTATTGACCTTACTGCTGATTTAGATGTTGCAGGAACTGCATACTATGTAGTGGTTGCTGATGGTGCAAATGCGCCAACTGCTGCTGAAATTAAAGCAGGTGCAAATTATAGCGGTGTTACTGTACAAGCATCAGGATCTTTATCAGTAACAACACCTGGAACTCAAGCAACTGGTTCTGAAACTTTAACAGCTACTACTGCTTATGATGTATATTTTGTAGCAGAAGATACTAATGGTACAAACCTTAGTACTAACGTTGTAAAGAAAGATGTTACTACTAACTAATTAGTCGAAACGTTACTTCATAAGTTCTTTATTTGAACGAAAGAAGTAAAGAGATTCCCTATGAAATGGTTTTTTCCATTCTTTTCTTAATGGTACCATTTTCATGGGGTTTTTCTTTAACTATCATTTGGAATATTTAGGTGTAATTCCTAAACATGGTAACAGCTTATCAATCATGTGCCTAATACTCCTGTATCCTAGAATGCTCTAACTAGCTGAAAGGATAAAGTCAGGTGAAGTCGTACTCAGTAGTGAGGCGGGGCTCTTTAAAAGGTGGCTATGACTAGTTAACGAATCCATGTTGATCCAGTTTGAGCTAATAGATATTATGAATAGCTAGTAGTTTAGTATCTATCTTTTTGTTTGAAATAACAAAAAGGGATTGGAATAATTTTAGCTGTTAAACCAATCCTTCTCAAACTGAATAGTGGAAGGCTAAGGTCATCAAAATAATGGATACAAATGATGGAACGTTTGAAGTCTTACTAGAAGAGGTGAGTTAGCACTGAAGAGGCTAGGAAGATGGCAGCAAGTCCGTAGTAGTGTTGATAGCATGCCGTTTGAACTCGTAGTGGTAACACAGGCGAAGAGGATAAAACTTGCAGGAGTGAAGGGGCTTAGTCAGTAATAAAAGAAATATCCCCAATATTTTCTCATGAAAAAGTTTATTATTTTTGGTGGGATAAGTTTTTAAAAGGACTTATCCCACCATATTTTTTGTTTAATTTTAAGGTATGATTCATACTTAGCTTTTATATGAAGGTGGGGGAATATTTTTATAAAACGCGTATGCTGTGAAAGCCGCACGTATGGTGTAGGGTCCACCGAAAACTAAATGGTTAAGCTAGAAGCAATCCCACAACATCAGGTGTTAGTGTCGATTCTGTAACTGCAGTGCCAACGTAATGTTACGGATAATGGAGGTAATACCTAAGTAATCGAATATACTATTAGTTCGGGTAATGCTATTTCTGATAATAGTATTACCATCCCTGTAACGGTTACGCGGAATCTAATTCATCAGATTCTGTAAACACAGAAACGAAAATATTAGGCAACAACGAACCTACAAATCAGGCCCAAAATGTACCATTCGTTTGATACAGATACTACTCAAAATCAATTTGCTGGTACAATCAACTTTGAAAAACGCCAAGTGAAATTGATAGATATGAAGTCACTATTACAGATAACTCAGGTAATGTACACTAAATACGTGACAGCTGACGGAAGTGCATCATATTCAATAACAGTTTCTAATTTTACCTTAAATGATAACAGTAATATTACGATCAGTGTAACTATTAATGCAGTTAGTAATATGACAACACTTGTTACACAAAGTGTCTCAGAAGCGTAATTTAAGTTCAGAAGGACAAACTATGATGATAACCTCTCAGAATTATTTTGAGAGGTTTTCTTTATTAAAACATAATTGTTAAAATTTTATTCTAAAAGTAAAATATATGGTAACCGATAATAATATTGTATCAGCTGATTATTGGGGATAATCTACTGACGGATCGCCGTATGCGGTGAAAGCCGCCTGTGCGGTGAAGGCTCGCTCGAAAGCCATGATAAAAAGAGAAAATGGTATAAGACGAGAATAGCGATGTAACAGCACCGACATTAAATCATGCTAGAACATTTGGAACAAGTACCGATGTCAATCAGATTAATATGTGGTTTGATGAACCCATAAGGTTTACGAATGATGAATCTAGCTTCTTAAATGCAGTAAGTGCTAGTATATTAGACCTTACAAATGCGTCAGCAAGCATTACAGATAACAAAGTAACTATTACGCTAGATCCTAGTCATGTCTTGCCTCATGACTATGAAACAGGTGATTTAGCAATTTCCTCTGGTGAACTTGAAGATCTATCTGGAAATGACTTTTCTGTTACTGGGGAGTACATTTATGATGGGTGGACTGAAACGGTAACTAATGTTACCTATACTGATGCAACATCTGGTGGAAGTGATGCTACAGACATTAAAATCGCTTTTGATGATATTGCGGGAAGTGTGGATGAGACACAATCACCACACCGTGTTCTTAATTACTATGTTGCAGTTTTTGCTGATGGTACAACATATGAAAATGCCGCACATCAAATCTCTGATAATATGAGTAGTCTTTATAATTCTGGTGCTGCTGAAGATTATCTAGCAGCCTTAGACCAGTTAGTATCACAAAACCGTTTGAAAGAAATTCCTGCAACGTCAGGTGATGATGGAGTTATAGCTGCATTACCATCCAATCTAACAACATTCAATGAAGTAAACATTACACAAGGAAATTATGAGGTATTTGTATTAGCTGTTGACCATGCTTACTGGGGTTTTTCAATCTCTGAGAATTATCTAAATGTTGAAGTTGGTGACTAAAGAAAGAGTGGACGAGGCAATTTATTGGTTGCTTCGTCCTTCTTTATTTTAGCCCGAGTGCCATCAATTTGTGGTTGTAGAAAGAGGTGAGTATATGTATTTAACAATATTTTCAGTAGGGGCATTTATAATATTTGTAACACTATTTCTGATATACACGCTAAGATTGATAAAGAACTTGTTCAAAAAGAATTTTGTTTTAAGCAAGAAACTAGCATTGAAGCTATTCTACATAAATGCATTTTTTGTATATATTTTAATTGGATCTGATTTGTTCATAGCTCCTATTTATAGAATGAGTAATGCCCAAGTAGCTATATGGCTCTCTTTAGCAATTGGCGTCATACTATCCATTCTAATGATATATCTAACTAGGATAAGTGCAAGAAAGAGTATCAAACTATTAAAGGTAGTAATCACATTACAAACTATAATTATTGGTGTATATGATTTACTATTCTTATATTCATTAGTTATTGATTTCAATCGTTTGTTTATTTAAATAACCTGTCTTCTTTTGCATTGAGTATGTGAGTATTAGTACTAGGCCTAACCTAAGAAATTAAAGAAATAGGAACAAAAAAGCGTTTAACCCCCTCTAATAAAAGGAAAAACCTAACTGTAAACATTATTCAATAGAACCAAAACCCTACATAAGAATCATTGAAATGACGCGGTTTATGGCTTATTGTAATAATAAGTAAGTTTATATCTACATCTATTGGAGGGAACAAGTTGAAATCTATTAAACTTTTACTAGTTGCTTTAGGTGCTATGTTGGTACTTGGTGCATGTTCAAATAATGAGTCTCAAGACATTGAGGAGCTTGATGTAAGTCAAGAATCTGAAAAAGATCAGTCAAATAAGAAGGAATCCGCTGAAGAAAAAGGAAATCAAACTAGCAGTAGTGGGTCTGGAGGCAGTGATTCAGGAGGTAGCGGATCACCGGAAGAATCAACAAACAGTAGTGAAGAGAAAGACCAACAAAGTAGCTCCTCGGAATCTGAAGGAAAAACGAAAAGTGGAGGGGGCTCCTCTGCTGATAAAAACGAAAATAATACATCAGATCAAAAACAAGATGACAAACAAACGAATGATTCAGGTAACACCACAGGTCAATCATCTAACAATACAGCAAGTAGCGAAGAAAGCCATAAGTTAAGTGAACTTAAAGGAACTGCAGTAGAAGTCATCAAAGGCGTCTATGCAGTAAGTGTTCCAAAAGATCAGCTGAAAAATGTATCTAAAGAAACCAAGCTCACGTTTAAAGCTGGTGACAAAACATATGAACTCAAGTATGAAAAAGATATCAATGCGTTCGCAAACCTTTACATTGACGATAATGATCTAAAAACATTGAAAAAAGGAATTGTGATTACAGGATAAAACCTTCATAATATTAGAAAAGACAATAAATAGGGGGAATACATCATGACAAAATTAACAAAAGAACTTAATGCAAAAGTAGTTGATCTAGATGGGATTGCAAAAGCAGTTTCTATTGACGCTGAAAAATTAAACTTAGGTGTTCGTAATGATCTACTATTAGAAGTAGAAAATGGTGAAGACAAGCAATATTACGCTCTTGAATACGTAAAAGAACAGAATGCTTATTTTAACCCACAATTACCATATAACCTTCCAGATGAACAAATCCTAGAAGGTTCTATTAAAATCAACCAAAAATAAAAAGAAGCCAGCCCTTCAAAATATGGGCTGGCTTCCTTATTATTCTGGTGAAATTTCGTCTCCAGTTTCAAGTACCTGGAATGATAGGTTATCAACAATGTTATTGGCCTGATCACTGAGTGGAGATTCTTGAATGAATGCTTGTCCCACAAGGTCCTCAATGTTACTAGAGGAAACTTGTAAATAGAGTGAACCATCTTCTACAAAAGTTTGTTCCACTGGATAGGAATCATTAGCAAAAGTAAGACGGTTTACGGTTGTTTCATCAATATCCTCTGTAAGTGGCACCTGAATGTAAGCTACACCTTCATCAAATCGGTCCTCATGAACGCTAACCATTTTTTCACCACGATCATTATGTTGAATACTAGCAGCAATGCCATCTTCCGCACGTTCCATAATGGGCTCTATTGTTTGTTGGAATAAGTTCTTCGTTTTCATTACATTGCTCGTAGTAATATAAACAGGTTCTCCATCAAAACGAGCATCACTCTCTAGTAATTCTGTAAGTTTTAATGTAATGGTACTAGAACCCTCATGGTTAGCATAACCTGACTCTTCAATGTAGATCCTTTCACCTTGATCTAATTCTTGGTTTCCATTCTCATCTGCAAAAGCAACGAAATCTTCTTGATTTAAATAATAAACCTCGTTATTCACCTTAATATTAATCTCCCTAGGATTAACAGCTTCAACACTTTCAACTTTGAATTCTTCTTTAGGACTTAAGTTAATCGTGTTATAGAATCCATCTGTGCGAACTCCTTGGCTATTAGCTACTTTACCAATTACAAGACTAATTTCTTCCATACTTTGAGATTGAATAGATTGGCTTAAGTACTGTAACTTCTCTTTCCAAGATTCTGTTGCATCCTCAGAGTATTGAATAATAAGCTCAGCATTTTCACCGTTATTATAGGTTTCTAAGTCAACTTGTACACCTTGTGTTTCCCTAAGCTCATTTAACACGATACGTTTATCCTCTATAGTAAGTTCATACTGTCCTAAATCTTCAACAGAAAAATCCCCGCTAGTTTGCATAGACTGTTGGAAGGAAATACGGAAGATCATCTTGTTTTGGTTAGCGAATACAGACCCCTGGAAGTTCTTAGGTGCATTTACGCTTTTAGCTTCAAATTCAACAGATGATTCTTGCATTTCATTTCCAGACATATCTTCAAAGTCAGTGACTGTTAAGTTGTACTGATCTTCTTTTAACGTACCTGGCTTTTTGTCTAAAGTAAGCTTATAGGTCGATGGTTCATCGGTAACCCTCTCAACTGATGTAATGGCAATTGATGTACCATTTGAATCTTCAAACGTAAATGAGTTTTCTAGGTCACTCATTTGTACAGGCTCAGAAAAGGTTGCATGAATTTGTAGACTTTCCTCATTATTTGCATCACCATTGATTAACGAAGCACCAGTAAGCTTTGGTTTTACAGTATCTTCTCCTACACTTAAATCCTCAGAGATCACATCATTAGTGTGATTCCATAAATCTATTAAAGCTGATGGTGCAATACGTAATGTAGACTCATCTGTAACAGGATGGTCTTGTTTTGTATAGATCCAAATCTCATTTTGGTTTTGATGTTTAACTTGTAATGCTTCAATGTTTTTATCGTTGGTAGAAACATAAATAAAAGTTGACATGAAGGCATCGTCATAACTGAATTCCACTGGCTTTTCAAATTCTGCCTTGATGAGATGAGGGTGCACAACGGTTACGTCTGATAATTTAGGGAAATCTCTACTAAGTTCTTGATCAAACGAATAGGAAGTGCTTACTAGTCTGTTGCCATTATAATCCTTTAGTTCAGAATCAAAAGAAAGATCTACTTTTCCTTCAGGTAAACGATCCTCAAATGTAACTAAAAGCCTTCTTCCTAGATCATAACTATGAATAGATTGTACAGAATTTTGATCTACCTGAATGGAAGATAAGATTGAACGATTCAATACCTCGTCACCATCCTCAGCGCCGACATCCATAGGTTCAGAGAATGTTATTTGGATTTGTTTTGGCCCAATTGGCTGCACCTTTATGAGAGAAGGGGATGTATCATCTTCAACTTGAACCACTTTAGTGTTCTCTTCTTCTACTATATTCTGATCAAGAGTTAATAAAATACGATCATCTTCAATTCGCTCATTTGTTGTTAAGGTAATAGTTTTTGCTTCCTTATCAACCTGAATACCCTTAATAGAGACACCTACGTCCTCATTCGATTCTAGCTTGTAAGAAGATTTTTCTGTAAGGACATATTCGTCTTTTGGCAGTCGGCTAAGTTCAATCGTAACTTCTCTAAGGTTATTCGCCTCAACACTTTCAATCTCCGTTTTAGGCTCCTCAGCAATAACAATAACTGAAATATCCTTCTCAAGCCCCTCAATCTCACCTCCTACTTCAAAACTACCTTTACTACTAAACTCCTTATCATCCCATATAATAGGGAAGGCTTTTGTCTTGTCGTTCTTGAATGTAACATCTACTTTTTCCGGAAGCTCTAACTCTTCACCAAGTGTGTACTCGATTGGATCTAAACTCTCAACACTCTCTATCTGGTAGCGTGACACCGTGATCGTAATCGTGACTTTTTCCAGTGTTCCTTGAACTAGTCCAGTAAGAGTATAAGTACCTGGTTCATTCAAATTGAGTGTAGAAGGATCCCACTGAATATCTTTCTTCATAACGGATCCATCTGTTAGTAACACATTTGCCTCTTTAGGAATAGATGGTGTTTCCCCAAGAGCGATGTTTAGATCATCGAATTCTTGAACTCGATCAATATCATCCTTCGTAAGAGAACGAAAAAGGAAAATAGCAAACTGTCCACGATTCACCGTATCTTTAGGAGAAAAGCTCCCATCTTTCATCCCTTTGGTAATATTGTTGTGATAAAGCGAGATAACGGCCTGTTCATAATCAGCATTCACTTCACCAAAGTCAGGAATAACAGTAGTTTGATTATCAAGTGCCTTCAGATCAAAAGCACGCATCAACCACTCAGCCATCTCCTCACGAGTTAGTTCAGCATTAGGTGTGAAGTGATCCTCCTCAACAATAATGCCTTTATCTAGCAAACTCTTTAAATAGGGTGCCTCACGTGAGTTTGGATTAACGGAATCGAAAGGAAGATCGGATTCTTCCACCTCATCCGGAAGTTCTAACTTCAGAGATTTAGAAAATAAAATAGCAGCTTGCTTTTTGCTAAGTTTCACATCAGGTCTATAGGTCCCATCAGGGTAACCGTTAATAATTCCTTCCTTCGCTAAAGTCGTAACACTTTCATATGTAGAATGACCTTCTTTTATGTCACTAAATGGGTTTTGATCTGCAGCTTGTACAGCAATCGGTGCAGAAATTGCACTACCCGCTAAAATCGCAGAAGAACTTGCTTGAAACAGCTTTTTCCTATTCATAATATCCTCCTATAAATATATTTTTTTCCATTTTAAGAGTACTATAAAATCCTGCCATAAAACAACATAAGACAATAGATTTATAAAAATAGGATAAAAAGTAACATTTTATGATGAAAAAGTTTTGTTTTCGACAAATTACGACACTCAAGTGATTAGGTCTTTTGTTATACTAAGAAACGTTTTAAAAAATTCATAGAAAAGGAGAGATTATGTGTACATAAAAAACCAAATTTCTGAATTAGGAGGTAAAAATAGTGACAAAAGCTAAATCAAGAACATATGCATTAATCATGATATTCTTTCTAGTTATATCCACGTTCTTACCTTATGTTCCTGTCACAAATGTTCAGGCAGCAACAACGGATATTACCATTACACCAACAGCAGGATATACCATTAACTCAGATAACCCAGGTGGAATGGCTATCACGCCACTAGCTGATCAAAGTAAGTCTGATTACATACAACTCAAACAAAATAGCTCAGGTGAGTTTACATTTAATTTAGCTGATCTAAAGTTTGCAGTAGAAACGGGAAAAGACTATTTAGTAGAGTCTAAGTTATATGTGACAAACTCAGATGGTCAGCAAAAAAAGTTATACGATCAAAAAAACTTTTCAGGAAGTACATTATTAGCCAAAACAAATATTGATTTAAGTCAATTAGCACTTCAAGAATATGATATAACGGCTGCTCCACAAGGTTTTACATTTAACCGCTATTATTATGCGTTTAATCAAAATGGAATTATAGCGAGTATGGACGCAAGTACTTCAAATCTTGTTACAACGATTCAGCCAGCAGCGGTGATGTACACTGCTAAAGATGAATCAGGGGAAAAATATAATATGATCAAGTATGACCCAACTACAAGCATTGATTTTTCAGAAGAAATCAGTTCTGTAGTGAAATTGAGTGTTCCTTCTGATTCTACTACTGACAGAGGTATAACTCAGGTTAATTATGAGGGAGTTTATTCAACTGGATTACTAAGCGCAACAGGGGTTAAGTCCGTTTATGTTTCCCCTTCTTCAGACCTGACAGTGTTCGGAAATGAAAATGGGGAACCTTTTATAAAAGGGGGACTTAATGTAAGTTCTGACTACCAACTTGACTTCAGTTCACAAGATTCAACTACTGACGATACAACTGATTCAACAACAACATCGACTCTAGATACAATTGACGGATTTAATGTTGTAAGTTTTATGCATGGGAATATTTCAAATGTTAGCAACGGGGAAGCAGTGTATCCTGATGCTGACGTTAATAAGGATTTGTCCCTTTCTGAATCATTTACACTAGAAGATACAGCTACCTATCAATTAAATCTTGTCTACCAATTAGAAAAAAATGGTGAGGTATTCTTATATGTGTACACGGATACTCTAACAGGATCTGAGTTTAAAGCATTATCTTCAGTATCTATGGATCAGGCATACAACCAATTGTCCATTAATAAACCAACGGGTGTATCGGTGGATAAATATGTACATGTTCCAAATGTTAACCAGAGTAACTTTACTTTTTTTGATCCAATAGGAATTGAACAAATTCTTTATGACTCTGATGTATCAACACCTTATGTCAAACTTAAAGGTTCAAATACAAACGATGAACTGTTCCACATGGTTGAACAAGTAGATCTAAGTTCAACATCAAGTCTTGATTTTTCCAATACAATGACGTCGCTGCTTACGATTACAATTGATGATCCAGCTGTTACTTCTATTGGTGCAATTGACAATGTTGGGGATAGTTTCACGTATCAAACTGTACTAAACCAACCGATGATTAAGGTTACACCAGGGACCTATCAAATGGATGTAAGTAAAACAACAGGCGATTATCGTTACACTTTTCACACGAGTAAACAACAGATTAGCTCAGATATAAAATTCCAACTTGCAGATAGCATGAGTTCAGCGAGTGTCAAAATGGATTTGAGCTCTTCATCATTCTTTAGAGTTGAACACTTATTGCAATATGGAGACTTTTATTTAAATTACATTGCAAATTCTGCGACTAATGAGCATCTTAAAGGATCTATAACGATCGAAGACCAAGCGGAGGCAATGACTCCAGTTACCGATGAAAGAACTTATTTAGTAAACGACTACTATAATGGAGATCTACAACCTGGTGACTACACCTACACGTTTACGTACCCACTTCCAGGTCAAACGAATCCTGTAACGGTAACGGAACCATTCACATTAGGGGATACCACAAGTGAACCTTCAATGGACTTGTCGGTTAAGCTAGTCGATGATACAACAGTTGAGTTTGGTGGTGTCGGACCAGCTAATCAGGAGGTTATGGTTTCTTTATTACAAAACAGTGTCGAGCTCCAAAGTCAACAAATCAACACAGATGATGTGGGTTTCTTACAAGGATCTTTTGATATAAGTAGTTATAATGATGGTGAATATACGCTTTCTCTACAAGACCCTAGTTCAGGGGCAGAAACGACAGCATCATTTACGCTTGATACATCATCAGATAACACAACTCAAGATCCATTAGCTTTACAGAACTTAAATGTACAAACGGGAAGTAATCCTTATATTGAATTCACAACCGGCGACCAAGATTATTCAACAGCAAATCAGCTACACTTCCAAATGTCTGGAAATGTACTGCCTGGTGTGATTCAAGACAATGTCCAAAATAACTTTAATAAGAGTGTAGTATCGCTAAACAACATAGACGATGGTGCAACGGTAAACTTGGATCATGTAAACAGTTCAATAAAGAATAATAGCGATAGTACAGACCCGAACTTCCTTTACACAGGCTTACGTTTGGCAACAGGAGCAACACTTCAGGCAAATACAACATACCAGATTACATTTGAATCTGAAGCTGGAAGTTCAATATTCTCTAACGTTTTAAATAATGTGTATGCTGATGCTGCAGCAGAAAATACAGAATTAAGCATCTGGAACCAGACAACGGATCAAGAAACAGAAATTGCTCATCAGACAATCCATGTTTCAAATCCAGATATTACAAGTACAAGCACACCAACCTTAAAACAGTTTGGTGGAAGTAATGAAGCAGTATTAGTAGGTAACCAAGTTCAAATGGACCTTGGTAGTACAGATAATATGAGCAACATTGAAACGTTAAAAGTTGTACTTGAATCATCTGAAATAAACCTGCAAGACTACGGATTCACTTCAACTTATAACGAAAATGAAATGACAACAACTACAAATGTAAGTAGTCAAGATCTTGTAAACATTAACATTACGAAAGATACAGCCTTTAATAGTGCTAGTTCAGTATTAACAGTTCAAGCAACAAACAATGATTTCACGCAAGTTGTGGATCAAATCATTAAAAATCCTGATGCAAACAGTTTTTATGTATTAGGGTATAATGCTTCGAATGAACTAGTGGGTTATAAAAAGCTTGAAACAACAAGAAAAGAAGTGGTTATCGATCCAGCATTTGAGTTTAATTACTCGCAAAAAACACCTGCGATCGGCCGTTTCGAATCGGTAGATGTAGATCATACATCTTCTAAGTCCTTCCCTGTAGAGGTGATCAATACAGGCGACATGAACAAAGACCATGTCATTGTTGAAGGAAAAACGACTTCAGCACGTGGAGAAACTTATCCATTCTTACTCACCTTGACTAGAGGAGATCAAGATGGAAACTTTAGGGGGGACTTTTCAATCGTAGGGCACTACAACGAAAGATTTAAAGGTGTGCCTTCCGACTTTGATAAAGCGACCTATGAAACAACGACATTAACAGATGACAATCGTTACGATGAACTTCCTGTTGATCCAGGAGTGCGCAATACGATTACGTTTAATTACTCGAATTCAGCAGGCGATACTGTGTCGAAAACGTTCGATTGGTACCCAGCTGATTCACCAGATATCTTTAAAGATGGAAATATTCAAGAAACGATCACACCACAATCTGAACAAATCACTGTAGACTTACGTCGATTCAATGGTTCCATGGACAATGCAATAGTGGAATTGTATCAATTAGGTAGTGATGGAACGAAAACGAAAGTAGCAGAATTCGATCAGGCTATCAATAAGCAGCCGAAGACAGTAGAAGATACAGATGAAAATGGGAATGTTGTGTGGACAGGTTATTATTCACAAGTAACATTCACCCAAAGTGAAGCGGCTCTAAACAATCTTGCTTCTTTAAACAGCCAAGAATTAGTCGCAAACGTGAAGTATAAACAAGAGTACACAAACGACAGTAATGAGATTGTATCAACTGTCTCCTTTGAAGAAGGTGTTGGGTCTGTCAACCTAGTTACAGAACCACTCCGACCACATGTGTATAATGATGGCGAGACCGTAATCAATGACCAAACGTATTATACATTCACAGTTGATTTTGACCGTAGAGAAGTAGCGGAGGCAAACTTCACGTCACAAAACCTAGCATTCTATAATTACGTTGGAGAAGCACTCCCTTTAACGGAATCTACAGATTATTTGTTACGAGGAAACCCTGAGCGTACCTCAGATAAATATCATCGTTATCAATTACTCGTTTCAAAAAGTGCTTATCAACCAGGTATGCAAGTGGAAATAAGCGGTGTTACAGATACATTAGGTTCTACAATGAAGGAACCTACACGTGAAATGTTACGCATGTACACGAATGTAAATAGCCAATTAGTAGATTCAGAAGGAAACATTTTATCTTCTAAGGTACTAATGGCTGTAAGAAATAATGAGATTCCTGACATCTTAAATGGTGAATGGGATGAGGTAAATCGCTATCATTTTGAAGTAGATAGCTTAGGGAAGCTTTCGCAGCAATTGGAAGCAGGAGCTTATACGGTCATCGGTATGAAAAATATTGGTGAGGATCAATTTACTTCTAAACATTTTGGATTCGCCATTCCGGTTCAATCGATCGATCAAGTGTATCAAAAAGACATTGTTGTACCAGCATCTAATGTCACAGGAAATATAAAACGCAGCAGTGATTATGAGTTAACGGAAACGTTAGCTTTTATGAAACAATCTTACGTAGATACGTATCAATCTCTGTTGAAGCAAGCGAAAGATTCTAGCTTAACAAAAGAACAGCGCGATGAGATTTGGGGTCAAATTCAGACAATAGAAGATCTGTATTTGGTCACAACCGTTACAGATGTTAATGGTCATTTTGATCTCTATCTTGAAGAAGGAAATTATAAGTTACTTGGTAAACAAGTAGGGCAAGATATTGTGCCCCCTTCAGCAGAAACAACATTTACGGCACCAGGCGCTACTTTAAATGATGTAACGATTGCAGAACCTAGCACATTTATGGTGCTAAAAGATTTTGCAGGGAATCCAGTTAGTGACGCACATGTGGTGATTTCTGGGCCAAATGGTTTTCAGGTTGCGCCAGTTACAAATGAAGAAGGTAAAGTTGGTTTATATCTTCCTCAGGAAGGCACCTATAATGTAAGACATGTAACGGTACAGAATGAGAAGGGATCACAACTATTTCCATTAAAGGATTCCAAGCCAATTGAATATTTAAGTACAAATACGCAGCTAGAAGTTCAGTTACCAGAACCTAATGTAGATTTTGAGTTCACAGTCAACGGATCTGAAGTAATGAGTTCAGATTACGCTTCTCTTACAATTGAAGAGGTTGTCGATGGATCAACGGTAAGTTCATTTGGAGCTTCATCTTATAATGGGGAATTCTCAGCTTATCTACCTGCTGGTGATTATAAAGTTTCTCATTATCAGTTTGATCGTATGGAACAAGATGTGAATCAGCCATTTACAGTACAAGCCGATACCCCATTAACCCAAGCCATTAATATTGGTGAAAACTTCAATGCATATGTAGAGCTTGTTGATGAACAAGGGAATGGGTTAGCTGGTTATCATGTAGAAGTAGGAGCTGAGGAACAAGGCTGGTATGAAAGTGGAACGACAAACGAAAATGGTAAGTTACTCGTAAGTGTCCCACAAGATATTATCTCTGAAAATGGTACTCAGATTACTGTTGAGGGATATGAATACCAAAACACGTGGAATCGTTTAGAAAATCAAACATTTATGATCGATACGTCCAACTCTGCAAGTGATCGAGCTGGAACAACGATTCGTTTATCAGCACCGAACTTAAATGGGTATGTAATCGATCCAGATACAGAAACGCGTATTACCGATGCTTGGTTACAGGTACGCAACAAAACAACGCAACAGTCTTATTCTTATCAGATCTCAAATGAAGGTGAATTTCATGCTTCGATTCAAGAAGCGGGAGATTACGTTATTGAAGGGGTAGGAACAAGAGAAAAATGGATTGAAATTCAATATCCATTCACAGCAAATACGAACACAAATGGTGATATCCAACTTGTAAACCAAGATGGAAATGCACTGCCGTCACCATTAGAACTAACAGAAGTACAACCAAACTTCTTCGGTCACCTTTATCAGAAATATGATAGTACGGGCCAAGGCGTGCCTTACACAGGTCAGTACGTTGAAATGATCTTGAAGGAAAAAGGTGTGAAAGAAGCAAACTATCAACAATATCCATGGCTTTATGAAGAGAATATCCAAGTAAATGCAGATGGCTATTTTGAAGCAAATCTAGATAGTACAAAAGAATATGAAGTGATTGCCATTGCAACGGACCAAGAATACTATCGTTTTGATTCTGGTATCACGATTCCGTTAAGCACAACAGAGGCTTATGAGTTTACACCGCAATCCACATTCACATTTAGCGGTGAAGCATATACGTATGAGAATGCCCAATCCATTATTGATGGAGATATGTGGCTAGAAAAAGTTACAGACAACCAAGAAAATCGTGAAGGAACATCCGTACGTCTCCATGACGGAGGAGTCTTTGGACAAAACCTTCAAGAAGGCAGTACCTATATCATCCGTGATATGTATTACCGTACGAATGAACAGGAACAACATAATCGTCTTGAAATGAACAAAGAAATAACAATCGGCCAAAATACAAAAGGCTTAAAACTACAGCCAAATGTAAAAGGTGTTATTTCTCTAGGAGAACTTGCAGCAGAGAACCAAGAACGTATGGGAGCACTAATACGTCCGGTTTATACGCAAGAAGACTTTAATGATGAAGCCGCTTATCAACAATATAAAGACAATCCATGGCAATACGAAGTTTGGACCGATATGAAGCTAGACGCTCAAGATCCAACGAAAGCAAACTTCTATGCATTCCTTGAAGAAGGAACCTATAAGCTACGAGGGTTGGATGTGAATGGATCATTTGTTGATGTAAATCAAACATTCACAATTAATCGTGATGGATCTTCAGATAACGTTGTGATGAATGAAGGGGAGTTCCAAACGAAATATCAAGTCACTATGGATTATACTCCAAATGTGACAGGGTCCGTTCAAGAAAATGGAACTGCCATGAAGAACGCACACGTTCAAGTAGTTAAGCTGACGGACGAATGGACGAAAGATTATGACATCCAAAATTACCATGTAGGTGTGAATACCAACCAGAATGGCACATTCATGCTAAACCTTGATGATGGAAACTACCGAATTGAAGGCTATCATACCCAAGGACAATGGCAAGGAAGTCAATGGGTTGAAGGGAAATTCGTACCAGTACGTAAAGAGTTCACAGTCTCTGGTCAGCAAGTAACGAGTCGAAGTGGAGAGCAACGAACCAACATCAGTCTTGAACCAAACATCTATGGCGATATTCAGATGGACGCTGGTACAAACTCTACGAAATGGTTTACCATTCGTGAATGCACAGACCAGACATGTGAGCAATTTGAATCTGGCGAACCATATTGGGGAAATACTGCATCTTCATCAACCGAATTTGCAGCAATGCTTAAGGATGGCCATTATATGGTGACAGAAGCAGGTGCACATAACGATTGGATTCGTACGAATACGCAATTTGAAGTAAGTGACGGTCAACTGGTTGGCTCTGATCGCTTACAGGTTACAGAAGAAGAACCAAACTTTGAGGGAACGGCCTATTTAGATAGTGATCAATCTACAGCGCTAGAATGGGGTTGGATCAATGTAAGGCCAGCAGATTCGAGTGATCAAGATTGGGGAAGCACATTCTCGATTAATACGAATAAACATGGTGAGTTCTCTACGAAGTTAAAAGATGGAAGCTGGACAATCGTTTCCTTTGGTAATCAAAATACTTGGAAGCAAGTCCAAATTCCGTTCACAGTAACAAACGGGACAATCGAAAGTACTGGAAATGGAATGACTCAACAAGACGGAAGCATCTCCATTTACCCACCAGCACCAAACGTAACGGGTACAGTGGAAGACAAACAGGATAATCCATTAACAACAAATGCTTGGATTGCCATCAAACCCGCTGATGCTGGAACACATGACTGGGATCAGGTACGTTGGACTCAGTACAAAGCAGACGCTGGTAGTTTTGAAATCACATTGCCAACTGGGAAATATAAAGTTGTTGAAGTGTCTAGTCAAAACACATGGTATAAAACCAACATCCCATTTGAGGTACTACAAGGTGAGACAACAACGCTTCAAGTAACACCTCTAGAACCTACATTAGAGGGAACGGTCTACAAAGACTCAACTGGGACAAACCTTATTCAAAATGGCTGGGTTACAGTAGCACGTTTTGATGAGCAAGGCACTCAAACGAAGCTAGATGGCTCACAGATTACAGACAGTGAGGAACAAAAAGATCCAAATACTAATGTTTTCTGGAACCATACAGAAAGTACAGAAATTAATGAAGGTCAATTTGATATGGTACTTCAAGATGGGCGCTATAAAGTCATCTCAGTTGGAGGCGAAGATACATGGTATTTACCGAATAAAGAATTCACGATTCAAAATGGAACGATGCAGCAAATCACCGTTCAAAAGCCTGCTGATAATGTAACGGTTACACTGAAAAACGTTCCAGGCAAATACCAGTCTGAGCAACCTTACCTTATGGTTACGCGTTCCATTGATGGTGAGACTTACGGAGTTGAACTCAAGTTCGAGTCAGCAACGGACAATTCCTACACCTTTAAAGGCACACTTCAAGATGGTACCTATAACATTGCGTCCTTTATTGGTTCAAGTAACTTACCGATAGAGGAACAGATTGATCTACAAGGTTCAGGCGAGTTTACCATTGACCTAGGTGGATCTGCATCTCAAAACCAAATGGTGACAGGAGAAGTTCTACTAGGTGGCGAGGATGTTACTACAGCCTTTAGTCTTGAAGTCAAGGATGAAAATGATAAAACCAAAGTCATTCATATTGAACAGAATGGAACGTTCTCTCGTCCATTACGAAAAGGAATGACGTACACCATTACAGGTATGATGAAGCAGAGTGGAGGATATAAAACAGTGAATACTGAACAAACCTTCACGATCACAGAAGAAAATGAAGCAACCATTCAATTAGATATTCAACCAAATAAATAATTCATTACAATGTTCCTGACATGCTGAACATGTCAGGGACATCCTTTTTTACCCTCAACGTCACTGGAGAAGTTTAAAAGGATATTAAAAAAGAAGAGCATCGAAATTTTACGATTACATTTAAATTTCCTGCTTTCTAATAAACCCGAATAGGGGAGTGAGTATATGAAAAGAACAAAGAAGCTTTTAAATATAAGTACAATCCTGATCTTATTATTAAGTTTTATCCCAAATGTACAAGTACAAGCTGCAGACATTAGTTTTACCGTAACGCCTTCTTATGTGAACCCTACTGATGTTTCAAAGACGATTTCCGTTCAAGCGGCCTCAGGTACATTTACACCAGGATCAAGTCACCCAGTTCTAATAAAAAAGGGGACAAATGAGACGAATGCGATTGAAGTCAATTTACTAGATTCAACAGATGAACAGGTGAACATGACGATTCCACCTAATCTATCAGAAGGTACATATGCTATTCGAATTGGAGATCCAAATGGTCAATCCGTAGATGGAGATGGTTATAGTTATTATGATGTTGGGGATATTGAGATTCGAAGCGGAATTATTACGAGTTCAGTACCTTTACAAAGCTTGCCGAACAAGTATGATTCTAAGCCTAGCATCACACTAACAGCAAAATATGCAAATCTCACAATTGAACAAACAAAAGTAAATATCTTAGATGCAAATAATACGGTTGTTGACACACCGAACATTACGAACATCTCGACAATCGATCCGTACACAAAAGATCTAACATTCTCCCTTAGTACAGGGCTAGAGAGTGGTACGTATGATGTTGAAGTGGTAACAGGGGATAAGACAATAGTAAAGAATAATGCCATTGTCGTTCGTGGCACTCCTTCTATTAGTCTTCCAACAAACTTTTCATTAAATGAAGGGTATAGCCAGAAAGAACTTGTCGTAACAGGACAGAATACAGGCTTTAACAATACGACCACTGTTTCAGTTCTTCAAAATGGGGAAGTTCAATCAGTCATAAATGGTAGCCCTACAATTGTAGATACGAACAAATTAAAAGTAAATGTAAATAGTGGTCTTACTGCAGGAACGTATGATCTCCTAGTAAAAACAGGCGTTGAAGAAGCGTCAACAAGTTTTCAAGTCAAACAAGCACAAGCAGATTTGAAAAAAGCTCAGGAAGATGTTCAAGTAACAAAAATCGGTCAATCCAACGGCTCTATCAATCTAAGAATTGTCGGAAACACAACGACAAATTTTGACCAGAGTACTTTGGATCGTTTAAAAGTGTTGGATTCATCAGACAATGAGGTTACAGGAAAAATCTCAAACAAGTCATTAACAGGCCAAGAGATTACCTTCACACTATCTCGAGATATTACACCAGGGACTTATAAGTTCTCGGTATATAGTGGAACAAAAGAAATACAAAAATCATTTACAATAGTTGAACCTTCTATCTCTGAATTTGTTTTAAATACGGGTCTAAACATGAACGGAGATTTGCCAGAAGGATATGTAGATCATACTGTTCAAGTAACAGGAGGTCATACAGATTTTAATGATGCAACGACGGTATCAGTTCAAGGACAAACTAGCCAGACGGAATCAGTTAAAGTGCAAGATAAAACGTCTCTTGAATTCACACTGAAATCTGGATTACCAAGTGGAACACATACAATCGAGATTGATATGGATGGAGATTCGAATACGACAACAGATCAGTTAACACATGATGTAAGTGTATTAAGTCCATCATTTGGCAGTGTGAGCCCAAGTACTGTCGTGAATACTTCTGATCAAAACGTAACATTGACAGTGACTGGTATGAACACGAACTTCACTTACACGCAAAATTTAAACGTGCTCATAACAGATGGATCAGGAAATCAGGCAGGTAATATTAGTAACGTTACAGCTTCAGATGACAATACCTTAACGTTTGATCTTGTTCCAAGCTCTATCTCAAACCCAGGACTTTACAATGTTAAAGTGAATGTGAATGAGTCAGGGTTCCAACAATCAATTGAAAAGCAACAAGCTCTAACCGTTGATAACAAAGGGATTAACAAACTGTCCCGTACAGAAATCTATCAAGACGAGTTAGCCGGTTCACCATCTATCACACTAACAGGAGATTCAACCTCGTTTACGAATATTCAAGATCTCTTAATTGATGGTACTACTGTAGATAGCGCTCAATACAATGTAAGTACAGATACAGAACTCGCTCTAACATTATCTGATTCATTATCTGAAGGTTCTCATACCATCCGGATTGAGGAAAGCAGTGGAGATCAATATGAAACATCTTTCTTAGTTAAACCTGAACGCACTATTAATGATGTTTCAAAAAGTGCATTTGAATTTGATTATGCGACACAGGATATCATCGTTACAGGACAATCGATTAACTTTGCACTATCAGGGAATCTACCAGAGTTGTCTATAAGTGGACCAGAACAACATACCCTAAGTGCACAATCAACATCAGACAATAATAAATTTAAATTCTCTCTCCCATCAGGTTGGTCAAAAGGCACATACAACATCTCTGCTGAATGGAAGAGTGGAACGCATAGTGGATTAACGTTACCTGTTGGAACCATTGACATTACCAACAAATATCAATCACTTTACGTGAAAAAAGACAGTGCTGAAACGAGCAATGTTATCGTGAATGAAGATGACCTAAGTTTTACCTTGCAAGCTTATGGTGTACTTAAGGTAGACGTAAATCAACATGACTTACTAACAAATAAAGTCACATGGAACATCACGAGCGGCTCAGATGTCGTGTCCATCAATCAAAATGGTCAAGTAACCATTTTGAAAGACGGAACAGCCACAATCGAAGCATCTTTTGATGGCCAAACAACAAGTGTGAATGTGACCGTAAACAATGTAGAAGAAGAAACAAATAATGCTGGTAGCGGATCGCCTAGTCCTTCACCATCACCATCCCCAGCACCAACTAGCGGAAGTGATGAAGAAGACGAAACTAGTGATAGCAATAGCGTTGAATTTGATGTAAAAGAAGAAAAACTACCAAATGGTAAAGTTCGTAACACTATCACAATCGATGACAATGCTAGTGATATGATTGAAGAGGCGATGAATAATAAACAGAAAGAACTGAAGCTAGATTTCACATCTAATGAAGCGGATGAACTTGCTATCTCCTTAAATAAGGATACAGTTGAGAAACTATCAAATGGAAAGATGGGACTTCAGCTACAATCTAAAAAAGGAAGCATCAAGCTGTCCGAAAAGACATTAAATCAATTTGGGGAAGACATATCCATTAACCTTTCTGAAGTATCCTCTTCAGAAGCAGCTTCAATTGAACAAGATTTAGAATCCGACCAAAAAGTAAATGTAAAACAACGCGGAGAAACGATTCGTGTTGAAGCGGATTATAAAGGCCAGACAGAAGTGACGATCCCGTTGGGTGATTTAGATATTACCTCAGATCAAAAAAATCTAGGTGTCTATATTGTTCACTCCGATGGAGATCGAGAACTTGTGTCAGGGAAAATCAGCTATAACGAAGAAGGTGAAGCAACAGGTGTAACGGTTCATACTGAGAAATTCAGTACCTTTACTGTTGTGGAGCTTGACCAAGAGCGTGAATTCTTTAAGTGGAATACGCGTTTTGATGTAGAAGAAGATAAAGTTTGGGAAGTGAACTTTAATACGAAATTACATCCAGCTACGGTTACGGCAGATTATGTTTATGTAATGGATTCAACAGGTGAGAAGGTACCAACAAATGTTAGCCTGGTCGATGGTAATATGATAAAAGTTGAACCACTAAAAGACTATCATTCTGGTGAAACGTATCAGCTAGTCATCACAAATGATGTTAAATCACTCGTTCATAAACAGATGATCGAACCAGTTCATATGATATTTGAAGTAAAATAATAAAGGTGATCGTGTTAAAAACGTATGAATTAGATAAAAAAGCTACTCAATTGAGTAGCTTTTTTATCATTTTTGCGTAACAATGCTTTAACTTTTTCTAATTTATACCGATGTAAATAAACGTAATTATTGTTAAATTTGCTAATAAAATATCTAATTTTTATCACAAAATAACTACTTAAGTCCTTGGTAAAATGTGCTATAATATGACTATTAGCATCGAATAGATACATAATTTGGAGGTCTAGCACACATGGAAGAAACCATCTCACTAAAAGAGATCTTTGAAGTTTTGAAAAAGCGAATTCTATTAATTATTTCATTAATTGTTGTTGCAACAGTTACGAGTGGATTGATTAGTTATTTCTATTTAACACCGATTTATGAATCTAGTTCTCAGTTTCTTGTGAATCAAAAGGAACAAGAGCAATCCATGAACTATAACGTAAATGATATTCGGACCAATGTTGAACTAATCAACACGTATAACGTTATTATTAAAAGCCCGGCTATTTTAGATGACGTAATTGAAGAAATGGAACTTGATCTTTCAAATGGGCAACTTAAAAATAAACTGAGAGTATCAAGTGAACAAAATTCACAGGTTGTAATGGTAACAGCTACAGATCCGGATCCAAATCAGGCAGCAGAAATAGCCAATACCACGGTAGAAATCTTTCAAAATAAGATTCCGACACTTATGAATGTAAATAATGTACATATTCTATCTCAAGCTGTTGTGGGAACGAATCCACAACCTGTAAAGCCTCAGCCTATATTAAATATAGCAATTGCTTTTGTAGTAGGTGCTATGGCAGGGGTTGGACTAGCATTTTTACTAGAATATATGGATAACACAATCAAAAATGAATCTGATGTTGAACAAATACTAGGCGTTCCTGTCCTAGGGGTTATCTCTGAAATTAGTGAGCAAGACCTTGGGGATTATAGAACTACACGATCGAAGACAACTACACAAACATCAGGGGGTGAGTCTCTTGGCGCGTAGCAAGAAAAAATCATTATTAAATAAGGCTCGTACCCTTATTACGAATACCAATCCAAAATCACCTATTTCGGAGCAGTATCGAACCATTCGTACGAATTTACAGTTTGCCTCAGTTGATAGTGAGTTACGTACGATGCTTGTTACATCAGCAGGTCCTTCGGAAGGGAAGTCCATGACGGCATCCAATGTAGCAACGGTCTTTGCGCAACAAGGAAAAAGAGTGTTGCTGATCGATGCTGACCTTCGAAAACCTACTGTTCATTACACATTTCGAGTCGATAACATGAAAGGCTTAAGTACATACTTAGTCGGACAAGGAAGCTTGAGTGAAACCGTCTCAGAGAGCCATATTGAGAATCTAGACATTTTGCCAAGTGGCCCAATACCACCAAACCCAGCAGAGATATTAGGATCCCAAGCAATGAGTACATTAATTCAAGAAGCGCAGCAATCCTATGATCTTGTTATTTTTGATACGCCACCTGTTTTAGCGGTAACGGATTCTCAAATTCTAGCAAATGCATGTGATGGTGTCTTGCTCGTTGTACGTAGTAAGCAAACGGAAAATGAAGCGGCAGAAAAAGCGAAGGAATTACTTGAAAAAGCTCAGGCGAAACTTCTGGGTGTGGTGTTAAACGGTAAGGAAATAAAAAATAGTAATTATTACTATTATTATGGAAACTCGAGTTAACGAGTGAAGGGACTGCACAACATACGATGCAGTCCCTCTATTCTAGTTTAAAGTATAGGTCTTTTATACTATTGATGCGTTTTTTAGTACTTTCGACAGAATTCGACGGGAATAACCCCTTCAAAATGACCTTTAACATTGGTAGAATATAGAATGTAGTCAAAATTAAGGGAACGTAATACATATTAAGAGGGAATAATACCTAGGAAAAAAAGATCAGGGTGTGGTGGAATGATCGATATACATTGTCATATTTTGCCCGGGGTAGATGATGGTGCGCAAAACGCCGAAGATAGCTTAAACATGGCGAAAGCTGCGGCAGATGAAGGAATCGAAACAATTATTGCAACCCCTCATCATCAAAACGGCACATATATCAATACAAGTAAAGAGATACGTGACGGCGTACGGTATTTAAATGATTTATTACAAGCCTCAGAAATTCCAGTAACAATCCTTCCAGGTCAAGAAACACGAATCAATGGAGATATGATTGAGCAACTAGAACAAGGACAACTACTACCGCTTAATGAAACAAGTGGATACATTTTCGTGGAGCTTCCACATGACCATGTCCCACGTTATACAAGTCAGCTTCTATTTGATATCCAAGTGTCGGGCTATCAGGCGATCATTGTTCATCCTGAACGAAATCGGGAACTGATGCAAAATCCTGATCAGTTGTATAAGTTCGTCAAAGATGGAGCTTTAACACAAGTAACGGCCGCAAGTGTTTGTGGCAAGTTCGGTAAGAAAATCCAAAAGTTCACAAGTCAACTCATCGAATCAAATTTAACTCACTTCATTGCTTCTGATGCTCATAACACGACAAATCGTGGCTTCCATTTGAGAGAGGCTTACGATGTTATCGAAGAAGAGTATGGAATCGATTGGACTTACTTCTTTATGGAAAACACTGAATACTTAAAAGAAGGGCAAACCGTAGCTAAAGACATTCCAGTTCGGGTTAAAAGGCGTAAGTTTCTCGGTTTGTTTTAACAATACCCAATAAAACATATATGTAAACATCAGTTTTAAGAAGAGTAGAACAATCATCAGGTAATGTCTCCTAACCTCTATCAATGGGGGCACTCGATCCCGCTGTGGGTGCAGCTAAAGCTGGACACCTTAGACGCCTGTCGTCGGTGGTGGGATGTGAGGAGGGGTTAGATGCCCTTTAATTTTTTATATTAAACACGGGATAGATATCTAATGAGAGGGTGCATATTGGTGCCTTTTCATTAGATATTTATTTTATGCAGGGAATGAAAATAAGGAGGGGTTTCATGAAGAAAGTCAAAAAAGCGATTATTCCAGCTGCTGGACTTGGTACTCGATTTTTACCAGCAACAAAGGCAATGCCGAAAGAGATGCTACCAATAGTGGATAAACCAACGATTCAATACATTGTGGAAGAAGCGATTGAATCAGGGATTGAAGATATCATCATCGTTACCGGTAAAGGGAAACGAGCAATTGAAGATCATTTCGATAATAACTTTGAGTTGGAACAGAGTCTAGTTGCGAAAGAGAAGTATAGCTTGCTAGATAAGGTGAACCAATCTTCAAAAGTTGATATTCATTACATAAGACAAAAAGAACCAAAAGGACTTGGTCATGCCGTATGGTGTGCACGGAAGTTTATTGGAGATGAACCATTCGCCGTGTTATTAGGAGATGATATTGTTCAGGCTGATACACCAGGATTGAAGCAGCTTATTGATCAATATGAGGAAACGATGTCTTCCGTGATTGGTGTCCAAACGGTGCCGGAGGATCAGACGCATCGTTATGGCATTATTGATCCGAGTGAGCAAAAAGGGAGACGTTATCAAGTTCGTTCCTTTGTTGAGAAACCTCAAGGGGAGGCACCTTCGAACTTGGCGATTATGGGACGTTATGTGCTAACACCTGAAATTATGATGTTTTTAGAAAAGCAAGAGATTGGTGCAGGTGGCGAGGTTCAACTGACGGATGCGATTCAGCGATTAAATGAGATCCAGCGTGTGTTTGCTTATGATTTTGAAGGTAAGCGTTATGACGTTGGTGAGAAGTTAGGGTTTATTCAAACGACGATTGAGGTTGCTTTGCAGGATCCTGATTTGAAAGAGGATCTTGAAGGGTTTTTGAAGTCAGTTTTGCAAGAAGATCTTGTGAGTCAGTAAAAGGTAGGCGAATGTATTGAGGTATGAACAAATAACAACCTATGTAGATATCTCTTTTGTGGACAAACGTGTAAAGGGATGTGTACGTATATGGGAAAGGGGGCAATTTTCTTGACGTATAAGAAACGGCTATTATTGTTAATGTTTATTGATTCGGTCATTGTCTCTTTTTCAATTTATATGTCGCACTTTTTCTTAAATCCATATGTGAAGGTATTTGATGTTTCGATTCTAACGAGTTCGATCGTGTTATTGGTGACCCATCACCTATTTTCATCCGTGTTTGGTTTATATAAAAGGGTTTGGCGTTATGCCAGTATGGAAGAACTTAGAGGGATCTTTTTTGTTGTCACGCTATCAATTGTCGTAGCTGCAAGTGTTCAGGCTATTGTATTCCAAACGGTTTTTGAACGAGCTCTCACGGTGACGTGGATGTTACATATTATTTTAATCGGTGGGGTTCGTTTTGCATGGAAATACTACAAAACTTACGGAATAAGGCTTTTTCCTGCTAAGAGGGAAGTGACTGCCACGGTGGAAGAACCTGAAAATCGTACGTTAATTATCGGTGCAGGTTCAGCTGGGCGTATGCTGGCTAGGCAGATGAAGGAGACACAAGCTGTAGATTGTGATTTGGTTGGTTTTGTGGATGATGATTTTACAATGCATCATTTAAAAGTATCCGGCTTACCTGTTTTGGGGTCTATTCATTATTTAGAGCAGGTTGTGGAAGCGTATGAAGTGAACCATATCGTAATCGCTGTTCCTTCTGCGGAAAGAGAGCGTATTAAAGAGATCGTTGAAAAGGCACAGGTGGTTTGTCGAAACGTTCAAATTCTTCCAATGATTGAAGATATTGCGTTAGGGAATGTATCGGTGAATCAAGTGCGTGATGTGTCCATTGAAGATTTATTAGGAAGAGATCCAATTGAACTGGATATGGATTCGATTTCGGATACGCTTACGGATCAAACAATTTTGGTTACAGGTGCAGGTGGATCGATCGGTTCAGAAATTTGTCGTCAGGTGGCGAAGTTTAAGCCGAAGCATCTTATTTTATTAGGTCATGGTGAAAATAGCATTTATACGATTGAGATGGAGCTACGCCAGACCTATCAGGATGACTTTGACATCATTACGGAGATTGCGGATGTTCAAGATGCTGACCGTATGATGAATGTGATGGAAAAGCATCAACCTCATGTGGTGTATCATGCTGCGGCGCATAAGCATGTTCCGTTAATGGAACGTAATCCACAAGAAGCGATTAAGAATAACGTGATGGGTACTAAAAATGTTGCCGAAGCGGCTGATGCCCATGGTGTTGGGAACTTTGTGATGGTTTCTACGGATAAGGCGGTTAACCCAACGAGTGTGATGGGTGCTTCGAAACGTATGGCTGAAATGGTTGTTCAACATATGGATTCGAAAAGTCGTACCCGATTTGTGGCGGTCCGTTTCGGAAATGTTTTAGGAAGTCGTGGAAGTGTGATTCCTTTATTTAAAAAGCAAATTCAAAACGGTGGACCTGTGACAGTGACCCATCCGGAAATGAACCGTTATTTCATGACGATTCCAGAAGCTTCTCGGTTAGTGATTCAGGCGGGTTCTCTTGCGAGAGGTGGAGAGATCTTTGTGCTGGATATGGGTGAGCCTGTGAAGATTGTGGATCTTGCGGAGAACTTGATTAAGCTTTCTGGGTACTCGGTAGATGAGATTGGGGTTGAGTTTACGGGGTTACGTCCTGGGGAGAAGATGTATGAGGAGTTGCTTGGTGAGGATGAGGTTCATGAGGAGCAGGTGTGGCCGAAGATTTATGTTGGGAAGTCAGTTGAGCCTAACGTGAATTCAGTGCTTGATTGTATAGATCAGTTAGAGGATTTTGATTCTTCGTTGCTTAGGGAGAGAGTTTTGGGGATTGCGCATGGGCGTGTTTTTGAGGATGAGGAGTTGGCTGTGGTTAAGTAAAGGGAAGCTGGCTTCTGCTTAGACCGTCCAATGTTTTCGTGAGTACAATAGAATATTTCTGCTTTATATGACAACTTGGGTGAATGTGAAATGTGCGGAGTGAAAAGGTATCATTTCTATTATTTTGACCCGTGTCACTATTTAGTGATTCGGGTTTATTCAAGTTGTTATGGAGTGGAGGAGACAGTGTGAGTAGTGTTTTTGGCAAAAGTGAATCAGGATTTACTTTATTAGAAGTGCTAGCAGTAATAGTTATTATCGGTGTTTTGGCTTCAATTGCCGTTCCTTCTGTTGGGCAGATTATAAAGAAGGCTGAGGCAGATGTTTGTGAAGTTAATAGGGGAGAGGTTAGTCAGTTTTATAATGATTATTTGGTTTTAGGTGGTTTGGAGCATTCAGATGTTTTGTTTGTGTAGTTTCTCGATCAGTTTAGTGACACCTGTCCAATTGGTGGAAACTATGGTTTTGTGGATGGGGAGGTTGTTTGTGATTTGCATGGGGAGCAGGGTGAACAGGAGTCTGAGGAAGAGGAGCCAGGTGATGGTGGAGTGCCTTTTTTGTAACCGATTTTAGCTGGGGTATAAGGAGCTCGGATTTAGGGCTCTTTTTTTTGTTGGATTGAATGGTGGTGGGGAACTGACTATCGTTGTTAGATTGAACGTCGGAAACCTTGGGGGATAAGGGTTTGAGGCGTTTTTAGTGAGAATTATAGATTGATTGAATGGTATATATATAGGAAGAAACTCGGTTAAGGGTGTTAAATAAGTGAATATCTATTTTGTATTTGTTAGGTAGATTGAATAGATATTACGAGGTAAGTATGAAAAGTAGATTGGTGGAATTATGTAATCAAGGTAGAATAAACCTCGTTTGGTAGGAATGATAAAAGTGAGGAATATTAAGCTACATGCAATTTTTTTACGAGATGATTATCGGAAGTAGATAACAATTTTAGTGGTCTAGAAGTTAGTTGGAGTTATAGTTTTAAGATTCCAAGTAAGTCCTATTCTACTAAAGTATTAACCTAATAGAGGAAGGAAGACTTGAAGATGGAGACAACAAAGGTGAACGAGAGAATATTTCTTTCATCTCCACATATGAGTGATGAAGGTTATGAAATGCAATATGTACAAGAAGCTTTTGATACAAACTGGATTGCTCCTCTAGGAGAGAACGTAAATGAATTTGAAAAAGAGTTAGCTGCTAAAGTTGGGTCTAAGGCTGCTGCTGCTTTATCTTCAGGTACTGGGGCAATTCATTTAGCATTAAGAGCAGCTGGTGTTGGAGAGGGAGATATCGTTTTCTGTCCTACCCTTACTTTCTCGGCAACAGCTAACCCTATCATCTATCAAAATGCTACTCCAGTTTTTATAGATAGTAATTATGAAACTTGGAATATGTGTCCTAAAGCATTGAACGAAGCTTTTGAGAAGTATCCGGAAGTAAAAGCGGTTATTGCTGTTCACCTTTACGGTCTTTCGGCAGATATGGATAAGATTATGGAGGTTTGTAAGGAACATAACGTTGTAGTTATTGAGGATGCTGCAGAATCACTAGGTGGTTATTACAAAGGTCAACACACTGGTACATTAGGTCATTATGGCATCTTTTCTTTTAATGGTAACAAGATAATTACTACCTCTGGTGGTGGAATGCTAGTTTCTAATAATGAAAAGAAAGTTAAAAAAGTAAGGTTTTGGGCTACTCAATCCAGAGATCAAGCAAGGCATTATCAACATAGTGAATTAGGTTATAATTACCGTATGAGTAATGTTGTTGCTGGAATTGGTCGAGGGCAGCTTAAGGTATTAGATAAGCGAGTAGAAAAGAAGAAATATATTTTTGAATATTATAAGAGAGAACTTGGTGAACTTGAGGGTGTTGAATTCATGCCTGTTAATGAATGGAATGAACCAAATTATTGGTTGAGTTCAATGACTTTAATGGGGGAGATTAGGCCTGTTGATGTTATGGAAACCCTTGAAAAAGAGAACATTGAATCAAGGCCAATTTGGAAGCCGATGCATTTACAACCGTTTTTTGAGAAATATGATTTTGTTGGTACAGATGTTTCTACAAAGTTATTTGAGAACGGTGTTTGTTTGCCTTCTGATACTAAGATGACTGATGAAGATTTGGAAAGAATAGTAAAGATAATTAAAGGGTTGTGGTTGAAGTAATGAAAGAGACTAAAGGCAGTATTTATAAAAGGTTTTTAAAAAGACCAATGGATTTCATACTTTCCTTTATCGCTATTATAGTACTTAGCCCGGTTCTGTTAATAGTTGCTATTCTTGCGCGAGTTAAGTTAGGAAGTCCACTTTTGTTTAAACAAAAAAGACCTGGGCTTAATGAAAAGATTTTTATGATGTATAAATTTAGAACAATGACGGATGAAAGGGATGAGAATGGAGAGTTACTTCCTGATAGTGTTAGGTTAACAAGATTTGGAAGATTCTTGCGTTCTACATCTCTTGATGAACTCCCAGAACTTTTTAATATTCTTAAAGGAGATATGGCGATTATTGGGCCAAGGCCTTTATTGGTACAGTATCTTCCTCTTTATAATGAGCATCAAAAGCGACGTCATGAGGTAAGACCGGGTTTATCTGGATTAGCTCAGGTAAGTGGTAGGAATGCTATTAGTTGGGAAGATAAGTTTGAGCTAGATGTTAAATATGTTGATACTGTGAGTTTATTTAATGATTGGAAGATTATTTATTCTACTATAAAGAAGGTTTTTGTTAGGGAAGGAATTAACTCAGAGACTGCGGCAACAATGGAGTACTTTGAGGGTAGTGAGGTAGGAGACAAAAATGAATGACATTAACATATTAATTTTAAGTGCTGGAAGGCGTGTAGAGCTGGTGCAGTGTTTTCAAAATGCTGCGAAAAAAGTAAATGTTAAAAGTAATATTGTAGCTGGAGACTGTTCTGAAACAGCCCCTGCTTTATATTTTGCAGACAGAACTTATAAATTACCACGAATTATGGAACCTAATTATATTGATGCGATTATTGAGGCATGTAATCAGGAAAACATTTCTTTAATAGTTCCAACTATTGATACAGATTTATTACTACTTGCAGAGAATAAAAGTTTTATCGAGGAGAAAACCAACACAAAGGTGTTGATTTCAGATTATAAAGTTGTTGAAGTTTGTAGAGATAAAATCAATACACAAAAGTTTTTAGAAGAGAATAATTTTGGAATTCCTAAGATGTATACAGACGAAGAAATTAGGAATGGTGATCTAAAGTTTCCTCTGTTTATAAAGCCTAAATCCGGAAGCTCCAGTATAAACACATTTGAAATAAAAAATAATAGCGAATTAAATATCTATAAAGATATTGTTAACAATCCTATAATTCAAGAGTTTATGAAAGGTGAAGAGTTTACTGTTGATGTTTTCTTAGATTTTGACAGTAATATTATTTCAATTGTTCCTAGATTAAGGATAGCTACTCGTAGCGGTGAGATTTCTAAGGGGAAGATTATAAGAGATAGAGAGATCATTGATGATGTTACAAAATTAATGAAGGTACTAAAGCCAATTGGGCATATAACTGTTCAACTGATGAAGACAAGTAAGGGCATAGAGTATATTGAGATCAACCCTAGGTTTGGTGGAGGAGCTCCTATGAGCATTATGAGTGGTGCTGACTCTTGTGAAAATCTTTTTCGATTACTTATGGGCGAAAGACTAGAATATAACGAAAAATATAAAGATGATCTTACGTTTTTAAGGTTTGATAGAAGTATTTGCCTAGATGAAAACCTGGAGTTAGTGTAATGGTAAAAGCTATTATATTCGACTTAGACGATACGTTAATCTCTGAAAAGAAGTATATTGAAAGTGGTTATATGCACATATCACATCTTTTGAGTAATAGGCTTGATGAAGATCAACATAAATTAAACCGAATACTAAATGAATTATTTCAAAAAAGCCCTCAGAATGTCTTCAATAGACTTTTGGATATAATGGGGGTGCATTACACAAAGAGTGATATATTGGAACTTGTAGAAGAGTACAGGAATCATTTTCCAGATATAGAGTTCTTTGATGATGTATCTCGGTGTCTGGAATTCTTAAGAGAAAAAAATATAAAAATAGGTATTATAACAGATGGCTACTCAAATTCCCAACGCCAGAAATTAAATGCAGTTAAAGCATTTGATATTTTTGACGAAATTATTATCACTAGTGAATTGGGGAAAGATTATTGGAAGCCCCATCCTAAATCATTTGAGATAATGAAAGAAAAACTGAATGTAGAATTCAATGAAATGATTTATGTTGGAGATAACCCAGAAAAAGATTTTTATATTTACAAAATATATCCAATAAACACAGTTAGGGTTCTTCGAGAAGGAATCTATAAAGATAGAAAATATCTTGATGGTATTAAGGAGAAATATTCAATTGAAAATTTAAAAGGAATATTAGATATAATATAAAATCAAATCAAATCAATTAAAATTATGTGGGTGATAAAATGCAATATATTTTTTGGTCAATAGTTTTTATTTTTCTATGGATGTATATATTATATCCGTTATTTCTTATTGGATTAAGTAAGATAAAGAAAAATAGACAAGTTAAAGAAGATATTATTGAAAACGATAATGATTTACCAAGAGTATCTATGATTATTTGTGCTCATAATGAAGAAAAAGTTATAGAAGATAAAATTCGAAATCTTCTTAAATCTGACTACCCAAAGGATAAGTTAGAGATAATAATTGCTTCCGATAATTCAACTGATAATACAAATGAAATAGTAAAGAGGTATTCTAACAAAGGGATTATTCTTTATGAAGCTCAGGAGCGAAAAGGTAGGGCTAATGTGCAAAATGAGGCTTTTAAAACTTCTAAAGGAGATATTATTGCTTTTTCAGATGCAAATAGTATGTGGGATGAGAAGGCGTTACGGATCCTTGTATCAAATTTTAAAAATAAATCAGTAGCCTATGTAACAGGGAAACTTGTGTACGTGAATGATGTAGAAAATGTTACAAGTTACTCAGAAAGCCTCTATTGGAAATTTGATTTACTTTTAAGAAAATTAGAGTCAAAAATACACTCTATTACCGCAGGAAACGGAGCCATATATGCAGTGAAAAGAGAGTATTTTAGAGAGATTGATATTTTATATAGTCACGATTTCGAATTTCCTAATTTAATGGTATCTTTAGGGAAAAGGTCAATTTTTGATGAAAGAGCAAAGGTGTTTGAGAAGGCTGGTGAAAACACTAATGATGAATTTAATAGAAAGGTAAGGATGTTTAGCAGGGCTTGGCATAAAATAATAAATCACTTTAATATATTTAGTCCTTTTAAAATGGGATTAACTTATAGTTTATTTATGATATCACATAGATTATTTAGATATGCATCAGGTTTACTACACTTTATACTTTTAGTAATGAATATTTTTCTCGCAAAACAAAACATATATTTAATGTTGTTAGTCCCTCACCTGTTTATATATCTACTTGCAATAGTAGGGCATGTTACTAATTCAAAAAGGAAAATAGTTTATATACCATATTATTATTTTGTTTTTCAATATGCTACATTTTTAGGATTTTTTAAAGCTATCACTGGAAATGTAAAACCATTTTGGCAAAAGGCAGAAAGTACGAGGTAATATTATGAGATCCATAGCCACTATTCAACTTTTGATAAACCCTATATACCAAGGAGAATCAAAATGAACTTACACATTTATTCAGCAAGTGCTTCTTTAGATTTTGGTCATGGTAAAGAATACGTGGAGAATGTAGTAAACAAACTAAGCATATTAAACCAACAGGAAAACAGGTTTGATAACATTTACTTATATACATCAAAATTATCATCCAAAATAGATCTGGATGATAATATAACACTTCAAGAACGAAGTTCATCTATATCATTAGATAAACAAATTTATAAAAATAAATATAAAAAAATGTGGCGCTTTATGTATGGAATAGATAGAATCCGCTATTATAGTGACCTTTATAATTTAATTTTAAAGAATATAAGAGATGGCGATAAAATATATCTAGTTGAATATGAATATTTTTCACTTTTTTTAAATAATAGACTACTCAGGAAAAATCCTATAATAACTCTCCATACTATGGATTTCAGTAAAAATTTGTATAGCTTTACTGAATCATTATATAAAAAAATAAGTGGGTATTTAAACAAAAAGACTTTCAAGTACAGCAAGAGAATTATTGTTCATGGGGAATATATTAGAAATTCGTTAGTTGAGGAGCATAGGGAGTTAGAAGGGAAAGTTAGGGTGGCGAATTATGGAATTTACCAGTATAGCGACTTTATTAATAAAGAGAAAGCAATTAACTTATTAAAAGAAAAATATAATTTTAATATTAGTTCAAATAAAATTAATTTACTTATTTTTGGTGTTATTAGGACTAATAAAGGAATCTTAAGATTTATTAGAGAATTCAAAAAAATAGAGAATGTAAAAGATTTCAACTTGTTAATTGTGGGAAAAAGTTATGATCTTAATGAAGAACTAATTTATGATGAAATCAATAATTATGAAAATATATATTGGATTAATACATATATACCAGATAGTGATATTGAAATATTTAATAAATTAGCTGATTATTTGGTGTTACCTTATCTAGAAAATATGAACAGTCAGAGTGGACCTCTTAAACTTGCAATGGGATATGAACTTCCGGTCTTATCCACTAAATACGGAGAAATCGGGAATTTTACTTTAAACTATAAAGTAGGTGAGGTTTTTGATACGACAAATTACCTTGATTTCCAATTTGCATTAGATCAATTAGTTCAAAAGAACAGAAATGAGTATGTTGAGAACATAAAGAAAGTAAAAAAACAAATGTCTTGGGACGAAATGGCATATACCATTTGGGATGCCATTGTCAATTAAAGAGATTTTATTATTTCTATTTTATTCAAATGGGGTAAGTTAATGGCTAAGATATTTAATGTTATTTATGAATTGATAAGGAAAATTAGCGTAGTAGTTTATTCACTGTATTATAAATCTTTATTTAAGGGTGAAAAAAATAAACTTAGAATATATGGTAATATAGTTGTTAAAAAAGCGGAAAATATTACTATAGGAAATAATTGTACAATAAATGATTATGTATTTTTACATGGAGATGGAGGAATTAAAATTGCTGATAATGTAACAATATCAGCTTATGCTAAAATAATTTCTACGAGTCTTGATACAAGCAATTGGCAAGTGACATATATGGAAAAAGAACATATCTCGAAAGAAATAACAATAGGTGAAGGTACATGGATTTGTTCAGGGGTAACAATACTGCCAGGTGTAAAGATCACAGGCAAAGGGGTAATTGTTGCTGCTGGTTCAGTGTTAAATAAAGATATAGAAGAGGACTTTGTATTAGTCGGAGGTACCCCTGCTCGAGTGATAAAGAAATTAGGTTGAAATAAGTAACTAAATCTAATAAAAAATGCGTTATTATTTATTGATTTTTTATTTAGTTACTTTTGTTTGTATGGTATGTAAGAAAGGAAGTTTCTTATGAATAAATCCCCTAAAGTTTCAATTATTACTATAAGTTATAATAATTTAAAAGGATTAGAAAGAACTATTAAAAGTGTTTTAAAGCAAACTTATCAAAATATAGAATTTATATTGATTGATGGGGCTTCAAATGACGGAACAGATGACCTTTTAAAAAGTTATTCTAAAAAAGTTAGCTTTTGGATTAGTGAAAAAGATAAAGGAATAGCTGATGCTTTCAATAAAGGATTGAAACACGTTACAGGTGACTGTGTCTTTTTTTTAAATAGCGGAGATGTTTTTGTGAATGATAATGTAATATCAAATGTTGCAAGCGAATGGGAATATAACCCTGTTGATGTACTTTTTTATAAAGTGCAAGTGTCTAAAAATGTATTTATTCCGGCTAAGGAATTAAAAGATGATGTGGAGAAGATCTGGAATTTGGCCACAGTTCCCCATCAAGGAGCATTCATTAATAGTGAAGTATTTAAAGAATTAGGTGGTTTTAATACAAATTTTGAAATAAGAATGGATTATGAATTCTTTGCGAGATGCAAGAGCAATCATTGCACATACAAATATGTACCTGAAACTATAGTCTCGTATGAAGCAGGTGGAAAATCGATGCTTATAGAAAATAGGAAAAAGTTTTGGAAGGAAGGAATGTCAATAAAACACCTATATAATATTCCAATTACGTATAAAGATATGGTAAAGGCAGTGATTTATAGATGAATAAAAAAAAGATACTAATTAGAACAGGTAAGGTTACTCCAAACTCAAGTATGGAAAATTATTTGGATAATTGTATTAAACCTTTGGCATATTCTCTCAAAAATTGTGGATATAAAGTTGTTTTTCACTCAAATATAGAAGTAGATGGTTTTGACTCAATCCCACTAAGGTTTAAATCTCGTAAAGGGATTAAACATTTAGTGGGAATGTTTTTTGACGAAATACAGATCTCTCTCTACAAATTACTTTCTAAAGAACAGTTTTTCATATTAAGCATGAATCAATTAGTTCCTAACATCTTGTGTGCCAAAAAATCTATTATGGTTATACATGATATTATGCCACTTGAATACTCGAATCATTGGCCAATGCTTCATAAGTATTATAAATACTACCTCGGAACGATGTTAAAAAAATGTAAGGCAATAGTAACAGTTTCAGAAACTACAAAAAATAAACTCATAGACTATTACGGCTTATCTTCTAATAATATAACTACTATTTATAATGGTATAAAGTTTAAAAGTACAGAAAAAATTGGGGGGGGAATGCAAGAAGAAAGTCCATTTATTTATGTTGGTGCGAATTTACCAAACAAAAATTTAGAATTTCTTGTTGATGTATTTTCAAAAGTAAATAATTCGAATCAATTACATATGATTGGTGGATGTTGTAAAAATGAAAAGGTTATAGAAGCCTCCAAATATAATAAAAATATAAAACTATTAGGGTATGTGTCTGAGAATGAGCTTGAAAAGCAGTACAGAGAATGTAAGGCTTTGATTTTCCCTTCTATTTCTGAGGGTTTTGGATTACCGTTGATCGAAGCAATGTGGTATGGAAAACCAATAATTGTTGCGGATAGAGATTATGCAAGAGAGGTGTGTAATGATTATCCTGTAACCTATTTTAATGATAAAGATAGTGAAGAGTTGGTTCATATTGTAAATAATTCGGGTTTTTGCTCTCCAAAAACGATGGGTACCTCTAGAAAACATTTATTAAAGAAATACTCATGGGGAACAGCAGTAAATCGATTTTTTAATTTAATAAAAGGTATCTAAATAACGTTAAAAATCCAGAATAAAAAGAGAGGTAACATTATGAAAAACAAAATAGCATTAATTACAGGAATTACAGGTCAAGATGGTTCGTTTTTAGCAGAATTGTTGTTGGACAAGGGATACGAAGTACATGGGATAATCAGAAGAAGTTCTTCATTTAATACAGGTAGAATTGAGCATCTGTATATTGATGAACTATTAAAAGATATGCACATAAATAGAAAAGTTAAATTACATTATGGCGATATGACTGATTCAACTAATTTAATTAGATTAATTAGAGAGATAAAACCTGATGAAATTTATAATTTAGCTGCAATGTCACATGTGAAAGTATCTTTTGAAGTACCAGAATATACTGCGGATACAGATGGAGTCGGAACTTTAAGATTACTTGAAGCTGTTAGATTCTTAGGTTATGAAAATAGAACAAAGATTTATCAAGCATCTACTTCTGAATTATATGGAAAAGTGGTCGAAGTGCCCCAAACTGAAAAAACACCATTCTATCCAAGGAGTCCATATGGTGTAGCGAAACTTTATGGCTATTGGATTACAAAAAACTATAGAGAAGCCTATAATATGTTTGCTGTAAATGGAGTTCTATTTAATCATGAGTCGGAAAGACGTGGTGAGACGTTTGCAACCAGAAAAATTACATTGGCTGCTGCTAGAATAAAAAAAGGAACTCAGGAGAAGTTATATCTTGGTAATTTAGATGCTAAACGTGATTGGGGTTATGCAAAAGACTATGTTGAATGTATGTGGCTAATGCTACAACATGAAAAACCTGAGGACTTTGTTATAGCAACGGGTGAAATGCATACTGTAAGAGAATTTACAACTTTAGCATTTAAAGAAGTTGGGATTGAATTAGAATGGCAGGGTGAAGGTGTTGATGAAAAGGGGGTAGACAAAGTGACAGGTAAGGTTTTAGTGGAAGTTGATCCGCAATACTTTAGGCCTGCCGAAGTAGAACAATTACTAGGAGATCCCACAAAGGCGAAGACACTGTTAGGATGGAATCCAACAAAGACTAGTTTTGAAGAATTGGTAAAAATTATGGTTAAGAATGATATAAAACTTGTTGAGCGTGAAGAAAGAATAAGGAGAGAATTTGATTAGGGGTGATTTGGATGAATAAGGATGCTAAGATTTATGTTGCTGGTCATAGAGGTATGGTGGGATCTGCAATTGTAAGGAACCTTGAACAAAAAGGGTTTACAAATATAATCAAAAGGACTTCTGATGAAGTAAATCTTATTAGGCAAGAAGAGGTTGAAAAGTTCTTTAAAGAGGAAGCACCAGAGTATGTTTTTTTGGCAGCAGCTAAGGTAGGCGGTATATATGCTAATAATACTTATCCAGCAGAATTTTTATATAATAATATGATGATAGAAGCTAATATAATTCATAGTTCTTATAAATACAATGTCAAGAAATTATTGTTTCTCGGGTCATCTTGTATTTATCCTAAAATAGCAAAACAGCCAATAAAAGAAGATTATTTACTTAATGGACCATTAGAACCAACAAATGAAGCCTATGCAATTGCAAAAATTAGTGGGATAGAGTTATGTAAGTTTTATAGAAAACAATATGGTTGTGATTTTATTTCAGCTATGCCTACAAACCTATATGGAATAAACGATAATTTTGACCTTGAAACATCTCATGTACTACCTGCATTAGTAAGAAAATTTCACGAAGCGAAGGTGAAAGGTCAAAAAGAGGTAGTTATTTGGGGAACCGGAAAACCAAGAAGAGAGTTTTTATATGTAGATGATTTAGCAGATGCTTGTGTACATCTTATAAATAATTATAGTGATGAAATGCATGTTAATGTTGGTACTGGAGAGGATATAGAAATTGGTGAACTAGCTCAAATTATTAAAAATATTGTAGGTTATAATGGAGAGATTATAAATGATTTATCTAAGCCTGATGGAACCCCTAGAAAGTTATTAGATGTTAGTCTTTTGGAAAGTACGGGATGGAAGCATAAAACTAAGTTACAAGAAGGAATTTGTAAGGTTTATGAATGGTATCTTGATAATTACAGTAAGGAAATTTCATTTTAAAAAATAATTTTTTTAGGTTAAGAATGATGATTAAGGAAGAAATAGCTTTAAAGATTTGATGTAGAGTGTGGTAGACAGTATCGTTTGATACTGTTAGCACTCTTTTTAAATGTGTAGTTTTTATGATTGTGTCTTATAAATGCAGAGTGCTATAACAATGAATAAATGAGTATTCCACGTGGCTACATCCTCCTTTCATTTGCTTTTTTCTATTATTATAGATGGTAGGTATAAATATGTTTTTAACAAAATATGCTCCTAAGTCATTAATTAAAAGATTAGATAGTAGAATAAACTTCAAACGAATTATCTCTAATATAAGTTGGCTATTTTTTGATCGCATTTTTAGGATGGGTATTGGAGTATTTGTAAGTGTTTGGGTAGCAAGGTTTTTAGGCCCAGATAGGTTTGGGTTGCTAAGTTATGCACAATCTTTTGTTGCTTTATTCACAGCATTATCAACACTAGGTTTAGATGGTATAGTGGTTAGAAATTTGGTTAAGGGTAATGACAGAAAAGAAGAGATTTTAGGAACCACACTCATATTAAAAGTAATGGGTGGGATTCTTGTAACCATATTAACAGTAACCATAATCTTTTTAATTCGAGGTAATGATCCACTAAGTACCTGGTTAGTTACTATAGTTGCAATTGGAACAATCTTTCAAGCATTTAATACAATTGACTTTTGGTTTCAGTCTGAAATTAAGTCAAAGTATACCGTATTTGCTAAGGGGACATCATTTACACTAGTATCAGTTTTAAAAGTAGGGTTAATTTTATTTGAAGCAAATCTTATAACATTTGCTATAGCTGGATTAATTGAAATCATCTTAGGCTCTATTTTTATGGTTATAATTTATCAAAGTAAAGTATCTAGTATACTAAAATGGAAAGTGAATTTTTCATTAGCATATAATTTATTAAAAGATAGTTGGCCTTTAATTTTTTCAAGTATGGTAATCGTCATTTACATGAAAATTGACCAATTAATGATTGGTGAGTTAATAGGAAATATGGAATTAGGAATTTATTCTGCTGCTGTTAGGTTATCAGAAGTATGGTATTTTATACCTTCAGCTATTGTCTCAACCTTAGCACCAGTTATTGCAAAGGCCAAAAAAGATGGAAAGCAAAATGAGTACACTAATCATGTCCAACAACTTTTTAATGTAGTAGCCTGTATTGCGCTTGGTATTGCGATTCTAATATCATTTCTTTCGAAATCAATTATACAATTCTTGTATGGTGAAGAGTATGTTTTAGCAGGAGATGTGCTATCTGTTCATATTTGGGCTGCTATTTTTGTTTTTTTAGGGGTAGCTAGAAATCCGTATATCTTAAATGAAGGATTAATGAAGTTTTCATTTGCAACGAATATCACGGGAGCAATAATCAATATACTTCTTAATTTAGCGCTTATTCCAAAATATGGAATAATTGGTGCGGCATATGCAACCCTCATTTCACAAATGTTTGCTTCATACTTAGCAAATATAATTTATTTTAAAACAAGGTTAATATTTATTTATCAAACTAAAGCAATTTTCTTTATTTGGTTATGGCGTAAGATGAGATTGATTAGATAGAATTCAAAAAAAGGGGGGGGATGTATGGAAGACTTGAAAATAGTTATATACAGACCTGGCATTATTGCAAATGGAACTGCATTTGAGGCAATGGCACTTATTTATAAGTATTTACAGCGTGAATATGGGTGGCAATTTACAATAATTAAGGATGAGAGAGATTTATTTCAAGACTCAGAACTAAATATAATTACTGTACCATACAAATCAAGGGAAACTGTTTCAATAACTCCTATACTAAAAAATCCTATTAGTTTTAAAAGAAATGTAATTAATACTTTAAAGGGTTATGACCTAATTTTAGGATGTGACCCTACAATTTATTCACAAGGTGTTCATGCTGCTTATGCAGCTAAAAAATGGTCTACCCCTTTAGTTTATGATGCATCGTTAACAATCATGGGTGCTGGACGTAGCCTTTTTTGGAAGCTTCAAAAAAGGTTTGCTAATTGGTCATTAAATAAGTCTAGTCTTATTTGGGTAACTGCTCCTAAAACTGCTGAACGATTTAGAGATTTGGGCTGTGTTGATGAAAGGATTATTTCTCAATTTGTTATTTTAGGTCATCCAGTAGATACAGAAATATTTAAACCTCAAAAAGGTGTGAAAACTAAACGTAAAACAATAATATGCGTTGCCAGATTGGTATTAGAAAAGGGGATTCAATATATAATTGAGGCCATGGTTCCAATTATTAGAGAGGATAAAGAAGTAGAACTGAAGATAGTGGGTAGTGGTTCTGCTAAAAGTTTTTTACAAAGGTTAATAGACGAAGAGGGATTAAATAATAACGTTGAATTTATTGACCCGGTTCCTCATTCTGAGTTACCTAAATTATATCAAGAAGCTGGAATATTTATAGGTCATCCCGTTTCAGTTTCTGATTGGGAAGAATTTTTTGGAGTTGTACATGTTGAAGCGATGGCTTGTGGGCTACCAGTTATTACTACTAAATGCGGTGGGATTACACATTTGGCTAGGGAAGATGTTTTCTCACTTGTTGAGGAACGTGATGTTGTATCAACTACCAAAGAAATAAAAAAACTGTTATATAATGATGAATTTTATTATCAAAGAAGCATGAGTGGAGTAGAGTATGTAAATAGGAATTATTCTTTAAAAGTAATTGCTGAAAAATATCGTAAATATCTTTTGAAACTATTAAAATAAAAAAATAATTTTAAATAAAATAATATCATAACAGATACAAAAGGAGATTACAATGAAAATTGTTTATGATCCGAAAGTTTTCTCATTTCAGCAATATGGCGGTATTTCAAGATATTTCTATGAGATAATTACGCGAATTGCAAAATATGAGGAATTAGAAGTTTCGCCATTTATGGGTTTTCATAAAAATAAATATGGATTAGAAAATTACAAAGATAATTTTAAAGATATAGTTAGTTTTAAACTCCCTAATATCCCAAAATCATCTAAATTGTTTATGAAAGTTAATGAATTAATGTTTACTAATTATATAAAGAAAAATAAATTTGATATTTATCATCAAACATTCTATTCAAAATTACCTAATAAATGTAAATCGGCAAGGATTGTAACAGTTCATGATATGATTCATGAAAAATTCCCACAATACTTTTCATTAAACGACCCTACTTCTTACTTAAAAAAGAAGTCTGTAGAAAATTCTGATGGAATAATATGTGTTTCTGAATCTACAAAAAAAGATCTTATTAATATTTATAATGTTCCCGAACCAAAAATTAGAGTAATCCATCATGGTAATTCTTTACGAACAGCAGTTAATGATGAAAGGATAATAGATGCGCCTTATATCTTTTACGTTGGAGATAGAAAAGGATATAAAAATTTTCATCTATTGTTAGATGCTTATTCAAATAATATGTGGGTTAAAGAGAATTTTCATATTGTATGTTTTGGAGGAGGACAATTTAAGAAAGAGGAACTAGATTTAATAGATCACTATAGTGCCTCTGGGAAAGTGCATCATCTTTCTGGTTCAGATCAGGTATTAGCAAACTTATATAATTACGCTTCACTATTTGTATACCCATCACTATATGAGGGGTTTGGCATACCACCATTAGAGGCTATGTATTATGGATGTCCGGTGTTGGTAAGCAACACAAGTTCAATCCCAGAAATTGTAGGGGATGCGGGTATATATTTTGACCCGTATGAAACTGAGGATTTTATAGAGAAACTCACCTTATCATTAGAAAATACACAATTAAGAGAAGACATAATATTGAAGGGTTATAAGCAAGAAAAAAAATATTCTTGGGATAGATGTAGTAAAGAAACATTTGAATTTTATAGACAATTTCTAAGTTAATTTACCAGGGGTCTAAGACGAATAAAATTATAATATATTTTTTAGAGGTGGTTATAATATTAATTCAAATTATAATTGTTACAGTGCTATTATCGCTCACTATTATATCGGCTTTTAGAAGTAATACATTTAAAAACCCTATAACTCTTATTAATCTCTGGTGGGGGGGATGGTTGTTATTATCTTCATTTGGATTTTATCATCTTTTTATACCAAGTACTAACACATACCTGTACATTCTTGGAAACATATCATTTTTGACCCTTGGTTATTTACTAGTGTTGGGTAGGGGAACTGTAAATTCAAAACAAAGTTATTCTAAAGCTTTTGAGTTAAAAAACCTAAAGCTATTTAATTTGGTTCAGTTAATTACTTTATTTATAATGCTCTTTTTTGCTATTAAAGGAATAAAAATCATGGTAACACAGAATATTACTCCACAGGAATATAGAGGGTATGTTTTTAAGGGTTATCTCACCGATCCATTATATGGAAGTAATTTCATTTTCCTCTTTATTCATTATATAGTAAAAGGATTTATATTAGTTAATTCAATGGTATGTACTTTTTTATATTTATTAAGAAAAAAATATTATAGAACATTCTTGATAAGTATAGCTAACCTTTTATTATTAAGTGCATTTATGGTGTCTAGGATTGATATCTTTAGGTACATTATTTTAATTCTTATTTTCTTTTTTTTGGCACGTAAATTAAATTTAAAATTAGAAGTAAATATAAATATAATATCTAAAAAAGTTCTAACTTATTTTTCTTTTATGATAATTATATTATTTATTGTTAGTTATTTAAGGGCAGGTCAAGTTTTTAAATCAATTCTTGTGTATTTTACTGGACCATTTATTGCACTTGATACCTTTTTAGAACAGTATAATATACAACCACAAATACCACTTCAATTTGGTAGGGCAACCCTTGGTGGAATAGATGATATCATAGTATTAATCATAAGGAGATTTAACGATACTATTGTAAGTACTAACTATAAACTTTCATTTCTGTCAGATGCAATTAGTATAGGTGAGTCACAAACTTACAATGCTTTTTATACGATGTTTGTCAATTTTTTTATTGATGGTAATGTTTTCGGTTCTCTTTTAATTTCATTTTTTTTAGGAATTACAATTAGTTTACTATTTGTAAAGACCTATACTAATCCTAATATATTTGTATTAACACTTTTCATTTATATTCTTCATATGGTGATTTTTGGATCATTGAGATGGGAATTTTCTTCTGGATGGAGTTGGATAGTATTATTTCTACTAGTGATTTATAAAAAGTTATTTTTTAAATCAAGTAAAAACCTTAATAATTTTAAGGGTGGAAAAAATCTGTTTAATTCATGTTAGATAGATTAGCACTTCTGTAAAAGAAAAAGAAAGGTATTTTTAGCTATAAATATTTACATAACTAATAAAGAAAAGATTATTTTTATTATTATAAAGGCAGGTGTGTACTATTGTTTAAAGTAGCAATAGCAGGTACAGGATATGTAGGCTTAGTATCAGGTGTTTGTTTCGCTGAAGTTGGTCACCAGGTTACCTGTGTAGATATTGATGAAAAAAAGGTTAACCTAATGAAATCTGGTGTTTCACCTATTTATGAATCAGGGTTGGAAGAGTTAATGCAAAAGAACAATGCCGAAGGAAGAATTGATTATACGACAAATTTTCAATCTGCTTACAGAAATGCAGATGTGATTTTTATAGGTGTAGGTACCCCGGAACAACCAGATGGGTCTGCTAATCTCTCATACATTTCTACAGTTGCAAGACAAATTGCTGAATCTGTAGAAAATGATTGTCTAGTTGTTGTTAAGTCTACCGTACCTGTAGGAACGAATGATAAAGTAGAGCAGTTTATTAAAGACTTTTTAGTAAATGATGTGAGGATAGAGGTAGCTTCAAATCCAGAATTCTTAGCACAAGGTTCTGCTGTTCATGATACGTTATATGCAGAACGAATAATTATCGGTACAGAAAGTAAATGGGCGGAAGATCGATTGAGGGAGATTTATGAACCATTCCATTTACCCATTGTTTCTGTAAATAGAAGATCTGCAGAAATGATTAAGTATGCCTCTAATGATTTTCTTGCACTTAAGATTTCTTATATGAATGATATTGCCAACCTTTGTGAACTGGTTGGAGCTGATGTGCAAGATGTTGCAGAGGGAATGAGTTTTGATGAGCGTATTGGTAGTAAGTTTTTGAATGCTGGGATTGGTTTTGGAGGTTCTTGCTTCCCGAAAGATACAAAAGCTTTGGATAATATTTCTAGAGAAAATGGGTATGAATTAAGAACGGTTAAAGCAGCAATCGATGTGAACAAAGACCAAAAAATTTCTTTATATAAGAAAGCTAGTAAACGATTAATTACGTTCAATGGACTAAAAGTAGCGGTATTGGGATTAACTTTCAAACCAGGAACGGATGATTTGAGGGAAGCACCATCTTTAGCAAATGTCCCATTGTTATTAGAACAAGGTGCTGATATTTACGCTTATGATCCTGTGGGGGCATCTAACTTTTCTAAGGTCTACCCAGAAGGGGATTTTGATAAAGGTACAATCACATATGTGGATGACATTGAACAGGCATTAGCAAACGCAAATGTCTGTTTTATTTTTACCGAATGGGGAGAAGTGAAAGCTGTCACTCCAGATGCATATAAACGATTAATGAGAACACCATTAGTATATGATGGACGAAATATTTATGAAAATTACGATATGAGAGAAGCTGGTGTCGAATATCACTCCATTGGTAGAGCATCCGTAAATAGAGAAGCGATAAAGGAGTCAAAGAACCATGAATTACAAACCGTTAGATCCTAGTAAGATATACCTTGTTACAGGTGTAGCTGGGTTTATTGGATATTTTTTATCAAAAAGATTACTAGAAGAAGGATGCCAGGTTATTGGTGTTGATAACCTAAATGATTACTATGATGTAGAGCTTAAGCATACACGTTTGGAAGAATTATATCCTTTTGAAAAGTTTTCATTCATAAAAGGAAATATAGCTGACAAGGAAATGATTACTCAAACGTTTGAAGAGTACAAACCTGATATTGTGGTGAACCTTGCTGCCCAAGCTGGTGTTCGTTATTCCATTGAGAATCCGGATGTTTATATTCAAAGTAACATGATTGGGTTCTTTAATATTCTTGAAGCGTGCAGACATTATCCAGTTGAGCATCTCATCTATGCATCGTCCAGTTCAGTTTATGGTGCCAATAAAAAGGTACCATTTGAAGAAACAGATTTTGTCGATAATCCAGTATCTCTTTATGCTTCAACGAAAAAATCTAATGAACTAATAGCCCATACGTATAGTCACCTTTATAACATTCCTACAACAGGACTTCGTTTCTTTACGGTATATGGACCAATGGGAAGACCTGATATGGCTTATTTTGGCTTTGCCAACAAACACTTTGGAGGAGAACCTATCAAGATTTTCAATAATGGTGATTTTGATAACGACCTTTATCGAGATTTCACTTTTATAGATGATATTATTGAGGGCATTGTACGATTGATGGGTCACCCTCCTATTGATTCAGCTGTCCCTCATACGGTATTTAACATTGGAAACAATAATCCAGAGAAATTAATGGTGTTTATTGAAACGCTAGAGAGAGCATTAAGTAATGCTACTGGTGAAAATGAGATATTTGAGAAGGTATTCGAACCGATGCAGCCAGGAGATGTTCCAGCTACATATTCTTCTACAGATGCTCTAAATCAGGCTGTTGGATTTAAACCGCAAACACCAATTGAAGAAGGGTTGCAAAAGTTTGCTGATTGGTATGTTAGGTATTATGGGGTTAAGCAGAAGGGTAAGCGTGAATGGACAGAATCTGATTCAGGGCAAGTGTAATTACATTTATCTGCTTTACATCTACAAAATTTAAGAATAGTTAAAATAAAGGGAGGATACTATGAGACTGGTATTATTATCAGGAGGGTCTGGGAAGAGGTTATGGCCTCTTTCCAATGATACTCGATCAAAACAATTTTTAAAGGTTCTTGAAGGTATTAATGGTAGTAAAGAATCAATGGTTCAACGCGTTTGGGGTCAGTTAAAGAATACTAATTTAACAGATTCAGCCGTTATTGCTACGTCTAAAATGCAAAGAGATATGATACATAGTCAAGTTGGAGAAGATGTGCCCCTAATTATTGAACCAGAGCGGAGAGATACGTTTCCAGCTATTGCTTTAGCAGCTTCTTATTTATATACAAATGAACAGGTTAATAGAGATGAGACAATTGTGGTATTACCAGTAGATCCTTATGTTGATGATTTGTTTTTTAAAAAAGTGAAGGAACTTGAAAGTGTAATTGAAGATTCTCAAGCAGATTTAGCTTTAATTGGAGTGAAACCTACTTATCCTTCTTCAAAGTATGGATATATTGTACCTAAGACTGAGAATCAAGAATCAAGCTATGTTAACGTAAATAATTTTACCGAGAAACCATCTGAGGAAAAAGCTCAATCATTAATCAAGCATAATGCCCTTTGGAATTGCGGTGTTTTTGCTTTTAAATTAGGATATTTACTAGATATTTTAACAGCAAAGAACCTTTCTTTAGATTATCACACATTGCTAGATAATTACTCATCTTTACCAAAAATCAGCTTTGATTATGAAGTTGTAGAGAACGCTCAAAAAATTGTAGCTCAACCTTATGATGGAGGTTGGAAAGATTTAGGCACTTGGAATACACTAACTGAGGAAATGGCAACTTATCAGATTGGTAAAGGTGTAATTTCTGATGACTCTTCAAATACTCATTTAGTAAATGAATTAGACATCCCTGTCACAGCAGTTGGGGTTAAAGATGTAGTAATCGCAGCCAGTCCAGACGGAATCCTTGTAACAGATAAAGCCTCTAGTCAAAAAATCAAGGAACTAATAAGCGACTTTAATCATCCTCCTATGTATGAAGAGAGAATCTGGGGTTGGTCAAGAACGTTGGATTATGCAAAATATGAAAGTGACCAAGAAATGGTGACCAAGCGTATTTGTATATATGAGGGTAGAAACTCCAGTTATCACTATCATATGTATAGAGATGAAGTATGGACTATAGTAAGAGGAGAAGGTGAATTAGCGTTAGATGACTCAATCAGAAGAGTAAAAGCAGGAGACATTATTCACCTTCCAGCAGGGAAAAAACATGGAATAAAAGCTGTGTCAGAACTTGAATTTATAGAAGTGCAAACAGGACTAGGAATAAATAATGAAGATTTTAATCGCTTATTATTTATTTGGGAAGATGTTTTAAAGCAATTCCAACAATCTGAATCTAAGGTTATATTATAATTGTTAAACTGCGCAGAGTATTTGATTTAGTCCAAATACTGTTGCGCAGTTTTTATTTTTAAGGAGTGGCTATCTTGCAAGAAAATCTATTACGTTGGGAAAATGATGAGTATATAGATAAGGATCTAAAAGATATATTGGAAACTATGAAATCGCAACCTGAAACTTTAGAAGATGCTTTTTATAAGCATTTAGAATTTGGAACAGGTGGGATGCGTGGTGAATTAGCACCTGGAACGAACCGGATGAACATTTATACGGTTCGGAGAGCAGCTGAAGGATTGGCTCTTTACATAGAAGATACATATGGGGAAGAGAAACAGAAGGGAATTGCTGTTGCTTATGATTCGCGTCATAAATCGCCTGAATTTGCTATGGAAACAGCAAAAGTAATGGGTGCTCATGGTATTCCCACCTTCCTATTTGATGCACTACGTCCAACCCCTGAACTATCTTTTGCTATACGTTACTTAAAAGCTGTGGGTGGTGTTGTCATCACAGCAAGTCATAACCCTCCCGAATATAACGGTTTTAAGGTGTATAATGAAGATGGTGGGCAAATTCCTCCACACCAGGCCAAACAAATTATTGAAAAGGTCAATAAGATTGAAAATGAATTAACAATCCCTGTTATTGAAAAGAGTAGGCTTGAAGAGCTTGAACTCCTTCAATGGATTGGGGGAGAAGTCGATCAAGTGTACCTTGAACAGTTAAAAGGTATAACACAAGAAAGGGCTACTCTAGCTAATCGCCAATTAAGCATTGTCTTTACACCTTTGCATGGAACCGCGTACGATTTAGTGGTTAAAGGTCTTAAGCAAAGTGGATTTGAACAGATACATATAGTAGAAGAACAAGCAAATCCGGATCCAAATTTTTCTACAGTTGAATCTCCAAATCCAGAGGAACATCAAGCATTTACTAAAGCTATTGAATTAGGGTCAAATGTTGGGGCTGATATCCTCATTGGAACAGATCCTGATGCTGATCGCTTAGGTGTCGCAGCCAAAGATAGTGAAGGTGATTATAAAGTATTAACAGGCAACCAACTTGGTGTGTTAATGCTAGACTATCTCTTATCACACAATCAGGATATCCCTGAAAATGCGATGATGATTAAAACCATCGTTACGTCTGAAATGGGGCGTGCGGTAGCAAATTATTATGGTGTAAATACACTTGACACGCTAACAGGTTTTAAATTTATCGGGGAGAAAATCCGTGAATTTGAACAGTTAGGAGAGCACCAATTTGTGTTTGGTTATGAAGAGAGTTATGGATACCTGATCGGAGACTTTGCTCGTGATAAAGATGCAATTCAATCGTCGGTTTTCGCTAGTGAAATGGCTGCCTATTATAAGGAAAAGGGACTGACTCTTTTTGAAGCTCTAGAAATCCTTTATCAAACACATGGATATTATCTTGAAGACTTAGAATCTATGAAATTAAAAGGCATTGAAGGTGCTAAGAAAATTACAGAAATTATGGATTCCTTCCGTGAAGAACCTCTACGACAAGCTGCTAGTTTAGATGTCTTAGCTATAGAAGATTATTCCGCGAGGATTCGAACACATATGAAAGAGGGTACGACTGAAGCGATTGATTTACCTTCCTCCAATGTCATCAAATTTATCTTGAGTGATGATTGTTGGGTCTGCTTACGTCCATCAGGTACCGAACCAAAGATTAAATTCTATTTTGGTATGAGATCAAGTAACAAGCAGACAAGTGAACAACGATTAGAGGCGCTCAAGCAAGATGTAATGGCACGTGTTACACAACTAACCTTTGAAACGGTATAACCATTCGAGCTCTCCATATAGTGGAGAGCTCAATTTTTTAATGAAAAGGAAGTGAGCAACATGACGTTTCAATCCCCACTTTTCTTATCTCCTGATTTCAAAGAGCGTATTTGGGGAGGTTCGATTTTAGGTTTGGGACACAGGGACAGGTCCATCGTCCCTTCTAGTCTCGAAATAAAACGCAGATAATATGGGGACGGTTCTACTGTTTGTGAAGTGGTGAGTAATTGGGTTTCTCCTCCTTTTGCGTTCATAGTGTCCTCTGGTTTTAGTTTCATTGTGTAACTTACGAGAGGTACGGAGGGATAGGTCTATCGTCTTTTTGTGTCCCGTAATAATACGGGGATAAAGGCATTCTTTCGAAAATTATTGTGGGTTTATGAAGGTGAAGAGGGAAACGGAAAACCACTTATTCACCTCTAATCTAATATGGTTATTCGAGCACGGTTATAGTACTATATACTTATTATATATATGAAGAGGTGATATTATATGGATCAAGCACATACAAAAAACACTGTTTCTCAACCTATTACAAATGGAACTTCTGTTACCGCCCTGATACTTAGTATTATATCGATATTAGTACCTATTTTTGGTCTTATTATTGGTATCATTAGTTTAATATTGAGTTCTAAAGCAAAAAAGCAAATCCGAAAATATGGGCAAGGCGGTAATGGCATGGCAACTGCTGCTACAGTCTTCAGTATTATTTCTATAGTTCTCTATGGAATATCACTCATTCTTACACTTCTCTTGGCCGTCATTTCATAATATGGTGACGGTTCTGCTGTTTGTGTAATGATTTGCAAACGTGAGAGGCGTTCCTATGATATATAGCAAGTATTAAATGAATAATATGTTGGATGTTAGTGATTTGCATCATATTGTACGGAAGAATGCGCACTTTTTTCTTTATTTTGTTCTTGGGGTGCTAGTTTTGAATGCATTGAGATCTAGTTGGAGGGAAGAAGGAATTCAAGAATTCTGAATGGTTGATGTGAGTAGCATTCCACGAATGTTATCGAGTTTCCTGATACGTAATGACTGCCTGTAAACTAATATGCAGAAAGCCGTCAGTATAGATGGGCTTTTTTTATATTATACATAGTTTAGTGAAAATATCCTATTTAGATAAAATAATGGTTATTTTGACTAAATAGGATATTAACGCTGTATTTTAAGAAATTAAAATCAATCTTGAATAGGATCCCATCTTCTAATAATTAAATTGTCTGTTTGACAGTTTATTAGAGGAGAGGGGCTTTTTTTTTAGTCATCTTTATTTATTCGAATCTGTTTAGGTGTCTAGTAATAATACATTATAGGAAGGAGAAACGAAATGAATAATAACGATAACAGCACTTTATCCCTTACTTTCATCCCACCTTATTATGAGGAAGGAATGCCAATGGGGGGGCATTATGAAGTGCGAGCAGTACTATCAGGTGAACTTGGAAAGATTGGAGCATTCTTTAGAGCTGAATATATTGATAAAGAGAATGCTCCATGGATTTACCACATGGAGAATATCACAGAGACTTTTGGGAGAGATGGTCAAGTGATGGATGATTTAGCCATATGGAGTAAAGCACCATTATTGTCAGGTCCTCAAGAACCAATAAATATTTTTGGGTCTAGTCATTATGGATATTCTATAAAGTTTTCGGTTAACAACCAGGAACAATTTTGGAGTGTTAACCACACTACTAATGCTTATCATGACCGTGTAGTGTACAGTAAATTAAATTCAAGAGATTTATTTGATAATTTAGTACAGTTATATGAAAGCGTTTATAACTCTAAATATGATAGACCGAACCATAAAACATTTGAAGTTTTCTTTGGATAACATGGTGACGGTTCTGCTGTTTGTGTAATGATTCGCAAACGTGAGAGGCGTTCTTATGATATATTGCATTTATTAACGAATAATATGTAGGTTTATACTGTAAAAAAGAAGGGCAAGTGTGAATGAACAAAATCTTATCTTGGACGAGTGTAATTCTTTGGTTACTCCTGATCTTTTATTTCTCCCATCAACCTGCTACGGAGTCGAAGCGATTCAGTACAGAGGTGACTAAGTCAGTAGTGGAAACAGCTCAGATAGTAGCGCCTGAAAAAGAAATAGATGTTGGTGATTTGCATCATATTGTACGGAAGAATGCGCACTTTTTTCTTTATTTTGTTCTTGGGGTGCTAGTTTTGAATGCATTGAGATTTAGTTGGAGAGCTGGTAAAGGGCTTCTGATAGGAGGAGCCTTTTTATTTTGTATTTTTTATGCTTTGAGTGATGAGTTTCATCAAGTTTTTGTGCCTGGTCGTGGTGCTCAGTTGAGCGATGTTTTTATTGATAGTGCTGGTGCTGGAGTTGGGATCGTATTGTATGTGGTGACTGGTATAGTGAAGACGAAGTATAGTCGCTGATACTGTATAGAATTAATTACAAATTGATAATAATAAAGCTATGCAAGGAACATATTCAGTGTAGAATAGCTAGTCATGTTCCTATTAGGGTGATAAAATGTTTAATGATTAGAAAATATTTTTTCTTCTGTTTGTACCTCTTATAATGTACCATTCTCTAACTCTTAGGGAATATATTATTATAATGGAAAGCAAACTATATAGTAGCATTTACACCAAAGAAAAATATTGTAATTACGTTTTTATCAATATTAAGAGCGGAAAGAGGGATTTAAAAGATGTACTGGAAGAATAACATTGCAACTACACTACAATGGTCTAGAGAGATATCAAACAAAGAACAAAAAGAGATGGTAGCTAATAAAATTGCAGAAAGAGTTAAAGAAGGAGATGTGATAGGAGTAGGGTCTGGTTCAACTTCTTTTTTAGCAATTCAAGCAATAAGTAAAAAGATAAAAGAAGAAAATATAAATATAACTGCTATTCCTACATCTCAAGAAGTTTCATTAACATGTTCAATTTTGGGAGTTCCAGTGTCTTCTTTGTTAAATCTTAAACCTGACTGGTCGTTTGATGGAGCAGATGAAGTTGACCCTAATAAGAACCTTATAAAGGGTAGAGGCGGGGCGATGTTTGCTGAAAAATTGGTTATGAAAAGCTCGCCTGAGAATTATATATTAGTGGATGAATCAAAATTTGTTAATAATTTAGGTGAAAAATTTTCAGTCCCTATTGAAGTTGATCCTAGAGCTGTTAATTTGGTGGAGGAAGAACTGATGAAAATGGGGGGAGAAGAAGTTAAGTTAAGGTTAGCTACATCCAAAGATGGACCTATTATAACTGAAAGCGGGAACGTCATTTTAGATGTGAATTTTAAAGAAATTCACTCAAATTTTGAAAAGGAAATAAAACTGATCCCTGGCATTGTAGAATCTGGTCTATTTATTGGTTATCCAGTAGAAATTTTCACCACATGATTTAATAACGATTAACGACTATATCTCACATTAAGTGGGGTATAGTTTTTTATAATAGGGGGGAGTTAAAGATATGGTTAATGATATTTTTCTTAATAAAGTTTATAGTTCTTCTTATCCATTTACCAGAAAAATAAATAAGAAAATTTTTGGTGACTATATGGAAAAAATTATTGAACATTTGAAAGATAAAAAAACTTTTAAAATACTAGATGTCGGTTGTGGCACTGGTCAGTTTACAAGTTTACTTAGTAACTATTTTGATTATAAAGAGCTAGAAGTAGAAATTGACGGTGTTGATAGTTCTCCAGAAATGTTAAAGGTAGCTGAAGAGTTAACAAGAAATGATAGAAATATAAAACTAATTGAAAGTGATATCTTAAGTTTTAAACCAAAACAAAAGTATGATTTAATATTTAGTTCTGAAATGATTCATTTAGTTGATGATACACAAGAATTTTTTGAAAGATTAAACAATTTGATCTCTATGGATGGCGTAATTGCTATTAGGACATCAACTCATAAACAGCTTTATGAAAGGGAATGGTACAAATATTTCCCCGGAACGCTATTAATCGATATCACTAGACATAAAAGTTCATATGAAATAAAGGCAACTCTAGAATCTCTAGGATTTATCTTAAAACAATATGAAATTGATGAGAGTGAACAAATAAATTCAAGAGAGTACCTAAATATTTTTGAAAATAGAAGCTATTCAACATTGAGGCTTATACCAGACAGCATATATTATGAATCATTGAATAAGTTAAGAAAAGAAGTGTTGAAAACGGATACTGTTATTAAAGATTATAAAATGACATTATATATAGCGGGGAAAGAAATATGAAGATTAAAGGGAAAGATTTTTCTGTTCCAGAAGGAATAGAACTAATAGGATTAGTAACTCTTGCAGTTTTTGCCTTATTATGGCCTTTTATATCCGGGTTCTTAGATATTGGAATTAATAAGTTGTTGTCAATTTTTGTAGGAATTCTGTCTGTTACATTATCTACTTTAATGGTCAGAATTAAAGGTATAGATAAAAAGATTACACCCTTAAATAGTGTTAATTTGTTATCAATTCAAAAATTAGGTGACGCTTTTATTAGAATAACTTCTAAGAAGAAAGTTATAAATCATTTCCGTGTATTTGCTGTAACTACCAACCAAATATATACACAAATTGAAAATTTGGTTCATGATGATGTGAAAATAAAAAAGTGTTCAATAATGGTCCGTGATTTTGAGTGGAATGATCCAACTAGAAATGAAGAAGTTATACAAGAAATAAATATGTTTATAAAAAGGTGGAACCAACTTCATACTGATGGCTTTATAGATGAATTAGAAATCGTAAGATATAACTTTTTACCAACAGAGTATCAGTGTGTTTTTGATGATGATTATATGATACTAGGTTTATACAAGCCTAGTAAAAATGATGACGCCTCTGTTTCAGTAATGAAACCAATAATCATTTCTAAGGATTTGAATGAAGGTAGGACTATAATAGATACTTATATAACTAGATTTGATTCAATGATGGAAGAGTATAGAAAGTAAAAGAAGTACTTTATTATTGTTTAATTATTTTCCTTTTAAAAATAAGTAGGTGTTATTCATTTGTTAACTAGAATACTTTTTTATATTTGCGGGTTGTTAATTACCACCTTAGGTATAACTTGGATAATAAAGTCTGGAATAGGTACGGGGCCATGGGATGCCGTTTTTGTGGGTCTTAATCAAAACTTTGGTTTAACGGTAGGAACATGGGTGTACATAGTACAAGCCCTTCTACTACTTACAACTTCTGCTCTAATTAAGGAAAAACCAGATATATCATCCTTCATTACTATTTTTCTTAGGGGGTTATTTTTAGACTTTTGGCTATACATAATATTCTATAGGATATTTTTGGATTCAATTATGTTGAGTATAATATTTTTTGTAATAGGTACTATTTTACTTGGTATTGGAATAAGTACTTATTTAATTTCTGGGTATCCAAAATCCCCTATAGATGGATTAATGATAGCTATTCACAAGAAGGGTAACTTAAGTGTTAGAATTTCTAGAACACTAGTTGAAGTACTCGCAGTAATTATTGGATTTATTTTAGGAGGACCAATAGGAATAGGGACAATTATTATATCGTTTTCATTAGGTCCAATAATTCAACTTTCAAATAAGTTTATAAGAAGGTTATTTGAAAGATACCAATAATTAATGAACAAATTTTGACTATTATTGTTGTTTATACTTGTGATTATAATTGTATTTCAGTATTAGCACTCCTTATGAGGGGGACATTTATGAACTTTAAAGCGCATTTAGAAATATTCAACATAGCCACAACGATTGGTCTGACGGTGGCTATCCCTCTTTTGTTTATATTAGATCAATATACTTTTTCTACGATCAATTATGCTATAACAACAATGTGCGGCATCAACTGGGTATTGATTATAACAAATAATCAGATGGCAAGAGAATTATGGGATAAATGGACAAGGAAATAAGGTAAGTGATGATCTTACTAGAAAAGATAGGGTAAAAGAAACGCTAGGTGGTCTTATTTTAAAATATAAGGATAATAAGATTGTCCCTTCGTGCCTTTGTAAGATTAATGACAGTGCTGGAGCTCATTCATTAACTTTAGCATTGTCTTGATATTCACCAAAAATCCTAGAGGTGTGAGACTTATGAATGACATAAACATAGAACAACAAAGAGAAAAAGTAGATCGTTTTGAGATCGCGTTCAATCAAATACATACTAAATTAAAAAAACTTGTTAGAAATGAATCTAATCATAACTTTATGAACTTGCTTTATAAAGCAAGAGACCGCCACACTACAATTCGTTACCACTTCCAGGAGTTAAAGCAATATGCAAAGCTACGAAATGCATTAGTACATGAGCGGATAAAAGAGGGATTCTATATTGCTGAACCACATTTAGAAGTGACCAAAAAGCTTGAAGACATCAGTGAAGCATTACATAAACCACCATATGCCTTAACGATTGCTTCTAAAAATGTATTGTATTTTAATCATAGATCGGAATTGAAAGAGGTTTTAAAAGCAATAGAAAGATACGGATATTCTCAGTTTCCAATTTATAATGAAGGGAAATTCAAAGGGCTTTTAACAGAGGGCGGGTTAGCCAAATGGTTTTCTGAGCAAATCACAGGTGATTATATATCAGTTGGTGATATAACTGCCAATGAAATTCTACAAGTTGAAAAACCTCACAATGTTGCTTTTTTAGCAAAAGATAAAACTAGCTATGATGTCGAAGAACTTTTTGAAGATTATTTCGATAGAAACCAAAAATTGGAGGCTGTGTTGATAACAGAAACAGGTAATGAAAATGAAAAACCACTTGGTATAATTACTACATGGGATTTGGTACAAATTGACCATACGACTGTAACATTATTGGGTTAGGGGAAAACAAGGGAAACATGGGGGGAAAGAAACATGGGGACGGTTCTCCTGTTTGATAAATAAATACAATGCAGGAACCGTCCCTGTGTTTATTTAATGACAAAAGGGCGGATCATATTGGGGAATGATGTTTTATTTGGAATTTCTGGTGGTTTATTATCTCTAGTCGGACTAATTGCTATATTTATCTCAATTAATAGTCAGCATAGTATAGAAAAGGCTAGGGATATACTACTTGAATTGGAGTTATTTCGAATTGATAATCCACAAACAAGGATTCTTACAGCTAAAAAGATCAGATCTAAAATTGAACAGTATAAAAGACTAGTAACAATGAGTGCTCCTACAATGATAGTTATTGTGATTGCTATCTTAACAATACTTTTTGTAGGAGTTTCTTGGATTTATTATCTAAATGGAACTTTCGTCATAATTAGCTTTTTTGTAATCTTATCTTTTACCTTATGCCTAATTTTACTTACGCAAATATCTTTTATAGGAGCTTTACCTAAACCAAAGATTTTTAAAGACGTAAATACAGTACATAAAGGAATAAGTATGAAAGACTTATTTGCAATGTCCTTACAAGGCAGGATTTCAGTGAAAAATAAACAATTAAAACGATTACAGTTTCATTCGCCTTTGGATATTGAGAACATCAAAACTTTTGAATTAACAGTTCATTATATAACAACCGGAGTTAAAGAGAGAGAAGTTGTTGAATATAACGAATTTAATCTTGTTAAGGGGAGAGATAACATAAAAATAATGAGCTATGACATAAATAGATTATCGCCAAATTACTATTTGGAAGTACCAGTAAGGGCTAGTGAGTTATATAATTTTGATGAAGTACTAGTTGGTTTGTTAATTGAACTAGAAGATGGTGTCCTAACTGTTGAGTTTAGTATTCCTGACAATAGTGATACCGATATAAGGGACCCAAGAACAATTATCACTCCTACCTCTTTTTATTTTGTTCCATTTAAGATAAAGGAAGGTCATGAGGATAAAGAATATGACTTTACGCATACAATACAATATTAAATATGAGGGACATAACATGGGTGTAACATGGGGACGGTTCTCTTGTTTGGCGAATAAATAGTAAATGTGAGAATTCTCCTTATGATCTTATTTATTCGAAACAAGCGCTCAATTTTGATAGTTTTCTTTATTGAACTTCTGGGTTAGCTACTCTTGAGAAAGGAAGAGGGTTATGTATTGTTCTAAATGTGGCACGAAAATTAACAATATTGATAATTTTTGTTCGAATTGCGGTGGGAGTCTTAAAGATACTTCCTCTTATTCTAAGCTAGAGAAAGATAAAAAAGAGATAATCAGAGAAATTCAAGAAGTAACTAAAAATTTTGAAGAAAAAATGTCATTCCAGCAGGAAATACCGGTTTTAGAAAAAAACATGTTAAACGATGAAAAGATTCTATATATCACTAAAGGAAGTGTTAACGGGAAGGGCGGAGGTGCAATTGTAATTACAGATATCCGCTTTATTTATGTAGTCAATGAAGTATTGAATGTACAAAATTATATAGAAAAATATGATATTAAAACTTTAAGATTAAATGACTTTAATAAAAAGTTATTAGAATCAGAAATTTATTTAAATATAGAAGGATCCGACTTGAAAATTCAAACTAATAAGCATTTAGCTAAAGACCTGTGGGGGTTCTTGTTTGAAATGACCCATGAAAAAAACGATGTTATCGACAAACTATTTAACTGGTTTACAAAAAGATAACATGGGGACGGTTCGAGACCAGTGAAAAAGTCCACCAATATAAAATAAAAACCCCCTACATGGTATAATGAGTACGACCAAATACCGAACCATGAGGGGGTTTTTCTTGTGCTTCGACAAGAGCCAAAGCAACTCAGTCTTCACTCTATATTATATAGTAAAATTCCAGAACATCATATCCTTAAATTGATTGATACCTATATCGATTTCAGTTTTATCAATGAGCTTCTCAAAGAGACCTACTGTACAAATTTTGGACGTCCTGCCAAAGAACCTGAATTGATGTGTAAGTTGTTGTTTATACAACATCTTTACGAGCTTTCGGATGAAGTAACGATACGGGAAGCTAACTTAAACTTAGCTTATATGTATTTTATCGGCGTCAATCCTGAAGATGAACTTCCGGATAAAAGCCTTCTATGCAAATTTCGTCGACATCGTCTAGGTAATTCCACACTAGATGAAATGATGATTGAAATCACCAAACAGTGTGTGGAATTAGGTATTATCAAGGGAACTGGCGTCAGTATTGATGCCACCCATGTCGAAGCGAATACGATTAAAAAGACCCCTGAACGAATGATGAAACATTTAGCACGAAACATTAAACAGCTCTTTGAAGAAGAAAAGGAAGAGGCGTTAACCAACATCCCTGAAACCCCTGATTATCAAGAGATTGAAGATCACAAAGAAGCTAAAGCCGTCATGAAAAACCATTTAGAATTAGTAATTCATGAAGCCGAAAATCAAGGTTCATCTACCGAACCACAAACATCTGAGGCAATTCAAGAGGCTAAGGACATTCTGGCTGATCCGAAGTTTATGGCTCAAAAAGGTATTCGTTCCCTTGTTGATTTGGATGCTCGTGTAGGAAGAAAAGGTAAGAACCAATCGTTTTATGGATACAAAACAGAATTTATGATGACAACAGACGAGCGAATCATTACCTCCGTGCGCACCTCCGATGGTGCCGCAATCGACGGTAGTGATACGAAGGATTTGTTGACGGAAACGAAGAAATCGGGGCTGTGTGTCGAAGAAGTGTTCGGAGATAAAGCCTATTTCAGAAAAGATATTTTAGATGACATCAAATCGCTTGGAGCGAAAGCATATATTCCTGTGAGTCCTCTCGTGTACCGAATGGATGAAGAACAATTCTCTTACAATAAGGATGCCGACGAATGGCACTGTAGCCAGGGAAATACGACAGTCAAGAAGAAGTATTACACCTCAAATAATAAAGATGGCAAACGAGAAGGGTATAAGTATTATTTTGAAATGAATCAGTGTAAAGCTTGTCCCCTCCATGACCAGTGTGCCAAGAGATCGGCTAGAAGAATACTAACGGTAGGGGTAAACACGCCTGAATTTTACCGCATTTCCCAATACCAGAAGACAGAGGCGTTTAAGGAAAAGTATAAAAAGCGAGCTTCCATAGAAGGAAAGAATGCGGAGCTCAAACGATTCCACGGTCTATCCCGAGCTAGGGGGTATGGCCTCTTAAGCATGGACAATCAGGCGAAATTAACCGCCATAGCGGTTAATTTCAAGAGGATAGCAGCCCTACTATCCTCCAAAACTCCTTCTTTTTTGATGCCAAATCCAAATTTAATGGTATATATAACAATTTGAACTTCTCACCCTACCATTTCATCCGAAAAAAGCCTACTTTTTCACTGATCTCG
>NZ_AULJ01000001.1 GCF_000425225.1 Pontibacillus marinus BH030004 = DSM 16465 | reverse complement strand
TCGGTATTAGCCCCGGTTTCCCGGGGTTATCCCGATCTCTCAGGTAGGTTACCCACGTGTTACTCACCCGTCCGCCGCTCGATCCACAACAATCACCCCGAAGGGATCATGTTGTTTCACGCGCTCGACTTGCATGTATTAGGCACGCCGCCAGCGTTCGTCCTGAGCCAAGATCAAACTCTCCATAAGAGTTCGCCTTTGCATCAAAATGATGTCTGGCTTTAAAAAATAAAAAGTAATTCATTGACGTAACATGTCGTTTCGTTCAGTTTTCAAGGATCAAATCGTGTTTCCTTTTGTTGTCGCCTCAAAAAAGCGACTCAATCAATATATCATTTATCCGAAAGAGAGTCAATAACTTTTTTCTTAAAAAGTTTGTTTGATTGGTTTCTTTCGAATGTTTTGCGTTGCCGCTCTCAAAGCGACAATTAATAATGTACCATGTGAGCAAATACCATTGCAAGAGTTAATTTTATTTTTTTATTTAGTTATTCTGAGTAACTAAATTCTAACTCCATAACGCTTTTTCTAGCTTTTCCGTTGAATTGGATTCACCCTGAGCGTCGAGTTTCTACTATAGTATAATCAATTATCTTATACAACCGGTTCATTAATTAAAAAAAGTGCCTAAAAAAGTGCCTGACCCCCACCGCTTTAAAGCACTGGGGGTCAGGCACGAATATAGGCACGAATATCTATCAGTCAAATAACACACTTACTGGGAGCTTGTTTTGGATTCGTGATAATGCTTCTGATAAGAGTGGTGCCACAGAGAGCGTCGTGATCTTATCGATATGTTTTTCCTCTGGAAGGGAAATTGAATTAGTTATTACTAATTCTTTAATCATGGAGCCTTCAATCCTGCTGATCGCTGGTCCAGTGAGTACCGGGTGTGTACAGCTTGCGTAAACTTCCTTAGCGCCACTTTCAATAAGGGCATTTGCAGCTGAAGTTATAGTTCCAGCCGTATCAATAAGGTCATCAACCATAATAGCTGTTTTCCCTTCAATATCTCCAACGATATTCATCACCTCAGACACATTAGGCTCTGGCCTCCGTTTATCTATAAAAGCAATAGGTGCATTTAATATATTAGCCATTTTCCTGGCACGAACTACGCCTCCAATATCAGGTGCTACAATCACAATATCCTCAAGACCTTTTTCTTTAAAATGTTCTGATAGAAGTGGAACACCGTGCAATTGGTCTACTGGTATATCAAAGAAACCTTGTATTTGAGGAGCGTGTAGATCTAAGGTAACAACACGAGACACCCCTGCAGTTTCTAGTAGATCGGCAATAAGTTTAGCGGTAATGGGTTCACGAGAACGTGCTTTGCGGTCTTGTCTTGCATAACCATAATAAGGCATGACGACATTGATGGTTTTTGCTGAAGCTCTTTTCAATGCATCAACCATGATCAACAATTCCATTAAGTATTCATTTGCAGGCTGAGATGTTGATTGTACAAGGTAAACATCATAACCTCTTACACTTTCCTCAATATTGACCTGAATTTCCCCATCACTGAAACGGATGACCGAACTTTTTCCTAATGGGACTTCTAATATATCGGAAACTTCATTGGCTAGCTGCTGATTTGAATTTAATGTGAAAATCTTCATTTCTGAGGGGTTGGTCATTTTAAAATTCCTCCATATGCAGTATTCATTACACTATTGTAATTGGCTTTTTTCTAGTTTTCTTAAAATGCGTTCAATCCATCCCCATATTATCTTATTTTTTAACTCATGATACAAGGTATTTCATCAATAATTTGTTTTTATTTTTGAACAAAACGACAGATTTAATTCTTAACCCGCCTCTTGGTATAAAGTACCTGATCCACTAGCATTCTCTCCTTCCCTACTAAAAAGGACAGCCCCCCCCCATACTAATAAATTCGTACAAGACTAGAATAGGAGAATAGTCACCCGCATATAATCTAATAATTTTATTAAAAAAAGGGTGAGAAAATTTGTCTACTAGCCAAAAAGTTTACTGGGGAATAGTCCTTGTTGTAGTAGTGTTTTTATTTGGTTTAATTATTTATGAATACGCAAACTTTACGAGTCAAAGCAGTTCAGTTAGCTCAACAGAAAAAGGATCGAAAACAGAAACTACGCCTGAAAAACAAGAAGGAACAGAAAGCGAAACCAAAGATGATGATAAAATTTCAGATGAAGAAACTACACAAGACCAACCTGAATCTACCTCCACACAAAATGAGAGTGTTGAGAAAAATGATCAGCCAACGATTACACAACATAGAACCTACAACGGCAAAACAGCTCCTGCATTTACTCCAGAAGATCTAACAGCTTTACCTACAAGTAACTGGTTAACAAACGGAGGGGATACTTATAATCGCCGTTATTCTCCCCTTAATGAAATCAATGCCGATAATGTTCAGAAACTAAAGGGTGAATGGGTAGCCGCTTTAGGTTCTGGCACAGAATTTAAGTATTCTGGTGAAGCCACCCCCATTGTTTATGATGGTGTAATGTATGTCATCACTGGTGCAAATGATGTTTTAGCCTTAGATGCTAAGTCCGGTGAAACGATTTGGGAATTTCGCGCTAATTTATCAGAAAAACTGGATACGGTTTGTTGTGGATGGACCAGCAGAGGCGTTGCGATTGGAGATGGCAAAGTTTATGTTGGACTATTAGATGCTAGATTAGTAGCACTAGATCAAAAGACTGGTGAGATTGTATGGGAAACGACAGTGGCTGATTGGGAAAAAGGATACACCATTACCAATGCACCTCTATACTATGATGGAAAAGTGTACACAGGATTATCTGGTGGTGAGTACGGAATTCGAGGACGTGTCACGGCTTTTGATGCTGACATGGGACGTGAGATTTGGAGGTTTTACACCATTCCAGGTCCTGGCGAAGAAGGGTATGACACTTGGCCACACGATAACGATGCTTGGCTAAAAGGCGGGGCACCTGTATGGCAAACACCAGCTGTGGACCCTGAGCTCGGTACTCTTTATTTTTCAACAGGAAATGCAGCACCTGACCTTGATGGAAGTCAACGAGAAGGAAACAACCTATTCACCTCCTCTATAGTTGCTATAGATGTGAATACCGGAAAATACAAATGGCACTTCCAAGAAGTCCATCATGATATTTGGGACCTTGATGCACCAAACCCCGTTATTCTTTTTGACGTTGAAAAAGACGGCGAAACCCGAAAGGCATTAGCTCAGGCCGGAAAAACCGGTTGGGTATATATCCTTGATCGCGTAACAGGCGAACCACTGATAGGTATAGAAGAAAAAGCAGTGCCGCAAGACCCTAGGCAAAAAACAGCAGCAACACAACCTATTCCAAAAGGAGATTCCTTTGTTCCACAAGATATTTCTGAAGAAGATGTAAAACGAGACCTCGGAGAGTTTGAAGGTGAGTACGGCGATATCTTCACCCCATTTTGGGAGGAACCTGTTGCCCTTAAACCATCCGCATTTGGCGGAGCAAATTGGCCTCCTTCAGCCTATAATCCAAACACGGAATACTTTTATGTACTTGGAACCGACAGCTATATGACCTATACACGAAGTGAGGAAGAGTTTGAAGAAGGAAGCGACTACATGGGAAGTATAATGGCTCCAGTTAATGATGCCCCAGAACATGGTACCGTAACTGCAATCGATGTCAAAACCAATAAGATCGCATGGCAAAAAGTGTGGGACGATAAAGCTTATAGCGGTGTGCTAACCACTAAGGGAAATTTAGTCTTTGTTGGTCATAATGATGGACGTTTTATCGCCTATCACGCTGAAACTGGAGAAACGTTATGGGAATTCAAAGCTGATGCCGGAGCAAATGCACCTGCAATCACCTATGAACTTGACGGGAAACAGTATATTGCCATTTTAGTTGCAGGTAATTCACTAGCAGGTTCTAAACACGGAGATTCACTATGGACCTTCTCTTTAGATGGTACAATTGAGTCAGGCGAGACACCTGAACGGATTTCAGCGGAGGCAACCTCCACATCAAAAGAAACACAAGGAAAAGAAACGCCTGATCAAGTAGCAAGTGGCGAAGAGATTTATAAAACCAATTGCCTCTCTTGCCATGGAACAGAAGGCGCTAATGGACACAACGGACCAAACCTACAAAACAGCGCCATAACAGAAAACATGGAAAAAATAATCGAACGAATCAACAACGGCGGCAGCAAAATGCCCGCTTTCAAAGGAACGCTTACCGAACAAGAGATTCAAGATGTTGCGAGATATTTAAATGAAGTGGTAGCACCTAAAGGGGAGTAAGTTTACACTATAGTGCAATTTAAAGTAATGAGTTGATAAAAGGTGCCTGACCCCCACCGCTTTAAAGCACTGGGGGTCAGGCACCTCATTATCCCTCAAACCTAAAATTCCTAGAACCTTTCACATTCGTCTCTACCCTAAACACTCCACCAGCATGAGGATACTGTTCTAACTCCTCATCACTAGTTCCTGTTCTTGCTGTAGTGATATACAAATCACTCAAGTCCTCCCCACCAAACGCGCAAGAGGTAACGTTTTTCGCAGGAACCGGAATAAAGTCTAACTGCTCACCTGTATAAGGATTCCATCTTGATACACCATAGCCACTCCAACCAGCAATCCATAGCATCCCTTCCTGATCAATTGTCATCCCATCAGGAAAACCACAATGTTCAGGGAACTCGATAACTGTTTTGGGTTGATCAATTGCCCCACTCTCCAGATCAAAGTTGTACCTGACAACTTGTTTGGTAGGCGTATCAATAAAATACATGTATTGATTATCCAGGGACCAAGCTAAGCCATTTGAAGTCCCCACGTTTCCAACTTTCTTCATGACACTCAAGTCTTGTTCAAGAACATAAAGAGCACCATTCCCATCAACGCCATATTCATCCGTCGTACCAGCCCAGAATCTGCCCTTAGGATCACATTTTCCATCGTTAAAACGATTTTTCGGAAGATGATGTTCTGGATCTTCGATAGGATCTAATTCGTCGCGCTCCCAATCATAGAAGAAAAATCCATTCTGCAGAGCAACCACCACATCACCGCTTTCCCGAGGCACCACACACCCAATAGGCTGATCAAACACTGCCACATCCACTTCCTGATCAGTAGAATTGTACCGATAGAGTTTATGTTGTAGGATATCAACCCAATAAAACAAGTTCCGCTTATGATCCCAAGTCGGACCTTCGCCTAATGTACATTTATAGTCAAAAACTAATTCTACTGACACATTCAAAACCTCCAAAAATATCAATCTATTATGTATCAAAGATAAGCCACTGTACTACTTTTTTACTATAAAAAACAGCCCCTCACCCTATGCTGACAACCTATTCTTTAATCCACCTTCATAATAAGAAAATTATCTGATTCTGTACAGATTCTCGCCTTAAAGTGCCTGACCCCCACCGCTTTAAAGCACTGGGGGTCAGGCACTCTAAGACCTACTGACAGAAAATACTGAAAATTCACTATTGATCATTGGAATAAACTTCTATTATAATAACTACAATGGTAGTGAAAGCGTTTGCACACCCATTACGAAATAAGGATCATAATAAGTCCTTATTTTTTTGTGCAACTTTGTGCAAACGGTTACACAAAATAAATATTTGAGAGGAGAATGTAAAGAATGAACAGGAAGACAAAGTGGTATTATGCCATGTTTATGGCGGTAGTCATGTTTTTGAGTCTCTTTTCACCTTCTGTTCCGACGCAACAAGTGAATGCGGAGGATGCAGATATAACAGCAACAGAATCTGATACAAATCGGACAGACCGTTTCACCATTACGGGGATCGCAGAGAAAACGGACAACAATGAAGAGCCCATCCCAGAGAACACATTGCGGATCCATTACCAGAGAACAGACGGAAATTATGAAAACTTAGGACTGTGGTTATGGAATGATACAGCAACCCCTTCCGCCAATTGGCCAACAGGTGGAGAAGCCTTTGAAAAGTTTGATAGCTACGGTGCATATGTAGATGTTCCATTAATTGAAGGTGCACAAAACTTAGGCTTCCTTGTTTTAAACCTAACAAACGGTGAAAAAGATGGTGGCGATAAAGGGATTACGCTTTCCTCTACGGATATGAATGAGGTATGGATCAAGCAAGGTTCAGACAAAGTGTATAAGTATGAACCAGTTGACTTACCTGAGAATACCGTTCGCATCCATTACACTCGTGAAGATTCAAACTATGAAAATCTTGGCCTTTGGGCTTGGAATGATGTAAATGCCAAAATGGAAAACTGGCCAACTGATGCCATTGATTTTGAACATACCGATAAGTACGGTGCTTATGTAGACCTCGAGTTAACAGAAAACGCGAAGAAGCTTGGCTTCCTTGTTGTAAATGAAGAAACGGAAGAGAAAGATGGCGGAGATAAAACCTTCAACCTTCTTGACCGCTACAATCATCTGTGGATTAAGGAAGGCGATGATAACGTTTATGTGTCTCCTTATGGGGAAGTAGCAACGGGGATCTCTTCCGCAGAGCTTTTATCAGATGAGAAAATTTTATTAAACTTCACGATGACAGAAGGTTTAGATGCAGAAACGTTAAAAAATGAATTAATCGTGAAGGACGCGAATGAAGAACCTGTCCCTATTCAAGGTGTAGAAATTTTGGATAAACAAACAGTAGAAGTAACAGCTGATTTCAATCTAGAAACAGCCCCGTTAAGCGTTACGTTTAAAGGGAAAACCGTTTCTGCAGAAGCAGGCTGGAGATTACTTGATGAAATGTATGACTATGAAGGAAATGACCTTGGTGCAACCTATAACGATGGAAGTGCAACGTTAAAGCTTTGGGCTCCAAAAGCAAGCAAGGTTGTAGCCAACTTCTATGATAAAAATGATGCTACTAAGCAGATTGCTACACTGGAATTAGCCCAAGGGGAAAAAGGTGTTTGGACGACAGATGTCTCCCCTGCTGACTTAGGTGCAGAAGATGTAAATGGGTACTACTATCAATATGAAGTAACCAATGATGGTGTCACAAGACAAGTGCTAGACCCATATGCCAAATCACTTGCTGCTTTTACCGTTAATACAAAGGGCGAAGCAGGAGAAGATGGAGATACAGTCGGAAAGGCTGCTATCGTGGACTTAAGTGAGACGGAGCCAAAGCACTTTGACCATGCTGAAATTGATGGATATGAAAAGCGCGAAGACGCAATTATTTACGAGGTGCATGTAAGAGACTTTACATCTGACCCTTCCATTGAAAAGGATTTAAAATCAAGATGGGGATCGTATGAAGCGTTTATTGATAAGCTAGACTATATTAAATCAATGGGTGTAACACATGTTCAACTCCTCCCTGTTATGGCGTGGTATTACGGTGATGAGACGAATATGGGAGAAAGAGAGTTAGAGTATTCAGCTGGAGGAAATGCATATAACTGGGGCTACGATCCACATAGTTACTTTGCGCCAGATGGTGCCTACTCTGAAAACCCTAAAGATGCTGCATCCAGAGTGAAAGAGTTAAAACGATTAATTGATGCGATTCATGATGAGGGTATGGGTGTTGTATTAGATGTCGTTTACACGCATACAGCAAAAACAAGCACATTAAATGATATCGTTCCAAACTATTATGCTTACCAAGATGAAGACGGCAACTTCCTAGGTGGATTCGGAAACAACCTAGCAACAAGTCATAAAATGGCTGAAAAACTCATGGTAGATTCGGTGAAATATTGGTTTGAAGAATATAAGATTGATGGAATGCGCTTTGATATGATGGGCGATGCCACGTATCCAGCTGTTCAAAACGCTTATGATGCAGCTGCATCTATTAATCCAGATGCCCTATTTATCGGAGAAGGCTGGAGAACATTTTCCGGTCACCTAGCAGACCCATCGTTGAAAGGTATGGGAGCAGACCAAGACTGGATGGATAAAACAAACGATGTAGGCGTCTTCTCTGACGAAATGCGAAACGAACTAAAATCAGGCTTCGGCTCAGAAGGAGAACCACGATTTATTACAGATGGAGCCCGTTCTATTGAAACCATTTTTAACAACATTAAAGGTCAGCCTTCTAACGTAGCAGAAGATGACCCAGGCGACATCGTACAATATATTGCAGCTCATGATAATCTACCGTTATATGATGTAATTGCACAGTCCATTCAGAAGGACCCAGCCATTCCAGAAAATAACGTAGAAATTCATAAACGAGTTCGACTTGGCAACTCTCTAATTTTAACCTCTCAAGGAACTGCATTTATCCATGCTGGCCAGGAGTATGGTAGAACGAAGCAATGGTTAGCCGATGGAGTTCCAGAGCAAAAGTATCATGAGTTAACAGACGAAGAAGGAGATTCGTTTGGCTACTTTGTGCACGATTCTTATGACTCATCAGATGCGATCAACATGTTCGACTGGGAAAAAGCAACGAATAAAAAGGAATATGCGATAAATGTTACGACAAAAGAGTTCACACAGGGATTAATCGACCTAAGAAAGTCCACAAATGCCTTCCGCTTAGGAGACCAGGCATTAGTGAATGAAAATGTAACATTGCTAAACATTCCAGAAGTAGCAGATGAAGACCTAGTCATCGCCTATGAAAGTAAATCTACCGATGGCACAGGTACCTACTATACGTTTGTGAATGCAGACAGCCAAGAACGCACCTTATCATTAGGTGACTTAAACCTAACAAAAGGAAAGGTTTTGGTTGATAGCGATGAAGCAGGTTTAACACCTGTTGCTAAGAAATCAGGCTTTGAGTTAAAAGATGACACACTAAACTTGGAACCATTAACGACTGTAGTTATAAAGATTAAAGAAGACAAAAGTAACAAAAGAAATGAAGAGAACAGAGGCAATAAAGAGGATTAGGTTCATAAGGAAGCAAGGGTAATGAGCCCCGAAAGAAGTACAGCATATCAAGCTGTACTTCTTTTTTTGTACCGATTTGAGCAATTATTAATAGGGCAATTCTGCTGTTTATGGAGTTTTTTCTAATTTTAAAAATGATTCTATTGACTAGTTAAATTAAGTTTGTTAACATAGTAAATTTGATTAAAAACCTAATATATGTTAAACTTAATATTGTTACCACATATGGAGGTGGATTTTTTGTTTCAAATTGGCGATAATATAGTTTATCCAATGCACGGTGCAGGTAAAATTGAAGCTATAGAAGAAAAGGAAATCTTAGGAGAAACCAAACAGTATTATGTCATAAAAATGTCAGTCAGTGATATGCAAGTCATGATTCCTGAGGATAAAATGTCGAGTTCAAATATCCGCCCGGTTACTGAAATAAATGCATTAAAAGAAATCATACACATTTTTCAGCACGGAGAATCAGATACAGTGCCATTGAAACAAAGGTTTAAAGTGAACACGGACAAAATAAAAACAGGTAAAATACAAGAAGCTGCTGAAGTTGTACGTGATTTAATGCGTATAAAGAAAGAGAATTCGCTTAATACAAGCGAAAAACAACTGTTTGACAACGCACATAAATTTTTGATTAGTGAACTGAGATTAATTAAAGGGATCACTGAAAATCAAATAAAAGTTTTCCGTTAAGGTACATTATAGATCATGTATTACATCTCCCGAAAATATCCTGAATTTTTTGGGAGTATAATATATTATTAAATTCGTTTAATCGTACCGATAAAAAGTGCCTGACCCCCACCGCTTTAAAGCACTGGGGGTCAGGCACTTTTTTAGGCACTTTTATGACTTGCTTGTTCACTAGGAAGATACCTACCAAAATCAAGAGTCCACAAATAACATTTAATAAGCTGTCATCACCCATGTATCAAAGCCTGACCCCCATTTTTTCAACAAAAAGAGAATCTATCACACAATAGATCAGGCAACACCTTGGCTAATGTCTGGACAATTATATCTATATTTCAAGATGTGCAGAATGCCATTCCTGTTTATCGCGATATGCCTTTAACCGTGTTAGAAGTCTTCTAACTGTTCCTTCCTTACCGCCTGTTTCAATTGAACCGTAGCTTGCTTTGCATCTTCAGCTCCAGCGATTGCAGAAATAACCGACACACCATCGCCACCAGCTTGAATGACATCACTTGCATTCGCCGACATAATGCCACCTATTCCCACGATGGGGGTTTGGATATCATGTCGACGAAAAGCCTGGATAAGGTCGAGTCCGTGAACTTTACGAATATCATCCTTAGATTCGGTTGGGAAGATAGGACCTAGACCTAAATAATCCGCACCATCTGCTATTGCTTGATGAGCTTCCTCTAACGTGTGTGTCGATACCCCTAATATTTTATTTCCGATTTGCTTCCGTGTCACGGCAGCCTTTTCATCCTCTTGACCGACATGGACTCCATCAGCATCCAATTGCATGGCTAGTTCGATATCATCATTCACAATAAATGGAACTCCCGCATCCTTACAAATTTGTTTTAATCGTTCTCCAAGTCTACGTTTCTCATCTCCTTGTAAAGCTCCTTCTCCTTTTTCTCGAAACTGAAAAAGGGTGATCCCGCCTTCTATGGCTTGCTGGAGAACATATTCAGGATTCCCCTGCCCATTTTGGCTTCCCATAATGAAGTAGAGGGTTAGGAGATCTTCAATTTTCTGTTTATAGTCCATATAAATTCACCTTATTCTCTTTGATTGTAAGCCCAATGGTTTGTAGGTCCATGGCCGTTACCAATACCTAGTGGAAATTCTATGCTTGCTCGAATATATTCTTTAGCCTCTAAAACCGCTTCCTTAACTTTTTTCCCTTTAGCCAATTCAGCTGTAATAGCAGCAGAGAACGTACAGCCTGTCCCATGTGTATGTTTGGTATCTACTCTTGGGGATCTCATTTCAACAAATTGAATTCCATCATAGAATAGGTCCAAGACTTCCTCATCTTCTGCATGTCCACCTTTAATCACTACTGTTTGGGCTCCCATTTCAGTAAGAGTCTTTGCAGCTTCTTTAATGTCATCTAGACTATTTATTTCCCTATCCGTGATGATTTCTGCTTCAGGAAGATTTGGCGTTATCACTGTCGTAAGAGGGATTAATGATTCCTTTAATGCTTGTATAGCTTCATCCTGTAAAAGCTTAGCCCCTCCTTTTGCTACCATCACAGGATCTACGACTAGGTTCGTCCAACCATAATGAGCAATCCGCTCACTTACAGTGTTGATGACTTCCCCAGAGAAAAGCATACCAGTCTTCAGAGCGTCAACTCCTAAATCATCCCCAATGGCATCCATCTGCCCGATAATATGTTCAATCGGTAACGGATGAACACCATGGACACCTAAAGTATTCTGAGATGTAACAGCCGTGATTGCAGACATCCCATATGCACCTAACTCCTGAAAGGTTTTAAGGTCTGCCTGAATACCAGCACCTCCGCCACTATCTGAACCTGCGATCGTTAATGCTTTTGATACCTTCATCATTGTCCTCCTATGCCTTTTCCACTTTCGCAAGACTTTTGTCTTCATTACTGATGTGGGAAAGTTCATCGATAAACCTAATTTGAAAAGATCCTGGTCCTTGAACTGTCTTATGCTGTTTTGCCGCTTTTTCAGCTGCTATACCGTAAGCAGTAACGGCTTCTGTTGCTGCTTTAATTTCATCTTTTTCTACAGCCAAAAATGCACCAATAACAGATGATAACAAGCATCCTGTCCCTGTTACCTTTGTCAGAAGAGGATTACCATTGGACACCAAATTTGTAACGCCCTGGTTTGAGATGAAATCCACCACCCCAGTAATAACCACTGTACAATTTAGTAGTTCGGAAGCTTTTTGAGCCAACTGCTTTACGTCTCCCTCTTCTTCAGCGGCATCTACTCCTTTAATGATCCAACTCTCGCCTGTCACATTAGCGATTTCGGCTGCATTCCCTCTGATTAAAGTTACATCGATTTCTTCTAAAACTTTCTGGGCCATTTTTGTTCGAAATGGAGTTGCTCCTGCTCCTACAGGATCTAAGATAACAGGGACACCATTCTCATTTGCAGCTTTACCTGCAATGATCATAGCTTCGATTTCCTCTGTCGTTAAGGTACCAATATTCAGGACTAATGCTCCAGCAATACTTGCCATATCAGCTACTTCTTCTTTGTCATAAGCCATAACAGGAGATGCTCCTAAGGATAGCAGCCCATTTGCTGTAAAATTTGTTACCACGACATTTGTAATATTATGAACCAATGGTTTTTGTTCTCGTACACGTTCTAGTAGTTCTAGCATGTTCCTCATCCTCCCTTATTTATTAGTCCATCACTAATCCGCCGTCTACCACCAGGTTTTGTCCTGTGACAGCTCTAGACCAAGGTGAGGCGAAAAATAGTGCGGTATCAGCTAATTCAGCTGGCGTCGTTACTTTATTTAATGGGGTTGTTGCTTCAATGATTGAGAACACTTCATCTGTGGTTGCACTACTTGCATCGGTTTGTTTTAAAAGACCACCTGAAATCATATTGACTGTAATACCATACTGGCCTAAGTCTTTTGCCATGTTACGAGTAAACCCAAGTAAGGCAGCCTTTCCAGTTGTATATTCATGATAGGCAACAACAGGGTTTTGAACCAGATTCGTTCCAATATTAATAATACGTCCGAAGTTTTGTTCCCTCATATCTTCTAAACAGGCCTGAACCGTATTCAATGCCCCCTTTACACTTCCTTCAAATTGGATCTCATACTTCTCCCAATTAACTTCATCAGCCGCTTGTTGCGCATTTGGATCGAAACGGAAATTAACCAAGGCATTGTTTACAACCGTTGTAATCGACGCTTGAAAATGGTCTTTCGCTTTTTCAACCATTTCTTTTACCTGTTCTTCGTTCCTTATATCTGCCTGAAGAGCCACGGCATTTTCTCCAAGTTCCTCGACCAATTGTTCAGCCTTCTCCTTACTTTTTACATAGTTTACAACCACGTTAGCTCCTTCTTTTGAAAAAGTCTTTGCTATCTCTGCCCCTAAACCTCTACTTGCTCCAGTAATAAGAACGGTTTGATTACGTATTTTCATTTCCTTATACCTCCATGTTCTAGGGGGCCATTTTTAGATCATGACGAATAGAAAATAAAAAAACTAGGCTCCATCTGGACCTAGTTGTAGTGTATATATGTACACTACTTCCCTCCGCTGGCATAATCCAGATCAGGTCCTGAGGGTCAAAAGGTCAATTTCCTTTTTCTCAGCCTGAGATACAGGCTCCCCTAGTAGAATTTAAATAAATTATTGATTTGATTTTCATTATAGAACTTCATCTTCTGAAGAATCAAGAAAGAACTCTTTTAGGCGGACCCAATTTTCGTTATTGATCATGCATTGTGTAAATGGAGACTTTATTCTTCCCATCATTTTTAGAATAATAGAGTGCTTCATCAGCTTTTTTTATCAAATCTCTATGGTTATGAGATCGAGTCGCAAGGGATGAGGCTACTCCCACACTAACCGTAACGACAGGTTTTGTTTTAGACGTTACGTGTTCAATACCTAGATTCATTACCTGAATTCGAGTTTCTTCGGCTATTTCCGCTATTTCTTTTTTACTGTTGTTGGTCGTTAAGCCGATAAATTCCTCTCCCCCCATTCTAGCGAGGGTTCCACCATAACCTTGAATCGTCTTCCCTAATTGTTTACCAACTTGTTCAAGTGTGTCATCACCTTGCTGATGACCATAGGTATCATTGTATGCTTTAAAGTGATCAATATCGAAATAATAAATCGCCACTAGTCTGTTTGTTTCTAGTGATCGATTCCATTCTTCTAGAAATATTTCATCGAAAAATCTTCGGTTAGGAAGTTTAGTTAATTGATCCTGATAAGACATTTCTTTTAGAGTTTCATTCATTCGTTGTAATTCCGCTTTTGATTCTTGGAGAGATTTAGTACGTTGATCGATCTTTTCTTCTAGCTGAGCGTTTAGTTTAGTCAATTCATTGGAATATTTTTCGGCATTGTAAAAAGCTTTTGAAAAGCTTTTAGCAATGATATAGGACTGAGAAAAGATAAACACAAATAACCCCATGCCAGATAAGTTCACAGATTGTATCATTTGATTAACCATTAGAACATCATTGATCACAGTTGCAGCAAAGAAAATGGAACAAATGAATACAATTATTGAGCTATCACGCTTGTTTCTAACAGCTTTAAATACAGCAAACAGCAAGTAGAGTAATGTTATGATTGTGATGATTTGATAAGCTAAGGTGGTGTGGGTGAATATATAAGGAGATGTAAAAAGTACAACAAGAACAAAAACCGCACCTATACTTGTTAAAACTTTGCAAAATCTAGGATGAACCTCCTCAGGATACAATAGGTGAAAAAACCAAGTGAACAGTGGTAATACAATGTAAAACGTTAAATACTCTATTCGAATGATCATGGCCCACGGAAGGTGAGGAAGAAACTCTAAAATAAGATGTTCACCAATCACCATTATTCTAGCGCTTATGAACAGACAAGTAATCCCGAAAAGCAGTGCCTTCCGTTCTTTCTTTCGATTAATAAATAAGACAATATGATAAAGACCTGCTAAAATGAGACTTCCAAATAAGAAGGATTCGAAAATTAGTTTTCTATTCGAGGTAGTGAGAATTTGAGATTCTGTTCCAAGTGTTAAACTCTCCCACATCCCCCCTTCTCGATAGTGAAAGTTAGAGATCAATACATGAATATCCACTGTAGAACGGCTTGCTTCAAAGAAAACCTCCTGAGGCTTGCTTGAAGGCTTCTCCAACTTTTTGCTTATTCCTGGTTGCCCATTTACTAAGAAAACCTTATTATTCACCCATAATTTATAGGCAGTGGACAAAGATGGTATTTTTAAGCCGTACCTTTGCCCTTTCTCAAGGCCAGTTATGGATAAGTGATACAATCCATACCCCATAGGATGAAATGAATCGCTCGTATTCCAAGTAGCAGGAACCTTCAAAAGCTCAGGGGACTCAGAAATATGAGATGGATCTGTTACATTCCAATAAAACTCCCATTCGCCATTTAATAGAAGCTTTCCATCCTGTTCTATATCCCATGAATGTAAAGCAAGCTTTCCATTTGTAATTTCAGGTGCATCAACTGAATTACAACCTTGCATAACCAGTAATAGAATAAAGAATGTTATGTATTTAAGTACTCTCATGGGATCGACCCATCCTTATGAAGAAATGATTTACACTCATTAAAACATAATTTTTTTCGAAAAAGTGAAAAAACCGAAAAAAAATCGTATGAAAAATGAAACTTTTTTCCTAATTAGATGAGGTATTATTCATCGATTTCGGTGTCTCCTTGGGTAAAAACTCCAATGAAAGTCTTCTGATAGCAACGGGGAGGAAAAATGAGACATTTCATCATTAACAACAAAATTGCAAAAGTAATGCCGTACCACTTTAAAAGTGATACGGCATATACTATTTCTGCTTATTTAGAGCTAATCAATAGACTGAAAAAATTCAATTTGTTGTGCAGTTTTTATGTTTACTTGAGTATTTTACACCCAACGACTTGTAATAACCTTCTTGCGTGTATAAAACTCTACACCGTCTTTTCCGTTAGCATGCAGATCTCCATAGAAGGAATCCTTCCAACCAGAGAATGGGAAGAAGGCCATCGGTGCTGGTACACCAATATTCACTCCTAGCATACCCGCTTCAATGGTTTCACGGAATTGGCGTACACTACCTCCATCTCGAGTGAAAATGCAAGATCCATTTGCGAAAGGAGATTTATTTGTAACATCAACAGCTTCCTCTAAGTCTCGTACTCTAACAATAGAAAGAACTGGTGCAAAAATTTCATCCTGCCAGATATTCATCTCAGTTGTTACGTTATCAAAGATCGTTGGTCCGACAAAGTATCCTTTTTCTTGTGCAGCCTCATCCTTACGTCCATCCCGGATTAAGCTAGCACCTTCTTCCTCACCTTTTTCAATATAACCAATTGTTCGTTCTTTATGTTGCTCTCGAATAACTGGACCTAAGAAAACTCCGTCATCCATACCATTACCAATCTTCACCTGATTAGATTTATTTACAAGCATATCAATAAATTCATCCGCTACAGAATCTTCTACTGCCACAACTGAAGCTGCCATACAACGCTCACCAGCAGAGCCGAATGCTGCATTTAAAATTTGAGTTGATGCATTATCAAGGTTTGCATCATTCAAAACAATAGAGTGGTTTTTCGCACCAGCTAACGCTTGAACACGCTTCAAGTTATCTGTCCCACGCTTATAAACATGCTCAGCTACAGGTTGAGATCCTACAAAGGAAATTGCTTTAACATCTTTGTGATCCAGCAAACCGTTAACAGCATCATGAGCACCATGAACGATGTTGAATACACCTTTTGGAAGCCCAGCTTCTTCTAATAATTCAGCCAGACGATTAGCTAATAATGGTGTACGTTCAGAAGGCTTCATGACAAAGGTATTCCCTGTTACGATAGCCATTGGGAACATCCAACAAGGAACCATCATTGGGAAGTTAAATGGTGTAATACCCCCTACCACTCCAATTGGATAACGATATACGCCTGATTCAAGACCTTCAGCAATAGAAGATAGTTGATCGCCCATCATGAGAGAAGGAGCACCTGCTGCAAATTCTACACATTCAATTCCACGTTGCACTTCTCCTTTTGCCTCTTTTATACTCTTACCATTTTCTAGAGTAACGATTTCTGCTAGTTCATCCCAGTGATCAACCAATAACTGCTGATATTTAAATAAGATACGAGCACGTTTCGGTACCGGTACATCCTTCCATGATTGGAAAGCTTCTTTTGCTACTTCAGCAGCATGATTGATATCCTCAAATGTAGAGATTGGAACTTCTGCAATAATCTCACCTGTTGCAGGGTTATAGACTTCTTCTGTCTTGTCTGTTTTTGCTTCAATCCATTCTCCACCTACATAGTTTCTTAACATATTTGTTTTTATCTGTGTCATGAAAATACCTCCATATTTTTAATTAATCAAGTAAAACAACGTATTAGTTAAAGCTTCCACTTAGAATATTGCATACAGCAATACAGCTAAGAACATAACCACTGTTGGTAGAACAACACTTAGGAAAAAGATCGGTTTATAAGCCCGTTTATGGGTTTCCCCACTAATAACCCTAATTGTCGTTACAACATAACCATTGTGTGGTAAAGAATCAATCCCACCTGATGCCAAGGTTGAAATACGGTGCATTTCCGCCGGATTGACGCCTTGAGCAAGGTAGATTGGTGCTAAGATTGGTAAAGCGATCCCTAATCCACCTGAAGCTGAACCTGTGATTCCGCAAATAAGCGTAACACCTATTGCTAACCCAAGTAATGGTGGCCCTGGAATGTTTACCAAACCATCTACCACACCTTGGAAGGCTGCTGTTTGAGAAGCTACACTTCCAAAACCTACAACAGCACAAGTATTCGCAAGTGCCACTAAAGCATTTTGAGTCCCAGATGCAAGTGGTTCCCAAAACTTTTCCAAAAAGTTATACATCATAACGCAAGCTAACCCAATCCCAGATCCTAATGCTAGTAATAATGCTGCAGTTGGATTCATGAAGCTTGATAGCACGTTAAGCAAAATAATCACGGTAGCTAAGGGAAGAAAGGAAACGACAACATTAGGTAATGACTTCTGATATGTCGGCTCTGGCTCTGGTTCTTCTTGTAATTCTGCCGCAAGAGATGCTGATGTTTCTTTCTTTGCTAAAGTTGAAGGATTATCTGGAAGTGAGAACTCTTCGCCGTTCTCAACAGCTTTTCTAACCATTCTGCTCAGCCACAATCCCCCTACGACCATGATTAGTAAAGCACAGAGGACTCCGATTAACCCACCTGCTGCTGGGGTCGTATTAAAATGTTCGGTGGGAATAATATTTTGAATTTCAGGTGATCCTGGTGCTGTCATAGTAAAGGAAATAGAACCGAATACCAGCGCAGCAGGGATGAACCTATGTGGTAGATTTGCAGCTTTGAATAAAGAGACTGCAATTGGATAAACAGCAAATCCAACTACAAATAAACTAACGCCTCCATACGTCATGATTGCCGCTGCAGCTACTACAGCAAATATCGCTCGTTTAGCTCCTAACGTATTTTTAATCCAGTTTGCGATACTTTCAGCAGATTTTGTTTCTTGCATGATTTTTCCGAATATCGCTCCAAGCAAGAATACTAGAAACCATGATGCAAAATAATCCGTAAAACCATTCATATAGTTTTCCATCATTGCAGTTTGTAAACTCAAACCACCTGTAAGCGCTACCACAATAGAACTGATAAGAGCAGCAATAATAATATTAATGCCTTTCATTGTTAGATAAATTAAAAGAGCAAGAGAAACAATTAACCCTATCGTACCTATGGCGTCCATAATATCCTCCTATACCTCCACTATTCTTTCACTATCATTTGAAAAATCATAATCGTAACAAACTTGATAGAGCTTCTCAATTTCGCTATGAGACGGCACTCTAGGATTATTACCTGGACTTCCACTCTCAATAGCATCTTCCGCCATTTTGGTGACAGCGTTTTCAAATTCTTTCTGATCAATGCCCCATCCTAGTAAATTCGGAATATTTAACTTCAGGCAAAGTTCTCTTACTGAAGAGACAGCAATATCAGCAGCTTTTTCATCAGATTGGTTCTTCGCTTTTGGATCAAAAATTCTACCTAAGTCCGCTAAGCGTTCAATGGCAGAATCTCTGCTATATTCTAATACAGCAGGTAATAACATCGCATTTGAAAAGCCATGTGGTACATGAAAGAGAGCGCCAATAGGTCTAGACATTCCGTGTACGAGACATACTGAAGAATTGGAAAAAGCCCACCCAGCTTGCAATGCACCTAACGACATATTCTCTTTTGCTGTAATATTTTCACTATCTTCATAAGCTTCCATAATGTTATTAACGATTAAATCCATAGCAGACAAGGCCATCATATCTGTCATAGGATGTGCCCGTTTCGATAAATAAGCTTCGATAGCATGGCTTAATGCATCAACCCCTGTCGCTGCTGTTACATGTTTCGGCGCCGACGTCGTTAACAGCGGATCAACAACAGCTACCTCAGGCAAAAATGTAGGTTGTTTTACCATCATTTTTACGTCATTTGTAGTGTTTGTGATAACGGTTACATCTGTGGCCTCAGAACCTGTACCTGCTGTTGTAGGAATAGATAAATGAGGCACTGCAGATATAGTAGCTAGCTTTTTGTTCCCCATGTAATCACCGATATATCCACCATTTGTTGCAATAACAGCTACAGACTTAGCTGTATCAATACAACTTCCACCACCTAAGGAAATAATGATGTCGCACTGTTCTTGTTGAAATAAATCAAGTCCTTCAGCAACATAAGTGTCTGTAGGTTCAGTCCCTACGCCAAGATAAACAACACTGCTCATATTTTCTTCTGACAGTTGCTCTTGGCATTTACTTACATATCCGAGACTTTCCATCACATGATCACTTATGACTAATGCCTTTCGCCCTCTTTTGGAAGCTTCCTTTCCAACCTGGTTGAAAGCCCCTCGACCATACTCAATGGTCTGTGGAGAACGAAATATTGCTTCTCTATCCATTTGTTACTCTCCCTCCTGTTTATACCTTCACCCTTCTATATGCAAAAAATATGCCAAATTAAAACTACTGATAAATAGCAATTTTCAGTAAATAAAATGTAGATATCCTCCTACACTTCATGTACATGTGTAGGAGGATATCTACATTGTTAAAGACCATATTTTTTTAGTTTTTGATATAAGGTAGTACGATGAATCCCTAACTCTTCAGCTGTTTTAGATTTATTACCCTCATGCTTTTCTAGCGTGGATATAATGATTTCTTTCTCATGCTCTTTTTCCTCGTTCTTTACTTGAAACAGGGGAGAGATTTCTTGCTCGATGTGCACGTTCTCATAATCTTTAATTCGGTTTGATAAATGGTTAAGCTCTATCGTATTTTCTTCAACTAATACAACAAGCTGTTCAATATGATTCATTAATTCACGTATGTTTCCATACCAGGGATAGTGAACAACTGCCTTCATCGCTTCTGAAGAAACGGACTTTTTGACAGTGTTATGCTTATGACAAAAACGTTCCAAATAATAGGACATAAGAGATGGGATATCTCTCTGTCTACTACGAAGAGGCGGAATAGGAAGCTCAATTACATTTATTCGATAATAAAGGTCTTCTCTAAACTGCCCATCCCTCACCATTTGTTCTAAATCTTTGTTGGTAGCAGCAATAATGCGTGTATGGATTTTATACCTTCTCGTTCCACCCACACGCTCAAATTCCTTCTCCTGCAGAATTCGAAGTAACTTCGTTTGCATACTGAGAGGCATTTCCCCAATCTCATCTAAGAAGAGGGTGCCATTTTGAGCCATTTCAAACTTCCCTGGTTTACCACCTTTTTTAGCTCCAGTAAACGCACCTTCTTCATAACCGAATAACTCTGATTCAAAAAGCTGCTCGGGGATCGCGCCACAATTCACACTTACAAAACGCCCATTTAAAAAGGGACTTAATACATGAATACTTTGGGCAAACATTTCTTTACCGGTTCCACTCTCACCTGTTATTAAAGTAGTGACGTTCTTTTTGGCAATCTTTCTCGTAATGGACTTTAATTCAGTAGTACTTTCACTTTCCCCGATAATCTGATCCAATGATACAAGATCATTATTCCTATTTCGTTCCATACTTGAGATTGCAGAAGCCTCATCCTCTTTATAATTGTGCTGCATCCTTTCATAGATCTTATATAACTCGGTTAGACCTTCAAAAATCAGCATCCCAATAGCTCCGACAACCTGATTACCTTTCCATAATGGAATACGGTGGACCACCATAGCTTGCCCTTGTATATATTGAATCGTACCTCTCTCTGGCATTCCGGTTTTCACAGTATTATGAAGTTTTGTGTTATCAATAACATCCTGCACATTCTTCCCAATTGCATTCTCTCTATCAATCCCAATAAACCGACTATACGCATTGTTGAATTCTACAATAACGCCTTGCTCATCTACTACAGCCACACCTTCATATGCACTCTCAAGGATAATACTCAACACCTCTGCTGTATGCTCCATCTGATTGACTTCTCTTAAATAATAGGAAACGGCTTGTAAAATTTCGTACCTTGTCAAAACCCCTACCAATTGGTTAGCAGCATCCATAACCAAAAAGTACTTATAGTTCTTATCTAACAGATCAAGTATCGAATCATGATCGTACACGATAAAAAAATCCTGATTGGCCAGCCCTAATAATGAGGGTTGATCCTTGTCTCCTTGTAGCATGTACTGTAAAACATTGTTTGCTGTGATAATCCCAATCGGACTCATACCTTCTGTAACCACAATGGTATAATCCTTATCCTGATCAACCAGTTGATTAGCCGCTTCTAAAACCGGTGTATCAGCGTAGATATAGTGCGGATTGCTCATCATCCACTTTTCTATTTCTAAAAGGTGTTCTTTGTTAGTGAGTTTACCTTGGTCAGAGAAGAAGTCTTGGATCATATATGTTCTCCTTTCTAGGTTGTAAGTGGATTATAGAGATAACTCTATTTATAAGTAAACTGCCTCTTATTCATAATGTAATAAATTCTATTATGATAGATATGTAATCGTTGTCAATAAAAAGAGGGAATAGGTCCCGATGCACAAAGGTACTGTTTTACCACCAGCATCACATAACTAAAAAATGCCCTACCGCATAGAGCGTGGTAAAGCATTTTTCAGATACTATTATTGAAAAGTAAAATGATACTTTTAAGCTTAATATTCCACTCTAATGGGTATTGTGTAAGAATAAGGTATTTTCACGAAAAAAGGAGAGTATAAAATCATGTACAACCAGGCTTTATCCAAGCTTAAAGTGGGATGGCTTCTACTTCGATCTATTGCTGTCATTTCTTCAAGTGTAGCCACCATTATTTCTACTATTCTCCCTTTGTTTCTGTATTACACGACCTCAATAGACACGTTAATTTCTACTTTTTTGTTGTTGATCTTAGGTGCCTTTTTAATTCATGGAGTCCTTACACATATTTTAAATGATTACATTGATCATGAGTCAGGCACAGACCTACATAGTCCAGCAATTTTGTCTGGAGGTAGTCGTGTCATACAAACAGGCCTTATTTCTTCAGAAACCCTTTGGAAGTTAGGAAAATGGATCATTCTTATACTAAGTATGATCGTGGTTGCTTTCATCATCTTTGATTACTATAAACTTGCGATTTTGTTATCGATCGGACTATGGGGGGCTATTTCTTATTCTCTTCCCCCTTTGAGGTTAAGCTATCGTCCCTTTCTAGGTGAATGGTTATCGACATTCCCATCTGTTTTATATTTAGGATTAGCTGGAGCCTGGCTAACATTAGATCATATGCCTGAATGGGCTTTGCAGAATGCGGTCATTAATGCTCTATTTTGTATTTCGTGGGTTATGATTCATCACATTCCAGACCTCAATGCTGACAGGCAAGCCTCTCCTACTAAACAAACAAGTGTTGTTTGGGCCACTGAAAAGTTTGGGATTGCATATAGTCGTCTGCCTGCACTCCTCTATTTTGGTTTAACAGGGCTTTGTGCAATATGGTTAGGATTCGACCGCTTATGGGCGATGATCGGTTTAGTATCGATTTTACTTACAGTCCTATTTTTGATTGCAAAAATGCAAGTGAATGATGCCCATCAAGTCTCGATTTATGAAAAAATTATATTAATTCTAGCAATGGTTAATGCTGTTTGGCTTGGTATATTTATTTAATACATAGTAAAGGGGCGGTTCGCGTGTTTGATTAGATCTTCACAAACGCAGGAACCGTCCCTTTGTTAGGTTTAATCCCCCCTACTATAAGGATATATATCAATATCTTTTGAATCCAGGAGGGAGTAACCAATGAAAACATTCGAAGATGCATTAAAACATAAAATAGGCTTTGGGACAGCACCTTTGGGCAATATGTTCAGAGAAATCCCAGAGGAGGAAGCTCAGAAGACCATTCAATCTGCTTGGGATCAAGGCGTACGCTATTTTGACACCGCGCCTTTTTACGGAGCTGGTTTAGCGGAAATGCGCCTGGGAGAATTTTTATCAAACAAGAACCGTGATGACTACTTATTAAGTACAAAAGTCGGACGTTATGTAACCGATGAACATGAAGATAAAGAAGGTTTATTTCAGTATGCTCGTAACAATAAAGTGATTACGGATTACACAGAAGATGCCACGAAAAGGTCTATTGAACAAAGTCTTGAACGGCTAAAAACGGACCGATTAGACTTCGTTTTTGTCCATGATGTCTCACCTGATTTTCATGGGGATCAATGGGTTGGAAAATTTGAAGAGGCGAGAAAAGGGGCTTTTCAAGTGTTGACCCAACTACGCGAAGAAGGCGTCATCCGATCCTGGGGTCTTGGCGTAAATACAACAGAACCGATTGAAATCGCAATGGAACTCGAGGAAACAAAGCCTGACGTGTGCTTATCAGCTACACAATACACCCTTCTACAACACGAACGAGCTTTACAACGAATGATGAAAACAGCTGAAAAGAATGATGTCGATCTTGTAATAGGAAGTCCTTATAACTCTGGGGCACTTGTAGGAGGAGATCATTTTGATTATGGAAAAATTCCTCAACACATTAAGGAAAGAGTCAGTCGCTTAAATGAAATTGGCCAGAAATACAATGTTCCATTAAAAGCTGCAGGACTTCAATTCTCTACATCTCATAATGCCGTAAAATCAGTCATCCCAGGGTCAACAAGACCAGACCGAATTAAAGAGGATATCGACATGATTCAACGTGATATTCCGAAAGAATTTTGGGAGGAGTTAGTAGAGAAAGGATTTGTTTCTTCAGAAGCTCCATTGCCTGGTCATTCTAAATAGAATACTAGGTAAAATGATTAGCGCGACATGCAAAGAAAAAGAGATTTTTTTAGTCAATCAAACAAGAAAAAAGTGCTTGTCCCCTTTTGCATTAAAGCTTTGGGGGACAAGCACTTTTTAATTTTGCGCACGATTCGTATGAGTCATCAGGTGCGAATTTTCAGTTGCTGAAACAGTGCATTGTCCTTATGGCAACACAATTTGCTGGCCTGGATAAATGACCTGATCACCTGTAGCATCATTTGCTTCCAATAACATGGTTACAGTGGTTTTATGGGCTTTTGCAATTTTCCACCATGTATCTCCACTTTGAACCGTATAATAATCTCCGTCCACTGGTTTACCTTGTGGAATGATGAGTTTCTGACCGTAATATAAATACTCACTAGGGTCTAAGTCGTTAATTTGAATAAGGTTGTCTAGTGGCACATCATATTTCTGACTAATCTTCCACAGTGTATCTCCACCCTCAACCATATGAACAGTTTTTGAGGTTGGGTACTTCAGCGTTTGACCGATCATTAGATATTCATTCGTATCTAATTGATTCAACTTAATAAGCTGATCAATCGTTGTATTCAATTTACTAGCAATCTTCCATAATGTATCACCAGATTTCACGACGTATTCACCGTTCTTTTCGTCTGGATTGAATGGTATCGGTTTTTTACTAGTTGGTATCGTTAAGGTTTGACCAATTTTTAAATAATCATTTGGATCCAAGTTATTTTCTTTAACAATTTGATCCACCGTAACATCATACATTTGAGCAATTTTCCAAAGAACATCTCCGCTTTTGACCACGTAAGTGCTCGTTTCTTTTGGCTTTTCTATTTCTTTCATCCCATTTTCGTGAATATAAACTTGTTCACCAGTATTTAGTTCAACACGATAATATACACCATCATGTCGTAATATCCGGAAGGTCTTTCCTTTCTCAAAAGTGCCATATTTAACACCATGGTTTGGACCTCTATAAGCTGTAACCTTTTGAGTTGCTTCTCCCCACTTTTCAGGAATCGAGTCTACATTCAAGAGATCGACATGTTCTGGAGCAATGTATCCGACTGCCCCTTCAGATATAAGGGTCTTATATGCTTGGCGCCCCTCTACATATTCAATAATTGGGAACCTCTCCCCTTTTCGAGCACCATGGTAGTCCTGATCGTAGAATGCTGAAAAGTCCGGGTTTTCTGTGTTAATTTTTACCACTTGAGCATCTTTGGGAACTGTAACGTCAATGCCACCCTCTACTCGCAGTTCATTGTCGCTATGAAGCTCCCCTCTAGCTGGTCCTTCATCAATGTAATAAGAAACATAGTAAGGTCCATCAATGACGGAACCTCTCATGAATTCCGTACCATCCCATGCGAATGAGTGCTTCCCTTTCCCTGAGAATGTTCCTAGCCTTTTTATATGAACATTTGCACCGTTTTCAATCCAAGCGGTAACGTTCACATCCTCATGAAGGGTAAATGTACCCGAAATCTCATTCTTTTGATCATCATTTCGATTAATTGTGCTTTGCTCTAGAGGATGTTCTGTTAAAATTTCTTTTAAACGATCTTGCGGAATGTCATGATCTCCATTTTCAACAGCCAAAACACTGAAGTTATCCCTGCTATATGATTCAACTGGAGCATCACCATACGTTAAGTCTTTTGCTTTTATGGTGATCGTGTACTTTCCATTTGGAACGATACGCCCTTCGTTATCTCGTCCGTTCCATTCAAATTCTCCTGTTCCATCTTTTACTGTAAAGAACCCACTTTCAAAATATGTCTGTCCATCCTTGTTTCGTTTAATAACAACTTTAGCTTTAGCTGGACGACTCGCATTAAACTTGATCGTGGTAAGAGGTTCTGTTTGCTTATATTTTGGTGAGATCGGCTGAGGACTCGCCATAATATCGTAGATAAGCGATGAAGACGTTTGCGTATCTGCTACTTGAAACGTTCCTAAAGAATAGCCGTGCATTTGATTTAATGCTTCATCTTGTAGATATAACTTTAGTGAATACTCACCTTCAGGTAGAGGTTTACTTTCAGATGAATTCCACGGTGCCTTTTTGACATGATGATCTGTTTTGAATTCATTCGAAAGGTGAAATTTTGTTTCAACTCCATTTCCAATAACCTTTATGTAACCACGGGTTGGTTCATTCGTTTCCAAGTTAATGGTTAAAGCCCCTGGTGCACCCCCACCTTTAAACGCAACCACTTGAGGTGTAACGCTTTGAGACACAAGTTGTGGTGGCTTATTATCTTGTTCAGCCTGTACTGGTGTAATTGAACCAGAAAGAATAAATAGGGTGATAAGTAAAATAAATCCTATCCTTTGAGAAATCATACTTCTCCTCCTTTTTTTGTCATAACCCCATTGTAAAAACTAGTCCATTTACAGTACAATGCAATCTTATTTCCATGAGAGGGAGTGTTTTCCTCAGGGTATAATACAGGGGCGGTTCCAGCGTTTGTGAAATTATAAACAAACATGAGTACCCTCCCCATATTTGCATAGCATTCACATATCTAACCAGCTACACCCCAAGAATATCCAGACATTAACAGATCCAATTGTTTTCAATTTTTCCGTAGAATAATCATATAAAAGGCAGGTGAAAAATGTTTTCACCTGCCTTAACTATTCTAATTTATTTTTATGGCCTTTCATCATAACAATCTATTTACGAAATTTCTCCTTTATCGGTATATCATCAGGCACTCATTTTTTAATAAACCCTCATCCCGCTGAACACCTACGTTTCTGTTAAAGAAGCTCGTTTTTCTATATATTCTTTCTGAGGCCAAAGCCATGTTTTTTCAGGCAATCGAATTTTCCTCCCAGAAAGCTTCGACTTATATCGGGCTACACCAATCGTATAATCCTCATTCACCTTAAAAATATCATGATCAAACAGCTTATGATGATTGCTACATAACAAAATTCCGTTACGAATATCTAGCTTTTCTTCATCTTGAGCATAATGCCAAGGAATAATATGAGCTGCTTCTAAAGCTTCTTCTACCTTAAAATTACAAAAAGCGCACTTACCATCATACACTTCTAATAATGCTTGTCGAAAAATGCTTTGAGCTACACCTCTAACCTTCACTCTTTCATATACATCCTTCGCCTTTTCAACATCGAATAATTCTTTATACAAAGCTTCTTGGGTTATATCTGGTTCTGCATAAATGAAAGGATTAGGGTAATTGCTCCAATTATAATGAAAAACTAGATTCTGCCCCTCTTCCAGATTATCCGTATCCCACGCAATAAACCCTTGGCCTACTTTACCTTCTTGATTAACCACGATGCTTGTTAAAGGAGGTAGCTTTTGAGCCAAGCAATAATCTTGTATAGGATCTAAAAAATAACGGCAAGCACGATGATGAACACCAATCGCATCCGCCAGTGCTTTATATGTAACAGTCATACCTTGATGAGCATACTCAATCATGACATTCCAAGCTTTGTATGCCCTATACTCATGGTTCGGCTTTTTTGTTTCCATTTCTACATTACTCAAAAAATCACCCTAACAATTTATTATGGAATATGACACTTATCTCAAATGCTCTAGAATCTGCAAAACTCTTAGAAAAGGATTCCCAAGATCATTCGTGTTTTCAGAAGCCAACTGTTTCATTTCCTCGACACATGCAGTGTAATCCTGATTGATAACCAACTCGAGTGAATCGATCTCTTCTAAATGCTCAGTCATATAACCAACTGGAACATAAGGAGACCAAAACATATACACTTTCTTAGGAAAATTCTCCAACATCATTTCAGCATATTCCTTTTGAACTTCATGTTTTTGTTTGATCTTTTCGACTGTCTGTTGATTATTCCCATACATTAACCCTCTTATATGAGTGGTAACTTCACACAAATAGGCAATATTATTCTTTAAATCTAGTCCAACCACATCGAGTTCTGATAATCCTCTTAATCCCCCACCAGGAATCCGAACATTGTAGTCGACAAAGTCACATCCTTTGATGCTCTTTAGGTAGGCTCCTACTATGTATTCTCCTATGTCTGTTTGCATTGAATTCTCCTTAATTCCTTGTCTTCAATTCTATTTAGTCATCTCTTCACTTTCACCAATCTGTTTCCGTTTCTCCACAACCTCATCAAAATACTCCGTAAACTTCGACTCACCAGAATAAGAAATCGTCAAATACTCAATAGCACGCGTCATCCCAATATACATCAGGGCCACTTCACGGTTCTCATCTTCTTCAAGTGCAAATGGCATATTATCAGCATTCACCATAAATACAGCTTGGAAGTCCATGCCCTTACTGCTATCAATGGTCGAGATCTTCGCTGTTCCATCTTCTTTTTTATAGAGTCTTTTTGTCTCTTGATTCTCGGTAATCCACGTAAAAGGAATGTCCATTTCTTCAAAAATTCGTTTAATCGTGCCGATGACATCCACTTTATAGGTTCTCTTTACTCGGTATAGGACGAGCATTTCTTCATAGGGTACTTTCTTCTGTTCATGGAGTTTTTTCATGGTGAAGGCTACTTTTCGGACTTCTTCTGTCCAGCTTGTGGCTTGGATGATGGCAGGGTCAGGGCCTTTTCGTCTTGTACTTTGAGGTGGGATAATTTCTTGGCCTTCTAAATCTCCTGCTACGACTTTGCTTGTCTCTGAAAACGTTTGGAAGAATTCCCAAGCAAACTTGATGATCTGAGCTGTGTTGCGATAATTGATTTGCAGAATCTTGGATCGTCCTCTGAAATCTAACCCCGTATCCTGAACATAACTTCTTTTACGGCGATAAATATTTTGGGCGCGATCTTCTACCAACAACATTGAATATGTATCTTCGTTTAATAATAGACTCACTAGCCTTAGCCAATCAGGGGCAAAATCTTGTCCCTCATCGATCATGACAGCATCATATTTTGGTAGAATCGTCTCCCCTTTTTCCAGCTTTTCTAGCAAGGCTGGCAGATCTTTCTCGGAGGTTTTAAGGTCATGTCTTAGCCATTCGTGAAAATTACGAACGGTGATGCCATCCATTGCATTTCGATTTTCTTCAGCTGCTTCAAAAAGGTCAGCCGGGTCTTCCATCTTGGTGCGGACCATAGACTCAATGGATCGGGACAACGAGACGTTATAGCAGAGAATTAATATGTTCCAATCAGGATGCTCTTGTTTAATTATTCGAGCGCGGCTTGCCAAAATTAGCGTCTTCCCGCTTCCAGCAACACCTCGGATCAAACGGTTCTTATCGCCTAATTGTTTTGCCAGCTTTTCCTGATGAATATCCATCGTCTTCAAATCATGCAAGGAAAGCAAAAGCTGATCACGATATGGAGAAGGTTGTTTATACTCTCTGCTAATTCGAACTTCCGGGAATAAGTGATAGCGAATCGCATTGATTTCCCTCGGCTGCAAAGGCTCCTTTAAGCGAAAAGGAATCTTAAACATATTCAGTAGCTTCTCCACTAAATTGTCCTCGGAGAATTCCTCTTTATCTGGATCCATTTCTTCTCTTGTTAACACAAACATGGGATCAATCACTTCATATAAATCAGAACGTAAGCATTGTTCCTGGGATAAGCGTGTAAACACCGTGCCATATCCACAAGGAAACTTCAGCTTGGATTGATACTTCCCCTCATGATGGATGAGGTTAATATCCTTCTTCAATTTATCTTGGATCGTAAACATATATTCCATAGCCTGCTTTAAAGGCGACTTCACCTTTTGCATTCCATTACTAGATGTATTAATCAACCATTCATCCACATTAAATTGATGCAACGTGTTCATGGTATAATCCTTCACTTCTAACACAAGCAAACCCAAGTATGGCCCAATAATCACAAAATCAGGACGCTTCCCATCAATCTCAGGCTCATAGTAAACAATATAATCGTCATCCAAATGATTCTTTAACGTATGAAAAAGGATACGCTCACCAGCAGTTGCCGAACTACGTATGGTTTCAGGTACAGTTTGCGCCATATTCCCACCTCTTTTGTCGATACATGCATTGTTATTGGTTATTTTAGCATAAATTGGTTATAAAGTAGGGAATTACAATAAAATGGTATAAAAGTTATCAGTCAATCGAATTAGCTAATATAAAAGACTTCCACATATTTTAATGTAGAAGTCCTTTTCGTTATCATTTATTAAGTAACATTTCCGTTATGGGAACATCAGCCGGCACCCATTTTAAAGATTCCAAGTTTTCACGAGCCATCCAAATCACCTTTGAATGCTCATTTGTTTTAGGGTTTCCTTCAGTCAATTTAGCTTTTATAGCTATTAACTGAATTGTGTACTTTTCATACTCATGCACATTTTCACAAAACACTTCAGATGTTGCAATTTTACAAGAAAGTTCCTCATTAATCTCCCGCTCCAAAGCAGTATGAATATCTTCACCAGGTTCAACTTTGCCGCCAGGAAACTCCCACCTGTTGGGAGAAGACATTTCAGGAGTTCGTAAAGCGCATAGTATTTCACCATTTTCATTTTCTATAATAGCCGCAACAACTTTCACCATTTTCTTCATAAAGTCCTCCTAACCTAGCTGCTTAGACAATTCTCTAAATACAGTATTGGGCTGTCTTATAAAAGATTCTATTGAGAATACTTCACTATGTTCAGGAAAATTCACCTTAACCTCATCACCAATCAATTCAAAAATGATCTGTTTATCCTTAGAAGTCATAGTCTTTATAGAAGAAGCACCATCTAATTGGGAGTGATCTAACTCCACCTTAATTTGTTTTGAAAAACGACGTAACATCTTCCACATTTGCTTGTGGGCATCCGTTTTCATAAATAATTCTGGTAACTCATTAGCATCTTTAAGGTTAGATAATGTAGTCATGATAGAGTTCGAAATACCATAATTCACTGGTTTTACCGCTTGTTTCAGAGACTTCCAGATATCCAACTGAAACTCCACAATCATATTCCCATTAGACTCTTTTATATCCACTTGACCTACGCTAGCATATTGATAAATACCGCCTTGTTTACCAAATACTTGCTTAGGCTTATAGATCGCAATATATTGCGCTTGATGCCAATCTTTCTTCAGGTCTTGCTGAGCTACCTGCAGCGTTTTCGTTTTAATAGCTTCTTCTAACTCCTCTTCAGACCCTACTTTTACTACTAGCACTTTTTCCTCTAATGATGATGTCCACTCTTCTAAAGCACCACGTGGCAACATACCTTCTTCTTGTAATTGTTCAGGAGTACTTTCAATTAACCGATCGATAAACCGCTCCACTAGAGAAGTACTTTTTGGCAAAAATGGAAAACCACCGATATTGACTTCGTTGATACTCTGATAAAATTTGTGTGCTTCATATTCATGCTCTTCATTCCACGGGAACAACACATAAGCTCCAAATGCATAACGTTCATAGGGGCCATTACTTTGAACCACTAATGCATCTCTGTAACGGTGCATGGTATTAATATCCTCTTCCATCGGACCAGTCGTACCATATTCTCGTTTATAGTAACTGCCATCAGCAGCAAAATCAATTCGATACTTGGCATCAAAAACGTAATGGTAATGATGCTTCTTTCCCTTCTTTTCTATACTAAGCATGGAGTCTGGTTTCTGCGCTACAGTTGGTAATGGTCGATCTAGTTTTTGAAAGTGAAGTGTAATCCTTTCATCCGTTTGAGGATGTTGGAAAACTCTCTTGGCTGTCGCAGATTCCTTCAATTTCACAAATAGTCCTTGCCGGTTCACCTGTATAATATCTTGGCTAACTGATTTATACTTTGTGCTTAAAATACTCCCCAACTTCAAAAAGGTCCAGTATTCATATAAAGTGGCTACATCTTTCAGTGACATTTTCGATAACTCACCATGGAGGACAAGTCCACGAGACACAATTAAATAGGTTTGGTAAGCTTCCCTATATCCTGGTGCCATCTGCATGACTAAACTCATTACAGAGCGATCAAGCTTACCGATTTGACGCCAAAAAGTAGATCCCAGCTTTTTTTCTAATTGGCTCTTCATCTTAAATACCTGCTGGGTTATTTCACTATCAAACTCTTTTTGATAAGGATGCTTTCTATCTGTAAGTAATGAATAAAGACTATGCAGCTTATGAATAATCCGCTGCATCATCCATTTTACAAACCTATTTTCAAGCGTATTATAAGATAACTGTTTGTGAACGTTTAACCCATGAGCAGGCATCATGGGTGTCCCATTAACAGGAATACCATTGTCGACCTTATGAAATAAATGAGGTCTCTTTCTCAAATGCCTTCTTCCAGTTGAATCTTGCTTTCGTAATTGATCACCTCTCACCTTACGATACTCTTTCTTTAGTTCATGATGTGGTTGGGATTCAATTTGTGAAAGCGAGCGCATAAATTGGTCAAAATAATCACTAAACAAGCGATAAAATTCTGACCAGGAAGACTCTGAGGTTAACGTGGATTTCGTTCCTACATAGGTTTTCTTAATAAAATGATAAGCTAAATTATAAACCTCTTGATTAACCTCTTCTAACAGCTTATGATAGTCTTCCTTGTATGAAAGTTTTGAAGGAAAAACCTCCATTGTAACCTCTAACAGTTCATTTTCACCTTCTAAAATGGAGAAAGTGGAATAACCCACTTCATTCGTAAACGTGAGGTTTCCCATTAATAGTTCATTTGAAGGCATTTGTACTCGAGTCACCGCTTTACGTAATGAAGGGTGCTCATTATAAAACTGAAGCTTCTCATCATTTTTAGGAGAAACAATGATTTGATAGACTCCATTTTCAAAGAAGATTGGAGCAAAAGACTCCCCTTCCATTAACTGCTCTTCTTGAACGTCATAAACTTTAGTAGTGAGGACAGATTCCCCACGGGCTACAAAGTACATCTTTTCTTCAGGGTTAATATGCTTGTACTGCTTTAAACTCTCATATCTGTGATGATACGGTTTTCCTTTGATCACAAGGGTGAATTTCTCCGTATCAATTTCGACTAGATTACGGTCGACATTATCCCATCCAGAATGACGTGAATCCATCAACCTCACCTCGTTGCAGCATCTCATACACTTTTCGAGCACTCTTCTTAAAACGTGCTCTTTCTAATACATCCTCTTTTTGTTCATACGTCATATCCTCTTCATAAACATGATTAGTACAGAACTCGAAGACATTTTTGAGCACATCAAATGCTTGCCCATGACTTGCCGTTAACCTAGGAAGGATTTTCTGCAAAATTTGATAGTCTAGTGCTTCGTTCACACTTAATAAATATCGACTATAAATTAAATAAAAGCAGACTTCATCCCTAACACGATATCCAACATGCGCTTGTAAGGGTTCAAGGATTTTATTAAGTTGGACTAATTCATTTGTTACTTCTCTAATTAGGTCCTCATGTTTAGCAAATGCATCTTTTAAGTTCAAATATTGCGGAGTCATCCGATCATTTGGAAGTTCTATCATCTCAAGCGACCCACTTGTATCAATAAACCCAAAATGATCTAGGTGAACATCATTAAACTCAATCGTATTCGCACGATCCAGAACCTTTTTACTAAATGGATGAGTTGTTTCGTCCATGTTGACTGTACCTACAATATATAAATTTGGAGGGATAGTTAGCCTTTTACCAGACTGTTCCTCAGGCAAAATAAGAGATGTCTTAATTTCTCCGTCTCTCCACTTTCTACTTTCAATAACACTTAAAAAGTCACTAAAATAGTACTCTACCCGAGCTAAATTCATTTCATCTAATACGACAAAATAAGGCTTTCCTTTATCTTCATGAGCTCTTTCGATCACTTGAGTTAAAGGACCTGTTTGAAACTCACCCTTAATATCTACATAACCCAGAAGATCTGAGCTGTCACTCCAATCAGGTCTAACAGGAATTAAGGAAAAACGGTTATTGTCTTCATTAGCACCAATACTTTCAGCAAATAACTCCATTACCTTAGTCTTACCGGTACCCGATATTCCAGATAGGATGACAAATGGTTTGGTGCGAAGAGATAGAAATAAGTTTTTCACATCTTCCTTTTTATAAAAGAACCCTTTCCCTTCAATATAAGAATGGATATGGTCAATAACCTTCTCCTCAGACCAGCCTTCCACTTCTATTGCTTGATCTTCATATTCCACCTGACTTTTAGAAGCTGTGTAGTATTGGTAGATGTCTAACATAGCTTCAAGATCCTGTTGTAGCATAAATTCAGAAGGTAGGTTGTCCTTTTCATATTCTATGTATAATGCAGTGGATTCCACATACCCTTTTGCTTTATCGCCATTTCCTAGATAGATATTGTTGTCTTTCCTTATTGGTGAAGAAGTATAATATTTATCTGTATTAATGGTTTGGCGGATATCCTCACGTATTTCTTCTATTTTATGTTTTGGCGTATTGGTTATACCTTGTGCAAAAGATAAGTACACCTTCTCCATATCCTCACTAAATAAATACACTAGATAATATCCCTCTTGTGTACTAGCCGTTACGCTTTTATCTAATATGGAAATCCAAGGAACTTGAGCCCAGTTTCCTTGACCAACTGAACCTTTTACATTGTATTGATTTCGGTCCACAAAACCTAAGGACTTTATGATTTCAGGTGCTTGTCCACGTACATATTGCCCTAACGGATTTTCTTTAAAAAATGAATTTCTCTCTGTTATGTATTCCGATAATACTTTTTCAAGCAATGTCCGAAGCTCACCTTCACTAGTTACATTTAGTTGTTCATCCACTAAGCCCACACCTTTTAGATAATATATAAGATTTGTAGTTCGCTTTTTTGCAACTGACTCTTTCATGAGATTCTCTCCACGTGAGTTACGTACGATTGTCATGGCTAGTTCTACTAATACCTGTTTCTTTTCCCTTACAGAATATCCGTTCATACGATCTAAAAACTCTAACACAATCGCAAAGTAAGGATGTTTGTTTATTTGTTTGACTAACGTTTGGTTGCTAGAGCTTTTATACTGCTGGATGATGGATTCATTCATTTCGTTGGATTCACTTAAAAATCCAAGCATTCTTAAATCCTGTCTAGCATTTGTCTTAAATTGATATTCGTTTCCTTCTAACTGCTGATTTAATTGAGTCGGATCATACTGCCCATCGATCACTTCATCTAGAAATTTCATAGTCTTATGAAACTGCTCATATGGTAGTTGATCTGTTTTAAACTCCTCGATATATAAAGTTTTAGTAGACCTATCAAACCTTACGAATGGTAATTGATTCAGTAACGCTAAAATAAATGAAGATCGAAATTGAAAGGAAAGGTCTTCTTTTTGAATACTCCGGTTATCTAAAAGGTACGTTAGTTCTGTTTCTACCGCTTCTATAGGAATCTTTTCAGTCCCTATACTATTATCTGTTTTAACGTGAAAATGCTCTTGATCTACAGCAGTTATCTGATTAGCCTTTCCATTTATTAGTGTATGTACTTTAATAATGTTCTTTAAATAGTTTAAGAGGAAATGTTTGAGCAAATATATCACCATACCTTTTTGAATATAAGTTTTGCTATTTATATACTTATAGCCATTAATCTTCAACTTCTACTAAAAATACTTTATTGTTAAAAGCCCCTCGCTTTTCCGCCTTCTCTTTACGAACCTTTTCTACTTCATCTATCGAGGAACCATGCTTCTCCGCTAAAGCTTTCATGAGTTCCAAAATATCTGCTAATTCCTCTATAGCATCTTGACCCTCTATAGCTTCTCTATATTCATCTACTTCTTCTTGCAGCTTCTTTTGTAATTCATTTATGTACTCTTTTTCTGATAGAACTTCTATTTTATAACCTTTACCACTCTGTTCAATAATGTTCGGAATTAAATCTCGAACTAATTTGTTATAAGTAGGCATAAAATTATCACCTTTCAATCAGCTTTTCTTAAGTATATCAATCTTGCCATTTTATAACAAAAACTCTTATCTATCTGAATAATTCTCCAAAAAAAATAAAAAAACCACGAAATAAGTCCACCTGGACGTTCCCATAATCTCCAATCACCAAGATAATCAAACTATCAACGTTTAAAAGGAGATTATATAGTGGAAGATAAAGAGGTTTTGTTCGCTCAGCTTCTAGGTAAACACTTAAAAATGCAACGAGAAGAACAGAATTTAAGTAGAGATAAATTAAGTGAACTCGCTGATCTTGATTATAATAACATCGGAAAAATAGAACGCGGAGAAAAGAAAGATCCATATTCCAGCACGCTATTTAAAATTTATAGTTCAAAGTGTATTAGCATTGATAAATTATTTTCTAACGTATTACAAGAACTTGAGACATATAAAAATAATGAATAAGCCCCACCATTTCCTACCTCAATATTCACCCTCTTATTCTTACATTTTATTAATCCCTTCAATCTACCCCCACACAAGGAGTGTTCCCATGAACTACTTAAAAGAAATCAACCTATTCTATGGTCAGCAAGAGCTAGATGACCTCTCACCCTCAGCCATATCCTTATGGCATGCGTTAATGTTTATCAACAGCAGGAAAGGATGGCCCGAGACTTTTTCTGTCCCTCTTCAAGTTCTTCAATCCAAATCTGGTCTAACAAAACGTTCCCTTTGTAAAGCACGCACAGAACTTGCCGAACTCGATTATATAACCGTCCAGTCAAGAAAAGGCAGGCAATCTGCCGTGTATCAACTACATAGTTTCACAAAACAAACAGAAACTCCTCAACAGGGTATGCCTTCGAACGTAACTCATTTAAATAGCTCCATAAAAGACTCAAATATGCACCACAAACAAACCACCGAGAACCCTCCTACACCCTCGAGTAAACAAACACCTATAACAAAAAAGACCCAAAACAAGAACCACAACAAGACCCACAAAGTGGACCACAATAGAGCCCCATGTAGTATACAAAAAACAAAACAGAAAGAGAAAAAGAATCTATTATGTACGTACTACAATCAATACCTTAAACGAACCCCTTCACAAAATGAATTACAATATCTTCACCAGTATGTTCATAGTTTTGAAATGAAGTTATTGGCTTATGCCTTAAAACTCACTGGTGATCGCCACAAACCTTTTTCATATACAAAAGGAATTCTTTCAAACTGGCATAAGCAAGGGATTACAACCTATGACGCAGCTATCCAGCATCAAGAAAACTATTATTCCAATAAAGGAGGGGACAAACATGAATTCAGTCACGGAAGGAATGAAGAACGTCCTGAGCAGACTTCCCATATCAAGTTCTACAGATAAACCTGATCCTGTGTACTGCACTAACTGTGGAACTGAGAGGAAACAGATATTAAAGGAAATTCCACTAATCGGGGAGCGATGGGTTGTTTGTGCTTGCTCATGTAGAATACAAGAGCTTAAAAGACAGGAAGAAGAACAAAAACGCGTGAAAAAACAAAAGCGGATTGAACGCATGATGAAACTCAGCAGCACAAATCGTGAATTACGAACGATGACATTTGAGAACTACATGCAACGTGAAGGAGGTGAAAAAGCGTATGAAGAAGTACAGGATGCTGTTAAAGGGTTTGAAGAGAGGGAAAACTTAGGGCTAATGATTTTCGGAGAAACAGGAAACGGAAAAACTCATTTAACCGCAGCCGGAGCAAATCTATTAATCGACCAAGGATATTCCGTTATCTTTCTAACAGAAAAAGACCTCTTCAGTCGTTTACGTGAAACCAAGCGTTTCAGTAATCACGAATCGTTTACCGACATCATGAAAGCTTGCCTTGATGCAGACTTACTCATCTGGGATGACTTCTTAAGTAGTCAAAAATTCTCCCCTGAAGAAAAAGACTGGGTCTTCCAGATCGTCAATGGACGTGAACGAGCCAACCGTCCAATTTGGATGACATCAAACCTATCCCCAAAAGAATTTGAAGATCCACGAACCGCTTACCGACTAGATGAAAAAGGCAGAACCTGGTGGCGCCTCATCGTCAACATGAATTGCATGTACAATAGAGCCACAAACTACAGAGCTGTTATGGCAATGGAACGAATGAAAGAGATGAACCATCCCCAAAATGGAAAGGAAAATGAACATGACTCAAACGAATTATCAACTTAGCCACACCACTATGGCAATCCTCCCAGTTTCCGATGAAGTCTATCGAGCAAAAATTTTAGATAGTGAGCAAGGAGAGATTTACGTAAAGGAAAAACCACTAACGATCATTGAAAATGGTTGTTTAGAAGGTGGAGCCACATACACAGGTAGGCGCCAAGCTATGGTAAAACAACTAGGATTCAACCAAAAATCTCCTATCCCTATCCTCCCCCACCTAAATCTATTCGCTTTTCCTACTGTTTCACCTTCTCAATTTTCATGCATTTGGATTTTTCCTAAACATATCAAATCAAAGAAGGCCCACGGTAAACATGTGCAGGTTGCCTTTTATAATAACGAAAAACTTATGTTACCTATCTCGACTTATACATTGATTCGTCAAGTTAACCGTACTTCACATTGTATGACACGGTTTTCACCTTGGGTGGATGATATATTGGTACGCATGTGAAACTGACCAGACTAATTTACATTTCTTTATCCGTGATGTGTATATTAACAAGGAATTTTCTATCTGTTTATCTAATTAAAGTATTAGGGAGGGAATTAATATGGAGATTGCTGTAGATTTTGACAATGAGTTGTTAGAAGAGATGAATGTTGAAACTGTTATGACAAGTCCGATCAATAGTGAGATAGGTGTTGCCATACTATCGTCTGAATCAACAGATCAAAATAAAATAGTAAAAGTATATTCCCTAAGGTTACAACATGATGTACAAAAGTATAAAATCGATAATGAGTTACAAGCTTTTTCTTTTAGCGACCATGATTTTGCAAGACAGTTCATTGAACGCCTACCTGAGATGTCCGCTATTGAATTGATGTTTGCAATGGGTTCTTAAACAAACACACATAGCAATAAATCTCCCTCTCAATAATAGGGGGGAGATTTATGCTTCATTAAGCTGAGTACATCTAATTTATGAAACATTATGCCTTCTCTCCTCTAAATAATATGTAATCTATCATAAATTTCACTAAAAGTATTTTTGAATATAAGTATATTAAATTGATACTTAATTATTTACAATAATGGTATATAAATTATTTAAAAGGAGGTAATACCATGGATATGGACAGTTTTTTAGAGGATGTCTTTAAGAAAAGTAAACCTCAAAACAAAGTTTCACCACAAATGAATCAAGAATACAAATCAAATACATATTCTACAGCTGTTACACCTACAATTGATAAAATAATCACTCTATTAAATAATAACTATAATAATAGTAATTCAATTAATGATGTTTGTTCAGCTCTCTCTCTATCGAAAGATAAAGTCATCCAACTGTTAAAAGAAAACAATTATTCCTATAAAGAATTAATCGATCAATGGACAAAACAAAGCGAAGAAGAATTACTAACATCTTTAGTTGAAGAACTAAATAGAGGTAATACTTTATATGATTTATCATTTAACTATTTTACTAACAAGAAAAAAAGGTTAAACTTTGTCACAAATCTAGAGCAACTTCTAAAAAAAGAAGGATATAATTACTTTAAAAACTTAAATAAATGGGAGAAAACAAGAATTGTATTAGAAAGTTATTTGAGAGATCTTGAATATATGCCTCTAATGGAAGTAGCTAAAAAATATAACACAAGTGATATGGAAGTTAGAAAATTCTTAAAACAAAATAAGTATAGATACGACAGCTTCTTTGATACATGGACTAATCAATCTCAACATGAGAAACTGTCTAAATTAAAAAGAGATATTAAATTTAATAAAATAGATTTACGAGGTTTTCTAGCTTTTATTAAAAAAAATCCTGAGCAATTATTAAGTAAGTTTAAGGAATATAATTTAGACACCGATCATAGTGTAAACCTTATAATCAGTTCTTTAGAGAAATCATCAAACAAAAAAGAAAATACTAGTAATAATGTTAACTCTAATCAAAATGTTTTCTCTCAAGAGGAAATTAAAAAATTACGAACTATAATCACTATGTTTGAATTTAATGAGAGTAAAGTAGATAATAGTAAGTCTGAAATCACCTTATTACTAGATAATGGAATGATCGAGGATGTTGAAAAATTAGCTGACCAAAAAGAAGTAAGTAGATCCAAGTTTATCCAAAATATAATCGAAGATTACATCTCTAACCATAATTAATACAAAATAAATAAAATGCCCTAAAATAGGGCATTTTATTTATTGTCTCGCTAATTCTAGTATATCAATCTCTTCTTTAGTATTTTCATTATTGAATTCCTGTATAAAAGAAAATAACTCATTTAAGTAGTCCTCTTCATCATATGATTCTTCTACCAGTTTCTCATATAATTTTTCAATACCTCCCAGTGTATAAGAATGAAAAACTTCCATATTTTCTTTTACCTGGTGCTCACTAGAATCGAATGCAGCTTTAACTTTTTCTTTACTGCTTCCTTCATGATGTAGTATCATAACTGTTTGATAAATAAATTCAAGCTTTAGTTTCTCCCTAATCACTGTATCCGCAAAAATCTTCGTATTAGTATTTATGCTATTGTCTTCTTCACCTTTATGATTATAATAAAATCCAACAAATGGAGCTAATAAATAAACGTCCATATTCCTCTTAAATAAATTAGCACTTTTTTCATTTCTAAGATAATCAACATAATTTGCGTGCTTTCCTTTGATCACCACTTCTGTTTCAAACATATTACTTATCCCTCCTTTATTATAGTATTTGTTTCAGATTCCTTATTAAGCTCATATCTATTAGCAATACGATCACCTAAAACTTCTTCAGCATAATTCCAGTCTTTGTGCATCACAAATATCACCACTTGGTTAGCAATGCTCGGCATTAATTGAGCTATATTCTCAACGTGTTTTTCATCAGCATTAGAAAAAGGACCGTCCATGACTAAAGGATATGATTCAGAGCTTATTTGATCCTGAAAAACTCCTAAATGTTCACGAGCTAATTTTACAATGCCACATATAAATGAAAAACTAGTAACAACTTCTAAACCTTTTGATTCATCGGCTTTTGTGGAGTATTCTTTATGAATATCAGGAGTATTAAGTCTATATACATATTTATCATTTATACTAATTGACCTTTCCCCATGATACATTTCCTGAAAAATATCATTTACATTCTTTTCAAGTTGAGATTTAATATTATCTTCTTCACCTTTATATTTCTCATTAAGAAGAAAATACATTTCGTTGGCATATTTGATGTATCTCACAATGTTATTATTTCTTTCACTTGTTGTGGAAAGTTCATCAATTTTCTTTTTTATATCTTCTATTTGCTTTTCTATATTTTCAATTTCATTACTAGTGGCAGCTACTTCATATGTTATTTCTTTTATTTTTTGATTTACTTGTGTTAGTTCTTCCTCAATTTTACCAATGTCTTTTTCAGTTGTAATTTCATTGCTTATTGTTACATTTCTTTCTTCATATTTAGATATATCTCTTAAATTTTTTCTAATAGTCCTGTAGTCATTCTCAATATCTTCATATAAACCATCACTACTCGAAATAAAGTAGGTCGCATTCTTTTGATAAGTCTGAATAATGGTACCAAGGGACTGTGGTGGTAAAAATTCTTGTTCTTTCTTTATATGATCATATGCCTCATCCCTATTATTCAAAGGAGTTCCACATAAACAATAACCTCTTTCAATAAGAAAATTTATAGAATCACCATGCATATGTGGTATTCCTTTATCAAAAGACTCATCTTCTTTTAAAGTTTTCCCTGCTCTATTAATAAGACTTTTCCCGATGAAATAAGGAGCTTTTTCATTAAACTGCTTTTTAATGCTATCAAAGGAACTCTTATTCTCCTTTGTTAATTGTTTTATCGACGCTTCATTTTGTTTCCTTTCTAATTGTAAATGCTTCGCATCCTGATCTTCTTTAAGAATTTCTTCTAATTTAGTCTTTCTATTTTCGTAGTACTCTTCTGAATTATGTAGTTCTTTTTTTATTTTCACCTTCTCTTCAAACTCTTTAGTTTTAGTTTCAAGTCGATCCTTTGCTTCTCTTAATTCATGGTTACCTTCTTCATCTAAGCTTTCACGGTACTGTCCAATAACACTATTTTTATTTCCACCGCCTAAATGCTTAATTGTTTTTTCGATGGCATCTAATCCTAGTACTGTTTTCACTGCATTAGCCAAATCCTCCTTACCATTCTTTTCATTTCTACCCAAGTTCTCAATTCTCTCGCCATCAAAAAAGAAATATGACATTAATTCTTTAGGCATAATTTTTCTAATTGTATCCTCTTGATAATCTAGATCATTAATAAATTTTGTTTGCCCATTTTCATTAATATATGAAATTTCTAAATTAGCATTACCAGGTTGAACTCTATTATTTCGGTTAAAACTATAAAGCTGTTTTCTTTCAATAATGTAATCAATATCGTCATGACTGAGCTCAAGTTTTACCGAGACTTCATACTGATTATGTATATTACTATTTTCATCTATCAACTCAAGATTCAAGAGAAAGTCTTTAGTTTTAAAATTTGCTTCGCCATAGAGAACCCAATTAAAGGCTTGTAGCAAGGTTGTTTTACCACTTGTATTGGTCCCTAATATAACAGTTACATTTTTATTTTTATCTGATGAATCTAATTTTATTTCATGTATTCCCTTATATTGCCTAAAGTTGTTCATAGTTAATTTTTTTAAATGCATTTTTTATCCTCCTCCTCTATAATCTTTTGGATTTTCTTAATCATCTCTGAATCCCTAAAACGTTTAGTACGAATGTTTTCTTTTTCAGCTTCAATAACTCTATACAACATATTTTGTAGCCTTGTTTTATTTATATCATTTGTCATATTAAATCAGTCACCTCATCTGTTATACTATAAACTTTTTTAATTTCATCTATTAATCCCAATCCTTCATACGGATTTAAAGATAGTTCAGCAAATTCTCTTATTCTCACAATCTCTTTTAATACTAATGAGTAATCTGAATTCAATTGTGAAAGCGGGATATTCCTAACTGTATCTAATGACCTAGGTAATGTAATAAAATCATAAATAACGGCTGTATGTTTATTAGGAGCTTTTCTTAGAATTCTCCCTCGTCGTTGAACATATTCTTTTGGATTACTACTACTGGATAAAATGTATGCCTTATCAATTTCAGGAATATTAACACCTTCATCTAAGCACTTTATCGCAACAAGTGTTTGAATATCATGCCCTTCACTAAACTTAGTTAACAGTTTTTTTCTTTCACTCATGTCTTCTTCAGCAGTAATCTTTGCAGCCTTTATTCCCAACTCATGTCCTAAAAGCGACATAACTGCCTCTATCTGTTTTACTTGTTCATTACTATCTTCGTTTGAGTCAAAATCATAGAGGGTAGTTGCGCCACAGTACACAAGAGCATGTTTAAGTTCTTCAAAAGGTTGCTCATTTTTCAATAACAACTCTTTAAGGATTTCTATTTTATTTATTGCACCAGCTACCAACCTAGACCTCTCTAAAGCAACTTTCTTACCTCTAGTATTCAATTCTTTTTTCCCATTACCTTTATCTATCATATTTCTTCCAATTTCTTTAGAAAGAGTTATATAATTTTCAAGTTCAGTTTCATTAAGTGTAGTAACAATAGGCTTATAATAATATTTAACTAATTTGTTATCATTTATGGCTTCTTTCAACCCGTAATCTATACACTTTTCTCCAAAATAATCATATAACTTATTCGTACCTTCTTCATCTTGATGTCTCTCTAAAGTAGCAGAAAGCGCAAGTCTATATTTTATGCTAGGTAGCAAAAATTCACTTAAAGAAGCAGCTCCAAAATTATGTGCCTCGTCAACTACTAATACAACTTCACCTTTTACTTTACTTAATTGTTTTTGTATGAAGTCAGTCATATAAGTTGCGTTAGTTGAAATTAATGTTACAACTTTACTCAGACCTAAATTAAAGTCTATAACAGCATCTCTTAACTTCCTCCTCCAGTTTCTTTGAGAAGATGAAGAATACGCTATTATAGGATCAAAATTAAATACTTGCACTTCATCAGACCATTGTTCTGCTAAATGTTGATAAGGTACTACTATTACAATGAAAATATTATAGTTGAGATGCCTAGATAACCGAACTAAACCACCTAAGCTTGTAAAAGTCTTTCCTGACCCTGTTGCCATATTAAATATTCCTTGAAAATTCTGTTCCTCCCACACCTGTATGGCCTTTTCTTGATAATCATACAACTTTACCTCATGTGGAATAAAAGGTAAGTCCTGGTTATCCTCAGTAGCTTTATTTAGTTTATACAATTCCTTTTCTTCAGCTAATGTATCCTTTTTGAAATTCATAAGTTCTTGCCTACATAAGTGAGGAAAGTCTATTATCTCTATATTCTTTGTTTCATTGTTCCATAACTTTTCAAAATCACTTTCCTTATTATTTACTCTATTAATGTCATTACCATTCCAGGAAAAAAATACGTCAATAGATTCAAAGTTATTGATGAATGCGGAGTGAGTTTCATTTAATGAACCATTAAAGGCAATTCTATTCCCTTCATGATCATATACTATTCCGATCTTCTCATGATACAAACCTATATTTTTATTCTCACCATTGTTTAGAAAAGCTATCTTAATATCCAATTGTTGATTAGAAATTAAATGCGCTATGTAATTTAACCTTTCTTTCTCGTAATAGCTCTTTTCACTTTTCAATTCCTTTATGATTTTGTTTTCTATTAACTTTTCTCTTTCTGAATAACCTTTGTGAATTGCTTCTATATCTTCTTTATCTAAATTTGGCGAGGCAATGAGTTGAATTTTACCGTTATTCCTCAATAACCCTGAAATTCCTTTAGAAATATCAATAAGAGCTGAAGAGGAAAAGTATCCTACAGCCCTGCGATATAATACCGCCCCCTGTAGAATAGGTAAATAAAAATTTTCAATCACATTATCTTCAGAAGACCTATAGCTTTCTTTTAAATTAATATGTAAAAAGCTCATAAATGCATCTCCTAAATTTTAATTTTTATTGTATTCAAATTACAGTTTTGTTTAATAATTATACCAAATATATGAATTTCCATAAATACACATGATATTTGTAAATATAGGAATGCGTAATTAAATTTTAAAAACCCGAATCCTAAATTAGGATTCGGGTTTTTGACTATGAAAACGAACAAACACAAGGCACTGTATTATCCTGAACCTTAAGGAATTTGTCGACTCCTTCTCTATCCATTTGTTCACGATATTCTTTGAGAGTATATGGTTTACCATCCTTCTTTAAAATAGAAACGTTTTTCTCAAAGTGCTTACGGAAGTTTTCTTCCATTTCTTCCTGTTCTTTATAGCGGTCGGGCCAGATACTATATAATTGAGCATAGTGTTGGAAACCTCCACGCACACATCTGCCACCGCAATTTGCGTGACTAAAACCTAATTCGTACATTCTAGGTAGTTTAATTTTCCACTCATTCTCAATGATAGATTTCACATCAAGATCTTCTCTGAAGGTTTCAATCATAGGAAAACGAGTTTCAATCGGCTCTAATGGATTATGCTCATAAAAGCTTTTAAGATTATCAGCACGATGGCTCTCATGAGGTCCGATACCAAAATAAAGAATAGGTTCTAAATTATGGTTATCTCTCAAATCTTCTAAAAATGTTATTGTTTTATAAACTTTTAACTCTTCAGAGCATTTTGCAAGCCTAGAGTTTCCTAAGAATTTATAATCATAGAACACTTCTTCTGGAGTTCTACCATCTACTACCTCAGTGATTTCAACACCAATCATGTCAGCAACTTCATCCATGAATCGGTAATTATCTTCATCTTCCCATAAGGTATTAGTAAAGAACAGAATAGAATTTTCTTTACCATGTGTTTGCACCATATGGTTTGCAACATAAGCACTTGCAGCTCCTCCACTGAACATAGCTACGTGCACTTTCTTTCTCATAAAAACACCCCGTTATTCTACAAATTCCGTTAATAATTTGTAGACGATATACTCTACTTCTTCTTTAGGCACTGTTCTACCAGCATTATTCACCATTCTATGAACATTGTTATAGATGGTTTTAGACTTTGTTGAAAGTTCTACGTCTGTTTGTATAGTAACATTTCTTCCATCAATTTGTAATTGTTGTGCATTCGTATTATCTGAATCTTTGCTATTAAGCATTTCTATATCTCTCTCTAACTGCTTAATAAACATTTCATACGTTCTATCAGACCAATCTTGTATTCTAAGCCCTATATATTCCTCTACAAAATCCGACACCCAATTATCACTCGTACTAACATTCAAAATGTTATATACTGTTGCATTTTTCTTTTGAGCAAAGCCGCTTTGATTATTAGCCCAGTTTATCAATTCTTTATATGAGCTTGTTTCCGTATAGTAAAAAATATTTTCTTTAATATTTTCGATTTGATGATCACAGAAGTTTTCTATATTTACTTTCATAGATATTAAGGAATCAAAATCATTTTGATAATTCTCAAATAAACTTTGAATTGTGGCAGACGGATCTACCTCACTTCTTTTTACCGTTTCCTTAAATTGATTTACTTCAGGGGATAAGTTAGAAGTGATTTGCGTGTATTTAGGTAAAGATCTTAACCACCCTAAAACAGCACTGCTCATTTGTATAATAGCTGGTTTACCATCTACGTACTCACTTTTATATTCCCCAAATACAGAGTCAATTTCATTTAGAAATGGTGTAAGCTGTTTATTGAAGTCATAAACAATATATTCATATTGATCTGCTTCTTCTATCATTTTGTAGATCTTGTCTCCATCTACTGCAGGCACATACATATCATTTCTATAGAACATCGTATGATCCCATACATCTCGTAATAAGGAAATAATATAAATAGGAATTAAAGGTTTTCGAATCCCGTAAGGACTTCTCTCCAAGATACTTACTAATTCGTTGAGATTCCCTTTCTTATTGTTTTTCACAAAGTTTATTAAATCATCTCTCATTAATTGAAACTCTTTAGAGCTAATATTATTTAGATCATCTATTAAGAATCCGTTATTTTTAAATATAGTAGCATAGATTAAATAATCTGGTCCTTTACCTTCAATGTTAAACTGCTCAGAATAAGGAAACTCAATTATATGATCAACTACAGTTTTAGCTGCCTTCAACTGTACATTATTAATCTTCTTTCGGTTAATGGATTCGTTTCTAACTTCTGGTGTATAAGGATATATATCATACATTATCTCGGAAAGTTTGTTTTCTAAAACAATTCGATTTTGAATCTTTATCTCTTCTCCGTTATGAATCCATGTAGCATGACCACTAAAATCTGTCCAAACTCTAATATACTCTTTAATTGAAAAGAGTAGGTCTTCCTTTTTAATTAAGAGTTCATCTTTGATATTGATATCTTGCTTTAGTAACTCAACATCTTCTATCATTTGATTAACGATTATTAACTGATCAATTACTTCATAAATATAAGTAATTGGGTAATGAGAAACACCAAAAATACTTTGTTTAAATGAAAAGTTGTCTTTAAGTTGTTGAATAATGTCTTCTCTGTCTTCACTCTTTTCAAGTATCACAAGATAAATACTTGCATCGGAATTTTGATCATAGTCGAATTTGCCTTCCTCTACAATATCAGAGCTGAATGTAACGTTTGTAGTAGCAAATCTTGTCATACTCTTTTCATCATTGTAAGAAGTCGCCAAATAGAATTTGTTATCTAATGCATTTTCAATAACCTCTTTTCTTCTATTTTGGTTAATTGAAGTTTCTTCTAATCTTGATTGGATTTCCTCTTCGATGTTTATAGAGCTTCCTTGGAATAATTCCCAATACCCCATTATTCTATTAAAACGGACAGCTTTATAGCTGTTTAATTGATCTAAGGCTTTATTTACGTTCTCTATTTCTTCATTTAAAGCTAATGAAAGTAACTCGTTGGTTATCTTATGCATGGACTGAAGCCCTGTTAACTCCCAAAGCGTAATGAATTTTAATATTCTTTGCTCTAACCCGTTTGATGGAGTTGGTATTTTTTTAATCAGCTGTTTATATAGGCGTACACTATCTTTTATATCTTCACTAATAAAATGGTCTCCAGAAAAGAAGTAATCAAATAATTGATCCGCTAAATAATATCCATCATCTTTAGCTAAGTGATTTAAAAGTCCTCCAGTCTCAGTACTCTCTAAGAAAGTAAATAATGTTCTCTCGTTCTGTCCAAATACGTTTGATAAATGTGGTAATAAATATAACGTGATTGGATGGATTGGATAACAACCACTAACTACTAACTCCTCTAACTCTACTTGATTAAGAGTGGGAAAGAAGGTGTATTTTCTTAACGTATTAATGACACTCTCTTCATAATCTTTCGAAAGTGTATTTTTAATATCTAAATCATTTATAATGTTTTGAGCTAAGCGAACAAATGTAGACTGATCACTTTCAATATAATAGGTTTTAAATCTTCTTTCGATTCGCTGAAATTCGTCTTTATGTTCATCTTTTAAAACATTGAAATATTGTCTTAAGTTTTTGTGAGTAATAAGCAATATATGAAATGAGTCTGTATAGTGATCTGCCAATTCAGCAATATCTTGTATGTCTTGCATTGTCTCGTGAATTAGTGTTGTATCTAATGTTTGCAAGAACCTTCCGAATTCATCATAGGTAACAAAAAGACCTAAATCTAATTTATCAAGTTCATCAAGAATATATTTGATTTGCTCTACAAAATCATATTGATAGTCGACAATAAATTCGGTTCCTGATGTAAGGTAAGGAAATATTGACTGAAACCATTCAATTTCTTGTGAATTATGGCTGAGAACTTCGATTCTCCACAATTCATATTCCTTACCTGCTTCTTTTAAATAGTTTAAGAAAGCTTCAAAAGTTTGTGGATAATCTTGTTCCCAGGTTTCAATTGTGGATATAACCTTATTTACTACACCAGGTACTGTTACATGTATATCGTTTTGTTCTAATGTTTTCATAATAGAAGATATAATTGCTGTTCTAAATCTTCCTTCATTACCACTAAGAACAATGGGTAAATAAGTTTTATCGCATGACTGTATTTTGTTTAACTCATTGTATATATCATCGTCTACTTTTTCGAACTTTTGTTTCAGTTCTTGTACAGTATCATTAGAAACATTATTTGATGTAATACTACTTAAAATTGTTCCGATTAATGATTTCCCTGTTCCGTATGGTCCCATTATAATATGTGACTTGGATGAAGACTTCTCATTAAAACCTTTAAGTAAACCAATAAAAGCTTCTGCATGTGAAGGCGTAGGTAAATATCTATTAAAAAAGTTCTCATTTCCTAAATCAAACTTTATATTAATACTAGATTTAAAAGAAACGTTGTTTGCACTCATGATTGCACGTACACCTTTCTACTATATTCATCCTTTAAGTATTCTAAAGGATCAACCTTTGGAACTCTGACTGTGTCTAAATTATTTGTTCTAGTAAAGGTTATAGGATGTAGAGGATGATTGGTTAATTGGTGTAAAGCTTGTATGATTAAATTACGATTCATATTAAACACATTCCCCCATAGGCCATCTTGATAAATGATTTCATCTACTGAAACCATTTCAACACTATTTTTAGAACAATAATCTAACAACGAAAAGTACAAGGCTGATAAACCTATTTCCTCAATACTATTAGGTGTCTTTTTAAAGATCATTCCATTTTTCTCAGACATCACATTCAATTTATTTAAGGGGCTTTGAATAACCTCTTCTGGGTCATTAGCTGTTTGACCGGCTGTATATAATTTAATTAAACAATCAATATCTCTTTTTAAAGATTTTTCAGAGACACGCTTTTCCTCATTTTGAACCACCCATTTAGAAAATAACCTAAATAGGTCCTCTTTACTAACTGTTGTCTCATCCAAAATATTAAAGAACCAGAACCAAACTGTAGAAGGTTCAAAATTACTACTTAATTGATAATGTAATAAAGATGCTGTATCTACAAATTGAATATGTCGATCATATTCATCTATAAGATCACCAAATTTTGTGAGTAAATGTACTTTTTTTCTCTCATCATTTGTTTGCTCTTCAGCGAGGTTTGTTGCAACAACCCAAAACCTTAGAGATTGAACCATATTCTTACCTAATCCAATCTTTTCAAAAGCTTCTTTATCATAGAAGAAGCGACTATCTTTCTTTAATTGTTTGATTGCTTTACTTAGCCATCTGTCTCTTAAATAGAAACTTTGATGTTGTCCGTATGCCATAAGCTAAGTTACATCCTTTCCTCAGATTTACTGGACAAGTTGTTCCAGTAATCATATAACTCAAAATAATACATCTAGATAAAGATCTAGATGTATTATTTAATTATTTTTTACCTGAAAAGTATTTTAGTAATGCTCTTTTAACTTTAGGCGTAAGAAATGGACTCTTACCACGAGTAACTTTTTGACTACTTGTTTTAGCAAGGAAGTCACCTTTACCACCTAAGTTTTCAGCGCCACTATCTCCTAGTATAACAGTAGATGCAGTAGAATCTGTAGCTCTTAATGCAAGTCTAGCACCTAAATTGTTTCTGATATTTGTATTGATAATGTCAGATTTTGGATTTTGTGTACATATAATCAGATGCAATCCTGCAGCTCTTGCTTTTTGGCCAAGTTTTAATATTGCATTTTCAACTTTCTGTGCAATCTCTTTATCTTGGCTCATAAAGTCTGCAAATTCATCAAATACAATTACAATACGAGGTAGACGCTTTCCTGTAAGTTCTACATATTCATCAAGATTACTAACGAATTCTTGAGCAAATAGCTTATATCGTTCTTCCATTTCTTGAACTAGTATATCTAATGTGCTTACAGCCTCGTTAATATCTGTTACTACATCTCTTGTATGAGGCAATCCTTTATAAACTGTAAACTCAACCTGTTTTGGATCAATAAATACAAATTGAAGTTTACTTGGATCATATAAGCACATACTACCTAGAATGATAGAGTTCAGTGTTACACTTTTACCGCTTCCTGTTGTTCCACCGGTTAATAAGTGTGGAGTAGATGGATCAGAAAAATCAATGTTAATTACATTATTCAAAGGGTCAAATCCAAGTGGTGATATCAAGTTTGTATCCTTAATATCATCACTTAGTTGTTCTCTCGATATTTTCATGAAATCTTCAAAGAAGATTGTATCAGGGTTGTCCCTGGCAATATCAATGTTAATGCCGTTTTTGTCAATAAACATATGAGGTTCTTGATCTAAGCCTAACCATAGCTGGATATCTTGCCTTCTACGCATTACTTTATCAGAATTTAATGAAGAAGGAATATCCAATATTAAACGCACAACACTTGATCCTACTACAGCATTCTTAACTTTGACATTTAATTTATTTCGATTAAAGTGTGTTTCTAGATTATTTATATATTGTTTCTTCAAATCACTTTGATCTTCATTAACATTCTCATTAGGCTCCATGTCCTTAAGAGCAACTACTTCAGGATTTTCTCCATTTACAAGGTTAGATCCTTCTTGATCAGCATCCTCTTTATCTGGCTTAACGGTTGGAATAGAAGTAGGTTCATGCTCAATCTCACTTTTACTATCACCAAGATCTGAAGTGGGAATATCTGTGTCTTCACCTTCATTCTCACTTCCTGCTTCAGTTTCTTGTTCACCCTCTTCAGGCTCATTATCTGTAGCATCTTTACCGTTATCATTCGCGCTAGAAATAGTTTCTCTTGCCTCTAGTTCTTTTTCAAATGTCTCATCATTACTTTCAATTTCAGCATAGTCTGGAGCGATTTCTTCAGAGGCACCAAGATGATTTAGGATATAAGATCTTGAGAATACATAATTATCATATTCTCCCTCTAATTTCTGATAATAAGCACCATTAGATATACTTTCGAAATCATGCTCATGTAGGTTTGAAGTATAACAATATACATCTATTGAAGAATTTATATTTACGTTAATATTTGAAATTGGTGTGTGCTGTAATGCCTTTAATATATGCGCTTCTTCAGGACTATACGATCCTCTTTCGATAAAGTAATGAACTAATTCTTCTCGCCAGAATTCAGAATCAGTTTTATTTTCATCGAAAGAGAAGAGATTTTCATACACATTCATACCTGCATCTACTTGTTTGATTGCATCATATCGTTCTCTTTCAAATATTGAATAGCTAACAAACTTTAATTCTACAATATTGAAGTCAACTTGTAATGTACCATCAACTTCTTTTATTGTTGTAATCGCCAAATCAGGACGTCGTTTATTATTTGAGAACCATGGAAGCTCATCGCAAACAGACCATACCTGCAACACATTGTCATTAGCATTCTCTCTGAACTTCTTACTTAAATAGGTTGCTACCATTTCGTGAGAGTATTTACCTGGACCTATTGCTTTCAATACTAGTGCTCCAGATATCTTTTTAACTTCCTGTATAGAATCGACTACTTTTTTCCTATCAATCTGTGGGTTCTTCAGAATTAAACTTAACTTCTTCCCAAGTCGATCATAGTATTCATCTTCTTGTTGATTATTAAGTTTACGAATATATTCAGAAGAAGAAACAATAAGTTTATAGTTATTGTTAGAACCAGCTTTAGACTTGTATTGAATGATTTGTGCATTAGTTGATGTTTGTTCTAGTAGAGATTTATCTAAGTATCTATCCATAAACATAATCCAATTAAAATTAGAATGTAGAAAATCAATTAAATCATTATTTTGGTTAGATAAAGCTACTTTATTTTTTAGAACATATACTTCGTCCTCTTCAAGAATCTCTTTCTTCTGAGATATATACTGAAGCTGATAGAAAGATTTTAATATCGGTGGCATAGATTCACTTACATAAGACATACGTTTAACTACTTCAGTATTTAATAAGGGTTCTTTATATACAACTTCAAACCAGTTATCCGATTTTTCGTAGTTAATCTTATCAAACTCATACTTAATTTGACTGCTTTGAGCAAAATAGTCAGCTAATACCACTAAATCAGCATCGATCATATGGTTGTTTATTTGTTTAGATATCTCATTTACATCTAGACCAGAAATCACTTTAATCTCAACTTTAGGGAACTTACTAGTCCCATCTGGATGGATGTATTCTTCTCTTTGTTTTACCCATTGATTTAATCTTCTGTGGATAGGAGCTGCATGTGTACTATGAACTGTAATTTTAAGCTTGTTTAAATTTTTCACTTTCTTAAACAATTCATCTATTGATTTCGTAATAACATCAGCACTTTGACAATATAAGAACAAGATATCCATACCATCTTTAGCGAAAGGATACACTTCAAAATAGTTTTTTACACTTGTAAGTAATTCCTTTGATAGATCATTTGCTAAGTGATCCATCTTATCTGAACGTTCAGTATTTAGAACAAAGTGACCTTCACCTAGTGTCTCACTAACCTCAATAAGAAATGAATCATCGCCATCACTAGTGAAGTATCTTGGTCCCAAGTCTATCGTTTCATCTACAACATGATTCATATAATCTTCAAGCTTCGTTACGTCTAAGTTATCTTTGCGAGCATTGTTTATCCAGTTTTCCACCTTATGATTTATTTCCTGATATCTATGCTTCAAGCTAACTAGCCGTATTGGGTTAATAACTGTTAAAATTCTTTCTTTACTATATCCTCTCTGACCTAGTTTGACAGGTAAATTGTCAATTGATCCGATATAGTTTAGATATTTATATATGGTGTTTGTAATGGTGGCATTAGTGGTTACACCTTTTAATAAAGTTTCTAAATTCGCCTCTAGCTCATAAAAGTCAATTCCAAACAACCCTTTTTCAGTCACACTGGATAAGGCCTCTATAAAGTACTTTTGAAAACTAACAAACGAATCATAATGTTCATTAAATCCTTCTTCATTCAGAGAGAGGTATGCACTAACTTCTTCCTGGACTAGCGCACCTACATCTAATGTTTCAACTTGTTCATCATCATATATCTTCATATATGGTAATGAACCTTCTTGAACAAGGTCTAAAATACTTAATAGTTCCAGATTCTCAAAACCTATTAATTTAAAGTTTTCTTTCCCTAGGTATTGATCTCCTACTTTCAGCTTTAAGTTAAATGTTACTTCTGTATCACTAATAGAAGTATCAACTTCAGCGTCATTTAAAGATTCACTATCGAATTTAAATAGAGGTGCTACTGACTCTAAATTTTCTAAATAAATAGTTACTAATTTCTTCGTTTCCTCATTTAACTTATTGTTCACTACTGTCAGTTCGAACGTAGTATTATATTCATCAAGTTCTTCGATATTATCCTCAATGAGTGTAAATGAATAATATAAAATTGCCTCATTTAAGTCTTTATAATCTTCAGGGTGTCGCGCTTTCTCTATTTTTCTAGTGATTTTTTTTACTAAGTCTGGTTTTTGTGAAAGTTCTCCTTCATGTTCTTCTAAGAAGTGCTGCATTTCATCAGGATCATCACCTTTTTCGATTGAAGCAATCCCGTCTTCTGCATGTTGTTTTTCTTCTTTTGTATATTCTTCTAAACTCAGATGATTTCTTATCTGATCATATAAAGTTGTTTTATCTTTAAAGCTAAACAGTGATTGGATATCTTTAAATTGATATTCTAATAACTCTAAACTTTTCTGATTAATGAAATTTAAAGCTTCTTGTTCAAATTGTTCAGGATTTGTTTGTTGCCATAAATCACTTGGAAAATTATTTTGTTCTTCTTTGTTTAAAAACTTATATAAGTTGTCTTGTAATTTTTCCGGGTCAAGATCTCCATTACTTTTTTGTAAATTGGCTAGTAAGAAGTTTGCTTTTAACTTTTTTTCACCTTTTGGAATCATAAGTTCATTATCTTTAAATAAATTAAGTTCAGGTAAGCTATCTTGAATTAATTGGACAATAGAAGGAGAGTTTGATGAAATAACTTCTGAAATAAACCTTAAGATAAACCTAAGCTGTGGATCCGTTAGCTTGCGATACATATTAAGGAATAATTGAATAGTTTCAATTTCTTCTCCGGCCATATTATACTCATCTGATAGAACAGTAAATAAGGATTGGAATCCTTTTTCAGAAAGCAAGTAAGACTCATCAATAGCAAAAATATTCTCTAAGCTCTGCCCTTCAGGTGTATTCTCATTGATGATCATTAAGAGCGCTTGGTTTACTTGAGTATAGTTTCTTAGTTTAGTTGATGTTTCTGTACCTTGAAAGCTATATTCAGGGTATCCTTCGACCGGTTTTATAGTTCTAATAATAGGATCATAATAATTTTTAAGAAGTGCACTATTATTTCGTATTTCGCTTAACACAGCCTTCACATTATCATGAGTTAGTCCATTTACCTTAATAAATAATTTATCAGCGTTTTCGTTTTTTTGATGATAAAAGTGATTCTTTAGCACATAAAATATCCATTTACCAAGCAACTCATTATGTTTCATCATTCTACCACCTGCATTTCTACTTCTTCATATGGATTTTTTATCATTGCAGTCGCATCTGAATATTCTACTAATAATCCATTATGTCTGAGTTTCTCCCTTAAAGCATACTCATTTCTCTGGAAATAGCTAATATTTATTCTAGAAGTTTCATATATACCATCTTTTCGAGCTTCGACTTCACCAATAATAAACCCAAACTTTTCATATAAAGTCTTTAAAAAGTCATGGTATTCCATAGAGCTTTTTGGCTTAACAATACTATAAACCAACACCTGTAGGAAACTATCTGTCATAAAGTATCTATACTTACTTCCTACACGATAACCTCCGAAACCACCATCACGTGTTAAACCACGTACAATGTTTAATTGGTGTTTCTTTAGCTGATCAGATACAATATCTTTCACAACGTTAAACAGATTAGTAGAAATATCAGTGTGATTTTGGCACGTATTCAATACTTTAATCACTTTATTTTTTCTAGCAGTAGAAAGCTTTTTTAAGCCTAAATAGTCCATAAACTCTTCTGGATTGTCTTTCCAATTTTGAAGATTCTCTTGTACATACTCTTCGCTTGGGATCTTCTCATTGAAAATCTCCATAAAATAAGATTCAAACTTATTTTTTATTAACAGCTCATTATCGCTAAACGATCTTGCTGAAAGCCGTTTAATAGGATTCAATTGTCCATCTAAACAATCAAAAAAGTACGTAACTTTTGCATCCTCCTGGTCTTTAGCTCTATTCAACATGTACCTTGATAACTGGAAAGTTATTAGACTTGTCATGAGTTCAAACATTTCATAAATATCAATGTTTAAAGAGATTAATTGATAGAACTCTTTAGCAAACTCATGATACATAGGATCATCCGTCACAGGAAGATATGGATACTCTTTATTTTCACCCTCCACCTCTGTTAGAGGAAAGTACTCATTATTTTTCGGTTGAGAACCTTTATCTAAGCTCTCTGTGATTTTGTTTACAATATTCTCTATCGCTCTATTCTTTTGTAGCAATTGTTGTAAGCGATTTTCTATTTTTTCTCGAAGAGCAAGATCATCAGCTGTACCGTAAGCAAGCATTAAGAAGTATAGCTCTCCCCCACGTGCAAAAAAGTTACGTTCATAAGCAATATCTCCACTTTTCGTTCTGACTTCAAAGAAAAGTAAGGATTCATGTAATGGATATAGCGTTTTAGCATACCAAGAACGGTTAGCTGTTTTGCCTCTACCATCATGCAATGGTACTTCTAGATTTTTGAAGAATTCTCGAATAACATCCACTTGTTCCTTGCTAGAAGCCATTTGATATAAAGTTTCTTTATCTTCTTCAGGTAAGGAAACTACTTTTCCTTTTGCCCCTTCTTTATCTCCCTCGAAAATAAACCTTCTTAATCCCAGAGATTTATTTCGTTGATATTGACAAGCATCAAATTTATATTCTGTACCATATAGAACATTTAAAAATTCTAGTACATACTCTGGTCCTTTTTGACCATCCATAAAACGGTGTCCCCATATTTGTGCTGATAACTGGGAAGAAAATCTCTCTACTCCACTTTTAGACATGGTGAACCTCCATTCTTAATCTAAAGTAATTTCGTCTTCTATAAATAAACCTTCATCTGAGTCATACCTTAAGATGTTTAATATATAATCATCGGCGTCACTAATTCTTATCAATTCATTCTTAAAAGTGTCTACTAAAATTTCTGCATCTTGTTGAAGTATATTATGTGTTCCTCCACCACTAGCTCTCATCAGATATTCAAAAATCGCTAAGTTTAACGGCAACTCTACTTCGTCGTCCACCCATAAAGTGAACGTAGAAGGTTTTCTATCTAGGTCATACCTTTCACTTTCTTCAATGAGTTTGACATCTTTATTTTGTTTAAAAGTGTCGTAAACCATTAAGTTCTTATTTGTTGCATATAGATGCTTGGTTTCTTTAGTAAGTCTTCCAGAGAAGACCCGATTTAACCCACCTATTAATACCTTTTTGGTTGCCTTTTGGTTCTTAATATCATCAAACATAGATTTATAGTCACTTAGGTATTCATAAGGTAAAAGCTGGTTAGGCTTGAAGATATGATTATCTTCTAACTCATAAAAGAACTTTCTCCTCAATTTTGGTATCCATTCATCAATCAGAGATTGATCACTACCTATGTTATAGTCACGATATAATGCTAATTTCTTTTGGAAGTAGCCTAACTCTAGATCAAGTGTTTTTCCAAAAAGATTCTCGTAAATCTTTTCAAGGTCCTCATCTCCGTTAATATCTCCATTAATAATGAAATCATCTATAGATGAATGGGAGTAATTCCCCGGATCAAGTGTTTTAAATAATCTTAAAGCTTTCATCTCAGAAAATGCATTTTCACTTAATTCTTGACCATAAAAGTTTTGGTAGTAAGGACGTTTTATTTGTTCTTTCAAATCAGTGTAATCCGCTTCTAATACATCTTCACATGTGTAACCACCTGTTAACATAAAGCTGATGTGAATCAACATTTCTCTCAGTGTAATGTGAGTATCTAGATAATCTAACATTTGATACTGTTCAACAATTTTTTGTTGAATGTGATCATTAGAAGTTCTCTCATGATTCATGTAAATGATACACCGATCTTGTTTCGGGCATGATTGGCATGGATGCCAATTTTCATCTTTATTCCAATCTTCTAAGACTCTATTAACATAGACAGAGGAAGTAACATCTAGAAGATTAAAGATACTAAATTGATTTGAATTATGTTCATGAGACTCAAAACGTTTTAGAACCTCTTTATTTAATAGACTTAATACTTCGTTGTGCTGTGATAAAAACTTTGTTAATTTTCCTTCGTTAGCAGCAATTAAATAATAAGTTTTATTTGTATGCTGTGTTTGAATGTTATCTTGTAACAATGATAACTCTCTCAAGATCACATCTTCTTTTAATTCAGATAAGTCTTTAACAATTCTTATTTTTCCATTTTTAAAAGGAAATTCTATTATTCCTTCTTCCGGCCATGTAGTTAACTCATTATGTTCGTTAAAGTGATTATGTATCATTCTACATAAGCGTGTTTTGCCGTCCCCTGCATTACCCGTCAAAATTACACTCTGTGGCTTACTTTCAAAAAGATTAACTAACGTGTCTTCAATTTGAGTATGAACATTAAAATGGTAATTAATTCCACTATTTTCATCATGTGTGTACTCGTCATAGATCTTTGCATGGTTAGGTGACAATACATTGTATTGGTCTAAATAATAAACAAAAGGATTACCTTCCAATACTTACCCTCCTCGAATTAGTATTTCATTTGTTTTTCAACTTTTAATTACTTTTATTTACATATGGTTTCCAAATAAATTCTATCATAAATATATGAGCTATTCACACAACTACAGAGTGACTTCATTACTACTTTGTTTAAAGTCTTTTCCTTATGTAATTTGTTGTAAATTTGTTGAAAATTAATAATCTGATAAATTGTAAATGAATTCCTTGTTAATTTTAGCATAAATGTCCCCCATAAGAGCATAGGGTTGCACAATCATTCTAATGGTAATTTTTGAATATAATAATATATAGTTAGTGTTTATTTCGTAGTATAATTTCACATTTAACAGTCATAAAGTACCACTACGCCTACATGTATATTTCAAAAACAAAAAGAAAGAGTAGATTCATCCGTGACTCTACTCTTTCTTTTTGTTTTATTACTCAATAATTCAACTTATATCACATAGTCTAGCTTTTCGATCATTTTATAAGCAAGTCTTATGGGTTTTCTTTACAGTAGGAGAAATAAACTCAATCAATAGCAACTACTTCTCGACACTTCGGAAAATTACTACAACCGTAAAAGGCCTTACCTTTTCTTTCACCACTTTTGGCAATTCTTCTTGTCATTGAGCTTCCACACTTTTTACATGTAGGTTCATTTGTATCCTGGTTCGAATTCACTTGTGTTTCAAACTCTTTTGAAGTATCGGCTTCTTTTTGTAGAAAAGGATAGATCCTTTCTTTTATTTCAGATACAGTATAGCTTCGCTTATTCGCAATGCGTACTAAAGGAAGGCCAGCGTCAGAAAATAGCTTATTAACGAATTCATCTCGCTTTATACGGTCCTGTCTAGAGTGAGATGAATCGTCTAACTCTACGCCTACAACAGGTTTCATTGTAGCTGTGTCACATATAAGGAAATCGATGTGCTTTCTATTAATCTTGTTTAAATAGGTTGTGTGTTTACTTTTGTCTTTAGCTTTCACAAAAAAGATATCTCCAAGTGAAACTTTAGGGCAGATCACGCCGCTACTATCTACTACTTGGTTCAGCACTTGATAAAAGGATAATTCTGCTGGTGATAAAAAGTCATCCCTTATTGCATATGGTAGTTTCATCTCTGTATGTTCATCTGAGGTTGTACCTTTCTCGATTCCAATGAGTTTTAATAATGATCCTAAACAACCTGGGTTTTGATTAGACATAAAATAACTCCTTCAAATTAAATACGATATGATCCTATTTTCGGCATTTTGATAGAGTTTTAAAGGGGAGAGATCGTGAATATGAGATGTTATTTTAAGGAGATTTGAGAAGTAAAGTGTCTGACACCAGCACCTTCACGCGTTAACGTAGTAGGGGTCAGGCACCTTTAGGGGATACGAAGAGATGATACACCTGTACCTTGTCGCCTGCTACAAAAAGATATGTATTTTGTTCAAGCAATTCTGTACAGTTTGCGAATCAGCATATCCTTTTAGTTGGATATTACGTACCGTCCAATCTAACTTCTTAATTTGATCCGTTAAGATCACGCCTTCAAAAACTAATCCATCGGGTAAAGGTTCTTCAAACCCCCACCCTCTAGCTGTATTCGTTATCGGACATACAGAAGCCAAACCTGTTACGTTGTTAAATGAATACGGAGATAATACAATAACTGGGCGTCGGCCTGCTTGTTCATGCTCAGCCTGCGGATTGAAGTCTAAATAAACCAATGCCCCTTGTTCTGGTGCTGACATTACAACAATTCCTTTCCTTTGTTCCCGGAGTCAATTTCTTCATGACGATTTTCGGGTTTACATTGTGCTAGTAATTCTTCTAATGTTGGTTTTTTGTTTTTCGGTTGAATCGTAAGCTTTTGATCACTAACATACATTTCGACTTCTGTTCCTTCACCAATCTCAATGCTTTTAGCAAAAACGTTAGGAATACGAACTCCCAAGCTATTGCCCCATTTTTGGACTTTGGTTGAATAAAATAAGCTTCCTACCTGACGATCTTTATCACTTTCTTGTCCCATATCGCACCATCTCCTCCTCATTTTGTATATACATTGTGCCTGACCCCAGGGGAGATACAGACACTATGATATTCTATTTCAAATACGACCTTGCCTGATTTACTCCAGTTCTCTTTTCACAATTTTCTTTTCCCAGGAATTTTTGAAGAACATTTCTTTAGTTTCTGGGTTATAAATTGATTTTCTAACTCTCTTATCATAAGTAAAATAAGTAACAGCATATTCAAGATTTTTCAGCTTATACTCGATAACTATATTGCCATAGCTAAGCTTTCCAAATGAGGTTACTTTCGCTTGTTCTGGAATAAACTTTACAGCATCAGTACCTCTTAATTCATGTATTCCATTCCCCAGATCTTCAACTACCTTTGCTTCCTTAGCTTGCTTAAATACATCCTCATATTTCTTCAGCTCCTCTTCCACACTTAGGTCCTTCTCTATATAGGCGGGAATATCCCATGTATTCGGGACTTGCACCATAACAAAGTTTCCAGTCCACATTTCTGTCTCTGCTATCAGTCTTTTATCGTTCTTTTCAAAAATATAGCCACTTCCCATTTGTTCTTTAAACTTCCATCCTTTTTTACTTATCATTTCCTTTAAATTCTCACGAGCTTTTCCTTGTTCCATGCGTGTAATAAACCACTCATATCCATTTTCTTCTGCAACCTTCACCATATCCTTTGAAGATTGAGTTATAGATTCAACTACTTCTTTTTTGCTCACAGAATCAAATGGTAGTTTTGGATAATAGAATTTGCTATTGAAAGCAATTACCCCTAATGGTAGAACGCACAAAGCAATGGTGATCAACCACTTTTTCATAGAACCCTCCAAAAATTAATGACATCACTTCCTTATTAGCTTACTATATTTCAGATTTTAACATAAATATCCAAAACGGTGCCTGACCCCCGGCGCGTTAATTCGTTAACGCACCGGGGGTCAGGCACCACTTTCTTTAAGATATAAAGTAATTAGTTTAAGGAGAGATCGTTGACTGTCAGCCTGCATATAGGGAGATTGATCTTTGCAATGATTAAATTGTGCTTACAAAAAAGTTGTTCATAAAGAAGGAATTATAAGATATTTATCGTAATAAGCATTCAGTCATTTATTGATGAAAGGAACTAAACAAATGAAAAGAACAAATTTCTTTATTGGTATAACCATCATATGCGTACTTACTACTATTGTAATAGTAGAACATTTTAGTGATAAAAAAAAGCTACGTTCAGTCTGTTGATTCATTCCATTTGAATATGAAGCAAACAAACGATTATTTGCTGGAAGCTATTCATGCTTTTGAAAATGATGATAAAGATGAGTATGAAGAAAGCATTGTTTTAGCAGCTATTTGGCTAGGAAAAACACAAGAATCTCTATCTTATCTACGATCACAAGCGCAAGATAACCTGTTCTTTGATTCTTCAGTGTTATACCCACTAGATACTCACTTATCAGGAATAATTAAATCAATAAACGCAGAGAAATCAAACGATTCTTTAGATGTTAATCACCTTACATTTATTCAAAAAAATATTAATTGGCTTTTAAGTAACCATAAAAACACTTTATTTAAAGCCTTAAAAGACTCAGACAGTGAAAATGTAGATGACTTGCTTAACCAATGGGACCGCTATAGATTGCGGGACAATAGGGACAGGTGCATCGTCCCTTCGCAACATGAAATAAATCAATATTTCTTTATGTCCATACTTTAAGTAATAAATAAGTAGCTTCAGTAAATAAATCAAAAAAGAAGCTAATCTTCAAAAAGTACTAGATTAGCTTCTTTTCACGTATCATTAACTTTTTTCAATACTTCGATACTTGAGAGGACGAGGCACCTTTCATCCACCTTATGCCTAAACTGTACGAGATGATTGAGAATCAAGAATTCGATCCAACTGATATTATTACCCACAAACTACCTCCAGAAGAAGCAGCAAAAGGATATGATTTTTGCGATAAGAAAGAAGATGAAAAGATTAAAGTAGTTTTAAAATCATAACAAATGTGGTGCCTCCCCCGACGTTAACGCAGTGGGGTCAGGCACTTTTATTCTCAGGTACATATCAAAGAGTCTATGTCCCTTGGGTAATAAGTTAACATCTCCATTCCATCCTCTGTTACTAAAATAGTATCTGAGTGACGGAATCCCCCTACTTCTGGCACATAGATTCCTGGTTCCACTGTAAAAACCATTCCAGGTTGCATAATCGTTTCATCACCCAGGTCAAAAAATGGTGATTCATGGAATAATAAGCCGATAGCATGACCAGTATGGTGACGTGTTAAGTGCTCAATGTTATTCTCTTTATAATAATCTTGTACAGCTCTTTCTACTGAAGATAGTGGATTGCCAGGTTTGATATGATCAAATGCTACTTCTTGGCTTTGATACATATATTCGAAGTATTTTCTCTGGTCCTTATTTGCTTCATTAACAAACATCGTCCTTTCCAATTCGCTTCTATAACCCCAAATGGCTGCAGAAGAAGCTGTAACCAGATTATCACCTTTTTTTAGGTGAGCATTTTGAGATACCGAATGTGGAAATGCAGATACTTTACCTACCTGCCCTCTAAATAACGCAAACGCTGTTTCTCCATGCGGTTTATAATCTTTGCCTAACGTTTCAATCATTGCCATTGTTGCTTCTGCACTTGCTTTATTTTCAATTTCCAACTCACTAATCCCAACTGCAGAATACTTCTGAAGTAATCGGTGAGCAAGGTTCCCCCATCTGCATGACTCTTTAATTAGCTCTATTTCATTCTGGGACTTGATAGCCCTCATTTCTGGAACAATATCTTGGACTGATATGAAACTTTTAGCATTGATAAGTCTATCTATTTTCGGCCCACGATACCCAGCTGGTGATCCGTATCCTGGTGAATCAAAGCCGACTTGTTTATTCTCAAATCCAATATCCTTTAGCAGTTGTTTCAAATACTCCATTGGATGTTTAATTCCAGGATACTCCGGATAAGAAGAAACCTTATCGACTAATGCATGTTCTTCTGCATGATCAACTTCTAAATAAGGTACAAATAAATAAGATTTGCCATTCGGGTCAACTATAAGTGCAATGGGCCGCTCCGTTGGTGAAAAAAAGAAATTTGTTAAATAAAAAATATCGACCGGTGAAAATAGAACCACCGCATCAACACCATTTTCATTTAACCTATCATTGAATACCTTTTGTCTCTCATATACTTCACTCTCAGGAATACTTAGCAACATAATTTTTATTCCTTTCCTAATACTAGTATAAATGACAAGCAGTATATTGCCCTTCAAAAGTTTCCTTAAACTTTGGTGTTTCTTCTTTACAAATATCCATAGCTTTTGGACATCTCGTATGAAATGGGCACCCTTTTGGTGGATTAGCTGGACTTGGTACATCACCACTTAAGATAATTCGTTCTTTTTTGTTTTCTGTTTCCACTTCAGGTGCAGCGGAAATTAATGCTTCCGTATATGGGTGAAGAGGATTGTTAAATAACTTTTCCTTATCTGCTAACTCCACAATCTTACCAAGATACATAACAGCAACACGATCCGCAATATGTTCAACAACTGATAAATCATGTGTTATAAAGAGATAGGTTAAGTCATACTCTTCTTGTAAATCTTGTAACAAATTAATCACTTGAGACTGTACAGATATATCTAATGCAGAAACTGGTTCATCAGCAATAATTAACTTAGGATTAAGAACAAGAGCTCTGGCAATTCCGATTCTTTGGCGTTGTCCTCCACTAAATTCATGGGGATGTCGGTATGCATAACTTTCATCTAGACCTACTTTGTTTAACAAATCGTAGACCTTTTCCTCTCTATCCCTTTGTTTACCAATACCGTACACTTTCATAGGTTCTAATAAAGTCCGTCTTACAGTCCAGCGAGGGTTTAGGGACGCAAAAGGATCTTGAAAAACCATTTGGATATCTTTTCGAATCGCTCTTAATTTTTTACCATTAATTTCACTAATTTCTTGTCCCTCTAACCTTATGGATCCCTCCGAAGATTCAATTAAACGGATGATCATTCGGGCAGCAGTTGACTTCCCACACCCAGACTCCCCTACAATTCCTAGCGTCTCACCCTTGTTAATTGTAAAAGACAAACCATCGACTGCTTTTACAGCACCTACTTCTTTTGAAAAAATCCCTTTTGTAATAGGAAAGTGTTTTTTAAGATTATTCACTTCTAGCAATGGTTGCTTGATCAACTTTTCCTCTTTCATTAGCAAAACTTGATCCCCCCTTCTCTTCACAAAGCCAACATGCTGATTGTTGTTCCGAGCTAACATCTAATAATGGAGGAATCTTTTCTAGACATTTATCCATTACATAAGTGCATCGGTCTGCAAATCGACATCCTTTGCCCCAATTTAAGGGTGATGGTACTTGACCAGGGATATAATTAAGTCTTCCATTGTTTTGCCCTTTTTTGGGCAATGAGGCTATTAAACCTTTCGTATAAGGATGTTGGGGATGATTTAATATATTTTCCACTTTTCCTGTTTCTACGATTTTACCAGCATACATTACCACAACACGGTCACATACTTCAGAAACAACTCCTAAGTCATGGGTGATTAACATCATCGACATCCCCCTGCTCTCCTGAAGCTCCTTCATCAGTTCTAGTATCTGAGCTTGAATTGTTACATCCAATGCTGTAGTAGGTTCATCAGCAATAAGTAAATCAGGATTACAAGCCATCGCAATAGCAATCATAACCCTTTGCCTCATACCCCCGGAAAGTTGATGTGGATAATAGCGATACACTTCTTTTGGACGAGGAATTCCCACCATTTCTAATAAATCTATCACTCTATTTTTTAACTTAGAGCTTCTTACCTTCTCATGAATACGAATTGATTCAGCTATCTGCTCACCTACACGATAAACAGGATTTAGAGAAGTCATTGGCTCTTGAAAAATCATGGAAATTCGATTACCTCTAATTTTTCTCATTTTCTCTTTATTTAGCTTTAATAGATTGTTATCTTGAAATGATATTTTATCAGCATTAACTTCCCCAGGTCGTTTTATTAAGCCCATGATTGATAAGGAGGTAACACTTTTTCCACACCCAGACTCGCCTACAACGCCGATCGTTTCTCCTTCATTTATATGAAAAGAAACTCCATCTACTGCGTTAAAAGTCTTTTTGTTAGAAATGAATGATGTCCTGAGATTTTCTACTTCTAGAACTTTATTTTCCATTTCCAACTACACCCACCTTTGTTATAGAGTTTTTGCCTCTACTACTTTGGCTAAACTATTATCCATAGCCGTAATTAGTTCTTTAATATGGTTATCCTTATGTGCCAGAGATATTGCATGATGAAGAAGGTAGTTTGGTGAACAAAAAACTCCTTGATTAAACAGTTCTTCTGTAAAACGTATATATAATTCCTTGTTTGACTGAGCAGCATCTCGATAATCATATAACTCTTGATCTGTGAAATACCAGTGAAAATGTCCACCTTCACCTTGCATCCGCCCTACAATATTATGCTTTGTAACCAATTTATCAAATTCTTTAATTAATGTGTCCGTTCTATCCTTCAATGTTTGATCTACGCCTTTTTCCTCATAAATCTCCATAAAGGCCATCGAGGCAGCGAGTGAACTCTGATGACCATTGTAGGTTCCAACAAATGAACACGTTCCTACTCCAGGCGTTACTGTATCAAATATCTCAGCTTTTCCTGCTACTGCGCTCAGCATATAACCATTACTAATTGCTTTACCAAAAGTAGAGAGGTCAGGTGTTACATTGTAAAGACCTTGCGCTCCTCCAGGTGAAACACGAAAACCTGTTAAAAGTTCATCAAATATTAAAACGATATTCAGCCTGTCACAAATATCTCTTAATCCTTTTAAATACTCTTTCTTAGCTGGAATATAACCAATATCAATCATAATAGGCTCTAAAATTAGTGCGGCAATTCGGTTTTTATTTTCTGTTAACAGCCTTTCAGCGATTTCTAAATCGTTAAACGGTAGAACTAAGGTGCTATCCACCACATCTTTCCTTAAACCTGATGAACCTGGCAGCGAATTTGGTGATGTTTTATCTCCTGCTTTGGTGATATCAGGCCAAGTACTTACTAATACCGAATCATTCCAACCATTAAATGCACCTTCTATTACAGCTATGTCACTTTTTCCTGTATGGGTTCTTGCCATATGCAATGCATGCATAACTGCTTCAGTTCCTGTATTAGCAAAACGTACCATTTCTGCAGTTGGTAAAAAGGACAAAAACTTCTCAGCTACTTTAACGCTAAGCTCTGTTTCCAAACCTGTAAGAATTCCAGTGCGACTATAATCAGCTATTTTCTCTTTGAAATCCGGATCATCGTGTCCTAAAATTACAGCACCATTTCCCATAATACAGTCCAAGTAATAATTATCATCCACATCCACAATCCAAGGCCCTTCTGCCTTCTTAAAATAAAGTGGATGAGGTTTACGAAAACGAGAGTTAGAATTCACTCCGCCCGGTAGAGAAGAAGATGCTCTTTCATATAACGCCTTTGAATTTGTATGTTTCATCGATTCACACTCCTAAATAAATTGTTTAATGGTATCAGCCGAATGCATATTTTGATATAAGTAATTATAAAAAGCTTGCTTTCGGTCCGATGATACACGATTAAACACTTGATTAACCGCTTCATTTCCTCTCCAATATCCATAAATAAATGGTGCACGAAGGGGATGGTTAAAAAAGCGTAACCTAGAATCGATCCAATTATCATTACCAAATGCAAATGTTTTCAAAAATTCTCTTACTTCTTCCTCACTTTTCTTTTCAGCATGGAGCATGTGCGCAGCATTTAACCCCGAAATCGAGCGAATTCTTTGATAAATAAAATAAATTTCATCGTCTATTGAATCAACCCAATCAATAAATAATGCACCATTATCGCCGATTCCTTCAAACACTGAGCTGCTAGCAGTATTCGTTATAACAAGTCCTGCATCAAGAGGGGATTGCCCTGAATTTGTCATTAATTCACGAATCTTCATATGTGTGGTATGCCCAGGGAATGATTCATGGGTTACCAGGTGTTTTAGTGCAGGAAGGGTATATGGCAAATCTCCATTAATGTACATACTTTGATTTACATAATCACAATAAGCACTATATGGTACCCCATAAACAACTTTTGGGGTAACCTGAACATCCTCAACAGCTTTAAACATCTTGCTTACGACTTGATCTTTAGCTTTTGCCAACAAATCCTCTAAGACGCCACTCATCTCTCTTGCGGGTACATGCTGTTCCTCTTCCCATTTACTTACTTTATTAAATAGTGATCCTGTAAAGCCTTTTTTGGTAAGTAAATGGTCTAATTTAACATGTAACGCCTCCCTTTCATTTCGGCCAAGAGGGTTTTCATTGACATATAACACCCCTCTTACGAGCTCCCTAAAAGGTTGTTCTGCACCACCCTTACACCACTTTGCAAGGAAGATTAATGAGCCTATTTGCTGCTGCATGTAATTCACTCTTACTTCATTTTCTACTCTTAAATACTTAGATCGAAGAATCATTAACTCTTCGATTACCTCATTCCAACTTGCATATTTTCTAGGGAGTTCATCTGTAAGATTAATAGGTACTAACCCTTCTTTATCTAAAGCTGCTTCACCAGTTTTCTTTTTTGTTTCTCTATAGTATTGATCCATTCCAAGTACAACTTGGACATACTCTTGTGACAATTTCATATCTAGGGTAGATACGGAGATTTCACTAGTATTTTTCATATTAGTCCAACTCTCTCGTATCCATGTTCCCAAGCATAAAGCCGTAATCACCAGGGTTTACTTTTTGGAATGCTCCTCTTGTTAAGATAACTAAACTTCTTTCAAATGGTGTTTTAATTACTTCTACTTCTTCAAATGTACGAGGATTATAAGTACGGGATAATACTTGTTCTCCTTCAATTACAGTTCCGACAGCATTATAGTCGAACTCTGGTACAAGAAGCCCTCCATGTTGTGGTCGAATAATCTTAATTTCAGTCATTACCTTTTGTTCAGGTGGTGGTACAACCTCTCCTGATAACATATTTAATTTACGCATACAGTTAAATATACCTTCTACACCTCTTTCAATATCTTTTTCAAAGTTTGGTCCTCCACCGACTTCAACAGTTACACTTGGGATTCCCTTTTCAACCGTATGTGTTACAGTAGTGCCTTGATATTTATCAGCCGGTCTGTATAAAACAGGGAAATTAAATGCACGAGATAGTTCTTCATCATTTTGTATATATACATAATCAACTACGGGTTGAGCACCACCTGAATGGATATCAATGTAAACTTCAAGTTCATCTAAAAATTTAGTGGACATTTGATGGGCAATTTGTTCAGTCACCCAACCATCTGGTTTACCAGGATATAGTCTATTCATATTATTCATATCAAGCGGTGTATTTCTTGTCATTGAATCAAATGCAAGTGGATTAGAAATAGGGAGTAATTTCACTGTTCCCGCTAAGTCAGACTCATCTATACGGGCATATACTCTACGTAATATCTCAGCACCTATAATTTCATCGCCATGCACTAATGCAGATAAACCTAAAACCGGCCCATCTTTTTCACCTGTAATTGTATGAACAGGTAAAGACACCTGACTTCCATTAGATAGATGAGTAACAAAAATCTCTTCAAATTTACGGGTTGATAATTTTACCATTTTTACATTCCTCCTATTTTCTCTTTAACTTTGAATCTGTGAGGTCACGAACTCCATCACCTAATAGATTAAAACCAAGAACCGTGATCATAATTGCTAATCCGGGATATATGGAGAGGTGAGGAGCATCACGAATAAATTTCATACCAAAAGCTAAAGTCCAACCCCAACTTGATTCTGGTGGCTGAATACCCAGACCTAAGAAACTTAATGTTGCTTCAGCAACAATAGCAATTCCTATACCTAAAGTTCCTACAACTATGATGGGGGCTAAACAATTAGGCAAAATATTAAAAAATATGATCCTAAAGTCATTAGAACCAATAGTTCTAGCTGCTTGAATAAACTCTTCCTCTTTTAATGACATCACATTAGCACGTACTATCCTGGCATAATTCGTCCAGTACACAAGACCTAAGGCTATAATAACGTTTTCAATACCAGGACCTAGGGCAGCTACCAATGCAATGGCTAATAGTAAGACTGGAAAGGATAACACGATATCAACAATTCTCATGATTATGCTATCTAACCAGCCTCCATAGTAACCTGCAACAAGTCCTAAGATTACACCTATTAATAGAGAGAGGCTAACCGAAACCATTCCTACTTTTAAAGATACTCTTGCTCCATAAACAATCCGAGAGAAAAGATCCCTACCATAATGATCAGTACCAAGCAAATGCCCTTTTTCCATAGGTTCTAACAGTCGATCAGACATTTGCATTTCATAAGGGTCATGCGTTGAGATTACTGGAGCAAAAAGGGCACAAATAATAATGATTAGCACAATTACTCCACCTATTAGCACAGATTTACTGTTACTAATAAAGGAAAAGAACTTTCTAACTCTTCCTGGCTCCTTTTTATTAACAATCTCTATTTCCGTTTGATTTATGATTTCTGTGTTATACTCCAACTTTGCATTCCTCCTCAATTGCTTTTAATTTTCGGATTAATTACAGCGTAAAGAATATCAACAATTAGATTAATAAATGCAAACAGGAGAGCAATTGCTAAAACACACCCTTGAACCACTGGAAAATCTCGTTGACTTATAGCTGTTATAATTAACCGTCCAATTCCTGGCCAACCAAAAACTGTTTCAGTTACAATCGCACCACCCATAAGGTTTCCAAATTGTAATCCAACAATTGTAATAACAGGTATCAAAGCGTTACGGAATGCATGTTTCATAATGATCCAAAAAGACCGAACACCTTTGGCCTCAGCTGTTCTCACATAATCCTCATTTAATATTTCTAGCATTGATGAACGAACCATTCTAGTTATTATGGCAGCGCTCATTACACCTAATGTTAATGCTGGCAAGATTAAATGCTTCAAGCTATCAATGATATAAAATAAGTTCCCTGACTGGATTGTCATTAGTATAGATTCTACTAATGGTTCACCTCTTCCAAATGAAGGAAAAATATTCAAATTTACTGAAAAGCCAATAATTAGTAATACACCAAGCCAGAAGACTGGCATCGATACACCTAGCTGAGCAAAGAACATGCTTACATAATCAACCCAAGAAAATTGTTTTACTGCAGATACGATGCCTAATGGTATAGCAATAAGTAAAGCGATAAGAAGTGCTAACGTAGCTAATTCTAAAGTTGCGGGAAGGTGGGTTAAAATTAGAGAAAGTACAGAAACATCCTGAAAGATGGAAGTCCCCAAATCACCTAGTGCTAAGTTCTTGAGAAAAACCAATAATTGAATATAAAGTGGTTCATTTAGGCCTAATACCTCTCTAAGCCTATTTATTTCTTCAGGTGTTGCTTCCTGTCCTAGTAGCGTCATTGCCGGATCCCCTGGAATTAAATGAAGTAGAAAAAATACTAAAATAGAAATTCCTAAAAGAACGGGGATTAAATGTAATATTCTTTTTCCAACAAAAGTCATCATAAATTAAACACTCCCGATCTTTATACAAATGGAGGGGCTAAGCCCCCCTCCCAATTATTTCGTTATTTTTGCATCTTTCAGACCATATAAGCTTCCTGTTGGATGAATATCAAATCCTTGTAAATCTTTGTTATACATAGCAATGTAGCCTTGATATAAAAGAACGTCATATGCGACTTCTTCCGTAACAATTTGAGCAGCTTCTTGATAAATTTCAGTTCTCTTACTTTGATCAAGTACTCTTCTTCCTTCTTCTAGTAGTTCATCTACGCGAGCATTATCATATCCTCCATAGTTACTTCCACTCTCTGAATGGAATTGGTTATACATAGACCGGTCTGGACCAACTAGATTTAACCATCCCACTAGACCAATATCAAAGTTTCCTTCCATTAAAGATGTGCTGAAAGTTGGCCATTCATTAGTTAAAACTTCTGTTTCAATCCCATTATTCGTAAATACATTTTGTAAATACTCTACTATTTGGATTCTGTTTGGATCTTCACTATGTGTTGATAAGGTGATAGATAAATTCTTTCCATTCTTATCTAAAACACCATCATTATTCGTGTCAGTCCAACCAGCATCTGCAAATAACTTCTTAGCTTTTTCTTTATCAAATTCAAACCCTGTAATTTCATCTGAATAAGCCCAAGATGCTGGGATAAGTGGAGACTTACCTGGTTTATCCATATTTTGATAAATATCTTCAGAAATTACTTCTTTATTGATTAAATGAGCTATACCTTGACGAACTTTAACATCAGAAAGGATTTCATGTTCTGTATTAAAATTTAAATAAGTAAATCCAAGGCCTTGAGTCTCTACAACTTTGAAATCTTTATTTGCTTTTATTCTACTAATATCTTGTGGGGACAAAGGTGAATGAACAAAGTCAATATCACCTGATTCTAACGCGGCTACACGTGTGGTGTTATCAGGTATAATGTTATACACAATTTTTCCTGTAGTTGGTTCCCCTCCCCAATATTCTTTATTTGCTTCAAATGTTATTTTGCTATTTTTCTTCCACTCGATCATTTTGTAAGGACCTGTACCAATAGGATTACTAGAAAGAGAATCACCCTTTTCAGCTACATGCTTTGGTATGATTCCAACATCTAAATAGGTTAGTAGAGGAGCGTAGGGCTCTTTTAGATTAAACTGCACATGTGTTTCATCAATCACTTCAACACTATCGATAGGTTTATATAGACTTGCATAAGGCGCTTTAAAATCAGGGTCTAAAATAGTATCAAATGTATATTTCACATCTTCTGCAGTAAAAGGTTCCCCATCATGGAATGTAACCCCTTCTCTTAGAGTAAAGATCCAAGTTGTAGCATCAGGGTTCTCCCAATCTGTAGCCAATGATGGTTGTGGTTCTAAATTTGCATTCAGACGAATTAAACCATCGTAAACTATCTCTACTACCCTCTTAGCGGATGTATCACGAGACAGACGCGGATCCATCGTTCCAGCATCTACGTCTAACCCTACATTAATTTTATTTGCTACAGAGTTAGAGCTAGATTTTGAATTAGATGTACTATTATCACTTCCAGCCTCTTCCCCTTCATTTTGATCCGAATTTGATCCCGCACTTTCAGATTCGGGATCTTCATAAGAGCATCCAGCTACCACTATTAACACCAATAAACCTAAACACAATAACCATTTTGAAAATATATTACGCTTCTTCAAAGTACCCCACCCCTTTTTATTAAATAGTTAATAGATTTAAATATTGAAGCTCTTTAGAAGATAAATTTAAGCATTCACAGCCTTCTTCATGTACTACGATCGTATCCTCAATTCTCACTCCAAACTTATTTGGAATATAAACCCCCGGCTCAATAGTAAAAACCATCCCCTCCTCTACTGTGTCTAAATTATTTTCATGAATGAATGGACCTTCATGTAGCTCTAAACCTATGCCATGACCTGTTCTATGAATAAAATATTTTTCATAATTCCATTTGTTTAACTCTTTTCTAATGAAGCAATCTATTTCTGAAAAACGGATACCTGGTTTCACCATCTCAATAGCCTGCTTTTGGACATCTTGAACAATTTTATAAACCTCTTCAAATTCACTATTCTTACTTCCAAAGTAATTCATTCTTGTAATATCAGAATAATAACCTTCGTGTACACCTCCCATATCAATTAAAATTGGTTGGTTCAGTGAACTATTTTTATTACTAATGGAGTGATGAGGACTTGCACTATTTTCACCAAAACCTATGATGGGTTTAAATGCGAGTTCATCAACACCATGTTCCCCAAAAAAATCCTCAATGTTTTTAGCCAAATCTTTTTCTGTAGCTGGAAAAATTTGAAGTTGTGTAATTTGATGCATCACTGCATCCGCGATTCTAGATGATTTGCGAATCGCACGAACCTCACTTGGTTCTTTTTTTTCTCTCATCTTTTCTACGATATAGTTAGTATGGAATTCTAATTCACCATACGCTTTCATTAGCTTAATTAAAAAATGGCTAGGCAAATCCTTATCTACTCCGACACTGTGTTTAAAGTTCGAGAATAGTAGATCTACGGGACTTACAGAATCTACGTATGGAATGATTTCGATTTCTAAATCATCTAGTTTTAATTTCTCTCGAAACATTTCATGAATAAATAGTTTTGGGGACTCGTTGGGATTAAGTAATAATGCAGTTAACCTTTCACCTGTATCAAGTTCAACTCCAAGCAGATATCGCAAATTAGGTTTAGAAGAAACCAGTAAGCAATTAAATGAACTACCTTCAATTTGTTTTGTACAATTTAACAACCTCTCTCTATATGAATGCAATTTTATCTCTCCTCTTCATTTTTAATTGACCTTTTCCTACAACAAAAAACCAAGCCACCGTAAAATCACCCTAGGATATAGGGGTTTTCGGTCAGCTTGGTTTTTAAATTCGACTATAAACAGGGGCTGCCTGTTCACAGAATTTAATGCAAACTGAAAATTATATTTAAAGTGTTCTGATATTTTAGAAAATTCAAATTATTAATTTAAATTTTACACAATCATTCTATAAAGTCAAGTCCTTTTTACTTTTTTCTCCCTCATTCAAACCGAGGATTTATATATAGAGTATTGGTTATAAGCGTCCCTTATTGCTGATACTATTGCTTTTTTCCCTAATCCAAAATACCTTCTCTCAAACAGCTCAACAGGTGTATCAATTCCTTTTTTAAGATCATGTCCTTCAAAAATACTTTGTATAAAATCTGTACACATCGAAGTTATAAAGGTTGATGATGCATTTAAAACTTTATCAGTCTTAGGATCAATTTCTAATCCGACTCCCATCACACCATATAAATTTTTTGCTGCCATACCGTCAGGCAATCTTGAATATCCAGTGCAAATAATAGTATCATTTTTATCCATTTTTTACTCCTTCCCTATGTAGTCCCATTAACTAGTTTTATAAATTTATATACTTCTATTATACGATAAATTACACAAAAATTAATTGATTTTTCAGAAAGTTTTTACAACAAAGTTCGACATAACTTGTAAACTAGAGATATACACAAGTAAATTGGGGAGTTTCCATAGATCCTTTAGTCAATTTAAGAACCGAACCCTTCAATCTAGTTATCTGAAATTTTCATATAATCTCAAAACCATAAGATATACCACCAACTAAAGAAAGTGTTTTTAATGTACAAGAAGTGGTGTACAGAAATTTGTACACCCTTGTCAAAAATTATAATAATGTAAATTGGAAATCACCTGTTTCATTCCACTCATCCCCTACTCCCACAAAAAAGGGGCCAACAATTCTTCTATCTGTCTTTCAGTTGTCTCATAATGAACAGACAACCGAATCCCCCCAACACCCTCAATCGACCTCAAACTAGCTTTAATCCCAGCCTCTTGTAACCGTCTCATAATCTCTTTTTCTTTCTGTATTCCATCCTGATGCGTCACCGTCACAATCCCCGACCAATCATTACTTCGATCACTACCTAATACAGAACATGAACGGATCCCTTCAAACCAATCCCTTATCCTCTGCTGCTTTTCAATAATAGCTGAAGAAGCCTTCTCGATTCCAAACGTATTCCATTTACTAAAGCTCTGCCCCAACATTAAAGCCCCAAACGCATTAATCATCCCACCAGGCTCAAGATTAGAAGCATGTACATTCGTCGTAAAAGAATCCTGAAGACTTCTCTCTCTAGACTCTAAATAATCCACCCAGCCTATCTCAGGTTCGTTTAAATTAAAGTAACCATAATAGGCTGGGGAGATTTTATTTAACAATCGATCACTTACATACATAAAGCCAATCCCAAACGGACAGGAGAGCCATTTGTGGCCTCCTACAATGTATGCGTCAATTTGATCTTTTACTAGGTTCCTGTGAAAGATCCCAGCTTCTTGTATTCCATCTATAATCCAATATTCGTCATCTCTTTTTTCTCTCTTTTTTAATAGATCTTGAAAGGATATGCGATATCCACTTACTTCTTGTACAGAGCTTAAGCATAGAACATTTGTATGCTCTTTCATCTGGTTCACGATTGCGGTTGGGGAAACACATCCCCATGCTGATTTCACATATTCAATAGAGTCTGAATTCTGCTTCCAAACAAGGGAACTCGAAATAAAATCAATGTCTGGGACTAGGACATGCACTTTTTCTAAGGATTGATAGAGGGCATTCGCGATGATTCCTAACCCTTCCGTTGTATTTTGTATAAAGGCAATATTCCGCTTGGGTACTTGATAGGTGTCTGCAATTTTCTGTCTGGTTTCTTCGTATAGGCCAAGGAGGCGGAGGGTATAATCTCCCCCACCTTGCTCAATTTCTTCAGGTAGTTTTTCTAAAAAACGTTTTCCTTCTTGCATGATGGTAGGATCGGGGACTCCCACGGATGCATAATCAAAATAAGCCATTTCACAACCAACCTTGTGATTATAGTGAACTCGCATGATTTTGTGCGTTATCGTCGTTTGCATGTTCGTAGAGTTCAGCTGATTCAGCTTCATAATCCTCTTGCGTCATTTCTTCAAAACCCCATCCTGTGAAAGCAGCAAACACGATCACCACAACCAGAGCAATACAATAGAAGACAAACGGAATAACGCCTACAGGTGTGAAGTTCGGATGCTGACTCATATCGACCATACTTCCAACAAAGGCAAATGGAATCAGAACAGCTACACTATACGGTAAAAAGCCGATAATGGAAGTTGAGCACGCATCTAGTAAGTTACCACGGCGCCACGGAGCAATTTTGAACTTATGACCAAGTCTACGGACAAAGTCTCCTAACATCACCATCGTTGGCGTTCCGGCCGTTGTTAAAGCGTTTACAAAAAGGGCTACAAAAACAATCGAAACCTCAGCTCTTCTTCTGGAAGTCGCAATAGCTTCTGCCTTTTCTATTAACCAATCTAGGAAACCACCGCGGTGAAGGGTTCCGATCATGCCCATCAAGAACACGGTGAATACGGCTACACCAATCATCCCCATAATTCCATCGATGATGATGCCTCCTGCAGTGAATTGTTCTCGGTTTACGGATAAAATATCGCCAAATCCAATAAGTCCTGTAATAAGTCCGAGAAATAGACCAAAAACGTTTGAATATAAAAGTCCTTCTACCAAATCATGTCCTCGAATCATTAAAAACAGTAATAGTGCGGGAACCAAAATCATAATTAACCCAAGTGGATTGATGTCCTCTGGAGGTGTTACCGTAGAACTTCCTGCATTCACTACGGCAAAGATGATATAAAAAGCAATCGTGATGGCTCCTGCAGCTAATGCATAGCGAATCCTGCTTTTTACAACCTTATCAATCGTCGTTCCTTGTGAATAGGCGGACACAATGGTTGTATCAGAAATCGGAGCTAAGTTATCCCCTACAAAGGATCCGCCGATGATGGCTCCTACAATTAATAGTGGATCTCCTCCAAGTGTATAACCCACTGGGAAAAGAATCGGGCTAATGGCAATCAGTGTTCCAACAGCTGTCCCAGTTGACATTGACATTAAGGCTGCAATAATAAACGTGATTAATGGAAACCAATTAATTGCAACGCCTATTTCGAGGAACCCCCATACTAATCCTTCTACTAAACCAGTAGCAGCCAGGACTTTTGCCATGATCCCTGCTAAAAACCATGCCAATAACATAATCGCGAGCATCTTTTGACTAATCCCTTGTATCAGGGCATCGACATACACTTTTTTGTTCTTAGCTAACAGCAACCCAATAAATAACCCGATTAGAATCATCGGCCAAAACGCTTTAGGTAATGCCGCTCCTGTAAAACCAAGCCACAGGATCCCAATAAACATCGCTGCAAAAGGGACTAAAAGTATAGGTACTCCTCCATAAAACTCTAACTTTTCTTCCTTTTCATTGGTCTTTACGTTTGCCACTTCAGTTCCTCCCCTTCATTCATTTCATGAGTTTTGAAAGTTCTTGAACTGCAGAACGAACATCCGCTTCTGTGTTGTAAAAGTGAGGAGCAATACGGATGACATCATTTCTCGCAGATACAATGTAGCCTCTTTGTGCCATTTGTTGTTCTACTTCAGAAGCATTTTCTGCGTAGATCGCTGTATTGGACCCTTTCAGCGATACATCTCTTGGACTTTTGATCGTTAATCCATAGTGATCGGCCTCCTCCATTGTGGCTTTTGAAAGATGCTGAAGATGTTCTTCAATCTCTTCCATGTTGTATTGATTTAATATCGTAAGCCCAGCTTCAGCAGCAAATCCATTAATCATTGGGAATGTCCCAGAATCAAACCGCTTTGCCCCTTCTGCATACGTGATATTTTTGATATCAAAAGCAAAAGGATTATCCTGTCCAAACCAACCTGTTACTTTCGGGGTTAGTTGTTCTGCGATGTCCTTTTTCACATATAAAAAGGCGATACCTGGAGCTCCAAGTGCATATTTCTGTAGCCCTGATGCCAGGAAATCAACATTCATTTCTTTTACATCAATCGGCGTTTGTCCCAGGGATTGATAAGCATCTACGAAAAAGTAAGCGCCTTTTTGATGAACTTCTTTTGCAATTTCCTTTAGGTTTTGCTTAAAGCCGTTATAAAACGAAATATGAGAGGTATTCACAACAAGGGTCTGTTCATCAATGTTTTGCTTGTAGTCTTCTAGATTAAGCGTTCCATCTTGATGGGAGTCTAGGAATTGAATTTGATATTGATCCATGAACGATTGCCACACATGGCCAACTGTCGGAAAGTCAAAGTCCGTAATGAGCACTTTATTTCGATCTGTTGGATCTAAACTTGCTGCGATACTGGATACAGCATGAGAAACACTGGATACAATCGCTACTTCATCGACTTCGGCATTGATCATTTCCGCAAATTCTTTACGTGCATGTTCACACGCTTGCATCCAGCCGCCCCAGTCCATTCCTTTTGTTTTCCATGCATCTAAATAGGTATTCACGGCTTCTTCAATATCTTTATGCATCGCACTCTGCGAACAGCTGGATAGCTGTATTTTTTCTTGTAAAATCGGGAAATTCTGTCTGATTTTTGTCATCTCATTCATCGACATGTCCATTCCTTTCTGTATAATAATAATAGGTTCGTAGATTGGAGTGTCTAGGTTATGAATATTGGTTTTGAGAGTATATCCCCTTGGCTTGATCAACTTGAATACGATTGGTCCTTACTTGAACATCTGGGAGAAGTGGAGACTTATAACCTTCATGATCCCATTTACCATAGCGGGGATCATGCTCAATACATTTACATTGTTAAATCCGGGCGTGTTCAGCTTTTCTTAACGACAGAGAGCGGTAAAGAAAAATCCGTCGCTATTGTTGGAAAAAACGGGTTAATCGGGGAAAACTACATTTCCGAAGATACCACTTACTTAGAAAACACGATCGCCGTTTCTTCTTTAACGTTAATTCGAGTGCCCAGAAAACTCTTTGAGCAAGAAGTGTTACATAATCCAGCCCTCTCCAAGCAATGGGTTGATATTTTAAACAGAAAACTCCGCTTATTAGCCATTTCAAATCTGCAATTATCGTTCGGCAGTTCCTATAGCTTGATCTGTAATGCCCTTTATCACCTTGCTGTAACCTACGGTGAAAGCAACGACGAAGGGATAACAATCGGCATCACATTTACGCACCAAGAATTGGCGAATCTAATCGGAACAAGCAGAGTCACTGTAGCCAACACCATGAACAACATGCTGCAAAATAACATCCTCAGCAAAAAGGGAAGGTTTTACCACATCCACTCCCTAGATCAATTGACGGATATTTAGTTGTTAGTTTTATTTTGGAATAAAGTCCTAGGCTTTGTCTGTAAAGCACTTTACAATTTGATTGATTATTTTGAATATTGTAATTATAAAAGTGCCTAATTATAAAAGTGCCTGACCCCCGATGCGTTAAAGCATTAAAGGTCAGGCACTTTTTTTATTCCATTAAGTCATGAATGGATACACTTTGCTTTTTTTCTGGTTGATAAAGCGGGTGAACTGTAGCTTTACCAGCTTCTTGATCCACATGTTCAAGGTAAACCTTTTCGCCATTATAAGTAACATTCTTCATTTCATGAGAAGAAGCAATCTCTTGTGCTTTTTTCGCATCCATTGGTTCGTAACCTCCTTATAGTAAGCGATGACATTATTTTCTTCTAAATGTAGTATGTTATGCACATACACGGGACGCCTAGAAATCGCTTACATTTTTTCTGGCTTCGATATCTAAAATTAGGTTATAATAAAAAATATGGTAATATCACCAGTTTGAAAGGAGTTTTAACCTATGTCACAGAAGCGTCCTATTACAATTGCTAGAGGGGACGGCATTGGACCAGAAATCATGGATGCTACGATCAAAATATTGGAACACGCAGGTGCCATGATTGAACCAGAGTATATTGAAATAGGTAAAGAAGCATACTTAGCAGGTCATTCTTCAGGGATTCCAGAAGAAGCATGGGACTCACTAAGAAAAACAAAATTATTCCTTAAAGGACCTATTACTACGCCACAAGGGGAAGGCTATAAAAGCTTAAATGTAACGATTCGGAAGACACTTGGCTTATATGCAAACGTAAGACCGAACGTCAGCTATGCCCCTTTACTTCAAACAAGACACGATGATATGGATATGGTAGTAGTACGTGAAAACGAAGAAGACTTGTACGCAGGTATTGAGCACCAACAAACGCCAGAAGTAACACAGTGCCTAAAATTAATCACACGACCAGGAACGGAAAAGATTGTCCGTTATGCGTTTGAATATGCACGGAAACACAACCGTAAGAAAGTAACGTGCTTTACAAAGGATAACATCATGAAGTTAACCGATGGCCTTTTTCACAAGGTATTTGATGAGATTGCACAAGAATACCCTGATATTGAAAATGAACATTGGATTATTGACATTGGCATGGCTAAAATCGCTGACACACCAGAAGACTTTGATGTCGTTGTTATGCCAAACCTTTATGGGGACATCGCATCTGACGTAGCAGCTCAAATCACAGGAAGTGTTGGTTTAGGTGGTTCCGCTAACATCGGAGACCAATGTGCCATGTTTGAAGCTGTACATGGTAGTGCGCCAGATATAGCTGGTAAGGGAATTGCGAACCCTTCAGGCCTGCTTCATGGAGCTATTATGATGCTCGTCCATATTGGACAACCTGAAGTAGCAGGTAGGATACATAACGCTTGGTTAAAAACTTTGGAAGATGGCGTGTACACGGGGGATATTGCGAAAGGAGAACCCCATGTCGGTACAACGGAATTCGCTGAAGCTGTAATCGAAAGGTTGGACCAAAAACCAACAACCTTTACGCCAGTAGAATACACCCATACGGAGCCACAAGAAGAAACAACTTATGAACTTGATCCTTTAGTCAAAGATCGACCTAAACCAAATGTTAACCGTACTTTAGATGGCGTCGATGTATTCCTGTTCAATAATGAGCTCACAGCGGATGAGATCGGTCAAAAACTAGAAGAACTTGCAGGTCCAGAATTCTCATTAGCTGTTATTACCAATCGCGGCGTAAAAGTGTATCCAAACGGTTTCCCTGAAACGTTTACAACGGACCACTGGAGATGCCGTTTTGAAGCAAATGAAGGACAGAAACCAATAACGAACGTTGCTATCCTAAATCTTCTCAATCGCATCCAACAAGCCGAATTGGATTTCATTAAAACAGAACATTTATACCGATTTAATAACGAGCGAGGATACTCTTTAGGTCAAGGTCAATAAAATAGCACGGAGACAGTTCGAGACTAGTGAAGAAGTATTCGTTTTATTAAAAAAGTGCCTAAGAAAGTGCCTGACCCCCGATGCGTTAAAGCATTGAAGGTCAGGCACTTTTTTTGCACTTTTCCATTAGGGAAGTGCCTGTCACTCCCCGAAATTTGTCGTTTTCCATCTTCCTATTCGACAAAAACCGGGTGGTGACAGGCACCAAAGATTCGTTAATTACTTATTTTATCTTGTAACATCGGTAGGCGAGCACTCTTTAATATCGAGTACTAGGATCTCCCATCCAACCATGAGCAGGAGGGATCTCATCATATAGATTGGCATCCACATCTTCAATTGAACCATCTGCTAGTTTACTTAGAATATCATAGATTGGGGTTTTAACCGTTTGCTTCAGCATACCATTTTGCTTTTGGCCTAATGTCTGGGTTTGTCCTTTAACCTCTATCAACATTGTGGCCGTTCCATTTAATTGAATCGCTCCAAGTCCTGATCCAGGATAGTTTACTTGAGGGTATTGCTGAATGGCTCCAAATGATGAGAAGCCTCTTTGCAAGGATTGATAACCTGCAACAGTAATTTGTTTGCTAAGCTTCTCCACATCCTCTTCAATTTCATATTTTTCACCTGTGAAAGGGTCGGTATATGGCTGTGTAGTAAACATGCCTAAAACAGAAATGGCGACGGAACGGTTATCTTCTTCTGAAAGATAGTTAAATCCTCTATGGTGAACATCAATCGCAACATCTGGGTTAAACTCCTTCACAACGTTCGTAATGGCTTTTGCTTCAGGAGAGACTACATAACCAGTATTATAACGGTTATTCTTCGATTCATCATTTAATACTTCTGCAAGTTTTTCTTTATCTACTTCATTGATATCAAAATTATAATTTGGACTAAAGTCACGATTTAAATCATATCCAGGAATCCCATAATAAAACCGTTCATTAGTTGCTTGTTCCCTTTCATATCCCAGAGTGTAATACCATGGAGCTTCAGTTTCAGCTGGAAGGTCATATTCTTCAGGATTCCAGGTCTGATGATTATACCGAACTGGATTCCAATCCCCTTCAATTTGTGTCATAGTTCCATCAGGATTTAATCGAGGCATAATCCACACGGAAACTTCCTCAAGCATTTCGTCTATGTCTTTATCACCACTATTAAACTTTTGCATCATTTCCATAGCTGCTTCCGTACCTAGAACTTCATTTCCGTGGATCTGGGTGTAAATTAATACACGTTTCTTTTCCGGCTCATTTTCTCCATATTTAGCAAGATATAATGGAGTGCCTTCATTAGAGTACCCGGCCACATCTAACTGCATTTTTCCTTGAGATGACTCTTCAATTTTTTGGAGCTTTTTCTCCAACTCTTCGTTAGTCATTACACTTGATAGAGATAAATTTTGCTCCACTTCTACATAAGGTCCATTTGGTTTAGACTGAGTGTCAGCGAGTGTAGTCTGAGAGGATATTAAAGCAATACCTAGAGAAGCTGCTACAATAGATGCTCTTTTTTTCATATTCTCCCTCCAAAATTATTATTTAGCGTCTCGAAATAACGCTTGTCCCTATATTAATAGGTTAAGGAATAGGAAGTTGTAGAAATATAGCGGATTTTTTGACTTCTTTTGTTATATAGCATTGAATTATAAATTATTTTGTAGTTGGTACCTGTTCACAGTGTATTAACGCAATAGACACACTCACTGTTTCCCATTTTTTTCATAGACTCCCTAATCAATTCCCACCCCAAATCCTCAAAATCTAGTTACCTGACAGTTTTCATATAATTTCAGAATCATACGATATACCACCGGCTGATGAAAGGAGGTTTCCTTATGACACAGCCGAATCAGCCTGAGTTAAGTCCTCCACAGGTAACGTATTTTAATCAGTTAAAATATTCAATCGGGAACGATCCGTTTTTAACGGTTATCGATCTATATGAGCTTCCAAAAAACGCCGGATATTTGATTCCTATATGGATCAGAAATGAGGAAAAAGCTAGAGCTTTGGCTACGATTTTAGAAACGCAAAGAGAAATTGGGAATATCCCGATCTATGTTGTTGTTCTATTTGATGGAAATATTGCGGAACCGTATGATGTTTCTAAATTTAATGCTCGAGACATTTCAAAATTAGTTGAAGATGCATTAGAAACAAACCGCTATTTCCTATTCTCAAAAGTGGCTTTTGTCGTGCCTGGTACTGTTGCGGTATACCCAGTTTTCACGAAGAGTGTAACACAGTTTTATAACGAAGATTTATCAGACTTGTATCGAAACTATAATGAAGTAGCTGCTGAGGTGTTCAAAGAGGTTTTCCAAGAGAAGATTAATGGGATTGACCTTGATCCATCTACAGAAGAATAAAACGGGGTATTCGCTTCATCTACAAAGGCTGTCCTGCTATTATACGGGACAGCCCTTGCACTTAAAACCTCATGTTCCCTTACTTAACTCCCCCACCGGATACTGAATAACCTGATCTAACAGAAAACCAATTTGCTTTAGCTTCTCCTCTATCTCAAAAATGTCGTTTTTTGCATTCTCTAGCATCCGTTCCTTTTCAAGATCTGCTTCTACCTGGGCATCATGAAGAAAGGAGTCGATATCTTCATAATGTAACCCTTCCTCATCATAAAAGTCCGAGTGAAACTCTTCTTTACATTGGGCTAAATCATACAAATCCCCACCAACCTCTGTTTTGTCTATGATATCTTGGCTAATCAATGAGATAGTATCTCTCCAATGGGTTAAGCGTTGATAACTCTCAAATACGTTCAATTCATCTTGGATTTCATAGGCTAGTGATTGAATCGTTTCCAGGTCTTGTTTTTTAATATCCCCTTTTACTAGTTCACCATGGTAGGCTCTGTGTTCCGTTATGAGTTCAAAGCAGGCATCGTGAAACTGTTTTCGTGCAGATTCACATTTCCTTTTCAGATTGATTAGCTTTTTCATCCTTTTCACTCCCTATAACAGATCTACTTTTTACTAGTAGATGCTAGAAGAGCCATTGATAGAACAAGTTTAATTCGACAGGTGCCTGTCACGCCCCGGAATTTGTCGTTTTTGTCGTAGAGGGTGGTGCCTGACCCCCACCGCTTTACTGCGTTAATGAGGTGGGGGTGGCACTTAAAAAGAGGCAACCTTTTTTATAAAGATTGCCTCTCATGCCTTGAGTGATATTAGTGATATTCAAATTTGTGAAACACCATGTGAGGAATATTGGAGCCTTCTACTTTCCTCTGTTTCATCGTGTACAGGCCTTGCTCAGTCCGAAAGAAGCTGTCTGGCTTTTCTCTTAAGTAGTATCGATCCTGTAGCATCATAGTCTTTTCATCAAAAGCGATAATTTGGTCTTCCTGTGAAATAAAGAATTGGTTTTGACTTGGATCAAGACGGATCTCATCAAAAGGTTCAATAGTTGTCACAGGTTCTAGGTTCCGTTCCTGATGAGTAGATGTCGTAAACACTTGTCCAGAAGCATTGATGAGATACGTCCCATCAGATGTGAGAACCATCTTTTCATCTAAATTAAAATCCTTGTCATGATGCGGTTTACGGTAGTTATCTTCAAAGCTACCATTGTTATATGGGTAGGCTTTCATAGTCGGTGAAATATCCCAATCAATCGCATAAATTTGCTGTAATGCTTCATCGATTTCAAGGAAATGATACTGATAGATGTCTGTTCGATCCACTTCCTTGTATCCATTTGAACGATTATAGCTAACCATGCTGGTGTGTTGGCCAGATCCGCTGCTTATATACACATGATCTTCCGTAGCCACTAAATCAAAAGGATCTAACGCAATGTCCACTTTTTGCTTGATGGTAAATGATTCAGGTTCGACCACGGCAAAAGCTCCTTTTTGATCTTCCTCCCACCACATTGCATCGTGCTCTTCTTTTAAAAGCGTCACGTACAATTCATCATTAGCAAAATAGAGACGTTCAGGGGTATGATCAACAGACAGCGTTTGCACCTCTTCTGTTTCTAAATTTACTTTGATGATCTCATTTTCCACACCAACTCCATATACAACAGGCTCTGTTGGGTGTTGGATGACATTCGTCATTATATCAGGAATCGAAAACGTTGAAACGATGGGCTCAGGTGTTTCATCCACCTTGTTCCCTGTAGGTTGTTGTTCATCAATATATTTATCAGATGTCAGGTCGACATCCAAAACTTCGATTTCATCAAGCTCATAGCGTGAGTTGGTTCGCTCCCAGAGTTTTGCAAATCCACTTGTCGCCACAGCAAAATTGAGATTACCAGTTTGATAGCCTGAAGTCGTTACACCGATCACCTTTCCATACTGATTGAAGAGAGGTCCTCCAGAGCTTCCGGAAGAAATCGGTGTTGTCGTCTGAATGATATTGATGATATCGAAAAGAGACGTATCAACCTGTTGATAACGCAGACCACTTACAATCCCTTCTGATACCGTATTCATCAACCCTTGAGGACTCCCAATGGCATACACCTTCTCTCCCACTTCAACTTCTTCAAAATTCCCTAGATGTAACTGTGGAAGGTTCAGATTTTCCTCAGGTTTTAATAAGGCTAGATCGAATTCTTCAGCCATCGAAACAATGCCTTCAATTGGAACCACTTTCCCTGATTGCGTTTGAATTTTGACTGATTTCGTACCTCGCACTACATGAAAATTCGTTAAAATGAGTCCATTGGCTATTGAAAAACCGCTTCCTTGTTTGATGTATTCACCATGCTCATTATAGCCCTTTACGATGACAACCCCTTCACTAGATTGGTCCATCAACTGCTGAATCGCAATTTTTTCAGGCTCTACATGAAACGTGAAGCTTACAGGATCTTTAATGGCTTTCCCCTTACGACTCCCCTTCACCTTTTCATTGATGATTAGTTCATAGTCTCCTTTTATGTATCCCCCTTTTGGCGCAGAGATATATCCTTTCATGCGATCATCAGAGAGACTAAGCTTTGTGCCAATCACACGTTTCCCATCACTGTTATAAACGAACACATTCTCTGATGTAAAACTAGAGGGGGCAATGGGAGCTGAAAATTGAATGGTCCATTTTTTATAAGCTGGCACAACCTCTTTTTGCTCCATGTCTTTCCATTCTATTGTTTCCGCATCAACTGTTCCGGCAGTCCCCAAAATCAGTGGTACAAGAAAAATAATGGAGAGTATTATGTATAGATTTCTCATGCTGTTCCTCCATTGTAAAATTTTTGACATTGTACATGGTAACATGAAAACTATTACAACCTTGTCGGTAATATATTCCAAGATTTCGGGAGGTGCCTGTCACGACCCGGAATTTGTCGTTTTCTGTCGTGGTGCCTGACCCCCGGTGCGTTAATGCGTTAATGTATTTTTGCAGTTGCATGGTGCTTTTGAAAACGATTTAAAAGCAAAATATGATATCCTACCTCTAAATAGATTATGAGGAGGATTCCAATGGCAGACAAAACAATCGGATTTATCGGCTCAGGCGTGATGGGGAAAAGCATGGCTATTAATCTCATGAAGGCGGGCTTTACCCTGAATATGTTTACAAGAACAAAAGAAAAAGCGCAAGAGGTTCTTGATCAAGGTGGGACGTGGAAGGATTCTGTGGCAGATCTCGCTAAGGATTCGGATATCATTATTACAATTGTCGGCTATCCAAGCGATGTCGAAGCTGTGTATTTTGGTAAGGATGGCGTTATTGAGAATGCAAAGGCTGGTACATATACGATTGATATGACGACTTCATCTCCTAAACTAGCTCAGGAGATTTACTCAAAGGCGAAGGCTGCTGGCATTCATGCTTTTGATGCACCAGTATCAGGTGGTGATGTTGGAGCTCGAAATGGTAACCTTGCCATTATGGTTGGTGGTGCTAAAGAGCAGTTCGAGATCATTCGTCCTGCTTTAGAGGCTATGGGAAGTAATATTGTCCTGCAAGGTGAGGCTGGTTCTGGACAACACACGAAAATGTGTAACCAGATTGCGATTGCGTCTGGCATGCTTGGGGTTTGTGAAGCAATTATCTATGCGGAACACGCTGGCCTTGATCCAAAAACCGTTTTAGAAAGCATCTCCTATGGTGCAGCGGGTAGTTGGTCCTTATCCAACCTGGCCCCTCGTATGATTGATCAGGATTTTGAACCTGGATTTTATGTGAAGCATTTTATTAAGGATATGAAGATCGCGATTGATGCTGCTGATGACATGGATGTTCCTGTTCCTGGGCTGAAACTGGCGAAGGAGTTATATGATAAACTCAGTGAAGCTGGTGGAGACAATAATGGGACGCAGGCGTTGTATAAGTATTATCAGATGATGAAATAGGAAGTGCCTGACCCCCGCTCCGCTAACGCGGTAAAGCGGTGGGGGTCAGGCACTTCCTTTAGGCACTTTCTTTAGGTACTTACTCTGTAATTCTTTAATTTATTTATTTCGCACTTCTATTTCAATTTGCTTTACTTTTTCAAAGGAAAGCCCAGTTGCATTTGCTACATCTTCTACACTCATTGAATCATTTTGTTTAAGCAAGTTTTCAGCAATTTCTTCTGCTTTTTCTCTTTTTGCCCCTTTTATATTTGATTTTAAATCAGCTATTTGCTTCTCTCTCAGTTGATACATTCTACGTGTTTCTTCATCTTCACTTAACCTTTTCAACTTACTATCTGCTTTTTTAATCACTTGATCCATCTCTATGACCTCCTTTAAAGTCTGTTCAGATACATCCTCTTGCAAGAAGAGTAACCAACGATGGAGTTCATTATTCTTATCATGAGACAATTTTCTAAACTTAGGGTATTCAATAAAATGGATTTCAAGTAAGTTCGTTAAAGATACATTTTCCGTCGTTTCTTGTATTTGATATATTGAATGAAATCTCTGAGTGGGTAAAGTATCATAATTTAGAATATTTATAGTAATTGTTTTGTCTAGTCTTGAATAGTCTTGGCCTTTTTTGAAGTTCTCAGTGTATAACTTTGACCAGTAAAAAACTGTTCTCTCTATCATATTGTGTTGATTAACTAGTTGAACTTCGATATTAATTTTTTCATTTGAATTAACTACATAAGCCTTGATATCAAGAATACCTTGTTTACCATCGATTTTATCGACCGTTAACTTTTCTCCAACTATTTCTATATTGGTTACTTTGAATTCAAGAATAGATGAAAGTAAACTTTCCAAGCACTCTACACTATCCTCTTCCCCAAATAATTTTTTAAAAACAACATCATTTAGTGGCTTTAACCTCTCTGACACAACTACTCCCCCTATATAGATAAATGGGTGATTTATTTAATGTTAGTCTTTGATGATGTTATAAAATTATAATGCATGCTTTTACTTTATTATACTACAGATGATGCCTCATATCTAATTGATATGATAAGAGATGTAACTAAAAAAGGTGCCTAAAAAAAGTGCCTGACCCCCGCTCCGCTAACGCGGTAAAGCGGTGGGGGTCAGGCACTTCTTTTATACTCTCAATTCGCCAAGCTTCCCTTCAACTTTCTCCAATATGGTCCCTTCTCGCACCAAGCTAATCGCCTGATCCATTTCTTTATAAAGCACGCGATCTTCCTCTAACTTCGGTACATACTGGCGCAGTTGATCGTAGGCAACTTGAGTGCCGGCACCAAGTTTGTTTTCTTTTAATAGGTCGATTCCTTGTGCTCCATTCAATAACTCAATCCCAACAATTTTCTCCGTTTTGTAGATGGTTTGAAGAGCCTTCAGTGCAGCTGAGGTTCCCATGCTGACGTGGTCTTCTTGGCCACCTGTGGTTGTGATCGAATCGACTGAATTTGGGTGGGCATCGACTTTATTGTTTGAAACGAGTGATGCTGCTACATATTGAGGAATCATGTACCCGGAATGGAGGCCATTTTTTTCAATTAAATTAGATGGCAAATCGCTCATTTCCGAGGTGATTAAACGATACGTTCTTCGTTCTGAGATGTTTCCGATTTCGGCGACGGCAATCGCAAGAAAGTCCATCGCCATCGAAACCGCTTCGCCATGACAGTTCGATGAGGAGATCGCTACACCGCCATCGTCTTCTTCAAAAAGTAATGGGTTATCTGTTGCGGCATTCATCTCCCGTTCAACGACGGTTTTGGCATAGTCGACTGCATCTTTACTTGCTCCATGAACTTGTGGGATGGACCTGATACTTAAGGCATCCTGTGTTCTGTAGTCCTTATATTTCTCAGCGATCTCACTACCACGAATGATCTCATGAATATTGTCGGTAGTTTTTTTCTGACCTGGGTGTGGCTTCACCTTATTCAGTCGAGGATCATAAGCATATTTGGTCCCTTTTACCGCTTCAAACGATAGCATCGATACGACATCAGCCGTTTTTAATAGATTCATCGTTCGATCAATCGCTATAGCTCCGAGTGCGGTCATATCAACGGTTCCGTTTATGAGAGAAAGCCCTTCTTTTTCATACAATTCGATCGGCTCAATTCCTGCTTGCTTAAGGGCTTCATCTCCATCGATCCGTTCGCCGTTCACGATCGCTTCTCCCATACCTAATAGCACTAAGCTAATATGAGATTGATAGATGAGATAGCCAAGCGACCCTTCACTTGGAACAACTGGAGTGACATTGTAATTCAAAAGTTCAATCAGCTTTTCGACGGTTTCTAAACGAACTCCTGAATGCCCATGGGATAAGTTTTTCACCATCATCAGCATAATCGCTCGGACTTGTTCTTGGTCTAGTAAATCACCTACGCCGCAAGCGTGGCTCATGATTAGGTTCTTTTGCAGTTGTTTCGAATCCGCTGTGGAGATTTTGATTTTCGAATTTTCCCCGACACCTGTCGTGATGCCGTAAACGACACGCTCTTCCTCGACAAATTGCTGGACCATTTCGCGCCCTTTTTGAATCAGTTCCTTTGCTTCGTCTGAGAGTTGGACATGTCGGGAAGCTTTTGCCACATTGACTAATTCATCAATGGTTAGATCTTGGTCTGAAATAAGAACTGGAGATTGATGCATCGATACACCTCTTCTTTCTTTGCTCTAAAAAAATTTACGCATTCTTACGTTGGCTATACCCGGTTAAAAAGGATAGCATGACATGAACGCCTGTCTTCACCGTCATTTGCGCCACATCTTTAACGGGATCCAGACAAACCAGGTCCATCGCTTTCACGCTTGGATGTTGTCCGGCAAGATGGACTGCTTCAAACAGCTCGCTTGTCCATAATCCACCTGGTGTTGAAGCCGGTACGCCCGGTGCTCCAGACATATCGAGGACGTCCATATCAACGGTTAAATAAATGACATCTACTTTCTTTGATAACTGATCGAGCGCATCTTTAACAATTGAGTCGATGCCTTCTTTTCTGACGTCTCGTACCGTTTTATAGTGAAGGCCCACATGATCTGCATAGTCTTTAAGGGACTTACTGTTAAAAAATCCGTGCAGTCCAATGTTATGAACATTCGACCCTTGAACCGTACCGCTTTCGATTAGGTTACGGATGGGTGTTCCATTCGCAGGTCCGAACTCTTCAAGACTTCGTAAATCAAAATGCGTATCGAGTTGCAAAATGCCCACTTCTTGATCTGGGTGAACCTCTTTCCACCCCTTAACGAGCATGGCTGTAATGGAATGGTCGCCCCCAATGGTTAGGGGGAAAACATTTGGATGATGCGTCTGTTGCGCAGCCATAGCATCCGTGATGTTTTGATGGCATTGAGCAATGTCAGTCACATGCTGACGCACATCACCCAAATCCACTACATTTAATTCCGTTAGATCCACATCATGCTCCAGGTTATAAGGGTAAAACGACTTCCAAGCTCTGCGAATCGCATCCGGATTTTCACTGGCTGACGACGCGCTAATCGAAGACCTTGAGAGCGGGATTCCCATAATCGCTACGTCAAAATGATCCCAATCAATAGCGCCCTGCTGATGACTTAAATCTTGAATCCACTCATGTACCTTTGGATTTGGATTGTTCTCATCTTTCGTCCAAACAAAAGGTGGTGGGTTTAATAATGGATAAGGGTATTGCATTATACGATCTGCCCTCCTTCTACAACAACTTTTCCGTTTTTCACAACCGTATGGGTATGGTTCATGCCATAGTGGTACTGCAATTTCATATAGTTCGGTACATCAAAAAGGACGAGATCTGCTTGTTTGCCTTTTTCGATACTTCCTACCTCTTGTCCGCGGTTAATGGCGTGAGCTGCATTAATCGTAACGGCACTCAGCACTTCTTCCATGGTCATTCCCATTTTGAGAGCGCCTAAATTCATGATAAATGGCTGTGAAACCGTTGGAGAAGACCCTGGATTACAGTCTGTTGCTAAGGCGACCGGAACTCCCTGGTCGATCATTTTTCTTCCATTCGCTGATTCAGCCATGAGGAAAAAGGCGGTTCCTGGTAATAAAACACCGACAACACCTTGTTCAGCCATCCTTTTCACACCTTCGTCAGATGCTTTTAATAAATGGTCAGCGGAGACTGCGCCTACTTCAGCTGCTAACTCAGCTCCAGCATAAGGCTCGATTTCATCAGCATGGATTTTCGGTTTTAGCCCATATTCTTTCCCGGCTTCTAAAATTCGGCGGGATTGCTCAGGGGTGAAAACGCCTTTTTCACAAAATACATCATTAAACTCAGCTAACTCCTCTTTTGCCACTTCTGGAATCATCTCGTTAATGACGTGATCCACAAAAACTTCTGGTGTTTCCTTCAAGTCCATTGGTACTGCATGAGCCCCCATAAACGTGCTAACCACATCCATTGCGTGATCCTCGTTAAGTCGTTTGGCAACACGGAGCTGTTTTAACTCATGCTCGAGAGATAGACCATAACCACTTTTCGCTTCAACTGTTGTGACGCCATGTAGGAAAAACTGATCTAGTCGGCTTTTACTCTCTTCATACAATTGCTCTTCATCTGTATCCTGTGTTGCTCGAGTCGTTGCATGGATTCCGCCGCCTGCGTTCATAATCTCCATGTAAGACTTGCCGTTGAGGCGCATCTGGAATTCTTCCTCCCGACTTCCTCCATAAACCACATGTGTGTGCGGATCTACAAGGCCCGGGGACAATACTTTTCCTGTAGCGTCGATCTCTTCAGCCTCCGTCAACTTTTCTCTGTAGCGACCGGCTAGTTCTTCATCGGATCCGATATCTTGAATCTTGCCGTCCTCAACCCACACGCTTCCTCCTTCGATCACGTATGGCTTACCCATTTTTTCCTTCGTTAAAGGTGCTTGAGAACTTCCTTGAAACGTTAAAATTTGATTGGCATTTCGTATAAAAAGTGGCTTACTCATTGTCAAAACCTCCTTAGTCTAGCATTGGGATATTCATTCCGTGTTTTTTGGCTGTATCTTTCGCAAGGTCATATCCTGCGTCAACGTGACGGACAACGCCCATGCCTGGGTCTGTCGTTAACACGCGCTCGAGACGCTGTTCGGCATCTTTTGTTCCGTCTGCCACAATGACCATTCCAGCGTGCAAGGAGTATCCCATGCCGACGCCTCCGCCATGGTGGATCGATACCCAGCTTGCTCCACCTACACCATTAATCATCGCATTCAGCAGTGGCCAATCCGCTACAGCGTCACTTCCATCTTTCATACCTTCTGTCTCGCGGTTTGGTGACGCTACTGAACCTGAGTCGAGATGGTCACGGCCAATGACAACTGGTGCTTTGAGATCTCCTCTTGCAACGGCATCGTTAATGATTTTTCCGAAACGAGCACGCTCTCCGTAACCTAACCAGCAAATGCGAGAAGGCAGGCCTTGGAATTGAATTTTTTCCTGTGCCATCTTGATCCACTTGCATAAGTGTTCGTTATCACTGAACTCTTGCAGGATAAGTTCATCCGTTTTATAAATGTCCTCTGGATCACCTGATAGAGCTACCCAACGGAAAGGACCTTTTCCTTCACAAAATTGTGGACGAATGTACGCTGGAACGAAGCCTGGAAAATCAAATGCATTGTCTACGCCTTCGTCTTGAGCAACCTGGCGAATGTTGTTTCCATAGTCAAACGTGATGGCGCCAAGCTTTTGCATCTGTAGCATTGCTTTTACGTGTGTTGCCATGCTTTGCTTGGATAGCTTCACATAGGTTTCAGGATCGTTTTGACGCAAATCAGCCGCATCCTCAAGGGAATAGCCTTCTGGTACATAGCCATATAATGGGTCGTGAGCTGAAGTCTGATCGGTTAATACGTCTGGATTGAATCCTTTTTCGATCATCGCTGGTAAAAGTTCAGCTGCATTTCCCAGTAATCCAATGGAAAGTGCTTCCCCATTTTGCTTCGCTTCTAGAGCCATGTGTATTGCTTCATCAAGGGTGTTGGCTTGGGTATCTAAGTATCTTGTATCGAGTCGACGTTGGATACGAGTTTGGTCGACGTCGATGGCAATGCATACGCCGTCGTTTAACGTTACGGCTAAAGGTTGCGCACCACCCATACCTCCTAGTCCGGCTGTTAAGGAGATCGTGCCTTTTAAAGAACCGTCAAAATGCTGGCGAGCTAGTTCGCCGAATGTCTCGTAGGTTCCTTGGACAATGCCTTGGCTCCCAATGTAGATCCAGCTTCCTGCCGTCATTTGGCCATACATCATTAAGCCTTTTTGATCCAGTTCATTGAAGTGGTCCCAGTTCGCCCAGGCAGGTACGAGATTGGAGTTGGCCATCAACACTTTTGGTGCATCCTTATGAGATTTGAAAACAGCTACGGGCTTTCCGGATTGGATTAGCATCGTCTCATCCTCTTCCAGTTCAAGCAGCGTCTTCACAATGGCATCATAAGACTCTTGGTTTCGAGCAGCCTTTCCAATTCCGCCGTAAACCACAAGATCTTCAGGGCGCTCAGCCACATCCGGATGGAGATTGTTTTGTAACATCCTTAGGGCTGCCTCTTGAATCCATCCTTTTGCATGTAATTGAGTCCCTGTGTACGTGTCCTTCGAATTTGTATGATTTGTCATGTTCATCACCCATCTCTTTGAAATTTTCTGATAATTCCATTGTAAAGATGAGCGTGGTTTGAGAATAGGACGTTGAATTTTGATTTCCTTTTCTTTTTTTAGATATTTATCGGTATAAATGAAAATCATGGAACTATGAATGATAATTTCCGCATGATATCTTTCATTATTTTAGACTGGCAGAAAAAACTGTACCTTTTCGTTAGTTCATCTGTTGGCGAAATAACCTCGGGCTCACACCTGTATGGTCCTTGAAAATCCGGCTAAAGTAGTTTGCATTATGAAAGCCCGATTTTTCAGCGATACTTTGTATTGGAAAGTCCGTTTGAAGCAGTAGTCGTTTGGCCTCTTTTACTCTGATATCACGAAGCAACTCTCGAAATGACTTTCCATGTTTTTTACCCAGAAGGTGACTCATATAGGCTGGGCTGCGATCAACAGATAAGGCCACCATGTTTAAATCGAGATCGGTTAAATGAAAGTTTTCTTCTATATAACGAAGTGCTTGCTCGGTAATATCCAAGCGGGAGCGCTCCTGTTGTTTTGCGACACCATCAATCACGTCATAAACAAACAGAAGAAGCTCTTGCACAATTCTATACAGGACAGGGTTATAAAGGATGGTTTCAAATACGCGATGATAGCTCGTCTCATAGGAACCCGTGTCCAAGTAATGGTTTTTCATAAACCGGCGGATCTGGGCTAATATGCTCGTGAGTCGCGTTCGGACAAGTCCAGGGTCTGGATAAGGTTGATCCATTTGCAAAAATTCACGATACATCCAATTTTTCAGCTGTTCTTTATCTCCTTCTGAGAGCATGTCTACCCATTCGCGTTGTTCGGCAGAGCTTAAAAAGGGATCAATAACCTGCCATTGTTCCTCTAGATTGGAGGGGATAATCTGGCGGTATCCTGTATAAAACGTTAATCCAACAGCATTTCTGGCATCCTGATATTTTCTATAGATGGATTGGGTCTCTTTCTCATCACAGTCATGCACGATCACAAGAGGCTCATCATATTGGGCCTCCCAAGCTTTTAATAAGTGTTGGGCGTCTTGAATCATTTGTTCGATCGATGTATTCATCACAACAGCGATCACATCTGTTACCGGAAACTGAAACCATGGGTGTTGGATGTGATACTGTTTGAGGAAGTAGCGCAAATCTTTTAAACGGTTAGGACTCTCGGTTTGTAATAAAAGAAGGTGATACTCCTCCCCGATCTTTTCATCGTTTAAAAACAAGGCATGATACGAGATTTCCGTCTCTTGCTGGAGACTTACACTATTGGTGGCGTAGGGTTGGCGTTGTACCTTTTGAACACAATGATCCACGGCATGCTTGATTGTATCCGGAGTATTCGGCTTCACCAACAGCTCTTCAGCCTTCACTTCTATTGCTTGCATGGCTCGTGCAAACGTTGATTCTGTCGTCGTTAAGATTATAAATTTTACATAGCTATCCACACACCGCTTAAAATCGTTCCAACCATCTTTCGAAATCATATCAAGTTCAACACAAATAATCTCAGGTTGTTTATTTTCAATATTCGTTATGAGTTCATCATAAGAATCAACCAGAATCGTTTCTTCAATCGGAATCGAATAAGCTTGGATCATCCAATTGATTCCGACTCGTTCATTATTGTCTCGATCTGCAATAAGAAGCTTCATCGTTTGTCCCCTCATACTTTGTCGAATTTTCTGAATATATGGCATTTTACCATGAGTAAGTGGATGTGAGCGAGATAAAAAGTGCCTGACCCCCACCTCGCTAATACGGTAAAGCGGTGGGGGTCAGGCACTCTATCAGGCACTATCACTCTTCTATTTTATCTACAAAGAACATTTTGATGGCTGAGGCTACTTGAAGCACGAAGACGAATAGGACGCTGGATCCTCCGAGTGCTGCCAAGTATTTTACTCCATCAACACCTTGGGCTCCTCCTGCGAAAGCAACCATAATGTAGGCGATGATCGCAATGGAGAACGCCCAAATCAACATCTTCCATTTTGCTGGTTCTTCATCGTAACGAATTTTCTTAGTAGACAGCATAGCAATCGCTCGTACCATTGAATCGGCTGCTGTTGCGAAAGAAAGAATCAAGGCAATCATGACAACCGGAATGATGATCGCTGCTAATGGCATATTCGCTAAGAAGGTCCATAAACCAGCAACGGCGCCATTTTCTTTAATAATGGATACTAAGTCAACCACACCATTTTGTTGCCAATGCAGGGCTGTTCCACCAAAAATACCGAACCAAAGAACACTGAAGAAAGCCGGTAAAATCCAATTGATCAGCATAAACTGGCGTATCGTACGTCCATATGAGATAACAGCCAAGAAAATCCCCATTAATGGTGCATAAGCAATCCAAATCGCCCAGTCATATAATGTCCACCATGTAACGAGTGCTTCTCCACCAATAATGCCTGGATCAAGACCCCACTCCCAAAAGTTTTGGAACCAATATCCAAGTCCGGCAGTGGAAGATTGTAAGATATATAGAGTCGGACCAATGATTAGAAGTACGACTAAAAGAACATAAAACACGTTCGCATTTAGTGTTGCTACGCGGCGAATCCCTTTATCCAAACCTTTCAGAGCAGATAGGGTGAATATCCCAGTAATCAGGAATGCCACAAACAGCCAAACCATTGGTCCTTGTGGAATTCCATAAGTCGCTTCAATTCCTGATCCGATTAGGGCTAATCCCGCTCCTAATGAAGAAGCTAAACCAAGTGCTATAGCTAAAACAGCAAGCGTATCAATAATAGCCGGCCATATTCCCTTTGTTATTTTTTTACCGAATAACGGGGTCAGAGAGCCTGATACAGATAGATTTTGCTTTCGATTAAAATACACATAAGCAATAACCAATCCACTTAATGAATACATGGCGTAAGGAATAAAGCTCCAGTTGTACAATGAACGTCCCATTGCAAAAATGGCTGCCATATTCGTTCCAGGTTCTACACCTGTTTTTGCCATTTCCCCATAAATATTCCCAAAATAAATAATGGGCTCGTTCACACCATAGGTAATAACTCCCGTGGCAATTCCGCCTGTTAAAGCCATGGCAAACCAAGAACGAAATGGGTGTTTCGGTTTTGCGTCTGCGCCCCCTAAGCGAATGTTCCCAAGCTTTGAAAACGTAACAATCCCAACTAGAATAAGGGCAACGATTGATATAATTTGATAAAGCCATCCAAGCCCTTGTAAAGAACCATGAAATCCATTCTTAGAGATCTCGGCTAACAATTCATTGTTAACAATCCCTAGCAGAGCTCCTCCTCCGACGATAAAAAATGCCGGAATAAATACTCCTTTACGCGTGTTCTTGTCCACATTTTGCTGGAGCTCCGTATTACTATTCCGCTCTGGTTCTGCTGACATCTTCCTTTTCCCCTTTCTCCTATGTGATTAAGATAAAGAAGCCGCTTATTATAATAGCGCTTTCATTCGTTTTGATCCCAAATAGCTTCCTTATTGAAAATGTACTGAAATTATATAATATTCTGATATTTTTAAAAAAGGTAGATATCTTTTAATCTTCAATAAATCCTTTTGATTGTTTAGATAGATTTAGTTTTCACTTCCACCAAAACCTATAATTTTTTTATATTTGTTTGATTATTTTAGAAAAAAAGTGCCTGAAAAAAAGTGCCTGACCCCCGCTCCGCTAACGCGGTAAAGCGGTGGGGGTCAGGCACTTTCTATACATGCAACTCTGCCTTTTTCACATGACTTTCTTCCGTAGATTCATAGATATCTTTACTCATATATACTCCTAAGAGTGCAAAAATGAGGATTCCGGATAGGATGAGCAGCGCCATCGAAGCTCCTATTGTAGGAATGAATAGTGTAAATCCAGCAATCAATAGAACTCGTATGCCAACGCCCGTGGCTCGAATAAAGCTCTGAACTCTTCCCATTAGTGTGGTCGGAATCAGGTTCATCTGGAGCGTCTTCATATTAATCCGCGTTCCAGCATTCCCCCATCCCATGAGCACGGCCATGAACAAGAATAGTCCGACTGACGGGATTTGCGAAACACTCAAGACAGCTAATGCAAACAGCGTAATGGTCATGTAGATCGATAGGACGGGCGTCAATTTTTTCACCAACATATTCACGGTAAACCCTGCTAACACCGCTCCTCCTGCAAAAACCATTTCAAACGAAGCGTAAACTGACGCCTCGGCCTTTAATGAATTGGCAATGTAAATAGGTAAAACATAGTTCAGGCCCATCACTGCAATGAACGGCATCGAAGCCGAAAGGAAAAACACTAGCATCTTAGGCTTCTCCTTCAGAAATTGCCACCCTTCAATGAAATCCGCCACCATGGTTGGCTGCTCGACGTTTTTATCCCGCTTCACCGTAGGTTGATAGTTGATGAAGCCAAAAAGGATAAATGCGATCAGAAAGGTGATCCCATCCAGAATTAAGATGGTTTTCAGTCCAAATGCCGTAATCAAAATCGTCCCCACAGCACCGGCTAGCATGGTACCCGCCTGCCCTTGCACTTCCATAACACTATTAATCTTCCCAAAGTTTTTCTTAGAGAATATCTCCTGGCTGATCGCAAAAATCGTGGGGTAGTGAAACATGTTATATAAAATACTAACGAGAAAGATGACCATTAGCAGTAAGCTTGAGTATTCTTCAATGTACCATCCCGCAATCCCAAGCCCCGTCAAAAGAAAGAACCCTGCCAAATCATACCCTCGGTGTAGACTCACTCGATGAAATCGATCAATTAACACTCCGGCATAAGGGGATATGAAAAATCCGAGAATCGTTGTGATGAGTGTGATGACACCTAGTAACTGCTCTCCCCCATCCTGATTGACCAAAAACCAAGGCACTCCGATCATGGTTAACCCTGTACCAATGTGAGAAACCAGATTTGCTGTAAAAAACCATTTAAAATTTGGATTATCTCGTAATCGTCCCATACAAACGTCTCCTTACTTTTCATATCGTACATTTCATTATACAGACTCCTTGGCATTCCCGCTTTGTACGAAGGTATGGACTTTTTCTCATTCAAAAGGCTGAGAAAAGAAGTGCCGAAAAAAGTGCCTGACCCCCATTCCGCTAACGTGGTAAAGCGGTGGGGGTCAGGCAACTTTAGTATTAATCGGTGTCAAACAAGCTTGTGATTAAACCGGATCATCTTCCACCTTGCCCTCCTCTTCATACATCCTTTTTGCCCATAAACAATAAAACACAGTTAATGCTCCGACCACCATAAAAGTTATACTTAATATGTAGGGTGTCCAGCCAACGATATCATTTAGTACAATTACTAGCTTACCAGGAGGGTCACTCCACCCTCTTAAGTGAGGTATATACAGCGCAATCGCTAGATGCATGAACCCAAATAATACAGTGCCAGATAAAAACAAAACAAAGCCGACTTTTTGCATACTATTAATCATCTAATCCCCCTTGAAAACCATCTCATACATTGTAAGATTATGGATTTAGTATAGTGTATCATGGGAGATGAAAATCATAAAAGAAGGGTCTGTCACTCTTCGACAAATTCCGGGTGGTGACAGGCACCTTGACGAAAGTGACAAACGTGTCATAATAATCATAGTAAGTAAAAGATCTGCATCGTTTCCATCTTTTAAAGAAAAGGTGATTTAATCAATGAAACTAAAATGGAATGAAGAAAACGTTTCGCTTGAAGAGGTTCGAGGATGGATACAAAAAGCAACTAATTCTCCTCATGTTACAGGACCGACTGAGATATATCGCTCGAATGATTGGGGAATAACAGCAATGTTCCAAGGGGATCAAGATTATGTCTGTAAGATTGCATTTTTGCCTTTATTTCAAACATCCCCTGGTATATATACGTTCCTTAACTCCTTAGAATCCCCTCATGTACCTCACACTGTAAAAGCAGAAAATATCAATGGGCAGACTTGGCTTTTATTTACTCCTTTTGAAGGAAAAGTGGACAACAAAACTTATACAATCAATGATATTGTAAAGACCGCTAGAACCCTTGCACTTTTACAAAATCAAGCCGCTCAAAAAGATGAGCATGACATCCCGGTGAACTCCGTTGAAGATGTAGAAGCTGAGTGTTTACATTTCATATCTGAAGTACAGGAACGATATCAAAATGAATACAAACAAAACAGCCAGCTGATCTCTAAAAACATGAACGTGGAACAGATAGAATTGGAATGGTTAGCTCAAGATGAAACCTATACATACCTTAAGGAAAGAATAAAAGAGGCTTGTAGGGTCTTAGCTCAATATCCACTTCCCCTATCCCTCTACCACCTTGATCTACACATAGGAAATGTAGCTACACTCGATAATGGAGAAAGACTTATTTTTGACTGGGAGGAAGCTGTCATCACCATTCCTTTCTTTTCAATCCATAAGTTATTACAAAATGCTAAGAAAACGAACTTGGATCGTGATGAAACAGGTGAGACAGGTGAGTATTTAAGATGGACTGAGAATGAAAGCTTAGTTATTCAAGCTTATCTTCAAGCGTTGAATCTACCTCTCTCTTATGAAGAAGCACACAAGCTATTGAATATCTCTATGAGCATTGTCCCTATCTTCTATGCTGCAATGAGTTTTCAATTCATCAAACAAGTTGGTTGGGAAAATAATGCTGCTGGCATGCTCGCAGAAGATATTTTGCTTGCATTTCATCGACTCAAGCAAATTTAAGTGCCTGACCCCCACCTCGCTAATACGGTAAAGCAGTGGGGGTCAGGCACCTTCATTAGGCACCTTCATTAGAAGTAAGGTTCTTTATCATAACTCTCATAAATGTTCTCTTCATCTTCTCGTGTGATTGTTTGATCAGGGTCAAAGTATGGTCCGTTTTTCACTTTTTCTTTAGTTAGATTAACAGCTACCCGCTGTTCTCTCCAGTTAATATCCTCAATCCAATCTGTGGATATGACCACAAAATTACCTGGAAGCCAATTTCTCGTTTCCACCATCAAGTAGCGGATCTTCCAATTTTCATCATCAATAATGAAATCGGAGACATGTCCAATCTCACCATCTCTGGCTTGAATGTGATAGCCATTAAAGTCCCCTTTAATTTCATTTGCACTGCGCAACTTCTGATCTTCCTCATCCGGTTCAGGGACAGTTTGGTGATCAGGTTCTGCATTCATTAGTTCTATTGGCGTATCATACATTCCCCATACTTGAAAGTTCTCATTTGCACCTGACCAATAGGTAGGCCAACCAAAGTGACCGTGTAATTGTTTCTCTTGTCTGCGAGATACCGGCTGGTGAACATCAATATCTGGTGAATCTTTCACTTTGTCTTTTGTTTCCATTACATTTAATTTACGATTGTCGAAATCAACCTTGTCAAATGTAACCGGTGAAACAAGTACCTTGCGACCTGGCAGCCATTTTTGAGTGTCCACCACTAAATAACGTACAACCAATTGATCTTCATCAAAATAAACGTCCTTCACCTTGCCTAATTCTCCATCCGTCGCATTAACATTCATGTCTTCTATACGTCTTGAAAAAACTAGCATGGTGTAGACCTCCTTTATGGAATCTTACATTTGTAATCCCTTCTTATTTGTTCATTTTACGTTTAGTAGAGTGATTAAACGTACAAAAAAGGTGCCTGACCCCCAGTCCGCTAACGCAGTAAAGCGGTGGGGGTCAGGAACTTCATTTTTTGTCATCTATTTAGACATATACCCAAACAATTTTCAGGTCATTGAATACAGTGTTAGGGAACTGTCCCTAGATTCTCTTACCAAAAGAAGACCGAAGCTAGTGCAATCCCTGTAATGGCACCAAGAGCAAATGGAATTCCGAAACCTCCAAAACCAAATCCAAAGCCATAGCCTAGCCCTCTTGGACCTCCGACGGGTCTAATCCACACATGGGATCTCGTTACGCGCGTCACTCTTCCAACATGTACGCGGCCACGGCAATTAAGCCTTACGATACTCCCACGATAACGACAACATCTACGATACATCGCGTCGTATGCCATACATATCCTCCTTTAAAAAACATGATTTATTACTGATATGTATCCATAGCATATGCACCGCCTTCTCCTATGGACTAGACATATGAGGAGGTTTACGAAGATTAGGTGAATGTCTGCTTATGACAAATTTTAAGAGAAGGGTGATTTTTTGAGTGTAATCGATACTAAAGCTTGGTTATTGTCTTATTTTAAGAAGTGTCAATCAGCTTCCCGTCATTCGCTTTATGAACTTCAATCAAAAACGTTAGTGGAGCCAATAGAATCGTATGTACCTGACATGTACGCCGAAGAGCTCCTCTATCACCTTCATCAAAATGGACTTTTTCAACCCGGAGAATGGAGACGGATAGAAGCTGTTGTGAAGGATATGGATAAAGGGAAAGTATGGGAGATCATCAAGAAAGAGTTTCAACGGTTAAAAAACGAATGGAATGGTCCAGATATTCCGGTTTTTATTTTTCCGATCAAGCATGGAGATAAGCCATTACAACAAAGGACAATCAAAAAGAACGGATTAGCATTAAAACAAGGGATTTTCTTATTTATTTCCTCAGATCACCCTGCCACAGAGCTCAAAGCCATATTCGCTCATGAGTATCATCACGCTTGTCGTATGCATGCACTCGACCTTGATGATCAAACATTGGCTTTAAAAGATTTGCTTGTACTGGAAGGATTAGCTGAGTGCGCAGTCAAAGATCACTATGGAGAAAAGTGGTTGGCACCTTGGACTTCCCTTTACACCTATGAAGAGGTTGAATCCGTTTGGCAAAAGCAGTTTAAATCTGCGCTATCTAATACGGATCCCGACCATCAATACCGACTCATGTATGGCAAAAAATTAAGCCGCTTCCCCAAATGGATCGGCTACAATATCGGGTATCAGATTGTTCAGGACTACCTAGACCAACAAAATCACAGCGATCACCGCAAGCTACTGAAAGAACCCGCGGATACCATTATCAAAGAATCTAAATTCGACGAGGGTGCCTGACCCCCACCGCTTTAAAGCGATGGGGGTCAGGCACTTTTTCTAAAGCGGGCTATAGCGTTTACCATTTCCAAATGCCCCATTTACTGTGCAAGTGATTGCAGCTTTTTGAGCCCCTGTCTCTAGTGCTTTTGTCATTTGATTATGATCTAGGTAATCCTTTAAAAACCCAGCAATAAAGGAATCTCCTGCCCCTAGTGAATCTACGACATCGACTGGTTCGATATCTTGATAATAGGTTGTCCCTTTTAAAGATGCATTGGCTCCCTTATCACCTCTTGTTATGACGACAACATTCGTTCCATAACCATGTATGAGGTTTATCGTTTCCTCTATTTCATGTTCACTCAAATGACTACCAGATATAAATGCAAAAGAAACATAAGGGCAGATTCTTTCAAGGTGATCATATGTATAGTGGTTCGAAAAATCATAAGAGATAGGAATATGTTTACTTAACAAAGATATGTGATCATCACTATTACTATAAAGACTTGTGTGAAGGATATCGTGTTCTTCTATGAGATCTAAATCCTTTTCATTTATTTTTAAGGACAGATCATTTTGAATTCCACCTCTATTGTTATCAACGAAGATACGATCATTATGACTATTCAGATTAACAAACGCTTGACCACTTTCCCCATACGCTCTTCTTACTCGCGATATATTCACATCCTGATTTTGTAAAGTTTGTAACATGTAATCCCCAATATCATCACTTCCGATAATACCAATATAAGAAGATTTCTTGGCACCATACATTTTTGACATTACAGCCACATTTAACGCGTTTCCACCCGGGTACATGGTTTTTTGATCAAGGTATACATCTGCTATGTTATTTCCAATTGTGACCATTTTCATGAAGTTCTACCTCCTTTTATTTATCTTATTTCTTGATGTGAATTCAACAAAAAGAATTTCTGTAGGAACAATAATATCATGACTGGTTAAAAAAGTGCCTGTCACGCCCCGGAATTTGTCGATCACTTCGCTCCGTTCGACAAATATCGAGTGGTAACAGGCACCTTTATTATTCCTTCACATAAGGAATCGTCAACGGTCCAAGTGGCATAACCGCAATGCGTGCATCTTGTCCATACTTCTCTTTTAACGCTTCAATCGTCTCTGTGATATTGTTTGTTGGTTTTAACATCGCATTCTCCACATCCTCTGAACTAAGTTGAGAATACACGTAACAATCTGCCCATACTTGAATCATGGCTTGCTTTTGGGCTTGCCATTGGTCAAATAGGGAAAAGCTTGGATCATTCACTTTATCTAGCAATTCTTGCGGAGATCCAAACATTTTCAGGATCTTCGCGTAGTTCCCGTGGCTCGGTAACCCATCACTACATTCCGCTGCACAAATGATCGATCCATTTTCTTTAACGACCTTGTGGGCAGCACTCATCCCTTTAACGGCCTGATATAAGTTTTGATCAAGTGGATAACCGCTGTTGGTTGTAACGACGATATCATAAGGTTCTTCACAAGGTACCATGGCATGCTCTTTTACATAGGCACAGCCTTCTCGATGTGCTTCAATCACATCTCCTGTGAAAAAGTTTGTAATTTCCTTATCACCATTAAGTGTCACATTTAACATGAAGTCTGGTTTAGCCATTAATGTGATATCGGTTGCTTCTCCTTGGACAGGATTATCCTTCATAATTCCCCACGTACTTTTTTCATGTGCAATCATTTTCGCACTGTGAAAATGCATGATCGTATCGATTCCAGCGATCCCCGGCATGATTCCTTTTGGTCCACCACTAAATCCTGCAAAAAAGTGCGGTTCTATAAATCCGGTCACAATCTTAAAATCACTGTTGATGTATTCACTGTTTAAATAGGCTTCTCCTCCATAAGAGCTTGTGCCTAAATACGTCTGGGTATCTTTATCAAAAGCGTTATTGTTAATCACTTTTACTGAGTTCACAACATCCTCACCGAGCATTTCAATAAACTCTTCCCTCGTGTTGTCTTTGTGGCTTCCTGTACCGTTAATGATGATAAAGTTTTCTTTAGGTACATGACTAAGCTCCTCAATTAACCAAGGCACGAGCTTATGATTCGGCGTTGGACGCGTGCTGTCACTAATGACAATCGAGACCGTGTCTGTGGATTTCACCATTTCTTTTAAAGGTGGCGTACCCACTGGATTGCGCATAGCTTCAAAAGCCTTCTCTTTTTCACTTTCAATCTTAGGGATATAACGGGGTTCAATAATATCTGAGTGATCAGGTACTTCAACTTGTAACCCCTTTTTTCCATAGGCTAAATCTACGAGCATCTTCTATCCCACACTTTCTATCGTTTAAGTTTCATAAATTAGTGAATCTCTGGAGAGCGAACTCCCCAGAGATAGTGGATTAGGCATTCGCCTCTTGATTGACTTGATAGCTTTGATGGCTCTTTGTTAGTTGCTCATCTGGAAGGGATCCATCAATCCCCTTTTTCTTCTGATGTTTATCCCAAAGTATAACAAATATTGGGCAAAGAACGGCTGTTGTAAGGGTTGATATGGAAACTTGTGCTGTTGCTAAAGACGCGATATCTTGGAATTGTTGTGCTTTAGCAGCTGTCATTGATCCTGTAGAAGCTGCTACACCTGCTGCTGCAGCAATGGCTGCTGGAGTAGCGGCAGCATTTCCTGCAGTGGATGCTTCTGCTACGCCACCGATTTGGCTCTTTTCACGGAATAGTTTCAATGCAGCGATTCCTGCAAAACCAGTGAGAATCGTCGTCATCAATCCTAATACAAGTCCTGCTCCAACCACTTCAGGATTGAAGAAGTTCATAAAGTTCATCCCTGCTCCTAAAGCAAAAGCAAAAAATGGAATCGTTAACGTCTCACCTGGTGCTAAGAAACTCTTAATATCCTCATCTAAATTACCGAGCAGCATTCCTAGTCCAATTGGTAATAGTACAGAAAGGAAAGCAATAAACGGGAAGCTTGTCCCCATCATGCCCAACGCTAGCATCGTAAAGAATGGTCCGTCATTCAATGAAAGAATCGCTACCGCTCCGACATCCGAACGGTTTCCGTATTCTCCAGTTAATGCTGCGTACATGCCTCCATTACTGTTGGTCATCGCAGCTACAATCGCCATCGTTGATAATCCAAGCAGTCCACTCATTGGGTCAAAGAACACGCTAAATAGTAAACCAACCGATAAACCTGTCAGATACTTAGCTGTCGTAATGATGGCCCCTTTCTTAAGGGCTTTTCCACCAACCCGAAGATCCATTTGACTCCCTGCACAAAATAGGAATAAGGCAATAAGTGTTAAGGCACCAGTTTTGAATAAAGCTTCAGAAAATCCTCCAATGTACAAGAAGGAATAATGGCCATCTTCACCTGCTGATTGACCTAACGCCTTCAAAATGGCTTCGATAAAAGGTAAATGTGCCTGATCAATCGTGTTCAATAAAGCCCCAAACATCAATGGGACTACCATTAATCCACCTGGAACTTTTTCTATGGTCTTCTTGATTTTCATAAATAAACGCTCCCCTTTTCTTAAAAAATATAATCATAATAAGAACAAAACGAGTTACTGTGAGGGTCTGTCTATTTCTCAGAAGTTTGTAGCTACCTTTATGTAACACCTCCTAAAAGAGTTGATCATACGTGGCTCCCCTATCCAGTCACAGTGGAAAGGTTCATCCGAGCACCCGCTAACAGTAGTTGGTAAACCTGCTCACTTGAATGTTCAAGTAGTTGTCTTGTATTTTGCATGGCCCCTTCAAGACTCATTGGACCAGTGGTAATGCTAAAGGCAGAGGTTACAGATAGTTCATTACCCAGGAAATCTTCCGCTTCGATTTCACCACAAAGGGCAATCACAGGGATCTCTTTGGGTTTCGCTAATTTGGTAATGCCTGCTACCACTTTGCCGAATCGGGTTTGATAATCAAGCTTCCCCTCTCCTGTAATGACAAAGTCGATGTCACCTTTTTGGATAAGTTCAGGTAACCCAATGGTTTCCATAACCAAATCTACGCCTGGTCGCAGTTCAGCGTTCAGACATGAAATCATACCTCCAGCTGTTCCGCCGGCCGCACCAGCTCCTTCCACATCGTGTAATCGCTTACCTTTTTGCTTAGCAATTACGTTTGCAAAAACCTCAAGCGCATGATCTAGATGTTTCACCTCTTCTGGTGTAGCACCTTTTTGTGGACCAAAAATATGGGAAGCTCCATTTAGACCAATAAATGGATTATTCACATCACACGCGATTTGGAACTTCGCTTCTTTCACCTTCTGACTCACATGATGATCATCGATATAGGCTAGATCTTGTAAGGCTAAACCACCTTGTGGAAGTTCGTTTCCATGGTGATCGAGAAACCTATACCCCAATGCTTTCAAGATCCCCGTTCCTGCATCATTTGTGGAACTTCCTCCTACGCAGATAATAAAAGAGGTGATGCCCCGGTCTATGGCATGTCGAATTAACTGACCTGTTCCATATGTGGTTGTGACTTTGGGATCTAATTCGTCAGGATCTAGTAAAGGCAATCCAGATGCAATCGCTAGTTCAATAACAGCTGTTTGCTCATCTCCCATAATTCCGTAATGACCTGTGATTTCTCTTCCCAGAGGATCCAAAACTTGAGTCTCGACATATTCTCCATCTGTAGCACTGACTAGAGATTCTAATGTTCCCTCTCCTCCATCCGCCATCGGAATGGGCAAGGTCTCTGTATGTAGGTCTGTTCGTTTGATTCCTGTCTCAATGGACTTTGCGACATCCATTCCAGATAAACTGCCTTTAAAAGAATCAGGTGCAATTAGAACTTTCATCGATTAACCTCCATTGAATTAAACTTGTTGCAACCGCTTTCAAAAACCATTATAAACGTCGTAATTTTCTGATAATATGGTTAATACAAACAAAAAACCATAGGAATTTCCCATGGTTTTTTGTACAAAATGTATATTAGTCTCAGATCCATTGAGAGATTTGTAAGATCACCGCATCCTGAAAACTTCTAGGATTGTACCCAGTCAGTTCTTGTACTTTTTTCAATCGATACAAAAGTGTATTCCTATGAATAAACATTGCCTCAGCGGTGGCTTGGACATTCAAATCATGCTCGAATAATACGCTTAATGTTTCTTTTAATTCTTGAGTCAAATTGAGTTCTATCCTGCTTTTCACTTGCTGTCTTTTCTCTTCCTGAACATTTTTTAACAGGAGTTGAATTTCAACATCTTTAATATGAATTCTTCGCTTATCCGTTAGTTGTAGGGCAGTTCTTAGCTGATTGAATAATTCAGGTATTTCTTCTATTCGTTCTATTCGATATCCGCTCGCGCTTGATACATGCTTGAATTGAGTGGAGAAGTATCGCTCTAGCATGTCATAAATGGTATCCTTGTATTTAACCGAAAAAGCGCTCACAAGAATGCAGAAGGTTTCCGTGTCTTGAAAAGCATACATACAAGTATAGGCGCTTAACTGTTTTTCAATTTCTCTATACATGTTGGATAATAAGGGGTCATTCTTTCGCTTGTCTTGTGTGAAAGAAAACACGATTGGGAAATAGGGTGGTGATAATCGGTTCGCATTCAAAACCGCTAATTTTTGATTAATTTTCGTTAAATCCGGCTGTTCGGATAACAATTCATCCATAATGGTTTCCCGCGTTCGAAATTTCCACTCAACTTCTTTGGAGAGGAGATTTTGGTTGATCAATAATTCTGTCATAAGAACGACTAATGAACCAAAATCTTGTACTTCTTCAGGAACCCCTGAGATCCCTACTACTCCAATAATACTTCCTTTTTGTCTAATAGGCAGGTTAATGCCTGGCTTTACTCCCCGCAATATGTTTACGTCACTATTTTTGATCACGATTGGTTTTTGCGTTTTGACCACTTGGAGGGCACCTTCATGAAAGGTATCCACGCGACTTTTTTCACCAGAACTTAAGATAATCCCATTGTGATCAAAAATGTTTATGTTTCGACCTAACCTTTTCATCGTTTCCTTCACAACAACATCAGCTATGTCTTTTGTAAGCATTGGATCTCCCCATTTTATAGCTTTTGATCCTATCTATTAAAAGTAATACTTCTCAAAAGTAAATATTCACCACATAAACACATTATATTAGCAAGGGAGGAACTTGGATGTTTCCTATTTTTCACCCCAACAACTGCCAAATCCTATTATAAACTTCCTTCAATGGAACATCATATTGCTCAGCAATTTGTTTACATTCATCGTACTCCGGGGACCTTTGCATCACTTCTCCATTATGTAGACCTTCTTTGATTTGAACTTCTCCCCAAGGGGTCGTAAGTGACTGGAACCTTCTTTCAAGCCTATGAACAGATAGTGGGTAATAGCGTAACCCAAGGGTTGTCGTCTCTTTGAAAAGGACATCCTTCAAAGAATCCAGCTTCGATTGATCACATAAAAGTTGCAAAAGAATACCTGGACGGTTTTTCTTCATAAAGATTGGAATGTAATACACATCATTTGCCCCAAGTTCAAACAGCTTATCCATCACATAACCTAACCACTCTGGTGGTGTATCATCTAAATTCACTTCAACTTTCATCATGTTGGCATCCTCATGTTCATCATAATGAGAGAAACGTTGACTCATGGGTTCACTTCCTTATCACATTCTTCTATTTTTACAAAGTTAACCGTCCACAGTTCCTTCTGTCAATCTATTATGCAAAAGCCGTTTCAAGTAACGCTTCAAATGAGTTTTGAGATGGCACTCTCGGGTTGTTTCGAATTAAACGATCGATCTGAAGAGCTTTTGATGCTATTTCAGGGATCTGCTCTTCTTGCACGCCAATTTCAGAAAGCGTTTGAGGTAAATTGATCTGGCCTAATAGATTTAAGACGGCCTCATATCCTAGTTCAGCCGCTTCATGGTTATTCAAACCTGAAAGATCATAGTGGAAAGCCTTTGCAATCTCAGCCATTTTCTCCGGCGCTACGGTTGCATTATGCTTCATCACATACGGAAGCAATAAACCCGTTACTTCGCCATGCGGAGATTTTGTAACTCCACCAATTGGATAGGCTAGCGCATGAGCAGCCGCTGTACCAGCATTTGAAAACGCCATGCCTGCAAATAGGCTGGCAAGTAGCATGTTCTCTCGTGCTTCCACATTACTTCCCTGATGTACAGCTACAATTAGATTGTCTGCAATAAGTTGGATCGCTTTTAATGCATAGACATCACTAATTGGGTTGGATCCTTGAAAGAGTAAATTCCCTTCTGCTTCAATATATTTATAGTCTTTTGCAGTATAAGCTTCAATGGCATGAGACAATGCATCGATCCCGGAACATGCTGTTACGTATGGTGGTAGTCCGACTGTTAGTTCTGGATCCAACAATGCAACAGATGGTCTTAAAAAGTTGTCTGAGATCCCAACTTTCATCTGATTTTCTGTATCGGTTAAAACGGTTACCGAGGTAACTTCAGACCCTGTACCAGCTGTCGTCGGAATTGCGATCATTGGTTTCACAGGACCAGGGACGAGATTCTCTCCTCCAAAATAATCTCTTGGCTCTCCGCCATATTCAAGGAGTAGCCCAACAACCTTAGCGAGGTCAATACTACTTCCTCCACCAAGACCAATAATGACGTCTGTCTGCATCTCAGACTGCGCGTATGCCAAGCATTCCATTGCTGATTTAATAGGAGGTTCAGGTACAGCTTTATCATATACTAAATAATGATATCCATATTTCTCTAGTTCATCCGTTACTTTCTCGAGGATTCCCGCTGATTTGATACCCTGATCAGTTACTAATAAGACGTTTTTAGCGCCAAAACGGGAGAGGACTTTATCCAACTTTTGAATAGCCCCATTCCCAAAAACGATATTCTCACTTGAGAAAAATTCCCATGTATTTCTCATATTCTCTACTCCCCTTATCAAACGGTTTATGAATCTATGACAACTAATCGTTCATCCGTTAACTCTTCAATGGCATACTTAGGCCCTTCTTTTCCAAGACCACTATCTTTCACACCGCCATAAGGCATGATGTCTGCTCTAAATGTGGATACATTGTTGATAATAACCCCACCAAATTCAAGCTTCTTCGTTGCTTTCATGGCTAGATCTAAATCTGCCGTGAAGACGCCCACTTGGAGTCCGAAGTCAGAAGCATTGGCTTCCTTGAATGCTTCATCAATGTCAGAGTACTTCACAATGTTCATAATAGGAGCAAATACTTCTTCACACATGACCTTCATGTCAGCGGTTACATCTGTCAGAATCGTAGGATGATAGAGTGAACCATCACGTTTTCCTCCAGTCACTACATTTGCCCCCTGACTTTCTGCTTCTTGAACCCAAGCTTCAACACGTTTTGCAGCATCCTCTGAAATAAGAGGACCGATGTTTGTCGCTTCATTGGAAGGATCACCTACGACAAATCTTTCTACGCGATTTTTCGCCTTCTCAACAAATTCATCATAACGGTCTTCATGAACAAAGATTCGCTGGACAGAAATACAAGCTTGACCTGCATTGGCTATGGCACGTGTTGTGCACAGCTCTACAGCACGGTCTAGATCTTTCACGTCATGGTGTACAATATTCGGTGAATTATTCCCCAATTCAAGGGTTACTTTTCGGATACCCGTTACGGCTTTAATATGTTTCCCAACACCAGCACTTCCGGTAAATGTGTATTTCGCTATTCGGCTATCCTCTAACAGATATTGTCCAGTATCTTTCCCATAACCATTTACGACCTGTAAATATCCTTTAGGGAGACCAGCTTCCTCCAAAATTTCTGTGATCTTCATCGCAATAACAGGAGTGACTTCAGCAGGTTTTAACACAACGGTATTCCCTGCCGCTAATGCTGGACCAAGTTTATGAATCGTTAAGTTAAACGGAAAGTTAAATGGTGTGATGGCACCGACAACACCGACAGGCACTCTCATCGTATAAGAAATCTTTCCTTCGTTCCCTTGTTCACCCTGAATCGGGATGCCTGTACCGTAAATGCGTTTTGCTTCTTCAGCAGATACCACTAACGTATTTATTCCTCGATCAACTTCTGTTCGGGCGTCTGTTATCGTTTTTCCTACCTCTGCAACCATAACTTGCGCAAGCTCTTCTTTACGCTCCTTCATAATATCCGCTGCTTTAGAGAGGATATGGTAACGGTCAGTAGGGGATAACGTGTCTTTTTCAAACGTTTCCTTTGCACTTGTCACAGCTTCAGTCACTTGGTCTCGAGATGTTTGATATACAAAAGCATAGGTGTCTCCTGTAAATTTATTCGTTACTGGGATGGTACCTTCACCTTCTACCCAAGATCCTGCAATATAATTTTTATACGAAATCGGTTGTTCACTCATCATACATCCTCCCCCTCTTTTACCTTTTACATTGGATAAAAATAACCCGCTTCATCAAACTCCATATCCTTTGGTTCTTCTAACACTTCAATACGTTCTTGATCCTTAATCTCATTAAAAATAACTTCAGATACATATAACTCCCCAATGTGAAGCGTGTTTGGAATTCGTACGATCCGAGCATTTTCATCGTCAACTCCCCAATTAGCTCGTAATGCTGCTTGTAAAGCTTTCTGATCATTATCTAAGACAATTGGAATCTTTGCCCGGTCTAAAAAGGTGCTTGTAATCACATTTTCATTCATCGCTTGAAAATGGATCTTTTCAAACAAACGTTTTGTCGTGAGATCGGCTAATCCAATACCTAGCGCATTCCCATGACTCGCTTCACTCAGGTCTGAAGCAATGAGATATTTAACAGAAGGGAGTTCAGGCTCTTCAACACCTAGCACACGAATTCGCCCTATAATATTGGTATCCATTCCTGTCCCACTGTAGTTTTTGCCAATCTCATCAACAACTAAAATGTCCATCTCATTTACGGGTATGCTTGGCATAAGTTCAATGGATTCAGTTAATAATTTTGGTTCACGATCATCAATATCCTGAGGCAAAATGGCTTCCAATATAGTGGTTTCTTCGTGGGCATTCTCTACAATGGCAAACCCAAAAAGTGTATTTGTATTGGAAATAGCGACGCGACCCACATCGGGCATCATGTCACGAATCCCTTTGATGCCGTAAGTATGTAGGGCAAGTGCCTGCTTATGTTTTCCCATCCCTATGGAAGCCATTTTCAAAATACCGCTTTCGAATGTACTTTTAAAATCGGTATGAGCTTTTACACGGCCCATCACGATAATTCCATCAGCGTTATAGGCGTGTTGATCTGTATAAACAGGTACACCATCATCCGTTTGCCCTACTTCAACCACATCCATAGAAGAACGGATTTCACATCCTGTTGCTTCTTCTGTTACCCCTAAGCCTTCTAGGACCTCTATTTGTCCTTCTGCTGTTGCACCTCCATGACTTCCCATGGCCGGTATAATGAATGGGGTCGCGCCGCGTTTTTTCACTTCTTCTCCAGCATACTTTACAATTAGGGGAATGTTTGCAATCCCTCGACTCCCGACTGTAATAGCCACTTCCATACCAGGTTTGATGGAATCATCTGCTCCAACTTTAGCGAATTGTTCAGCCACTACCTTTTGAATATTTTGTATGGGGTTGGTCTGAAATTTTTGTTTGATTTTAGCCATCTTTGGAAATGTCACGAAAAACTTCCTCTCATGTTTATTATTTTCAGAATGTATCCAATAAAAAACAGCAAGAAAGCAAGAGACCACTACGATCTCTTGCCCTCTCTCATTTACTCTTGAAGAGCTTTATCACGTGGAGCTAAGTCAATCGCAATACGAAGGGCTTCTTTTAGTGATAACTCATCTGCAATATTTTTACCAGCAATATCAAAAGCTGTGCCATGGTCAACACTTGTGCGAATAATCGGTAGACCTACTGTTATATTAACCCCAGCCTCTAATCCTAATACCTTGATCGGACCATGTCCTTGGTCATGATACTGGGCTACAACGATATCAAAGTCTCCTCTTTTCGCTCGGAAGAATAGGGTGTCGGCTGGTAAAGGACCAACAACATTAATACCTTCCTCTTGTGCCTTTTCAACACCAGGGATTACTTTCTCTTCTTCTTCACCATTTCCAAAGAGACCATTCTCTCCAGCGTGTGGGTTAATTCCACAAACCGCAATACGCGGTGATTCGATGCCTGCTTTTTGAAGAGTCTCGTGAGCCATATCAATGACTTTATACACACGTTCAGAATCAATCTTCTTAATTGCATCCATAAGACCAATATGTGTTGTAACATGAATCACTCGAAGATCAGGAGCTGACAACATCATCGCAAAGTCTTTTGTATTCGTTAGCTCTGCTAGGATCTCGGTATGACCTGGATAGATATGACCAGCTTTATGAAGAGCTTCTTTATTCAATGGAGCTGTGCAAATCCCATGTATTTTATTCTCGTTCGTTAGTGTGATGGCCGTTTTTAAATAATGGAATGCTGCATTCCCTGCTTCAGCGGAAACCTCGCCCCATTTTAAATCATCGGAAACCAAGTCTAAATCCAACACATCAATTGTTCCATGTGTGTACTTACCGTTTTTTGGCTCCTGAATTGCATTGAGATCTAAGTTTACATTGGTTACGTCCAATGCACGCTCTATGATTTTTTTATCGCCAATGACGAATGGTTTACATTGTTCGTACAAGGCTGCATCTTGTAAGGATTTCACCGTGATTTCCGCTCCAATTCCGGAAGGATCACCCATGGTAATTGCTATAGTTGGTTTTTGTAGAGTCATTTCATTGCTTCCTCCTTTAGTACGGTCTATTTTTCAAACATTTCAACTAGGAACATAGATATCTCTGGAACATAACTGATTAACAACACGTCGAAAATCAAGACAGCTAAGAATATGAGCACAGCTTTCGATAGCTGTTCTAATTTCACTTTGGATATTTGCATGGCGACAAATAGATTTACTCCAAGTGGTGGAGTTACCATTCCTATGGCAAGGTTCACGACCATAATAATTCCGAAATGAATCGGGTTAATCCCTAATTGCATTGCAATCGGTGCAAGGATCGGCGCTAGAATGATAACGGACGCGGAAGTCTCGAAGAACATTCCTACGATAAGTAAAAATAGATTTACAATTAATAAGAAAACAATCGGGCTGTCTGAGAACTCAATAAAGGATTGCGCAACCGTCTGAGGAATGCGTTCTTTCGTTAAGATCCAACCTAGTAAACCAGCATTACCGATAATAAGCATGATAATTGCTGTAGTAATTCCTGATTTCACAAAAATAGGGATGATATTCTTAAAAGTAATCTCTCGATAAACAACCGTTCCAATAATAAGAGCATAAGCTACAGCTACAACCGCTGCTTCTGTTGGTGTGAAGATCCCTCCGTAAATCCCGCCTAGGATAATCACTGGCATAAGCATAGCAAATATGGCATCCAAGAAAGCTTTTAATCGCTCTTCACCTGTATAGGATTGCGTCCCCTTGTATCCTTTACGTTTTGAAATAATAAACGCTGTTAATACTAAGGAACCGCCAATTAAGAAGCCTGGAACAATTCCTGCTAGAAATAGATCTCCGATGGAAACGCCTACCACAACTCCATATAAAATCATTGGAATACTAGGCGGGATGATTACACCTAGTGCACCTGCTACAGATTGAACAGCAGCAGCAAAGTTTACATCATAATGTTTGGCTACCATCGCTGGAATCATAATGGAACCAATTGCCGCAACCGTAGCTGGACTTGAACCAGAAATAGCTGCAAAGAACATGGATGTGACAACCGTTACCCCTGCTAGACCACCAGTCATGGAGCCTACTAAAGTGTTCGCAAAATGGACAAGTCGTTTTGAAATACCACCAGACTCCATTAAGGAACCAGCTAAAATGAAAAATGGAATTGCCATAAGCGGAAATGAATCAAGTGAGGTGAAGATTCGTTGAACCACTACGAGCAAAGGTAAATCACCACTTGTTGTAATGGCTAACGTAGAAGCTCCTCCAATCGCTAACGCTATCGGTACAGTGAGAACAAACATAATGAGCATAGATACTAATAATGTGACTGTCATGTTTGTTCCCCTCCTTTAAAATTCATAATATTTTCGATCACAATTGCAATACAATTGATGATCATGAAAATAGATCCAACTGGAATTGCTGCATATGCCCATGCCATTGGTATCCTCATGGCTGGTGATGTTTGAGTTGATACATTTGACACCATTTCAAACCCGTATTGAACGAGGACTGCTAAAAATACAATTGAAGCTAAATATACTAAAATGTTTAAAACCTTAATCGCTTTTTCAGGCATTAGCTCTTTGATCGCATCCACTGATATAAGTTCCATCTTTCGAATAGCCAAGGCTGAACCTATGAATACCGCCCAAATCATAATGTAGCGAGCTAATTCTTCAGACCAACGAAGTGACTCATCAAGAACGAACCTTGAGAACACTTGATAGAATACGACGGCAGACATGACCATTAATAATACGGCTAGTAATACTCCTAAGACTTTATTTAAACCATCGATTGATTTGATTATTGCTCTCATCATACCCCTCCTCCTTAGAAAAGATTGGCCTTTCCCTAATAAGGGAGTGGCAAGATGCTTTTCTATTCAGGTCCCATTCTTAAAATTTCTCTTTTATAAAAGGAAGATGTGGGGGATTAAGCTTCCCCACACCTTCTATAAGACTGTCTTATTTAGCAGCGTCTTGAATTTTTTGAATTAACTCTTTACCAAATTTCTCTTCATACTTCTTATAAACACTCTTCGTTGCTTCACGGAATGCATCTTTATCTACATCTTCCACAACTTTCATACCTTTTTCTTTCAAGTCAGCAACCATTTCTTTGTCCATATCTTTAACAACTTGACGCTCAAACTCTGCGCCTTCTTGAGCTGCTTCTTGTAGCACTTTTTGATGCTCTTCTGAAAGACCTTCAAATACTTTAGAGCTTACTAGAAGTGCTGCAGGAGAATAGAAATGACCTGTAAGTGTTAAGTGATCTTGTACTTCGTAGAACTGAGAAGTCTTGATGATTGGTACTGGATTTTCTTGACCATCTACTACACCTTGTTGAAGTGCTGTAAACAGCTCAGTGAATGACATTGGTGTTGGGTTAGCGCCCATTGCTTCAAAGGAATCCATGTGTACTTCATTTTCCATAGTACGGATCTTAAGGCCCTCTAAATCTTTTGGCTCTTTAATTGCACGTTTACTATTTGTTACGTTACGGAAACCGTTCTCCCACCAAGCTAGACCTTTAATATTAGAATCTTCTAGCTTTGTTAGTAAATCTTGTCCAATTTCACCATCTAAAACTTTATAAGCGTGTTCACGATCTTCAAAAAGGAAAGGTAAGTCTACCACGTTGATTTCAGGTGCGAATCCACCAAGCGGTCCTGTTGAAGATAGAACCATATCTAATGTACCTACTTGCAAGCTTTCTACCATATCACGCTCTCCCCCAAGAGAACCGTTCGGGAAGATTTCAATTGTAAGTTCACCATCAGATTTTTCTTTAACAAGTTCAGCAAACTTCTCTAAACCTTTGTAATAGTGAGAGTCTTCTGCTAGAGTCATACCAACCTGAAGGGATTTCTTTTCTGATTTACTATCTTTACTTTCATCTCCATTACCTTCATTTCCACTTGCTTCTTCACCGTTTCCTCCACAAGCAGCTAGTAGGCCGAATACAAGTACTGTTACCATTAAAAATAAACTCTTTTTGAATCCTTTCATGTTACTTCCTCCTTTAGTATAGAAAAAATTATGTTAAAGAACGCAATCATTTAAATGTGTTCTTTTTCACCCAAAAGTGTTTCTAATGCATGAATTAAAGCATGCTCACGCCCAAATGCTCCTGCCTTCGTTACAAGGGGGAGACCGTCATGTGGGCCACCGAATAACTCCCCATAAGGGATACCGGCTTCAACCTCACCCATGACTCGAATGCCTTTACCATCTAACTCATTACAAGTGACTCCTGCAATGTCGCCTCCTGTAAGGACGAGTCCTTGAATGTTTTTCTTCTTAAGAAGAATGCGCGTCATTTCTCCCATGGTTTTGGCTATGAGTTGTCCAAGCTCATAGTTTGATAGATCCATAGACCTCTGAAGCGCTTTCACATCATCGAACATATCAGGATCACGGTTCGTTGATATGATTAAGTCTCCTTCTTTTAGAAGTCGAATCCCTTCTTGGACGACACGTTTAACTTCTTGATCTTTCTCCTCTTCTTTAAAGAACTTACTAGGATTAATAATAATTTCATTTAGCTTATTGTGTTCTTTTAATGCTTGGATCTGATTGTGCGTAACCGAACTCATGCTACCCGCTACGAATAAGATTGGGTGACGAGCTTTTTTTGTTTCAAGTTGATTTGGCTCCACTTTTTCAACATCCTTACTCAAATGAGCTGCAATTCCAGCTGATCCTACCCACAATGCTTTTTGCTCTATTGAGGCACCAGCTTTTGAGATAATTTGTAGATCATCGTCGGTTTTGGCATCCAGTACAATAACCGATGATGGGTTGGTTTCAGCAAATTCTTTCAGCTTTTTTGACAAGTGCTCCGATCCCTTTCGTACATCTTCAAGTGTAATTAAGCCAATCTTTCGTTTGCTTTGCTTCTCTAATAACCTCTGAAGATGACTATCAGTAACTGGGCATGTCGGGTCATTTGAAAACTCAGATTCTTTAAGCGGTAGCCCGTTCACATAATGAAACCCTTGTTCTGTAACACGGTGACTGCTCGGAAAAGCAGGTACTACAAGTGCTACATCGAAAGAAGCTTCGTCCATGACTCCATCGATCTCAACCCCGACATTTCCTCGCATAGTCGAGTCAATCTTTTTAAAGATATTCTTTACGCCACTATTATGTAACGTAGATGCGATGTTACGGACTCGATTGTAAGCCTCATCAGATTCGATCGCACGACTGTCCGAATTGATGACAATCACATCACCTGTAATGTTTGAGGGTACAAGCTGAGATTCAGAAAACAGAACTGTTGTTTTAAGATCTTGCTTAGCAAATTGTACTCCTGTGTCACTAGCTCCTGTTAGATCGTCTGCTATGATCGCTAAGCTCACCATCTTCTTCTCTCCCCCCTTTCTTCGCAATCGCTTTCAAAAAATAAACAAGCGAAAGTGTGTCATTTTGAAACACCAAGTAAGCGTTTGCAACATCTATATTAAATTACTGTGTTGCATTTAGCAATATGTTTTTAAAAATTTTCTAAAAAAAATGGCGTAAACTATTTAAGTTTACGCCATAGCGTGGTTCTGTTAATGCCTAATCTTTCAGCAGCTTTGGACTGGTTCATATCTTCTTCCTCAAGTACCTTTTGGATGATCTTTCGCTCTATATCTTCTAAAGTGCCTTCAATCTGGATTCCGTTGTAGTTTGCAACATCCTCCTCATCATCCAATCGTTTCCTGTTCAAAATCGATTGGGTATGAGCTAAATCTATATAATACGATTCTGACTCCTGAACCAATTGTTCAATGACCTGTTTTAATTCGTCTACATTCCCTAACCAATCGTATTGGATCAACATATCTAATGCATCTTCTCTTACACCAACCACTTGTTTTCCATAACGGGAATGGTTCTCAGAAATAAATAGTTGAATTAAATTTTTAATATCTTCTTTTCGTTCACGTAAAGGAGGGTGCTCGATCACATATCTCGCTAATTGATAATAAAGGTCCCTATCAAAACGCCCCTCTTCAACATAACGTTCTATCTCTGGTGAAGAAGATAAAATCCATTTGGGGCCAGTTGACGTGTGTTGCAACTGCTTCACTAATGACAACAACGTACGCTGCGCTTCTAACGAGAGTGCATCCACTTTCCTTAAATAAATACTTGTTTCTACCTTTTGAAAAAACCCTTCTTCAACGAGATGATTCAGTTGATCAGCAGACATCATGTGACAATGAATCATCATAAACGGGTGTTCAAATTCCTCACGTGCTAAATAAATTGATTGGGCAATGAGTTCCTTCCCATTTCCTTCTTCGCTTTTAATCCAGACAGGTTCATCCATCTCTTTACACTGATCAATCTGCTTCAACACCCTTTGCGTGGAATCACTCTGACCTGAAATAGGAATAAACGGAACTTCTTGCACCATTTCAATAAAAGGGAGATCCTCATTGCTAGAATTCGTTAAACGGTGATTAAACAGTCTATCAGCAGTTAGTATAATAGACTCCTTCGTCCTTAAAGCAGAAAACTTCCAAAGGTCCCCTTCGATGAGGATACTTTTCTTTTTCTCCTCGTTTTCTTCTTGGGTTTGATGAATCATACGCTCGACTTCTTTTATCTCCCTTGGGTCTACATGACTGAAGGCTGAACTCCAACTTTGGTTTTGAAATAACCATTCCCCATCATCGTTCAGAATTGCGATGGAACGCTCATCTTTTTGCAATATATTTTTATAAAAAGACAAATCGTTATTGAGCCTTGAAAACAATCGATGCATACGTCTGGCATCTTCTAAGGCTTCTAACACAGCTTCTTTCCCTGAAGTGATAAGTATGCCGTTTAGCCCAATTCTTTTTGCAGCTTCTGTTGTGATAACATCTCCAATGACTACTTCAAACCCATCATTTTTTAGTTCCTGCAGTTTGGACTCTACCTCTAAATCATGGTTTATGGTCATGGTTCTCACTTGCATGTCTAATAGGTTACATATTGTTGAAGCTCCACGAGTAATGTTCGGAAAACCAACAATCCCCGCTTTTCCAGTAAAACCTTTCACCATCGTCATAATGCGCAGAATGTCATAACCAAACTCTTGTATATCAACAACCGGGATTTTCACATGCTGTTCTATCAGAGAAGATGTTCCTCCACGACTAATGATCAGGTCAAAACCTTGCTCTTCAGCTTCCCGAGCGTAGGCTAATCCTTCTTCAAGATTCCCTTGTTTAATATGTATATCAAAGTCATCTACTTCTTCTGCAACTTCTTTAACAATTTCAACTAATCCTTCATACGGAGTTATTACTAAAGCTTTAATCATAAAATCTCTCCTGTTGCAAAAATCAACACACTCTTATTTGTAACATAGGTTGGAATCGTTTACAACAATTCTAGTTCTTTATTTTTCTTATATATGGATTGTTTGGATAAAATAGGATGTTAGTGAAAGGGTTAGTATGGTGGGTTTGAACCATTGAAGCAGGGTTGTAGAAGAAAAAAAGGAACTCCGCTAATAAGCAAAGCTCCTTCTCAAAGAAATTATTCAATCGTTCCCATCATAGCCCGTAATACATTCGGATGGTCTGCAAAGTCTTTCGTTCCAGCACCATATCCAACAGCATCTACTCGCATCGTTGGGATTGGACCGAACTCTTCTACAAAGGCAGCCGCAATGGCAGCGCCAGTTGGGGTAGTGAGTTCACCTCTAATGTTCGTACGTTGAATGGGAATACCTTTCATAATTTCTAATGTTGCCGGGGCTGGAACAGGATACAATCCATGAGCGATACGGATTTTTCCATTCCCTACCGGAATATTTGAGGCATAAACTTTTGAAATTTGAAGTTGGTCCATTAGGATACATGTACCGACAATATCAATAATCGAATCAACTGCGCCAACCTCGTGGAAATGTACTTTTTCAAAAGGCATATTGTGTATTTTCGCTTCTGCCCTTCCTATCTTTTCAAAGATCTTCAATGCCATCTTCTCCACATGCTCATTGAAGCCAGCTTGACTAATTAGCTCTACAATATCTGAATAGTGTCGGTGATGATGATCATGTGAATGGTCATGTCCATGGTGATGATGATCATGACTATGATCGTGTTCATGGGTATGTCCTTCATGACTATGGCTGTGATCATGCGTGTGACCATCATGGCTATGACTATGTTCATGATCGTGTGTATGATGGTGATCGTGACCATGAACATGCTCATGATGAAGAAGTACATCAAACTTCGTAGCTGACACACCAGTTTTCACCACTTTGTTAGATTCGATATCATATTCTTCATCAATGTTTAACTTTTTCAATTCCTCTTTCAATAAATCCAGGTCCCCGCCAAGGTCTAAGAGGGCACCAATGGTCATATCTCCACTAATTCCAGAAAAACAATCTAGGTAAAGGGCTTTCATCATTTATTCATCCTTCTGTTTGTGTATTTTTATGAATAAGGGATACGTAATAACCTGCACCGAAACCGTTGTCGATGTTGACCACACTAATACCTGGCGAACAGGCATTTAACATGGATAGTAAAGCTGACATCCCTTGAAAGTTCGCTCCATATCCAACACTAGTTGGAACTGCGACAATCGGGTTTTGGATGAGTCCGCCTACCACACTAGCTAGTGCTCCTTCCATTCCAGCTACTACGACTGTTGCTTCAGCTTGTTCAATATCCTCTAAGTAGTGAAATAGTCTATGGATCCCTGCTACGCCCACATCATAAATGCGTTTAACCGGTGAGCCAAATGCTTCAGCCGTAACAGCCGCTTCTTCAGCAACACTTAAATCGGATGTACCGGCACACACAACAGAAACATACCCATTGTACAGGTAAGTTGGTTCGTCTTCATGTCGCCAGAATAGTGTTCGAGCATCCTTGTTATGGGTCAGATCTGGAATGGATTCCAGAATAATAGATGCTTTCTCAGAGTCTATTCGAGTTGCTAATACTCGGTTAGTTTTTTCTTTAAGTGCTTCTATGATCCGAATGATTTGCTCTGCACTTTTGCCCTCTCCATATACAACCTCTGGAAAACCTGTTCGATCTTGGCGGTTGTGATCCAATTTTGCATAGCCCATGTCATGGAATGGGGTTAATTTGGTTTTCGCTTCGTCTATACTCAAATTTCCCTCTTGAACTTGTTGTAAAATGTTTTCCATATCTGTATTTTTCATCTCATATTCTCCTCATTCTCAGTGCTTACATGCCGATAGCTTTATTCATACTACCACTCTTATAACCTTGCAGATCTAACGTTACATATTTATAACCGTAGGATTGAATGGTCTCTTGAATCTCTTCATGGTTTTCTAGAACGACTGGCATATCTTGAGGTTCAACCTCAATGCGTGCAATGTCCTCATGTGTACGAACACGCATCTGCCTTATCCCTAAGCCTTTGAGGTATAACTCTGATTTCTCGACTTTATCCAACTTTTCTTGAGTGATACGTTCTCCATAAGCAATTCGAGATGATAGACAAGCAAACGATGGCTTATCCCATGTAGGGAGGCCATATTCTTTTGATAAAGCTCGAATCTCTTCTTTATGGAAATCTACTTCCTCTAAAGGACCTCGTACGTTATATTCTTTTGCTGCTCGAGCACCAGGACGATACTCGCTATTATCATCTGCAATTAAACCATAGACAATATTCTTAAACCCATACTCATTCATAATCGGATAAACTTCTTCGAATAGTCCTTTTTTACAGAAATAACAACGGTTTTTGTCGTTTTCTACATACCCTGGGATAGCGAGCTCAGAAGTCTCAATCACTTGGTGTTTAGCATCAAGTTGCTTAGCTAGCCGCTTCGCTTCTTCGAGTTCATGCTGAGGATATGTCTCAGAATCAGCCGTGACAGCCAACACTCGATCTTTACCAAGTGTATCTATAGCCACTTTTAATAAAAAGGTACTATCGACCCCTCCTGAAAAGGCAACGACAATGGAATCTAATTCTCTCAGGTTATTTTTCAGACGTTCAAGTTTCTGTTCTACCATGTTGCATATCTCCTTTCCCTCACAAAAATTATGTAAAGGCATACATTTTAATTTAAATTTAAATACATACTACAATAAATGTATTAGATTGTTAAAGAGAAAATATATGTACTCCTAATCCTATTGGGTGTCATCACCCCTAAATGAAAACGGATACATAATACGTGAAAATAAGTAAAGCATCCCTAGAGAAATGCTTTTTAGTAATAGATAGATGTAATGTAATAGGTACCAAATAGAATACTTAAAAATCCGATTCCTAATGTTAAAGTATTCATCCACTTAACTTGTAGATTAAACTTAGTAAATGGTAAACCTAAAATGACGGTAAATAGCATCATCCCAGTAACCGTTCCTACGCCAAATACAAGTAAGTATAGCACAGCTTCAACGGTTGTATCGATTGTCGCTACAATCAATACAATCATAGCAGCACTACCAGCTAAACCATGTATAAAACCGATTATGGCAGGCGAAAACAGGCTTACTTTTCTAGGTTTTGAACGGAAAACAGAAAGGACTCCACGAATTCCAAGATAAATAATCATCACACCAACGGCGACTTCAAAAAATCCTGATACACTTTCAGATATCTCGATATTTAGAAGAAAGACAATCATTCCTACCAAAGCAATAGTTAGTGTATGACCAACACCCCAAACGACCCCTGCTAGTGAAGACTTTTTTAGACTTTTATTCTCACTGGCAAGTGTTGATACTGCCACAACATGATCTGGTTCAAGGGAATGTTTGATTCCTAACAATAAACCCATAGCCAACACCGAAACGAACCCACTCATTTTCTTCTTCCTTTCTTGATCAAATATATGCAAACATTTGGATTGTATCATACCTTTACAGCAAACGTCCTATTACTTCATCAAAAAATTTTAATACAAATATAAGTGCCTATAATAGTGCCTGACCCCCATCGCTTTAAAGCGGTGGGGGTCAGGCACCTTTTTCGCAGGCACCTTTTTCGACAGGCACTCTGAGCGTCCTATACGTCTAAACATCTCTCCTCGTGTTAAAATAAGTGAGAAACAGACTTAAAGAGGTGTTATGTATGAATATTGAAGTATGGTCAGATTTCGTCTGTCCTTTTTGTTATATTGGCAAGCGTCGTTTAGAAGAGGCTTTGGCAGAATTTCCTGAGGCTGATCAGGTTGAGGTAAGTTTTAAAAGTTTTGAGCTGGATCCTAACGCTCCAGTTGATTCCGACAAAAACACGCATGAGCGATTAGCGGATAAGTATGGGAAGTCTCTTGAAGAGATTAAACAAATGACTGAAGGGGTTCGTCAGCAAGCTGCTGCAGTTGGACTCGACTTCCAATTTGATACGATGATCCCTACCAACACGTTTGATGCGCATCGTATTTTCCAACGTGCGTTTGAACAAGGATTGGGAGACCAGGTATCTGAACAACTATTCCACGCTCATTTTGAAAAATCCAAACACATCGGTGATCAAGAAACTTTAACAGATATTGCGATGCAAGCTGGTATGAGCAAAGAAGACGTTGAAGCTGCCTTAACAGAGGGGAAATATGCTGAAGCTGTACGCAGTGATGAGCAAGAAGCGCAGCAAATCGGGGTACAAGGGGTTCCCTTTTTCGTAATTAATCGCAAATTCGCGATTTCTGGAGCTCAGCCGAAAGAAGCTTTCTTAAACGGGCTACGAAAAGCACTTGAAGAGGAACAAAAAACACCTGCATTTGAATCGATCGGTGACGATGGAGATGGCGTGTGCAAGGATGATAACTGCGATATCTAAAAAGAATGGAATGCCTTGAACGGGTGTTCCATTTTTTCATGAATGAATAAAGCAGCCTGATTTCAGGCTGCTTTAGATGTATCGTGTTTAAGGTAATTGAGGGTTGCTATTCTTCGCTTCTTGTAACTTTGGCTTACGATAGCCACCTGCGATATCCGCATTCTTAAATTCTTTTGCATATATAACTTCTTTTGCCGCTGAAGTTTCAAACTTTTCTCCGCCTACCGGTTGATATTGTGATCTTTTATACATGTTACTCATCCTTTCTGTTGTAACTAGGGTACATTAATTGCATTCCCGCTGTTCCCGAAGGATGAAACATAAAAATTAAAAAAAGTGCCTAAAAAAGTGCCTGACCCCCACCACGTTAAAGCTTTAACGTGGTGGGGGTCAGGCACTTCTACTTATTAATTCATTGTACCTGTTTCAATTAGTTTAGATTTCACTTTAAGTTTTATTTCTGCATTAGGGTATATGTCTTTCCAATTTGACAAATCAAAACCTCTAGTATTGGCTTTCACTTGTAAACCAATGCTAATGGGGTCGATTTCTAACTCTTGAAACTTATTTATTAACTCCTGACCTTTTTGCCTTACATCTTCTTTCCACATTTTATTAATTTCGTCTTTGTTTTTATTAAGACTAGGCCCTGTATATTCACGCAATACCCCTCTAAGGGTTAAAGTTACGTTAATAATTGGATTCGCTTTACTACCTTCTACTTTAAAGTCCCTCGTAGATTCTATACTCTGGATTGAGGCTTTTATATGATTACGTTTCAAAGCGTACTTCCCATTCCCGACTTCTTCCTTTAGAATATTAAAGAGAAATGCGTTGTCATAAGGTAATGTAAATACAAATTTATCTTTATCAAAAAAACCTAACCCCTCTATAATGGCTTTATCTCCCTTTACTTTTAGTATTGGGAGAAATGGATCTTGCAGTTGACTTTTTATACCTGTTTGAAAAATTTTGAGGTTTGTTTCTGGTAAATTTCCATTAATAATATTATGTTCTATTAAATCACTAAAGTACAGCCCTGCACTTTGCTCTGTATTTATTTGATTGATTAACCTATAAGCACTCTCTTCTACAATCGCCAAGTACGTACGGGAGCCAATTGATGGATCTCGTGTTAAAAAATCAATATAAGGTACCATCCCTTTTTTCGCTAGTTCTTTCCCATATAAAACAATCTCCAACTTCCCGTTATAAAGCTCTTCTGAAGCAACGCGATTTAAATCGGTCTGATTTTCATATATCAATTCTGATACATTGGTATAGATAATATTGCTCACTTTATTCTTATTTATATATTTAGGTACAATCGCCGTACCCCGAATCATTTCATCTTCGACTTGATCATACCCCATCACTGTAACCATTTGAATTTGATCAATAATTTTTTTAGGTATCGTAAAACTCATGATCAAACTCAAAGAAATCGATATGATAAATATGATAAACGTTTTACCCTTCATTTCCTTCGGCCCTTTCTTAATAAACAATACGTTAAAAATATAAAAGGGATGTAGACATAAAGAATCCCTCTGCCAAACATGGAAAACACTTTCGTAACTTTTTCTAACTCCTCTCTTGTCTCCATAAAAAAACAACCAATAAACACTGCTATTAAGAAAAGTACAATAGATTTTTGTTGAGATACTTGAAATTGTCGATACATCATTCGACTTGCTGCCCATAGAAATAAAGTCAAATTAGGTAATATGACTAAAAACCAAGTGGAAATACCTGCATACTCAAACCGAGCAACGAAGGGCATCTCAATGATTTTCCACATATCCAATGTTGGCCATTTTAGCGAACTTAATTGGGGCTGGTTATAGTATGTGAATGTTATAATAGCCAACACTGTATAGATAAAGGTGGTCGTTAGATTGCCAAAATGAGCCCATTTTTGGGACTGTTCTTTTTCTTTAATAAATGGATAATAAATCATCAAAACACTGATCCCAATAAAGCTTAGCGCAGCTTCATTCGCTGACAGTAAAAATTCTTGAAACGTATGATCAAAAACAGGCAAAACCAAATTTAAATTCGAATATTGCAAAGGAAATAAAAAACTTGTCATAAGAAAAGCTGGAACAATAAAGCCTAAAAAACAAATCCCCACTACTACTCTAAAACTTCCGTTAATGATATAAAACACTAAGGGGAGGATCAAAAATAAGATACTCCATACTTTCATTTGAGGGAACATCCAGACTTGGACAACTTCAATATAAATTCGAATAACAATCGTAGCTCCTAAAACAAGATAGAGCATATATAATATAGTAAAGACAGATCCTATAACCTTACCGAATACCTGCTTATTAACCTCGACAAGGTCACCATCCACCCCTTTTAATACAACATAGATCATCCAAATCGTGATGTGAATAAATAAACCCGCAATCAATACTGACATCCATGCATCATGCCCTGCATGCTTATTGATCTGTGATTGGTAACTTAATATCCCAACCCCCACCTGAACGGAGGTTATGAGATAAAAGACCATATAAGTTGATACTTTTTCTTGAATGGGAACTCTCATAAAATTACCTCGTTTATTTATTATCCCTACCCTCTCCCGGATTCAATCGAGGTGGTTTGTTGGAACGAACCTCTAACGGCCGATTTTTAGCCATTGAAAAAGGCAAACGGATAAAAGCATCTTTTAAATCTTTAAAGCGAAACGGATATATGGGCTCTAAGAAAGGACGACCTAGTGATTTTAGCCTTAATAAATGGGCCATAATATAACAGATACTTATACTTATCCCTAACAATCCCCATACATGGGCTGTAATTAAAAATGGAAATCGAATTAAACGGATCGTATTACCCATTTTATATACCGGAGTTGTAAAGGAAGCTAATGCAGCCAATGCTACGAAAATTAACAACACATTACTCGTTAACCCCGCTTCAACTGATGCCGTTCCAATTACAATACCACCCACAATACCAATTGTCTGACCAACTTTTGTCGGTAATCGTGCTCCAGCCTCTCGTAATAATTCAATCGTTAACTCTAAAATTATCGCCTCTAATATTGGTGGAAACGGCACCTGAGACCTGGAACTAACAAGTGTCCCTAGTAAGGCTTTGGGGATCATCTCGTAATGGTGTGTGAGTACGGCTACATAAATAGGTGTACTTAAGATCGAGAAGAATACGGCAAATAATCGAATAAGACGAAATATAGACGCAATCGTCCAATTTAAAAAATAATCTTCAAATGCAGAGAAAAATTCCACTAATGTCGTTGGACCTATCAACACATGAGGAGAATTATCAACGAATATGGCTACTTTTCCTTCAGATAAAATAGCCGCAATCCGATCAGGCCTTTCTGTATCAAGTAACTGAGGGAAGGGTGAATTTTTGTCATCTGAGATGATTTGTTGTATATAAGAACTGTCAATAACTTGGTCAATCTGTATATCTCCAATCCTTTGAACAACTGTATTCACATTTTCTTTATTTGTAACTCCCTCAATATAAGCTACACATACTTTTGTTTGTGTGAGATCTCCCACGTGTAACTCTTTAAACTTCAATTGAGGTGAAGGGATCCTTTTTCGTACAAGGTTAATATTGGTATCAATACTCTCAACAAATGCTTCTTTGGGCCCAACTACACTAAATTCAACCTCAGGAATCGATATTTGCCGAGATTTAAATACAGGTAAAGGGAACAGTAAGCACTCTTCAGGAGATTCACCACAATAAATCATCACATACCCTTTCAGCATAAGGTCATCTATCTTTTCAGGGTCATGTAGAAGATGGATATCCCCCGCTGGTAAGATGTTATGTAACTCCTGGACAGAGCGAAAACTTAAATGTTTAATATAAGGTATAAATTTGCTCTGGAGCTGTTCATGGTCTGTGACTGAATTATAATAACCAATATGTACAACGAATTCTTTCTTTATATTCAAGTAGGTAAAATCACTTCTGTTCTCCAGATCAGCTAAAAAAGATGATAATGCATTCTTTTTTCTTGTAGGAAGTGATCGTTTTTTCATATAAACACCTTTTTCTTCACTCCATTGGATAAATTGGGATACATGATTCTTTCCTTATACAATAAGTCTTTATCTATTTCATTCTTTATATTCATTAAAAACAGTGCTCAAAAAAGAGGATGGCCTTATTGGCTCATCCTCTTTTCTGTATGACGTCTGTTCTTTCTATGTGTGTTGTTAAGAAGTGCCTGTCACCACCCGGATTTTGTCGAACCATTTATTTCGACAAAATCCGGGTGGTGACAGGCACGACTACAAGTTACAATAGATACTAACAAAATTGCGAGATACACATAAAAGAGGGTTTACCATGGAAATCACTACAGAACTCGCCTATCCAATCGTACAAAGAGTGATGTCATTCGTTGATTTTAATATTAATATCATGAACCACCATGGCATTATCGTGGCAAGTGGAGATAAGAACCGTATAAACCAAAGGCATGATGGAGCAATTCAGGTTTTGGAGTCAAAAGAAAAGATGGTCATCCACGAAAACGATGTCGACACATTGAAGGGTACCAAGCCTGGAATCAACCTCCCCATTACATTTAACCAAAAAGTCGTTGGGGTCGTTGGGGTTACAGGGAATCCTGATGAATTGTATCAGGTGACGCGCGTGATTCAGATGTCGGTTGAAGTGTTGATTCAACAAATCGATATGAACAACCAAACCCAATATCGTCGGCAGGTGATGGAAGGGTGGGTATTGGACCTTATTACACCTGGAGAAGTTCCGTTTAACAAGCTCGATTCGATAGCGAAACATTACCTCCATATTCAACACCACGCACTACCGATGTCTGTATTACTCTTACGTGTTGAAGAGATTCGAAAGCTTGAACAAAATCAGGAACTGCAGTCCATGTTGAGCGAAAAGGAAAGACTATTTAACATGATATCGCTCGTGACACAGGATCGCGTTTACTATGCCTACTTACAAGAGGGGCTCTTTTTCATAGCCCTCCCTTCTTCAACCGATCCGGATCAATCCAAAGCAATGGGCCAAAAGCTCATTCGTTATCTTACTTCAGAAGGCTACACTTCTTATGTCAGTATAGGGAGCGGATACAAAACGATCGAAGGGTATCGAAAATCATATTTTCAAGCGAATCAGGCGCTTCAGTTACTGGAACGGTTTCAAAATACGAAGGTGTCTCACATAGAAGATTGGGGTCTGTTGCGCTTAGTTGAAAGCGTTCCTGCTTCAACGCGTGAGGATTTTTTCAATCAATATCGACCTCAGTTAGAAGGGTTATCAAAAGAATTAGAGAAAACGCTTCAGATCTTTTTCAAATGTGATCTGAATCATAAAAAGACTGCGGAACAGCTTTTTATTCACCGTAATACACTTCAGTATCGCTTGGATAGCATAAAGCACAAAATGGAGCTTGATCCTCGCAACTTTCACGAAGCGATGAAGTTGCAGACGTTGTTGTTTATTAAGACGTTGCATGCGTAGGTGCCTGGCACTCCCCGGATTTAAAACCGGGTGGTGACAGGCACCGCTTATCTATCTTTCTGGATTCTTCCATTCCATTAAGGTAGCGTATGTTTTCGACTCATAGTCATCTGGAATGTAATTGTGAATGACATCTTTTAATACAAATCCATTTTTCTTTTGAAAAGTAAGAACGGGATCGTAAAGATTGTCTTTTATCACTTCATTTGCATAATCCAATGCAGAATACTGGTCAGCATATTTATGGTAGTAAGGCATTCTACCTCCAATCATAATACTTTTCATACCTAACTCCTTGCAAAGCTCACGTCTTGCCGCATAAAGGCTCTGTGCAAGTTTTTTCTGCCTGTGATCTGGATGGACCACAACTTCTATTCCATAAAGGTGCGTTCCATTTGGATTATGATTTCGAATGTATCCTTCATCACAAATCATTTTATAGGAGTGTTGGTCAGGATAATCATCAAAATTAACGATCAGACTAGAAGACGATGCAATGACTTTCCCATTCTCCTCAATACATATCTGCCCTTCTGGGAATTGTTTTTGCTGACTGATATAATGTTTATGTTCAAAAGCAACCTTTTCTCCGAATCCCATTACAGCAAGTTCTACGATTTGATCAAAATCTTCTGGTTGAATTCTTCTGATCATTAAGCCTTCGGATTTGGACAGAATCGATTCTGTCATCGTATCCCTCCTCCATTATCGTTTTACATTCATTGAAACGAACTTTTCTTCGACAAACTCATCCATTCCGTGCTTTCCACCTTCTCGACCCACACCACTTTCTTTCACACCACCAAATGGTGCTTGAGCCGCTACAGGTCCTGGGTCATTGATACCAATAATGCCATATTCTAATTCGTTCATCAGGTGATAGCCTCTGCTCATGTCTTTCGTATAACAATAAGCAGCTAAGCCGTAGCGATCATGATTGGCTCTCTCGATCACATCATCTTCATTCGTAAACGTGAATACAGGGAGAACGGGACCAAATGTTTCTTCGGTTGCGATTTTCATAGATTCATTGGCATTTGCAATAACTGTTGGTTGATAGAAGTTTCCGCTCAGACCTTCTTTTTCAAACGTGTTACCACCAACTAACACTTCCCCACCGTGCTTGATCGCATCAGCGACGTGGTCCTGAACTTTTTCTAAGGCTTGTTCATTAACAAGAGGACCTACATCAACACCTGCTTCCATTCCGTTTCCTACTTTAAGCTCTGCAACTTTTTCCGTTAGCTTTCGCTGGAAAACCTCTGCAATGCTTTCTGCTACATATACTCGGTTTGTGCTAATACATGTTTGGCCCGCATTTTTAAATTTCGTTAATAATGCACCTTTGACAGCCTCATCGATATCAGCATCTTCAAATACAAGGAATGGAGCATGACCGCCAAGTTCCATCGATACTTTTTTTACGTTGGTTGCAGACTCCCTCATCAAATGCTTCCCAACATTTGTGGAGCCAGTGAACGTTAATTTACGAACGTCTTTATTAGAAGTTAATTCTGGGCCGATCTCTTCCGCTGGTCCAATAATCAGATTAGCTACCCCTTCAGGAAGTCCAGCTTCATGGAAGCATTTGAAGACTTCAATTGCAGATAGTGGAGTCGATGGTGCAGGTTTGATAATTACTGTGCAGCCTGCTGCTAGAGCTGGAGCAATTTTTCTTGTAATCATGGATACTGGGAAGTTCCATGGTGTGATAGCTGCTGTCACACCAACTGGCTGCCTCACAACCATCAGGTGCTTGTCTGGGACTGAGGCAGGGATCACATCTCCATATACTCGCTTTGCTTCCTCGCCGTACCATTCTGTATAATCAGCTGCTACAAGAATTTCTCGCTTGGCATCTTCAAAAGGTTTCCCCATCTCTTTTGTAATGGCTTCTGCCAGTACGTCCTTTTTCTCCACCATTAGACGAGCAATTTCTTTTAAGTACTGGCCTCGTTCTTTTCCGGTTTTATTTTTCCACATTTTAAAGGCTTGTTTTGCTGCATCAATGGTTTCTTTAGTTTCCTTTTGTCCACCGGCAGCAACTTCCTGAACATGTTCACCTGTGGCGGGGTTGATGATTTCTATCGTATGTTCTGTGGATTCAATCCATCTACCGTTTATATACAAGTTGTTCATCCTTTCAGAGCGCGTTTATCGATGTTTCTTTTCAAAGGCTGTAATGGCCTCATCCATGATGTTGATCATATCTTGAACTTCCTGTTTTTGAATGATTAAAGGCGGTGCAATGGCTACCACGTTTTTCCCGTCTGCCGAGCCAAGTGCTCTCAATATAAGTTGTCGCTTGAAGCACTCTTCACCTACTTCTAATCCAGCTTTTAGGTCAAAAGGAAATTCTTTATTCGTTGCAGGATCTTCATAGAGTTCGAAACCACCCATCAAGCCGATGTTTCTCGTTTTGGTAACGGTATGATGTTTTTCTTCTAAGTATTGAAGTCCTTTATTCATTTCTGTTTCCATAGCTTTGACGTTATCTACGATATGATCGCGTTCAATAATTTCGATATTCTTCAGGGCAACTGCACATGAGGCTGGGTGTCCACTATATGTGAAGCCATGCGCCATCATTTGGTCATGTTGGACTATTGTGTTTCGAATGCGATCATGAAGTAACACACCACCGAGTTGTGTATAACCACTTGAGATCCCTTTTGCCACACACATTAAATCAGGTACAACATTCCAGTTATCTACCCCGAACATCTTCCCTGTGCGTCCGAACCCAGTAATGACTTCATCTGCGATCATTAATACATTGTGTTCATCACAGAGGTCTCTTACAGATTCCATGTAACCGTCAGGAGGTAAATGAACTCCACCAGATCCTTGTACAGGTTCTAAAATAACTGCTGCAACAGTATCTGCTCCTTCCGACTCAATGATGTCTCGGATACATCCTTTATAACTCGGATGACTCTTGTCTCCCTGTTCACATTCTGTAACATGTGGCGTTGCGTGGAATACATCTTCGAACTGTGTTCCACCAAACTTATGGAAGCCTGTTAGGTGCGTTGCCGTACCTGCTGCAATCGTGACCCCATGATAGGCTTGCTTTAAAGCAATGATCTTCTGTTTCCTCGGTTGATCCTGTAACTGCCAATAAAATCGTGCTAACTTATACGCAGTATCATTTGCTTCTGAACCACCAGATGTATAGAACACACTGTTTAAGCTTCCAGATGCAAGGGAGGACAACTTTTCAGCGAGGTGAACGGCAGGTTCATTAGAGTAGCCAGCAAAAGAGGAACTGAAGGCAAGCTTAGACATCTGAGATTGGGCCGCTTCTGCCAACTCTTTATTTCCATGACCAAGGTTTACATTCCAAAGCATAGACACGCCATCGATGTAACGTTTGCCACTCACATCTTTCACATGGATCCCACTTCCTTCCGAAAAGATAACCTTCGGGCCTTGATCGGCATGTTTTTTCGGAATCGTTGTTGGATGCAAATAATGCTTACTATCCATCTCTGCAAGGCTTTTCAATTTAGACTCTGTTGGTTGAACACTTTGTACCATATCATTCGCCTCCTGTTTTCTGGTTTGTTAAACGCCAGTAAAAAATGATTCCTTCACACTGTAATGTTTAAAATTGTTTGGATCAGCTTTTCCAACACATAAATCCATCGTTTGCTGAGATAGATTCATAATAATCGAGAACACGGTTTCCATACGCCGATGCTCTGGAGCATTCAGATTTTCGGAATGATTAATCGAGTTCGGGTGGTTAAATAAATCAGATAGCCAGCTCTTATAAGATGTTTCATCGATCTTCTTCCCAGAATAAAGATGACGATAAAGAAGCTGTTCAGCTCTTTCCTTTCGAATTAAGGAATCATCAAACTTAAATTCGTTTCGATCTTCAACAAATTGCTTTATCTGATCAGAAATGATGTGATTGGAATGGACAACCTTTCCTTCTCTTGCAGGCAGCATATCAATACCGAATGGAGAGACTTCATAGTTAGCTACCATGGATTCACCATTTCCTTGATCTGCTCCAATTAAAAAGTTAGCGGTTGATGCCATTTGGCCACCTTTTATTTTGGATACGGCTTCCGTAAGAGATTTTGAATTCATAACGGCTCTAAGGCCCAAGTGAATAGGAACTTGTTCGCTTTTCTTGTTTGTGAGTAATGCGTTCAATCCGACACCCACACCAGATGTATTAAATCCGATTTTCCCAATAATACCGCCTTCTGTAACCATTTGAATACTTGGCTTACCTGGCTGTTTAATATCTAATAGAAGTAAGCTCTTAATCTGAGAAGCTTTCCAGTCCCAGTTCTGACCGACAATTGTATCATCAGACAGAGGTGGTGTTGTTCCAATCGAAGTACAACCATCTGAGAACTTCACGGTATTTGAATTGTAGTTAGCTAAGGCAATTTCACTTCTAGTGTTTAGAGCAAGAATATCTTCAAAATCTACCCCAGCTCCTTCTGCGACCCCTTGCATCTCTTCTACGAGATCTGAATCGTATTGCTCAATGGCCGGTAAATGCGTTAGTGCGATTTCTCCTGCTTCTTTCCAAGTGATTTGCTTGTATCCTTTAAAAAGAGATTCATAGGTTTCTAAACTATTGATCACTTCTTGCTTTCCTTGTTCTCCATGAATCCTTCCAATTTCTTTATATGTACCTTGTAACTGTAAATGTTTAATCATACTGTCGTCCTTCTTTCTTAGAGAGTATTGTCAGCCTTGAACTTACGATGTAAGGACACCTGCTTTATCGACGTCCCAACAGACATTGACTTCATCACCTGGACTTAAATCTGATGCATTCATCGGTGATTCGTTGATGACAATGTTCTTTCCACTAGGTAATGCGACAATGACCTTTTGCACAGAACCGACATAAATGTTCTCAACATACTTACCTTGTAGGGATGGCTTTCCATTGCTCGGCTCGCTTCCTTCAATCCAAGTAAGCTCAGGACGAATCGTGAGTGTGATGTCTTTATTTGGCGATAATCCATCAATCGGCTTAATCGGAATTTGGTTTCCTTCTACAGATGCAACGGCATTAATTTCTGAGGAATCCACTACTTCACCTTCAAACAAGTTTGTTTCACCGATAAAGTCCGCAACAAATTTCGTTTTTGGTGTTTCATAGATTTCTCTAGAGGTACCTAATTGTTCTAAATGTCCATCATTCATAACAGCAATACGATCTGACATCGTAAGGGCTTCTTCTTGGTCATGCGTAACATAAATAAATGTCATCCCTAGTTTTTGCTGTAAATGCTTTAGCTCGATCTGCATCTGTTTTCTTAACTTCAAGTCCAATGCCCCAAGTGGTTCATCTAAAAGCAATACTTTTGGGTTGTTCACAAGAGCTCTTGCAATCGCAACACGCTGATTCTGTCCACCACTTAGTTGGTCTGGCTTGCGTTTTCCATAGCCCTCTAGCTGGACGAGATTGAGAACGCGTTCAACTTCCTCTTTTATCTTTGCTTTGCTATATTTTTTCATTTTCAATCCAAAGGCTATATTCTCTTCGACTGACATATGAGGAAATAGTGCATAGCTTTGGAATACTGTATTTACATCACGTTCATAAGGATGTTGAGATGCAACACTCTTCCCATCAATCACGATTTCTCCAGATGTAATCGATTCGAAGCCTGCGATCATGCGTAACGTTGTCGTCTTCCCACAACCGCTGGGTCCTAATAGAGTTAGAAACTCTCCTTGTTTAATATCAATGGATACATTTTTAACAGCTTGATGCTGACCGAAGGATTTTACAACATCTTTGATTTTTACCATGTTGTTGTCTGACATGATTGATCCTCCTCAGGATTAAAAGTTTAATTTTTAATAGAATCAAGAACTTTATAATAGTATTTCATCAAGTTAACGACTTTGGCGTGCTGACTATAAAAAGGAATCGTTTTTAATTCCTTCTTTTCTAATGGACTGAACCCACGATCATTATCCATAATGTTCTCTGCAAGAACCTTACCAAGTAGCGTCGACATGGCTGCTCCATGGCCGGCATAGCCATAAGCAAAATGCGTACCATCATCCAGTCGTCCAATATACGGAAGGAATTCACGTGTAAAACCAACTTTGCCGCCCCAGCGATACGCAATACTCGCATCTTCTAACTCAGGAAACACATCTAATAGTCCTTTATGAAGATTATTGAATAGGTTGTTCTCGTCACTCTTACTTGTGGACCTTCCAGAACCTCCAAATGCAATTCGATTATCATCCGTTCGCCTGAAATAATAGAGTAGGTTTTTGGTATCAAAACATGCTCGATTCTTTTTGATTAAGTTTGATACAACATCTTCAGGTAGTTGCTCAGTAGCAATCATGATGCTTTCAATAGGAATAATCGTTCTAGCAATCTTTTTGTGTAAGTTTTCTGATGTGTAACCATTTGTCACTAGTACAATTTCTTTTGCAATCACTCGACCGTTCGGTGTACTTACCACAACTTTATTGGAAGCTTCATGGTTAATATTGGTCGCCTCTGTTTTTTCATAAATGGTTCCACCCATGCCTTCTAACGTATCCGCTAAACCAATGGCATAATTGAAGGGGTGGAACATGGCACTGTTTGGATCAACACTACCGCCTCTATATAATGGGCTGTTCAGCTCATTAGAGAGCTCATGTTTTTCTAGCACATCCACATCATAGTCAAAATGCTTTTTCAAGGTTTCTTGTTCTTTCTTCAGTTTATCTACATGCGAATCTTTATAGGCTGCCACAATATGCCCGTTACGGTGAAAGCCGCAGCTAATCTCGTTTTCATCAATGATCTGACTAATTAAATCAATCGAATCAAGAGACATATCAAGCATAGCTTTAGCTGTTTCAATCCCTTTTTGTTCTAAGATAGAGCTCATGCTATCGGAAAATCCAGTTAGGATCTGACCTCCGTTTCGACCGCTAGCTCCACCACCCACTTTGTCCTTCTCCAAGATGACCGTATCATAGCCTTCTTTTTGTAAATGGTACGCCGTTGATAGTCCTGAAAAACCACCACCAATAAGAACAACATCACAATGTCGATCTCCTTCTAAAGGTTCGCGTTTGGTTACGTTATTGGAAGTTGCTTCCCATAATGGCATCAAGTCCATGAGATTCACTCCTGTCTACTTTCTAAGATTCAGTTAAAATGCTTTTTTGTTATTGGATAGTTTTAAGAATATGAACACGGATGCTAACACAACTGTCATGATTAATACTGAAACAGAAGCTCCGAGCTGCCAGTTCATATTAATCTGAAAATCATCACGGATAATGTTTCCGATCATAATTGCTTTACTTCCCCCAAGCATGTCCGGCACAACAAATATTCCAAGAGCCGGGATAAACGTAATAAAACACCCTGTTATAATTCCAGGCATCGTCAATGGAACCGTTACATTGAAAAAGGTTTTAATCGGACTCGCACCTAAATCCTCAGCAGCCTCTAAATAGGAACGATCTAACTTTTCAATGGACGTATATAACGGAAGGACCATGAAAGGTAAGAAACCATATATAAGTCCTACAAGAATTGCACCTGGTGTATATAGCATTTGAATTGGTCCTTCAATGAATCCCATTGCTTTTAGAAATCCATTAATCACGCCATCATTCTGCAACAAAATTATCCAGGCATATGTACGAACGAGAAGGTTTGTCCAAAATGGAATAATTACAAGAAAGAGTAATAGGTTCTTATACTTCTTGATATGTGAAATGAAATAAGCAAATGGATAACCAATCAGAAGGCACGTTACCGTGATCAAGAATGACCAATACACGGACCTTAAGAATATTTTTAAATACAAGGATTCTAGTGCGATTTTATAGTTTTGTAGGGTAAACTCATATATGATCCCGCCGTATCCATCGTTTTTTGTAAAACTGATGATAATAATCATGATGACGGGAACGGCTAAGAATACCAGGAATAAAAGCAGGCTAGGCGAAAGAAGTGTATAGGCTTTCTTAGTCGATCTCTCCATAATTCCCCATTCCTTTCTCTAATTGTTTAAGGTTCCTCTCCATTTCTCTGCTAGAAGAACAACAAAGACGGTTACAAGAATCATTATTGTAGATAAAGCATTGATTTCAGGCGTTACTCCTGTTCGAACCATGGAATAAATCATAACAGGTAAGGTGCTTGCTCCCGGTCCAGTTGTAAAGAAGGATACAACGAATTCATCAACTGATATCGTAAAAGATAATAGAGCTCCTGATAGAATACTTGGAAAAATCAGTGGTAGCGTGACTCGCCAAAATGTATTCCACGCATTAGCTCCCAAATCCTTAGCTGCATCCTCTAATGAATGATCAAACCCTTGTAATCTGGACATAACGAGCATGGTTACAAATGGTGTCGTTAACACAACGTGACCTGGGATAATGGTTTGAATTCCCAAAGCAACCTTTAACCGTGCGTAAACCGTCAACAGGGCAACACCAATAATGATTGGGGGAATGACAATGGGTAAATAGAATAGAAGATCGATATACTTCTTTCCAGGAAAGTCATATCGATATAACGCAATCGCAGCTGTTGTTCCGATGATAAGTGAAATTAAAGTCGTAAACAGTGCGACAGTCAAACTGTTAAGCACAGCACTTCCGATTGCAGAGTTGCTAAATAATTTGTTATACCAATCAAACGTGAATCCTTGCCAAGACGTGCTTATTTTTGAATCATTAAAGGAATAAATCATGAGTATTAAAATAGGTACATAAAAAAATATGTAAACGAGTATGGTCCAACTGAATAAAACCTTTTTTGTTCGAGCTCTCAATGTACTCCTCCCCTTTGATGGAACAGCAGGATTACGGTTCGTAACCCTGCTGTAGTTGTTTAATGATTTCTTATGATTTGTTTTTTAAATTCTGTTGAGTACATGTCCTTACGCATATCTTTTATAAGAGGAATACCGATGGAACTGTCATCCTCTCTGGATTCATGAAGTAAATCTAAATCCATTTCTCCGAAAATGACCATTTCTTCATTCAAGTTCCCTTCTTGTATGATCCCGTCTTCTGAAAAGAAACGATCACATGGAGAGTAAATCCCCGCCTTTGCAACGTTCACCTGCATTTCAGGGAATCTTGTTAATTCACCTGTCATCCCTGTTTGTACCACGAACAACTGGTTTTCAATGGCTTTAGACCTTGAGCAAAGAGTGATTCGGTTTAAACCACGCTCAGTTACGGTCCATGAAGGGCAGAAAACAATGTTTGCGCCTTGTTCCATTGCATATCGTGATATTTCAGGAAATTCGATATCATAACAAACGAGTAAAGCTACTCTTCCGAATTTTGTATCAAAGGTTCTCACTTTTTCAGCAGGAGATAGTTCCCACTGTTGCTTTTCCCATTGGGTTAGGTGAATTTTATCCTGGCATTCAAAGCTACCATCTGGATAAAAGAGATAGGAACGGTTTAAATAAGAACCACTAATGTCTTGAATAATGTGAGAACCACCAACAATGTGGACATTATTTGATATGCTAAGTGACTTAAATAAGTTGATATAAAAATCTGTGTGTTCAGAAACACCTAATATAGCTTCTGTAGGCTCCCCTTCATTCAGATTCGCTAGTTGAGCAGTGATCAGCTCTGGGAAAACGATGAAGTGGGGATTGTTTTGCATTGCTTCTTTCACATATCCTTTAATCTGTTCTGCAAATTCAACTTTGTCGTTGATATCTTTAAGTTTGTACTGCACAACAGCCGCTTTAACTTTCATCTTTTGCCTCCCCTAATGCGTTACTAGTCTCCGATCACTTCTCTCCAAACACGGTCTATTTTCTGTAAGTCAGGGCCTAGATCTTCAAACCATTCAGCGTTTTTCAGTTTCTCCTCTGGTTGATACATAGCAGGATTCTGCTTTGTCTCTTCACTCATTAAAGCTACTGCTTCAGCATTCGGGTTACTGTATGGAATGACATCAGAAATCTGTTTACTTACTTTTGGTCTAAGAAGGTAGTTGATGAACGTTTCAGCTGTGTATTGGTTATCACTGATTTTAGGTATAGCTAAGTTATCCATCCAAAGAATCCCGCCTTCTTCTGGAAGCATATAAGAAAGGTTCGGATTTTGTTTCATTGCTTTTCCTACTGCTCCAGAATATCCTGCAGCTAACCATACATCATCTCCACTAGCTAGCACCTCTGAAACACTACTTGTGTAGGTTTTGACATTAGGGTCTAACTCTTTCAATGCTTTTTTCGCTTCTTCTAGGTTCTCTTCAGTCGGATTGTTCACACTGTCTCCATTCTTTTGCATTGCTACGGAAACGCTTTCACGAGCAACGTCAGATAACACAATGTGACCTGCGTATTCTGGGTTCCATAAGTCTTTCCAACCTGTCACGTTATCGACTTTCTTTTTGTTATAAGCAAGTCCGATGCTTCCGTATAGATAAGGAACAGAATATTTATTTTCCGGATCATATGCTCTTTCTTTGAAAGATTCCTCTAAATTTTCAAAGTTTGGAATGTTGTCCAAGTTCACTTCAGCCAGAAGGTCTTTCTTTACCATTCTTGTGACGATGTAATCTGTCGGAACAACAATGTCATAGTTTACTGCACCACTCTGTAATTTCGTCATCATCTCTGCATTTGAGCTATAAGGATCGTAAACCACTTCAACACCGTACTCTTCTTCAAACCCTTCAATTACAGATTCAGGAATGTAATCGCCCCAGCTAAAGATTTTTAACGTATCAGCTAATTCTTTCTCTCCGTCACTTCCTTTAGATTCAGCTGTACTGTCATTTCCACAAGCAGCTAGAGAAAGGACCAAAACAAACATCATAAAAATTCCGGCAAAATTCTTCATAATACCCCTCCAAATTTGATTGAATTATGTAAAAATTCATTAAATTCAGTATAAATTTATTCACAAATAAACGTCAAATATATATAATGTATAGTAAATATATATTCTGTAAATATACTATGATTTTTTGGAGTGATTTCTTGGATTTACATAAGCTTAAATATTTTGTACAAGTCGTTGAAAGCGGCAGTATTTCACAAGCTGCCAAAGCATTAAATATGACACAACCACCACTTAGTATCCTGATCAATCGGTTTGAGGAAGAAATGCAAGTCACGTTATTTCAAAGGTATAAAAAGAGACTAGTTTTGACTGAAACAGGAAGACTACTCTATGAGAGAGGGGTCGAACTTTTATCCAAAACAGAAGATATAAAACTAGAATTAAAAGAACAAGGAGAAGGTTTAAGAGGTACTGTACGCGTCGGGTGTATAACATCTGCGAATCTATTTTTAATCCCTAGCGTTGTACAAGACATTATCTCTGAATCCCCTAATGTCGTAACAAGGGTTAAGGAAGGCGATTCTTCGTATATTTTAAGTGAACTAAGAAACGGAGAACTCGATCTAGGAATCGTGCGAACGACTTTCCAGGCGGAAGATTTACAAACGACAACACTGTTAACAGAACCCTTGCTATTAGCACTGCCTCCAGATCATTATTTAACTGAGAAAAAAGCGATATCTCTACTAGACTTAAAGGATGAGAACTTTATTTTACCTAATACTACCTTTGGATACGGGATCTCTGACCATATCATTGAATCTTGTCAAGCTGAGGGATTCACACCCAACATTGTGTATTGGGGGACTGAAACGCTGCCAATGCTTCAGATGGTTTCCAAAGGGGTTGGAATCTCGTTTGCACCAAAAATGTATAAAGCTCTAAATGGCGTTGAGGCCCATTTAGTCGAGTTAAAAGCGCCTGAACTAACAACAAAGCTTGTATTAGTTACCATGAAAAATCGCTACAGAACTCCTGTTGTGAATCGATTTATGGGGAATACAATTGAGATTGCGAACTTATGGCCGTAATTTTATAACTAAAACAGCCCCGAATGAGCCAATGCTTCATTCGGGGCTGTTTTTATCATTTAATTTCGATTTAAAATCACAAGTTTCATTTCCGTCATCTCTTCAACGGCGTACTTCAATCCTTCTCGACCTGTTCCGCTTTGTTTCACACCACCGTACGGCATATGATCTACCCTGAATGTTGGTATATCATTGATGAGCACACCTCCGACCTCCAATGCATCTACAGCATCAAGGCCTTTATGGATGTCATTCGTATATACACCAGCCTGGAGTCCATATTTAGAATGATTCAAGCATTTAATCCCTTCTTCCACAGAAGATACTTTGTTAATTGAGACTATAGGAGCGAACACTTCCTGGCACGAGACTTTAGTATGTAATCCCGCATTTTTCACTACAGTAGGGTGTAACGTGGTCCCTTCTGCCACTCCACCATAGGCAATCTCCGCTCCATCCTCTACTGCTTCACGAAGCCAATCAATACTTCTTTCAACATCTTTTTTAGAAATCATAGAAGAGACATTGGTATCTTCACTTAATGGATCGCCTATGACAAGCTTTTTCGTCTCTTCTAAAAATTTCTCGACGAAGGCATCATATATTTGTTCGTGCACATAAATTCGCTGAAGAGAAATACAAACTTGTCCTTGATAAGCAAAAGCACCTTGAACTGCTCTAGGTACAACCTTATCAAGATCTACTCCCTCATCTACAATCACTCCTGAGTTAGAGCCTAATTCCAATGTTACCTTTTTAAGACCTGCTTTATTTCGAATACCAGTCCCAACCTCAGGGCTTCCTGTGAAGGTGACTGCGTTTATTCGACCATCTGTTACAAGCGCTTCCCCTACAATACTCCCTTCGCCTGTAACTACATTTAGTCCACCTGCTGGCAAACCTGCTTCTTCCGCAAGTTCAGCAAGAAAAAAAGAGGATAATGGCGTCTGTTCTGCTGGTTTTAAAACAACAGGGTTACCAGCTGCTATAGCAGGGCCCACCTTATGGGCAACCAAGTTCATTGGAAAGTTGAATGGGGTAATCGCTGCTACTACTCCTATCGGCTCACGTACCGTATAAGCCATACGATTTTCTCCACCAGGCGCAGCATCAAGAGAGATCGTCTCCCCACCAATTCGTTTGGCTTCTTCTGCTGCAAATTTATAGGTCTGAATCGTCCGCGCCACTTCTCCTCTCGCTGTCTGAATTGGCTTTGCTGCTTCTTTAGCAATAATTTGAGCCGCTTCTTCTGAACGATCCTCCATGAGTTTTGCTATGTTTTCTAAAATATATGCACGCTCATGCGCAGGCATTTTTCTAAGTTTAGTTGAAGCACGTTTAGCTGACTGAACAGCTTGGTCCACTTCTTCTTCAGATGCTTCAGGTACCTCAGCTAATACTTCTTGAGAGTATGGCGCATATAGATCCTTATAACTTTTAGCTTCGACCCATTTCCCATTCACATACAGATCCTTTTTTACTAATGTAGAATCCATGACCTCATCTCCTTATCTATTGTTCTACTGTATCTAAAACGACTTCTTCAATGACCTGTAAAGCTTCATTCAATTGATCATCCGTAATGACAAGTGGGCATAAAATGCGGATAACATTGCTGTATAATCCAGCACCTAAAATAACAACACCACGTCGATTACATTCTGCAATGATTTTTCCTGCTAGCTCTTTATTTGGCTCTTTTGACTCTCCACCTTGAACCATTTCCATCGCAACCATTGCGCCTAATCCACGGACATCACCAATGACATCCGTTTTTTCACTTAATCTATTGAAGTGGTCTTTCACCATATTTCCAATTTCTACAGCTCTTTCATTTAATCCTTCTTCTTCAATCATGTTTATGACCTCAAGAGCGGCCACGCATCCGATTGGACTTCCTCCGTAAGTGCCCCCAATCTCACCTGGGTTTGGCGCTTCCATTACTTCAGCTCTACCTGTCACTGCACTGATCGGAAATCCAGCAGCAATAGACTTGGACATAGTAATTAAATCTGGTTCTAAACCAAAATGCTCGGAAGCAAACATCTTCCCTGTCCTCCCGAAGCCAGCTTGAACTTCATCAGCAATAAGAAGGATGCCATGCTTGTTACAAATGCGTTGAATCTCCTGCATGAAGTATGTTGACGGAACGATAAATCCTCCTTCTCCTTGTATAGGCTCTAAAATAAATGCCGCAATATCTTCAGGAGGTACTTCCCCTAAGAAGAAGTCATCAATTTGTTTTAATAGATAATCGTCTAACTGGTCATCTGTCATTCCTTCTGGCTTTCGATAATAATACGGATGGCGGACTTTATACGTATCTGTTGCAAAAGGACCAAATCCATTTTTATATGGCTTAACCTTACTTGTTAACGACATGGTCATCATGGTACGGCCATGATACCCTCGATCAAAAGAAACGACCCCTCTTCGGCCTGTATACTTACGAGCAATCTTAACGGCATTTTCAACAGCTTCAGCACCCGAATTTAGGAAAAACGTTTTCTTCTTAAAGGCACCCGGAGTTATTTGATTTAATTTTTCTGCAAGGTTCACATACGGCTCATACATCGCCACGTGAAAACAAGGATGAATATACTTTTCCACTTGTTTTTTTACAGCATCAACCACTTTAGGAGGGCAGTGTCCTGCGTTCAAGGAACCAATTGCACCAGCAAAATCAATTAATGTGTTTCCATCTACATCGGTAATAATTGCTCCATCCCCTTCCTCAATAAAAGCAGGTGATGTATTAAATGGACCACGTGGAACATGCTCTTCTTTACGATCTAATAATTCTTTTGATTTCGGTCCAGGTAATTCTGTTTTGAGGTTAATATAAGATGTTGTCACGGTCATAAACGACACTCCTTTTTGATCTACTTATCTTCCTTTTTATGCAAAAAGTGTGCCAACTGAGGAGCATTTACCTTAAAAAGGTTTCTAGATACTGATATAGAGAGGAACTCTTTAGGGGTAAAAATAAAACCCAAAAGAGATTCAGTAAGCATACGGGCTTTTTTAAAGTCTCATTTGGGTTATTTGAGTCATTTTTGACTTATGTGTTTTTGTATTTTTCGAATGGCAGAAGATTGGCTAATGTTTAAGAGCTCAGCTATTTTGTAAGAGGATGGATGATCTTTATATAAATCCTGGAACAATTCTCTTTCCTGTTTCTCTAAAAAATTTTTCAGTGAATCGATAGTATCATAATGAACTACTTGTTGCTTAGAAGCAGTGATGTTCCCTGGTAGCTCTCTAACATCCACTTCAGAACCTGAAGCTGTAACAATAATCCGTTCCATCATATTTTCGAGCTCTCTTATATTACCCGGCCATTTATAATTCATCAAATGTTGAACAGCATCTGTAGATAAGGAAACGTTTTTATCATACTTGTTCTCCACGAGCTCTATGTAATGTTTAATTAATGGGAGAATATCATCTTTTCTCTCTCTTAAAGGCGGGATATCTATTGGAACAACATTTAGACGGTAATATAAGTCTTCTCTGAATTGCCTCTCTTCCACCATGGCTTCCAATGATTTATTCGTCGCAACGATGACACGCACATCAACAGGAACATCCTTGATGCTCCCTATCCGAGTAATTTCTTTTTCCTGAAGAACCCGTAGTAATTTCACCTGGAGATGTAAAGGAAGTTCACTAATTTCATCAAGAAAGATTGTTCCTCCATCTGCGCTTTCAAAAAGACCTTTCTTACCACCTTTTGAAGCCCCGGTAAAAGCACCTTCAACATATCCAAAGAGTTCAGATTCAATTAGGTTTTCAGGTAATGACCCGCAATTAACTGTCAGAAATGGCTGATTTTGACGAGTACTATGATTGTGCAGTTGTTTAGCAAGTGCCGTTTTTCCAACACCAGATTCTCCTGTGATCATTACAGTTACATCGGTTTTAGCCACTTTTGAAACCAAATCCATTACATGCTGCATTTGTTTACTAACAAATACGTAACCTGAGAAGCGTGCGGACTTTAATTCATCAATTTCTTCATGGTACTTTTCAACTAATTGTTCCATTTCTTCAAGTTTCTTTTTCAATTTCTTAACTTCAGTAAGATCCTTCGAGTTACAGATTATTTTCTGTAAGCTTCCATCTTCAGATAATACTGGATTAGCAGTAACTAATAAAAACCTTTCTTGGCTAGTCTTTTGAAACATGGTAACTTGTTGTTTTGTATCCATTACTTTTTTCGTAACGGATTGATCAAAAACACCCATTGTTTCAAGTTCTTCAACGGTTTTGCCAATCAGATCTTTAGCATCAATGCCATAATTTCGTTCACAAGCTGAGTTCACTTGAATGGTTATGCCTTGTCCATCTGTAACAAAGATCTCGTCATAGGAAGAATCAAATATCATTTCTAACTCTTTATTTCTCTGTTGCAACTTTCTGTTATCTTCTACTAACTTACCCATTTCACTTTGCAAATGAACTCACCACCTTCTTTTTTATGTATATCTACACCATTCGTTTAAAAACTAAAGATGGAAAACGATTTGCTCTGCAGGAGATACATATAAATTTTAAGAATATTTATATAATTTGTCTAGTGCCTGGCACCATTCAAGTGTTTTCTTTTTTATGACAACAACCTATTGTGCACATGCACAAGAAACGAGCTTGTCCTCCCCAACAACTTCGTGCTCACACACATTGTGTCATCCCCCTTCTAAATTGTTTAATAATTATAAAGATTCTTAAAGAAAGGAGGCAAAAAAATGAATGTACTTATTGCTCCCGACTCCTATAAAGGTAGTTTATCTGCCATCGATGTTTCTTTGATTATAAAGAAAGCGTTTACAAACGTGTTTGAAGATGTTCATTGTGTAACCGCTCCAATGGCAGATGGTGGTGAGGGAATTTTGGATACACTACTCTTTTCTACAAGTGGCCAGGAAATCCATCTGGAGGCTACAGGTCCATTAGGTGACAAGATCTCCACATCCTATGGAATTTCTGGTGATGGTGAAACAGCGATCATTGAAATGGCAAAAGTCGCTGGTCTTCCTATGATTCCAAAAGATCAACAGAACCCATTGATGACAACCACATACGGGATTGGTGAAGTACTCCTTCATGCCATGAAAAAAGGATATCGCAAGTTCATTATCGGACTTGGCGGAAGTGCCACGAATGATGGTGGTTTGGGCATGCTACAAGCTTTGGGAGCTCGTTTTACCGATCGGAACGGAGGATCTGTTCAACCGATTGGGGCTTCGTTAGCACATATCCATGAAGTTGATTTTAGTGGGATCTCTCCTACTCTTCAGGAATGTGAAATCAAAATTGCAAGTGATGTGGAGAACCCACTTTGTGGTCAAGAAGGGGCCTCCCACGTATTTGGTCCTCAAAAAGGGGCTACACCCGAACAAATTGAGCAGCTTGATCAAGGCTTAGCTCATTTTGCATCAAAAGTTGAGAAACATTTAGGTCAGTCCTATCAACGGACACCAGGTGCTGGTGCTGCGGGTGGTTTAGGATTTGGTCTCCTCGTAATTGGGGCTCAGCTCTATTCCGGTGCAAAACTGGTGGCCGATCAAATTCAGCTAGAGAACAACATCGAAAAAGCTGACCTCATTATTACGGGAGAAGGTCAAAGTGATTTTCAAACTCGTTATGGAAAGGTTCCGAGTTATGTAGGAAAGCGAGCGAAGGAACATTGTAAGCCTTGTCTGTTGATCGCAGGTAGTTTAGGTGAAGGCATCGATCAGCTAGATGACCTTTTTGTTAGCTATCATTCGATCATGAATAAACCAATGAGCTTGGAAGAGGCCATGGAAAATGTAGAGAATCTTTTATATGAAACGGCTGTGAATATCGCCAAGTTAGTGAAAGCTTTCAAAACCAATTAGAAAGGATGAGAAAAGATGATTGAAGGACCGCTCTTATTTTTAATTATTGTGTTAGGTGTTGCCTTTATTGTATTTGCTACTGCGAAATTGAAGCTACACCCATTTCTAACCTTACTCGTAGCCGCTTTTGGCGTCGGAATCTTTTCAGGCATGCCACTAACTGACGTAGTAAGTGCCGTGAATGATGGATTTGGCGGACTCATGGGCTACATCGGAATCGTCATTGTAGCCGGAACGATTATTGGAACGATTTTAGAAAAGTCCGGTGCGGCGATCCGCATGGCTGAAACGGTTCTCCGTGTGGTTGGGGAAAAACGACCGCAGCTTGCAATGTCGATTATCGGCTCAATCGTAAGTATCCCGGTATTTTGTGACTCCGGTTACGTAATTTTATCGAGCTTAAAGAAAGCGCTTGCGAAACGAGCTAAAGTTGCCTTAGCTTCCATGGCCGTTGCGTTGGCGACTGGTCTATATGCCACGCACACGCTAGTCCCACCTACTCCAGGACCGATCGCTGCAGCTGGTAATATTGGTGCGAGCGATTACCTTGGAACGATCATTTTAATTGGTGCGATTGTCGCAATCCCGACGATTTTTGCTGGATATCTCTGGGCAACACGTGTTGCAAAAAATATTGAAATTGAAGGCGAACACGATGACCACATTGATTATGATGAAGTGATTAAACAGTTTGGCGATCTTCCTTCTACAACAAAATCATTTGCACCTATTGTTCTACCAATCTTATTAATTGGACTTGGATCTGTTGTGAAATTCTTTGGTTGGACTGGTGGCGTAGCTGAGTTCTTTATTTTCTTAGGCGCACCTGTTGTCGCTCTTATTATTGGTATTTTTGCGGCGTTCCCACTTATGCCGCAATTAAATGAAGAAACGCTGACAAAATGGGTTGGCCAGGGCATTACCGATGCTGCTCCTATTCTATTAATTACAGGTGCAGGTGGCGCGTTCGGTTCTGTGATTAAAGCAACACCAGTCGCTTCACTAATCAAAGGCTTTGCAGATGGCGGATTATTAAATGGAGCTCTTATTCTACTTATTCCATTTGTTGTCGCTGCAGCTCTTAAGAGTGCACAAGGTTCCTCTACCGCTGCTTTAGTTGTAACGTCATCATTGATTGCACCTATGCTCCCAACCATGGGCATTGAAGGAGCGATTCCACTAGCCCTTGTTGTCATGGCAATCGGCGCAGGCGCCATGACGGTAAGTCACGTGAACGACAGTTACTTCTGGGTTGTGACAGAGTTCAGTGGCATGGAGGTAACAGATGCCTATAAAGCACAAACCATGGCCACATTGGTCCAAGGCATAACAGCAATCGTATTCTCTATTATTCTATGGGTGATCTTAGTATAAAGCAGTGCCTGACCCCCACCACGTTAAAGTGTTAACACAGTGGGGGTCAGGCACTTTTCTAATAGATAGGATCACAAAGACCTACATTATCTTCATTCTCCGTCCATTTCGTATAAATTTCTAATGACCACTTATCTGGTACTCTTTTATATTCATTCTCTTCAATCCATTTGTGCAGATGTGAATAGACCTGAAAGATCTCTGAAGCATGCCCTTTAAAGTTTAGTATTGCATACTTCTGTTCAGGAACAACTAGACTAACCATCCCTTCAGGAATATCCTCAAATTCATGCACCTCATAGCAAACCCAATAACCGTCATCTTCTTTTGAAGTCTCTGATGCTTTAAATGCTCCGATAAGGTTAACCGGATCTACTATATGTTTTATTTCATTTTTGCGTCGATCTAATGACATAGATGCTTTAGGGATCTCCTTCCCATACCCTTCCATATCCTCGCAAACCACACGAAATCCAACTAATTTCTTTTCCTCTACTTCTTTTACACCCTTTATATTTATAGGATTTGTTTTCTCCATCTAATCAATCTCCTTTCCTTTTCCCTCTTGTTTCATTTCTGTAATAGGTTATTTTTTCCTTCTTTTCTCTTATCTGGTGCCTGCCCCCACCACAGTAAAGCATTAACTCAGTGGGGGTCAGGCACTTTTTAGGGTGACACTTTTAGGTCTTTAGATTGATACGTGCACTTGGTATAATATTTAAGTTGACTTAAATATACATGTTTTCAGTACAATATTCACAGTACTTTTAGCATCATTTTTTTGACATTTCGTATCACCAAAAAGACTTTTGGAGTATATATGAAACAGTATAAGAATTTATCCCTTATAATTATATTGAGGAACTTTATAATTCTCTTACACATAGATGAAATCAAAATGACCTTTACTTGTGAGCACCTACTATAAAACTCTCTTTATCATTAGTAGGTTATCTTAGCAAAATCCTATTCATAGTAGTTGGTAACATTAAGGAGGCGTAAAAGTCTTATGTTTTCAACATTAAAGCACTATCAACATTTAAACCTTATTTTCAACAGCATTCAAGATATGGTTTTCTTAATAGAAGTACAAAAAGATGGCACTTTTCGATATAAGAATGTAAATAACGCAGCTATAAAACAGAGTAACTTGCCAAAAGACCTAATTGGCAAAACGATCCATGAAGTCATGCCTACAACTTCAGCAGACATTATTACAGAAAACTATCAAAATGCTGTTCAATCAAAGAAAGAAGTATCCTATGAAGCAGAGATCTTTATTCACGATGAAGATCCTAGTCAATTTAAAAAAAGATATTTTGAATCGCGGGTCACTCCAGTCTTTAATGACCAGGATCAATGTGAGTATCTTATTTCGATTACGCACGACGTTACGGAACGTAAAGAGCATGAACAAAAACTGAGATTAGAGAAAGCCAAATTAGACATAATCTTTAACCATGCCGCTGATGCTGTATTTACGTTTGATTCAAAAGGAGGTTATGTAACTGTAAATCCTGGTTTCACAAGGTTATTAGGATGGGAAGAAGAGGAGTTGCTAAATGACCCATCTCTAAGTATTATTCCAGATGAATATAAAGATGATTTCAATAACATAGTAGAAAAACTTACCAATGGAGAAGTCATTGAAAACCATTTATCGAAACGTTTAACTAAAGAAGGAAATACAATCGATGTTATTTCTTCCTATACACCCATCATGGAAAATGGCAAATTCCTAGGTGGTGTAGCCATGTATAAAGATATTTCTGAATTAAAAAGAATGACTGAGCAATTAAGAGATAGTGAACTACGATACCGTCAAATCGCAGATCATGTGTCTGATTTAGTAACTGTCATTGATAAAAATGGCACGACACTATATGCTTCACCTTCTCATCAAGATATTTTAGGGTTGCCTCCTGATTTTTATTTAGATAAATCGATTCTTACGTTTTCACATGGGGATGATATGAATAACATCCAACATTTTATGGACAGCATCATTCAAACGAAACAATCTCAAAGTGTGGAATTTCGAAGAATCACAAAAGATCGAGAAACCATATGGATCGAAGCAAAGGGCACCCCTGTTCTTGATATTTCAGGAAATGTAGATCGGATTATTATGATATCAAGAGATATTGGGAAACTGAAACAACGTGAAGAAGCATTTAAACATCAAGCCTTACACGATCACTTAACAAACCTTCCTAATCGTAGAATGTTTGATAATGCTTTAGATACTGAAATGGAAAAAGTAAAAAGAAGTAAAAAGCCATTAGCTGTTTTTGCACTAGATTGTGATCATTTTAAAGATATCAATGATAATTACGGTCATGAAGTTGGAGATGAAGTTCTTAAAGAATTTGCCAATCGTATTAAACATAATGTTAGTGAACGTTCCATTGTCTCGCGGATAGGTGGAGATGAGTTTCTAATCCTCCAACCAGACATTAGAAAAAAAGAAGATGCTACTTCAACTGCCAAAAGCATCTTATCATCCATGAACACCCCTTTCCAAATCGGTCACTTAACGATCCTCGTAGGTACAAGTATTGGAATCTCTTTTTATTATGGAGACGAGATTAGTGAGGAGAACCTTTTAAAGCAGGCTGATGATGCTTTATATGAGGCTAAACAAAGAGGGAGGGATCGTTTTAGAGTCTATGCGGAGAGAAAACAATACTCTCTATGGCAGCGAATTAAACACTTCTTCAGGCTAAGAGGGAGATAAGGGAACAGGTACACCGGATTTAAGATAAATAAGGAATGAATGTGTTCTATAAAAATGTTTCTTTTAAAACGAAAAAGAAGCTAACCATTTACTATAAGGTTAGCTTCTTTTTTGGTACCTATATTCTAGTAAATTGCAGACCTGACTTTACCTGACATCGTTATAATTCTGGTTGTTTAACTGATCTGTGTATTCCACAAAAAGATCTTTACACCCTAAATCTAATGTTAAATTAATGACTTCTTGTAACTCTTCTAAAGTAGGTAATATGATGAACTCTGTATCGCTATAACACACTATGGCTTCGTTGTTATAGTAAAATAAGTAAAAACCATCTTTTGTTTTACCTTTAAACACCATAATAGCTCCAGCGTTCTTTCTATTCTTTGGATGGACTAAACGACATTTCGTTCCTATTTTTAGTACTTCTGTTTCGTCTAGTAACCTTTTCATATGCTCCCCTCCTCTTTTCTATACATCCACGCTAGCTCCAAAGTTGGAATTACCATGTTTTTTAGAGAGAAGATCAAATATATAGTCGCTATTCCCTTCATTTGAGATTATACAAATGTCTCCTCCCCTACAATCTCAGGAATTTGTAATAGATCAAAAACTTCGTACACTTCCTCCTTAACATCAGAGATTGTAACTTCGATATTTTGTTCTTTTAAGCGTTTAACAATGTTAAGCAAAAGCCCCATCCCTGAGGAATCGACAAAAGGAACATGCTCAAAGTTTAGTTGAATTATTTGAAATTCTAGTAAACAAGGGATTAAATCATCATTAATCATTTCAGTTGCTTCAATATCCAAGTCCCCAACTAGATTTACTACCCCTCTACTGTCCATTTCATTTATGGAAAACTTCAGCACCACACTTCTCCTCCTAATCTAGTCACTCTAATATGATTTGATTTTGATCATTCAAGTATCCTGTAATTTGCTTTCGATCTGCATTTAACGTACGGGTCACATTTCCGATCTTCAGAATGGTCCCTTCCATGGCTTTATGAATATATATTTTCTGATCACTTGGAACAGATACGATTGTTTTTGTACCGCTGCCTGACCCAACCTCATCTATACGAACGCCTAATCTACCATATACTTCTCCGCCACGAACGACACCAAAAACATTTAGTTTTCCTCCAGAATGAACTTTCGAGTTGATACAGCCATTTCCAATGATATTGATATTTCCACTGCTATATAAATTACTGTTGGTTGCATCAGATATGGTAATATAAGATTCAGGTTCGATAGGCTCTTGGCTTAATTCATGTAAATCAAACATTTTCTTCGATAGGTTTTCTAAGCGTTCAATGGTGATAAGTTGATTTGATAACGTTTGGAATATTTGCGTTAAAGATACAGAAATAAAGGACCAATCCTCACTATCCAGATATTTTTCACCTTTATTTACCACAGTTTGATATTGATTTACAAGAGAAAGGAATCCTTTAAACCTCCTCTCTAGCAAAATACGAATAAGGGGTTGTAGACCACTTACAGAAACATCACTAGATTTAAAGGCTGATGTCTGAGATAGCTGTTTGATAACCGCAATCATTTTTTCAAGTTGACCGTGTAACACCCCTAATATATGTCCTAGTTCAGCAATTAACATGTTGTTCTTACCTGCAGCTATGTCAGAGCTAGCAATATTCCCTTTTACAACGATAGACTTCGTCGTATTTAATTCAGCTTGATTAACTGAACCATACACATAAATATCACCTTTAGCTTCTACTAGCATGTTCTCTTCAACTTCACCTAAGATATCAACATCGCCATGGAAGCGAATGTTTCCTGAAGATAAATTCACATGGTCATCATGAACATATTTTGGCATAATGGAAGCAGAGACAAGTTGTCCTCTACGTTCAACAAAAGGACGGCCTGATTCTGTAGCCACTAGTTTATCATCCACTTCAATCATCCCATTTCCCAATTTAAGTTTAATTGGATATGTTGGTTTAGCTGGTATAGGTTCATTTGTCACAGTAACTCCTGGTGTGCCTGGGAGAGGAGGATGAACAATTGCAACAATTTGTCCTTTTTCGAGTTTTGGAATTGAACGACTCTCTCTAAAATCTACGTTTCCAGATTCATCTTCTACGAGTCCATTTCTAGGATTTACATCAATTTTTAATTCGATCCATCCGTCTTTACCTGATTCTGCTTTTTTCCCGTTAGCAATCTCGAAGACTCCAGGCTCTTGAGTATTCATTGCTTTTATGATTTCACTTTGATTTATTCCATAAGTTACATGAAGGGCATTTATTTTTTTCATGATCTCTTCATAATCTATTTCATTTCTTACTTCTACCGTTTCCTCAACACATAATTCAATATGTTCTGACGGTTCCATATTTTGTACATTTCTCTTAATGATACAACCAGGTTCAATATGAAGACGAGCGCTTAATCCACTTGAATCAATCGATACATTCCATGTTGTTTCTTTGATTTGTTGTTGATTTTCTATCTCTATTTCAAATTGATCTTTCTCAGATATTATCGTGGTATGTTCCTTTACAACTTCACCATTTTTAATAAGCTTAACGCCTTTACAAGAAGTTATAGTTGAAAAGTGTGATGGAGAATTTTTCACGAAAAGTTGATTATCCTTCACCCATACTTTCCCTTCTAAATTAGACGGGGACATATCTGTGCTAGGGTACGAGTCATTCATATTCAATTTTTGATTTTCTATTAAATATGGGGAAAGATTTTCAATGTATTCTTCAAATGAATCCATTTCAGCTTTAAAACTTGATTTCTCTGGTTGAGTTTGGTTTTCTTCCAGACGATTAATAGACAATTTTACTACAGCCTGTTTTCTACCAACTCCCATAAAACCTTTGTTTTCTTTTTGTAAAATTTCAATATTCACTTCTTTTTTTGAAGCTTCTAATAAATTTAAGCCTACATTTACAGCATCTTCAATCGTTTTCCCCTTGGAGACGATACTTTGCATCTTCATGCCCCCCTTTATAGTTAATTTAAAACCGGGGAATTATAACTTGAAACTTTTGTTTGACCTTGATGAACCTTTAATAACACCATCGTAATATCATCTTTTTGTTGTACATTTTCTGTAAAATTATCAAGAGATTCTATAACTGAATTCTCTATATCTTCTACTGCTTCTGCATAGTTTTGTTGAAGAACCTTCCGTAAACGTTCTGTTTGAAACATATCCCCATCTGAATTTTGTGCCTCTGTGATCCCATCTGTATAAAAGAATACAAGTTGCTCATCTAATAACTGAACGAAATTTTCTTTATACGTATTTTGGGGTAATCCCCCAAGCATTACACCTTTCACTTTCGGCACTTCTTCTATATCTTGGTTTGATTTAACAACCAAAGGAAGGTTATGTCCTGCACTCGCATAAGATAAAACATTTGTTTCCGGGTTCCAATCTGCACATAAAACGGTAACAAATGAATTCAATGTTCGAAGGTCTGAATACAATGCTTTATTCATAGCCGTTAACGTTTCAGATGGTCCTTGGGTGCTTTCAGCAGCACTGCGAAACGCCCCTCGTGTTAATATCATAAGCATAGCCGCAGGAATCCCTTTACCCATCACATCTCCAATGATAATCCGAAGTTTACCATTTGGTAGAACATGAAAATCATAGTAGTCTCCACCGATTAGACGTGCCGGTAAAGAGTAACCAGTTACCTGCCCTTTCTCTAACGTTGGTTGTGATCCATTTAAGAGTTCCATTTGTATATTACGAGCTAGTTTAATTTCTCGTTCTAATGTTTTGTTGGCGTAATCAGTTTTAGTTTCAAATAACATTTCTCTCCGAAACATTCTACATACCCTCCTTTTGCAAGGAAGCCATAATTTCAAAAACCCCAATGGTATCAAAAACCTCTCGAACCTCTGGATTCATACCAACCAACTCTACCTCAAATTGCTTATCATTTGCTTTATGGGCAAGATTAATAATTGCACCAATTCCAGTGGAGTCGATAAATTCTAATTCAGAAAAATTTATTGTTACTTTCTTCGTTCCTTCTTCGATCGAACGTACTCCCTGTATAAAAGGTTCCATTGAGGAATAATCTAGATAACCACTTATTTTTAATGTACACTCATCTCTACTTTCTTTTGATTTTCTTACCATTAAATCTTCACCCATCTCGCCACCTCCTATTTAAAGCCGCGATTTTTGTTTCTTATCTACTAAGGACTACTCTATTTTTGTTCTAATTTAAAATTAGCCATATGTTGTAATACAAGGTTTGATATATCTGATAGTTCACTTGACTCATAATGGAGCGATTTAAGTAAGTCCGCTAATGTGAGTGTAAAATCTGTAGATGATGCCGTCTGACCTTTAGCCACTTGCTTAATGTTCTCAATATCCTCTAGTATTTCCTCATTCTTTTCTTCTTCTGGTAGAGTATTTAGGTAATCTTTTAACTTATCCAAAAAGTCTAGTGTATCGTTTAATTGCTCGCGTGAACGAGCCGTTTCCTTTGTAGACATCTTAAACATTTTCTCAACGGATTTTGATGCTTCTGCTTCCAACATAATAGACATTTGTTGCACTTTTTGTGCCTGCTCTCTGGTTTCCTTCAGAACAGCCCCAAGAGTGTTCGCCATTCTATTTGCACTTTCTGAAAGCTTCTGTAGCTCACTGTTATCAGTCACTTTACTTTCAGCAGTTAAATTACCAGATTCCAATAACCTAATTTGTGACTTTATCCGTTGTATATTTTCATAGATTCGATTAAAAAATCTAGCAGTTACCAAGAATAATACAAATAGAGAAATGATTCCTGTTGCAATTAGGATATAAGAGTGTCGATATAAAGGGGCACTTAACTTTTGATAATCAAATGATGTGTAGACGACATAATCTTCATTAATGGGTAAGAATACTTTAAATACTTTCTCATTGTTGATTGATTGCGTTATCATTTTTCGTTGAAGATTACCTGCTGTTTTCTTTAAAAATTCAATGTCATCATCCGTCTTATAGTTAAACTCTCCATATTCTACCTTCTTCAATGGAGGATACAATTGTTTTTCTAAACTAGGATCTTTAAATACTTTAGGATTTAAAACAGCAATCTCTTTTATATTTGGAGTATTGTCTTTAATATCATCGATTCGCTTTTCCGTTCCCGTTTCTTTCGTATATTGATAAACTTCATTGGCCTCTATATAAATGTTAATGACATAGGAAGTTCCTGGGGCATGATAATAGGCATATTTAAAGAATGTGGGAACTTCATTTTGAGAACCTGATGGTGCAATAGGTAGGACAATGGCATTTTTAGAGAGATACGTTGCCCCTTCAATATCAGGTTTAACACCATTGAATATCTTCTTACCAGCTTCATAATAACCATATTTCTTTATACTAAACCCTATTTCATTAGGGTTCGTGGACTTTACACCAACAATATCATCCTTTGTTTTATTAAAAAGAGTTATACCGGCTAAATTAAACTCATCTTTTAATTTCCCAAGATCTTCGTTATAAATTTCATCAATAGTTTTACCCTTTAGTTTATCTGTAATGTTTTTAGACATGGAAATAAGTTTCAGATCAATTTGGTGTTCAATTGCATCAGCAGATATTTTAGTTTGTTCAATATTTTTATCTATATTTTCTGCTATCATCAACGCCTGATTTTTAATTTCTTTTTTTGCATATACATTTATATAATAGAGTTGAAGCACGCCTGATAGCAGCGTGATAATCAAAAGGATCGATAGCATTTTGGTTAAAAATGACTGGCGAAGTGTTTTAGGCTTCAACATAAATATCTCCTCTTTCATTTACTAGGGGTGGATGTTTGTCTTCAAACCAATCAACAGTTAGTTTTAATAGGTCCTGAATTTTATGGTTACAACAGTGTGACTCTTCTGGGTATTCCACGTACTGTTTACCATAAGGAATTTTTTTGAATAAAAGCTCCATTTGTTTATAGGGAACCATCGGATCTTTTCCTCCATGAAATAAAAGCACTGGAGCTCGATAATTTATTTGATCAAAATACGGAATAGAAGAAGTTTCAGGACTAATTATGTGGCAAAAATCCATTCGCTCCATAAAATACTTTGGTAAATTCATATTCTCTAATTCAACCCCAGGACTAACAGCAGAAACTTTCTCAACCAATGGATGTGCACTACCATAAAGTGCCCATGATGCTCCCAAGCTTGTACCAAATAAATAGATTTTCTGATCTGGAAAGCTTTCCCCTGAATAGTCAATGACAGCATTAACAAATGCTTCCCACCGCTGTCGTGTACCTATTAAACCGTTCAGGTATGTTTCACCTTGTCCAGGTCCATCAAAGCTTACTGTGATATAGTTTTGTTCATTAAAATACATCTCATATTTATAGAGTTCTTCTTTTGAAGAATCAATCGGATTGATAATAATGATGCATCCTTTAGGGTTTTTCGGATAGCGAGTCCTACCATAACAAATATGGCCATCAATTATGAGCTCCACCGATTTCGTTTCAATAGAAGACAAATCGTCTGCAGCTTTCATAAGAGCTTTGCACCTTTTGTACCAATCTTGTTTATACTCATTGTTCTGAGGAAAAACCCAATAAATTAAGTTATAATAGAGTGAAGCTTGTCGTAAAAGTTGTTCAGCCTCTCTGAAGCGATTGGTTTGTTTCTTCGTTTCAGCTTGCTCTTTTCGTTTTATAGCTTCATTTTCTAATGATTCAATCCAGTTTTCTAAAGAAGTCAATGGCTTACGGTCTTGTTTCGGGAAGTCTTCATGTAACCCATGCGCCACCCATCGATCCCAAAAGCCATCAAACAAATAGGTCGTTTTTAAAGTTTTACGTATGGTTTTGACTTCCTCTTTTGGTAATAGATTCATTTCAAATCCCTCCCCTTCATTAAAAACTTCCTATTTAGCTTCCATCGTTCTCAAAAGCTAATATCAACGTTGAACCCTTAGAAGAAGTATGCAACATCATTTGCTTAACGATCTTCATCATTAATGTAAACCCTTGTCCTAACGATTCTTTTGTCGAGTACCCTGACATCAATGTCATATTCGGTAAGTTTTCCAAATCAAAACCTGGCCCCACATCTTCCACGATGACATGGGTGTAATCAGTTTGATAGAAAATCGAAACTTTACCGTGATCTGCATGCTTCAATATATTTGTAACAGCTTCTGATATTACTAAAAGCCAGCTCATAAGAGAACTTGAGGAGATTCCTATTTCTTGCAACACTTCTTTTGCTAAATCACGACACTTCGGAATATCTTCTCTCTTGTCGACATTCTCTTTTAATAGAATGTCACCAGTTTTATATTGTTCTATTTCATGTTCTTCTATTAATTTAAATTGTTTTTGTGTAGCAGCATAAATAACATCTCGATAAATTTTCCATTTGCTTTGGTCATGTTGATTGGCATCTTCTGATATATCTTGTGATTTCGTTTTTTGATCCTGCTTTTGACACAAGATATACAAATCAGCTTTGTGCTTATTAAAAACAGTTAATAAACTATCTTTAACATCCGTTGATAATACAGCCTTATGGATTCGATCTTCTATGTCTTCGCCTAATTCAACCCACTCTACTAGATTGGTTGCTAAGTGGATGAACCTCTTCTCATCATCGATTTCTTCATTTGTTAAGCAATAATAAAATAGTGAATCCGCTGATTTTTGATTTTCAAATAAACAAAAAGCTAGATCTCTAGCAAGAGTGCCTATAATGACTTTTCTTTTTAAGGTTAGAAGATTACATTTATTTGGAAGAGTAGGAAAGTTTAATTCAGTTTTTTTTGATTCATTTCGATGAAAAACCTTCCTAAATAAACTTGGCAACGCCTACCCCTCCTTTGCTATAAAATCCCTTCAGGTGGCATTATTGTAATTTCGTCCACTACAGACTGTTTAGGTTGACATAATAAAAATGCTATATGTTCTGCAATGGATTCAGCTGGAATCATGTTTTCTACATCTGGTTTCGGGTGAATATGATCCCAAAAAGAGCTATTAACTGCTCCAGGCAATACAGAGGTAATTCGCACACCTTCTGTACGTAACTCTGCTTGGAGCACTTTCGTTAACCCTAATACACCAAACTTCGATGCAGAATATCCGCCACCACCTGCTAATGCCGTATTACCTGCAATCGAAACAAGATTTAAAATTTGTCCATCTTGTTGTTGTTTCATTTGTTTTCCGAAATATTTGCATGAAAGATACGTCCCACGAAGGTTAACCGTGAGCATATCATCAAAGTCTGTTGTATCTGAATCTATGACACTTGAAAACGTTCCTACACCTGCTGCATTAATAAGAACATCTATACGCCCAAACCGTTTAACAGACTGGTCAACAAAATGTTTAACCGATTCCTCATCTCGCACATCGATTTCAAGCGGATAGACTTCTTTTCTTGTAAATTGTTGACCTAATTCCGTTATATCTCTTGCCCCAAGAACAAGATTTGCTTCATGTTGATCCAATAATTCAGCCGTTGCTCTACCAATCCCTCTACTGGCCCCTATTATGACCACAACTTTTTCTTTCAATTGGGAGTAGACCATTAAGCACTCACTCCTGGACCCATGTATTCAAAGTAGTTCTTTTCTGTTTCCCATAGGCCAATTTTATATAGGTTGGGTAAATAAGGAGAAAGCATATCATACATAACTTTGGCAGCTACTTCAGAAGTTGGGTTTAGTCCCTCAAACTCACTGGTATCTAGGTTTAAGTGTTTATGATCAAATTTGTTTAACACAACCGAATCTACTATTTCATCTAAGTAAGATAAATCAGTAATCATCCCTGTAACAGGGTCTGGTATTCCCTCAACTGTAACCTCAAGGTAGTAATTATGACCATGTCCATAAGGGTTATTACACTTCCCAAAAAGTCGAATATTTTCTTCGTCTGATAACTGATCACTGTGTAATCGATGAGCAGCACTGAAGTGATACTTTCTTGTTAAACGAACCATCTTTTCTTCCTCCTTCTCTGCATATAAAAAGGGATTTTCATGTAGTCGCAACCTATGTAACTCACAATTTTGTAACTTCGGGGATATTGCGTCCCATAAGTATGTGACCAAGTTTTCTGTTGTCGGGATTTTTGTCATAAAATGGGGATGTTCTTTGTTTAGGAACTTCCCGTCTAGTTCCTGATCCACGAATCCACCCACTATTTTCTTGATGTCCACTGTGTTTACAACTACACCAGACGCTTCGTTTAACGCTCCCTTAACCATGACCTCTAACTGATAATCATGACCATGACCACTTGGGTTACTGCACAAGCCAAAAACCTCTTGATTTCGTTCATCGCTCCACTTAGGATTCCGATAGCTGTGCATGGATGAAAAATCAACTCTACGTGACAAATAAAGCATTTCTATCTCCCCCTCATTATGTAGTAGCAATACTTCGTTCAAACTCACGAACCAGAGATTTATCCTCTTTAAATGAACCTCTTTTCACTGTTGTAACTGTAGAGGTTCCAGGCTTTTTCACTCCACGAGCACACATGCACAAATGTTGACCTTCCACAGTTACGATGACACCTTTTGGACTAAGAACATCATGAATAGCTGAAGCAATCTGTTCTGTCATTCGTTCCTGCACCTGGGGACGCTTTGCGGTCAATTCAACTAACCTTGCAAACTTACTTAATCCAACAATACGATTTTCCGGCATATATCCAATATGTGCTTTTCCGAAAAACGGAATCAAGTGATGTTCACAAAATGTGTAATAGTCAATATCTCGCACAACAACCATTCCGTCATAACCTTCCGACTCAAATGTTGTCGTTAAGGCAACAGATGGATCGACTCCTACACCTTCAAAAACTTCTTTATACATCTTTGCTACTCGCTTAGGTGTATCCAGTAAACCTTCGCGTTGAGGATCTTCTCCAATTTCCTCCAATATGGATCGAACATTCTTTTCTACTAATCCTTCTTTTTCTTTCATGGATTGAATGGACATAATAAAGCCTCCTATAAAAAATCCACCATATATAATGGTGGATATCTAGTTTGGTATAATATACCAACCCAATACTCCACCCTTTTCGGTAACCTGGCTATCGTAGTTAAATACCTTAGACCCATAGGCTTTGCGTCCCCATTTTTCAATGAGTTTGCCATTTTCGTAGGGAGAAATCATTGTCTAAATTTGTCTATAAAGTTATAATATATGTGATAGTACTTTTCGTCTATTTAATTTGTCCCCTTTCAAGTCATTGAAAGGGATTTCGTAAGTATGAGAATTACCTTTTGATGTAGATTTTCTATACCATTTAGATACATTTAAATACTTCATGGAGAAAGTCATTAAAACACAAAAAACCTAGATAACAGCACTTTTATAGCACTAATTATCTAGGTCCACTTATAACTTATTCAGAATCTTGGTTGAGTGATAGATGATAACACTTGGCAATCGCTTGAGATCGATCCTTAACCGATAGTTTTCGAAAAATATTACTTAAATGGTTTTTAACCGTATGTTCACTTATATATAAAGTTTGTGCAATTTCCTTGTTACTAATCCCTTGTATAATCAATTCCAACACGTCAATTTCTCTTTTAGAGAGCTTAAATTGCACTTGAATAACATCAAACTCAACACTGATATTTTTTTGCTGGGGTAAGGCTTGTGTGATTTTTTCACTGTCTTCTTCATTTTCCTGTAGAATGAAAGCTGAAAATTTTATTTTTAACTCTTCATGTAAGTGTTTATGAAAAAGCGGTATTTCCCCATTTGATATATAATAATGAATAACAAATAAGATTTGAGATGGAAGTGGGGATGGCTTACTCGGTATCATATCCTTCGTTAACTCATTATAATGGCCGATTATTTGAATTAGAGACTGATTAAAACCTTTATTCTCTAAAAAGGAAAGAGAATAAGCTGATAGTTTACAAGCCTTAAGACATTGTAATTTCTCTTCCTGGTTTAACCGAAGATATTCCGAAAAGTCTTTTACACCTCTTAACATCTTTTTCATTTTCTCATATTGATTAGGTTCAAATTCTTCAATTGCACCAAACAAGCATTCAATAACCACATCTGCATTCTTCTTAGATTGTTCCACATTAATTAAATCAATTGCAATTCCGCCAATTTGTGAAATGCTTTCTAAAAACTCAGTATGCTTACCATTATGATCTTTATTAGCGATATTCACACATAAAACTCCAAGCACTTTATTCCCGCTTGTTAAAGGACTTTCATAAACCCAATCACCCCATGTTGTTTGTTTTAGAGTGGAGTTTGAATCGCTTTTCACTGAATCTTCTTCTTGAAAATACCGATTAATTAAGTCTTCTTTATATTTATTAACCTCATCAGATTGTAATCCTCTTGATACCATATCAAATGATTGAACATCTGTTTCTGGTTTTGTCAATATAGCTGAAAAACGTCCTTTAACTAAAGTCAACGTAGCATCTGTTAAAACATACAAGATTCGACTTTTGTCCTTAATCTTAGAAATGACAGCAAAAATCTCATTCACTACATTTAATCGAGTGTGAACATCTGACAAGTTTTTATCAATACGTTGATAAGCTATACTGCGTTCAATAAATTGAAATACTTGACGCAACATAAACATCGTTTCAGAAGAGAAAAGTGGATTTGTAGTAGACCCTCCAAATAGGACAGCGACATTTCCATTTTCTATAGTTAATGGATAACAATACAAAGCCTTAGGATATAAACCATAAGCTTGTAAATTTATAGTCCGTAGATCATGAGTGATATTCTCCCACATATTTGGTTGCATAGTAACAACAGATTGACCTAAAAAACCTTCTCCAAGATTAAATGTATATTCACACAAATCTACCTGATCATTTGCAAAAAATTTCGTTACCTTGTAGGTATGGGCGCCATTTGTTTTAACGGCTATACCGCTAAATGTTATATTGGGCAAGTACGATGTAAGATGTTGGTGAAGTCGATTATCATCAATTACGGTTTGAGATTGGTCAATTTCATAAAATAAATCGAGCATGGATAAATAAGAAAATAGTGATCCACTTTTATCATTGTTTAGTCTCTGAATTACATCTCCTAGTTCAGCAATCGTTTGATACGATTGCTTTACCTGATTAACAGTTAAACTAGAAATATCATTTTCACACGTTTTAGGGGAAGAAACATAAAAAGGACCAGCTAGAACATAACATTTCTGGTCGTCATAATATCCCCCATAGGTAACAAGGTATTGTGTGTTCTTTGGGACTGAGTAAGGCATTTGTACAGCAGCAACGGAATCTATTATGGAGTAAGCCTCAAGCGCATTTTTCAAAGTTAACTGACAGTCCGATGCATAAGCTCTTGAGCTTGTGCTTACGATTTCACTTTTATGATTTAATAACGTTACCGGTACCATTAAATAGGAATGGTAAGCGGCTAATACAGATTTTAATATTTCACTTTTCAAAACATATCACCTAAATTTGTTCTCTCCTAGGTTGAACATAACGGTATAATTCCCCATCCCTTGTTTCTATCCTTTCAATGATAGATAACTTTAAAAGTTGTTCAAGAACAGGAGACAGTTCATCAACCGTCACACCAGTTCTGAGAGATAAGTTATTGATCGTAGTTGATGCATCTTGATTTCCTTCAAAATATTGGATACATGCTAACTCTAATGTCAATTGATTTTCCTCAATCACATGTTACACCTTCTTTAAAGGTTTATTTTATTTTACTATTAGAAAACTTTGCTAATTGAGAAGTCCGTATTTCACCTATATTTTTTTAACCAAAAAGAAAACCCTTTCACAAAAGGGGAATACATTACATTTCAATACTTCTATTTTAACAAATATCTATATTTTAGAAAGTGGTTTTATATGTCAATATGATTACTCAAATACATAAATTGGATAATCTTCTTATCTAGCTTCTCACTCAAATTGACAATAGATTGTTTTGTGAGATTTGGTTCAGATTGATAAAGATATAACCGTTCCCTTAGTTGTTTAATCTCAAGTTCCAATCGTTTTAATTCTAGACCATGATCATTTTCCATAGTCAATCAGCCCTTATAAAAATGATTTGCCAAAAACTTAACATCTTCATCATTAGATTTGAATGTGTGACAAAATATCTTGGTAAGTACTTATTTCATTTTTCCCTTTTTCTTTTGAATAATACAGAGCCTTATCAGCGTGTTGAATGACTTGTTCCTTTGTCTGTCCATCTTCAGGGAATAGTGAAATTCCTATACTAAATGATGACTGAATCGTTGCCCCTTTAATATTATAGGGTTGCGACAAAGAGTGTTGTAACCTTTTAGCCACACGTTCAGCTTCTTCTCTTGTCTCTATATTTGGCAATATAACGGCAAACTCATCACCGCCGATTCTTGCTACAGTGTCCTCCTCACGCATCCACTTCTTTATTCTCTTTCCTACAAAATATAAGTATTCATCTCCAATATCATGTCCCAAATCATCATTTATTTCCTTAAATTCATCACCATCAAGATACATTAATGCAAAGGATCTATTACTCCTATTACTGTGTGCTAACATTTGGTTTAATCGATCTTCAAATAAGCGACGGTTTGGTAAATTGGTTAAATGATCAAAATAAGCAATCTCTTTCAATTGGTCTTCATAGTTCATTTGCTCGGAAATGTCTCTAGACACTATAACAACATGACTAACTCTTCCATCTTCTCCTTCTACAGGTGTCCCTTTTGACTCATGCCAAACCCATTCATTCCGTGAATTTTTCTTTCTTAATTTGATAGAAAAGGATTCGAGAGTCATTAAAGATTCAAAAAAACTTTTTTTTAAACTCTTTTGATCTTCTTCATGGACTTGAAATGTTAATGGTTGATTTTGAATTTCTGTAGGATCTTCATCAACTAGATAGCAGTGAGATGGTGAAGCATACGTGATATATCCTTTGGTATCATGGAATGTTATTAAGTCAAAGGAATGATCAGCAATAAGCCTATATTTTTCCTCGCTTTTTTGTAACGCATCAAAAACCTCTACCTTCTCTGTCTTGTCTTGCATGATAAAGTAGGCTCCATGAAGCTCTTGATTTAATACGATGGGAAATGTTACAACATCAAACGTTCTAACATGACCTTGATATTGATTACAATGCAACTTTATTTCAAATATGGTGCTTTCCTGTTGTTTTAACATTTGTAACTGGTGTCGAACATGTTCGATCTCTTGATCTGTAACAAGTTCGAGAATTGATGTATTCCGTAATTCTTTCACAGATAGTCCTAAGATCCGCTCACAGCTAGGATTCGCCTTTTGAATCACTCCATGTAAATCCATCTGTAATACGGGATCCGGGTTATACTTGAATAAGGATTCATAGCGTGATTTGCTTTTTTCAAGCTTGTTTTCGATTCTTTTCTGTTCAGTAATGTTTCTTATTAAGGAGCTAACACCTACTACTTCTTGATTGGCATTATAAAGCGGAGACATAGAAATGGATACATCAACTAAAACTCCATCTTTTTTCAACCTTTGTGTTTCATAGCCGCTTATTTTATCACCATTTAATACTTGTTTCAAAAGGGCTTTTGCATCCTCTTCTTTATTATTTGGTATAAAAGGAAGATGTCTATCTTGTAATTCTGATTTACTCCAACCATATATCTCCTCAAATGCTGGGTTTACTTCTACAATTTTTAACTCATTTGACAAGATTAAAATTGCATCAGCTGAGTTCGTCATTAAAGAGCTATAAAGTTCATTTATTCTTGTTAATTCTTGCTCCTTTAACTTTCGGTCTGTGATGTCTCGGGTGATTGATAGAATATGAGTACATTCACCCTCGTCATTTAATAAAGGTGATAAGATATTATGCCCAAAGAAAATGCTACCTTTCAATTCTGCTTGGTCCTCATAGGCAACCGATTTTTTTGTTTCCTTAGCTTCATTGTATTTTTCTTTAATTTGCTGACAATGATTCTCCGGGAGAACATCTTCCAATGTTTTACCTAACCATTTACAGTCAATCTGGAGATGGTTTTTGGCAGCATTATTCATAAAAGCATACTGATAAGAGTCATCGTTGATTTCCATCAGAAATATTAAATCAGAAGTTCCATCTAATAAATGAGTCAATAAATATTTAGACATTGGCTCATTTTGGTCATGAATCAACATCTGAAATAAGTCTAACAATTTGTTCATGGTCATTCCCTCTTCTTAGGTGATTTCTAATGATTGCCTGACACTTTTTGATGATAGGTAAACAAATATTGATTTGCCTCATACTCTGTTAAAGGTTTACTGAAGTAAAAACCTTGCATTTCACTGCATTCATTCTCTAACAAGAATGAGATATGTCTTTCTTCTTCCACCCCTTCTGCTATAACGTTTAAATCCAAATGACGAGCTAATGAAATGATGGATTTGATCACAGCATCTCCTTTATCTCCACAACCAACTTGTTGTACAAAAGATTGATCAATTTTGATACTGTCAACGTTAAGTCTAGTTAAATAGCTTAAAGCACTATAACCTGTCCCAAAATCATCTATACTCACTTCAATCCCTAACTTTCGAATTTCATCAAGCATGTTGATGAAGTGATCGCTATCCTCCATAATCATACTCTCTGTTATTTCAATCGTTAAACGTTTTGGATTTATCTTTTCCTTTGCAAGAATGTTCTCAAGTTGCAAGACTAATTCCTCTGAAAATAGTTGTCTAACAGATAAATTCACATGCATTTTGATATCGTTAAAACCATTTTGCTCCCAGGTCTTTATTTGTTGACATGCTTTTTTAATAGTTTGATATCCAACTTGAACAATTAAACCCGTACTTTCAAGTAAAGGGATAAATTCATTAGGCGGAATCATTCCGAACTCAGGGTGGTCCCAACGTAATAGTGCCTCAAAACCTACTATTCTATTCTGATTTTGATTCACAATGGGTTGATAATGTAGAATAAATTGTTCTTCTGTAACAGACTTAAACACTTCTCTTTCCAAACGAATTTCTTTTAAAAAGCGTGATTCATCATTCTTCTCAAAGACATAACATGGCTTATTTAAACGGTCGCTCATTTCTAAAGCCATATCACTATGGTGAAATAATGTGAATGCACTGTCAGCGTCCTCAGGATATCGTACGATTCCCATTCTTATATTTACTTTCATCTCATGTAGCTTATAATTGATTGGTAGGTTGACATGTATGAGTAATTCCTTAAGTTCATCTTGAAGTGCGGGTGTTAACTCTTTGCTCAGTACCAGTGCAACTTCATCATTATTCATTCGATAAAGGTTAACTTTTGAACTATAAAATTGATTAATACGTTGAAGGATACTTTGGAATATAAATAATTCAGCTTCTTTTCCAAACATCCCCATCAATTTCTTTAAATGATCAACCTTTAAGCTTACTAATGTAAATGGGTCCTGGCGTTGAATGAGTAATTCTACATCATTGAGCAAATCTTCTTTATCATACAAATCCATTGTTTGATTAACATAGGATTTGCCTCTATTGATCACCGTCTGTCTATGATCACAAATGATAAGTAGGATCTCTTTTTCTAAACCGTTGTTAATAATGGTAATCGCTTTGATGGTGTACAACGTGTCTTCTTGACCATCCATCCTGATATGAAAATGACGGACCTCTTGTGTATGAATCATCTCTTCAAAGGTTTGTCTTGTAAGATCACGATCTTCTTGATGAACAAAGGTCAAAAAGGACTTGCCTATTATTGAACCATTATAATTGTAAAAGAGTGACTCAGCTTTCGGATTCAAGCTCGTAATCATTCCATCTTTATTAATAGAAATAATATGGGATGCTTTTAAATTCGCAACAGTGACAGGTCCTTCTCGATTACCAGAAGCATATTCCACATCATTCATAATGTCACACCCTTTTATAAATTAATGATGTTGATGAAGACAACCCAGGCTCTTCTTTCTCAACATGTCTAAAATTGTCTTCTAATCTTATAATATGTCAACCGGTTCTTTTGGTCTATTTCATTAAGACTATTTCGATGCATTGAAAGGGATTTCACAGATTCCTTATTTCCCTTTTCATGCTTTTAAAGAATCCATTCAATGTACTATAGGATTTTTATACCTTTAAAAATTCTTTTACTCTATTTTTTAATGGGAACGAGACCCAAAACTTGCTTCCTTCATTTTCCTTACTTTGTACTCCACAAGATCCATTCATTTTTTCAACAAGGCGTTTTACGATACTCAACCCTATCCCCGTACCAGAAACTTCTTGATTTGGGACGCGGTAAAATGAATCAAATAAATGTGGGATGTATTCACTTTTAATCCCAATACCATTATCTTGAATACATATCTTGATCGAGTCTCCATCTCGTTCCTGATAGACTGAAACCTTACCATTTGGTTTATTATATTTAAGAGCATTCGATAACAAATTCACTAAAATCTGACGTAAGTATAAGGGGTCAGCTTGAATTCCCCATTCCCTATCATCCATAAGTTCACAGGATACATGAACATTCTTTTCAGTTGCCATTGGACCTATAATATCAACTGCATCTCTCACCGTTTCCTCGACATTAATCCATTCTTCCCTTACTGCAAACTCACCCTTTTCAATTTTGGAAAGATCTAATATTTCATTAATTAGATGGAGTAGGTGTACACCAGATCGATGAATCTTCTGAAGTTGATCGTACTGTTTACTTGAATTAGAAACACTAGCTTCTTTCCCCTCCATCAGTAATTCGCTATACCCAATAATACTATTTAAAGGAGTTCTTAGCTCATGGCTCATTCTTGATAGAAATTCAGTTTTCACTTGGTTTGCCTGAATAGCTTCTCTAATAGATTCTTTCAAATGTTGATTAGCTCGCTTTAACTTTATAGATTGATCACGCATTTCTGTGACATCTGTAAAGGTAACAACTGCACCTGCAACTTTTCCATGCATGATTAAAGGGGAGGCATTTATCGATAACCATTGTATTTCATTATCAGATTGCAATATACCTAAAATATAATTGTTAAATGATTTATGTTCTTTAAGGACCTTAATTGCTGGCCACTCACCCTTAGGCAGCTTCTTCCCCTGTTCATCTACAAAAGGCAAATCAGTTTTAAAAGGATTAATTTTAGATACATCTTCAAAGGAAATCTTTAGTATTTCTGCAGCCCTATGGTTTAAACGTATGGGATTACCATCTGTATCATATACAAACAATCCTTCAGATAATGTTTTTAATATGGCTTCTTTTAAGTACATTTTTTCTTCAGCAAATTTTTTAGCTTCTATAACCTCTGTCACATCCTCGATGACCGCAGTAATTCCCGTTACTTTTCTATCAACTTTAATTGGTATATGTGTCACATCAACTTGTAGAATTTTACTTTGTTTTGATATCATTTGAGCTTGGTAATGTACATGATTTCCTAGCATGGCTTCATTTATTTGTTCTTCAATGTAAACCGGGTTCAAGAATAATGAAGGAAACTTATTATTCTCACCAGGAATCACTCCTATTTTTTCTACAAAAGGGGTGTTGGCGTTATAAATATTACCATCAGAAGTAATTGTACAAAGTAAATTTGGACTATTGTAATAAAGAGCTAAATATTGCTGATCCTTATCGATACTATTTTTCAAAGCTTTGTATTTATCAAAATAAGCTAGAAAAAGAATAGCTAGTAACAGGATCATAATACTGACGATAATTCCGTTTGTAATAAAAGAACCTTGAGCTTCCTGAGGAGGAATATTATTATTAGTTCCATCCACAAAAAAGCTAGTTCCACTTAAAGCTATATAATGGACAGAAGAAATCCCCAGTCCCACTAAGATTGCAAAAACCCATTTATATTTTTTGAGGACGTAAAAACTCAACTTTCCACTAAATAGACTAAATAAAGCCATCCCTGAAAATAAAAGCGATAAAACGCCACATATAAGCATAGAAATTAACGAATACTCCATTAAACCTTGAAACTTCAATGATTCCATTCCTATAAAGTGCGTGGTTATTATTCCTACCGCTGTCAAAACGGTGGACAGCGACTGATAGACGGATGATTGCTTTTTTTTATAACTAATAAAAAAAGCAAAAACAGATGTACACACTATAAAGAGTAAAGAAAGTATAATTAGAACCCAATTAAATTTCGTAGAAACAGGAAGAGAATAAGCTAACATCCCAATAGAGTGCATAGACCAAATCCCTAATCCAAAAATGAGTGAACCAAAAAGCACCCACACGTTTCCCCAGAATTTTTGAATACCTTTTTCAGATCTTAGAACCATATCCATCGTGATATATGATGAAATGATCATCACTATAACAGACAATAAAATAAATTCTATGTGGAACATTCCATTAATCTGAATCATCTAATCTCCCCCCTACTGCTTAAGGCATATTGGTATTGATACCTTAAATATACTTCCTTTCTCCATTTCACTTGTCACACTCAAAGTTCCTTTAAGTTCATGTATGATGCGAAGTGCGATCGATAATCCCATCCCCATCCCAGTAGTGTTATGGTGGTTTTCTTCATTTCTTTTAAATGGATTATAAAGATGATTAATTTGTTGCTCAGATAACCCAATCCCTGAATCGATAATTTCTATAATAAACTTCCCAGCTTCTTTATAAGCTTTAGATTGAACAACTCCTCCCGTGTAATTGTATTGAATCCCATTTCGTACAATTTCCTTTAAAGCTTGAAAAAGTTGTTCTTGATCTCCATTTATCTTAATAAAATCCACATCACTGTATAAGAGGTCCAATTTTATTTGGTTCTGCTCCGCTTCTAATTTCAAGTGTTGAAAAATTCGATTAAATAAACTTGAAACATGAATAGAATTTTGGGAAAACTCCTTTTCTTGATCTTCACTCGTATATTTTATAATCTGATTGACTTTATATAATAACTCTTGACCTGCATGATTGATTTTTTGGATTCGATCTCGCTGTTGATCAGAAAAACCTTCTTTATCTAGTTCTTGTAACAATTCAGAATAACCAATCACTGTATTGAGAGGTGTCCGAAACTCATGGCTCATCTCTAATAGGAAATCAGTTTTTGCTTGATTAGCTCGTTCGGCTTCATTTTTAACTTTTATCAATTCTTTTTCTAATTCCTTTTGATGGGTAATATCTCGATAAATAATTAAGTTACGATCTGGATTTATATCTAATACACCCGAAAACCCTATAACTCTCCTTTTTCCCTTTATAGAATTTACATGAATTTCTCCGTAAACCTTTCCATTCTCAATTAAATCCTTTGCATATTTTTTCGCCAGCGCCTTCTCTTCATCCGGGAAAAGGTTAAAGAAATTAAATGGTAAGGTGTCCTTATCCCTAACCTCTAATAAATCTAATGCAGCAGAGTTCGCATCGATAATCGTGAAATCTTGATCCGTAATTACAATCCCATCGATGGCACCTTCAAAGATATTTGTTAGTCTTTGTTGCTGTTCTTTTAGTTTTTGGTTCATGTTCGCTATAGATGAATTTGTTTCTTTTAATTCAGAAATCATAAACGACTTCTCTAATGATTTTGCGATTTGGTCACAAATTTTTTCAAGAAGATCTAGTTCACTCTGTGTAAACCTTTCTTTATGGCTAGACCCAAATGATAATGTCCCAATCAATTTCCCTTTAGAATATAGAGGGTGACATGCATATGTTTTTATCCCCAATGATTTTATTAAATCCACCAATGGATCCGTGGATTGAGGGATATTCTCAACACACATTCGAGTTTCTGTCTGCGCTACTGTACCGCATACAGCTTGTCCCATCTCTAACCACTTGATCTCTTCAGCAACTTCACTAGGGATCCCTTTATGATTCATAAGATAAATTTTTCCTACCTCAGGATCTAAAATATAATTAACATAAATATCTAGACCTAACTCTTCAGATAATTTATCAAACAAGGAATCCAATAGTTCTTTAGGAGTTTGCTTATGGATAATGTCTTCAGCTGCATCATGTAATAATGACAAGCTTTTATAATTCTCCTCAATAGCTTGTCGAATATTTTGCTCAACTGTTACATCCCAAAATACAATTCCTATAAAGTTATTAAACGGGAAGACTCGAACTTGATAAACGACTCTCGGATAATCGTCAACCTCTAAGAAATAGCTAGATATGGTCTTATTCTCACATATAAAATTAACCATTTCTTGCAATCTATTTTTATATGCATGATCAATTAAATTCCAAATGTTTTTCTTTTGTTCCCTATCGTCATCCATTTTATTGAATACAACGATTTCATCTATATCGCTAGTAACGATGTCTCCTTGGTTATCAATAATCATATATCCATCTGTTACTTCCCCAACAAGTGCATGCATTAAATCTTTTTGGAGTACATTTTCCATACACACTCTCCTAACTTACATTTTGAAATTAACCGATTTTCTTTATATAATCTTTTACTTCATCAATTTTTTGTTTTGATATACTAGCTGGACTTTCATAATTTGTAAAATACGCCAAATATGTTTTCCCTGATACTGTAATGTGAGAAAGACGCTTCACATTAATAATGTAAGACCGATGAGAAAAGATGAACCTCTCATCTAACTGTTCCTGGAATCGCTCTAAAGTATCTATCGTTTCATATACTTTATATGGGGTATGAATATATAATTTTCTTTCAATCTTTTCAACATACAATATATCCTTCATGGTGATGAAATAGAGCTCTCTCCCAAACTTAACCTCCAATTTTTCACCTGGTGCTTTCAATGTTTTTCCTGTCTCTTTATGCAAATATGGTAACGCTTTCTCAAGAGCTGCAAATACTCGCTTTTTTTGAATAGGCTTTACTACGTAATCAATAGCATTGATGTTAAAAGCTTCAGCAGCATAATCATCATAAGCTGTAACAAATATATAATGGAGATTAGGGTATACATTCACACAATCTTTAATGGCATCCATTCCATTCATATAAGGCATATTGATATCAACTAATACTAAATCTGGTTTACTTTGGTTAATCGCATCTAATAATTCTCTTCCATTATCGATCTCATCAATCACTTCATATTCAGAATGCAAATTTACAAATTCTTTTAAGATCTCTCTTGCATCATTATGATCCTCAGCAATCAGCACTTTAAACCTTTTCATGAGCGTTCGCCCCTTAATGTTTAATCTATTACTAATTTAATCATCGGTTAAAATGGGCTGAATTACATCCCACTAGTATTCCTATTTTTCCTCTTATCCATTAGGAAGCTCTTCCTATTTTTATAGAATGGTATAGGAAATCAAAAAAAATGCCCCTTCCTTACCGCTATTGATGCGGAGGAACAGGCAACATAGATGATGACTTTTTATTTATTATTTTCTTTTAGCAAACGTTTAGAATAAACTTTTAATTGTTCTATTAACTCCTCTTCTTCTTCTTGCCCTATATCTAACTGAATTCCATAATCACATGTATGTTCATACTCTTTTTTCCAGACGATAGAGCCAAAAAATTTATATTCATATTCATTAAGAGTAAACCGGATCGATAATTGAATATCCTTTTGCTCTGTTTCGGGGATGAACAATTCTGAGTTGAATCTCATTCCACTCGGACTAATATCTTGAATAGAAGCTGGGCCTTCAGATGAATCAATTAACTCTCCATCTACCTTTTTAATCTGAAAATGACATGGTAAAGGGTTACCAAATTGATACCGAAACCCTTCTGTACGATTCGAAAACATATATGCCATACTCTTCTCTCCGTTCTTTTAGAACAGAATAGATACATTCCCTCGTTTATTAAAATGGCTATTCATTCTATTGAGACAATGTATCTTTTTACATCTGTTCTCTTCTATAATATCTACTATTAAAAAGGGGGAAAATAGTAGTATCACCTATTATTTTGTATGCCCTTCATAAACTCGTCAACTAAATATACGCCAAAGGTTCAGTTTATAGTATATATGGTCCACTTTGATAGATGGAATCCTTTAATAACCCTGAATGAAAGGGGGACCACTCTCTATTTCTCCACCTCACGATTCCCCTGCACCATCGTTCCTCCACACAACGGACAATCGACTGATTTTACTAACGTATCTTTATAAGTCTCAATACGCTTCCAGGCAATACAATCATTACTCGTGCATGCCCAAACCAATATGGATACCTTTTCGCCGGATGATTGACCCTGATTTTTATTCTTCTTAGCATATTTAATATTTCGTTGCTCAGGCGAAAAAACATCCATAATAAACCGTGAAATCGGGACCTGCTTCTCTCGAAAAGTGCATGGTGAGCTGATGACCAACTCTTCCTCTGCTCGGGTTATGGCCACATAAGCAAGACGACGTTCCCCTTCAATAGCTGCAGCGATTTTCTTTTTTGAATCGATAACCATATCTTTTCGCTCATTTGCATCTAAAGCAGATCGATGTGGTAGAACGTTCTCTGAAGCACCGATTAGAAAAACGACGGGGAACTCAAGCCCTTTTGATTTGTGAATCGTCATGACTTTCACGACATCCGCTTCAGGATTTTTTCGTAACGCTACCATGTCTTTGTTCTTTTCAATGATTTCATCAACGAACGCCAAAAATTCATCGATTGTCTTATATCGGCTTGCTGAAGATTCGATCTCTGATAAGGTATCTTTCACCATTTCTTTATGCATCGTGAGGTTCTTTTTCTCATTGGCATCTATATACTTATCATAAAATGAGCGAATCTCTCTTACCGCTTCTAGAGGCTTCATGGTCCGGATTTTGTCCAGTAATTGAATGCGTTCCTTGATTTGCTTTTTCTGAAACTCCTTTAAATGCGTTAAGTCCAGAGCGTGCGATAAAAGGTGTTTCTTTGGATCCCTTGACTCTTTGTTCCAGATAAAATCGGACGTTTTTTCCCGGTTGAGATAAAGCGTTGGCAACATGCCATAAACAGCGTCCATATTTTTGGCATCCAGCGCTAAACGCAAGTGGTCTATCACTGGTTTTACAATTGATTGTTCATAAAAGGTATTCGTATCTCCATAAGTTACAAAAGGAATGCCTTGTAAAACAAACTGGTCAAAAATCGCACGGCTGTTGCTATTAGCACGATACAATATCGCAAACTCTCGATAAGATCGTTTCCCCTCGCTAACCTCATTCACGATTTGTTGAACCACTTTTTCCGCTTCCTCATTTGGATCTTTCGGTCGTAAAAAGGAAGGTGATGCTTCATTTTCTTTTGACGCTTGTAATGTCTTTTCATAACGCTGTTTATTGATCGAGATGACATTATTAGCTAATCCAACAATTTTGGTATTCGAACGATAATTAATATCCAACTTATAGGTTTTCGTTCCCGGATACTGCTTGTTGAAATTTAAAATAATGGAGGAATCAGCACCGTTAAACTCATAGATTGTCTGGTCATCATCCCCCACGACAAACAGGTTATTTTGAGGCGCAGCGATCATTTTAATTAATTCATATTGAACGGGATTCGTATCTTGCCACTCATCACATAACACAAAAGAGTATCGCTTTTGCAACATATCTAGTACGTGCTGGTCCTGCTTCAACAAGTGATAAGCATCTAGCAAAATATCATCAAAGTCCATATATCCTTCTTGATGCTTGATCTTTTCGTATTTCGTTAAAATCTTTTTCACTTCTTTTTCAACCGGTGTTTCGGTAGGTAGTCCTTCCACGGGAGTCATATTATTTTTGTAATGAGATAAGATCGCGAGCAATGATTCAGGTTCATAATCATCTTTTACATTCATCTCTCTCATGATGTTTTTCAAATAGATATGCTTGCGTTTCTCATTACTTAAGATGCTCCGCGAATCCCCTCTTCCTTTTAAAAGCTTCAAGAAAATAGAGTGATAAGTTCCCGTTGTTATTTCTCTCACGCTTCTTGGAGAGAGGCCTGGTAACAATCCAATGCGTTCTTTCATTTCGTCGGCAGCCTTTTTCGTAAAGGTTAGTAATAAGATCTGCTTTGGATTTACATTGTGGATCGAAAGTAAATACCCAGCACGAGATGACAGAACTCTGGTCTTCCCGCTCCCTGCCCCAGCAAGTACCAAGGCTGGTCCATCCAGGTGTCGAGTTGCTTGAAGCTGTGGTTCGTTCAACTTCACACCTTTTTGTTCTAGGGAACGAAAATAATAGGCATCAGGTTCTTGGTCACTCACCAATTCAACCGTCGTCTTAGAATTGGCCATTTCAGCTTTTGGAATTTCTTTCTTGGTTGCCCCTTCAGGGAAGTGGAGTTCACGGTTTTCCTCTAACTTTTGAGAGGGCATCGTGGAGTTTTGCATGCTTACACGTCCTATACATTGATGTGTTCATAGTTTATCAATTCGACGGGTGCCTGTCACGCCCCGGAATTTGTCGAAAAGGTGCCAAAAAAAGTGCCTGACCCCCACCGCGTTAAAGCATTAGCGTGGCGGGGGTCAGGCACTCCTATACTGATTAAGCACATAGGAATAGATGTTTACAAAAATTATGATAAAATGATTTTACAATTATTGTGGAAGTGAATTTCACATTAGGAGGTATCCTGATGGAACAAAGTCCAGAAAATCTATTTAGCCAAATCGCTCAAGACAATCTAGTACTAAACGTATTTAAACATCATTCCTTCCGCGTAATGTACCTTTCTACAATGCTTGCTAAAGAAGTTGAATGCTATGATGAAGATATGAGGATTTCTGCCTTACTTCATGATATCGGGAAGATGGGGTTATCAAGTGAGATTTTGTTGAAACCCAGTAGGTTAACTGACCTTGAGATGACGATTGTAGAAAGTCATAGTCACATTGGAAACACGATTGTACGTAAGGTTCTTGGAAAAACGCGCCCAGCTAAATTTGTCCGGGACCACCATGAAAACTGGGATGGAACAGGTTACCCTAGAAGGTTAGAAGGCGAAGAAATCTCCTTACAGGGAAGAATTATCCGAATTTGCGATTCATTCGATACCATGACTTATGATCGAAGAGTCTATCATAAAAACAACCTCTCTCACCAAGAAGCAATCCATGAACTAAGACGATGTAAGTGGAAACAATACGACGGAGATCTAGTCGAGACATTTATTTCATTAATTGAAAAGAACAATCTCCCAGAAGACTGGTATGACCAATATAATAAAGAAGCTCTCGAAGAAATGTAAATCGGGAGGTGCCTGTCACGCCCCGGAATTTGTCGAAAAAATGCCTGACCCCTACTGCGCTAATGCTTTAACGCGGTGGGGGTCAGGCACGTAAAATCTAACAGCTTCCGCCTATTCCAGGTAAAGCTTTGATTTCAATTCCATGTGGTGCTTCTCCTACTTCAATAGTTTCAATCACTTCTTGCTTTTCCATATCAATCACAGCAACCTTGTTGGTTCCATTTAACGTTATATAGGCTTTCGTTTGTTTTCGGTTGAAGGAAATGTGCTTCGGTGATTCAAGTCCTTCGATCGTCTTAAGTGTTTTATTGGATTGTAGATCTTTAATGGTCACACTACCTGCTTCCATATTGGTCGATACAAGCTGCGAACCATCCTCTTTTAGCACAAAGTCTGTTGCTCCTTCGCCTACTTCAACCTCTTTCTCTTTTTTCAAGCTTTTCGTATTAAATACCTCAATCGTACCGCTTCCAGCTGAAGCGACATACAACTTGCTTCCATCCTGATTTACCCTCACAACACGTGGCGTCTGCTTTGTTTCAAGCGTATCGATTTTTTTATCATTTTCAACAACATAAACGCGATTATTCTCATGATCACTTACATACATACGACCATCATTAAGCGCTAAATAATTCGTTTTCGCACCAGATCCCATATCAATCTCATTCACTACTTTTTCCTTCTCCGTATCGATCACATACACGTATTGATCGCCTACTGCAGTGACATAAAGTTTTTTGTTATCGGGAGTTAAAGCAACTCCATGTGGACGTGGTCCTACTTCAATTTCTTTAGTCATCTTTAATGACTTCGTATCAATTACTCCTACGGTACTACTGTTCTGGTTAGCTACGTATGCATTACGCATTGTACTTGTAAACACAACATTTGCGGGTTTCTTCCCTGTTTTAATCTCTCCAACCACTTTACTGCTTGGAATATCAATAATCGAAATTTTATGATCCTGTTCACTCGGGACATAAAATTGAACATTCGTTAATTTACCTGCTTCTTTTTGTTTTTCTAAATCTGCTTTAGTCACCATCGCACAACCCGTCAGCACTAAGGATAACGGTAAAACTAGACTTAACATTAATCGCTGCAACATGTTGGTCTCTCCTTATTAAAAAGTAACAAAAATCATTCTAACACATTATATATATTAATTCATATAAGTTTACTGTGAATTAATCCCTTGTATTTTTATCGGGATAATGATATTATCGGTTCGATCACATGACAAATAGGGGGAAACAACATGAAATTAAAGAAGAAAAGTTTAGCAATCCTTAGTTTATTACTAGGAATTTTTATAGCAGGGTGCTCAAGTAACCAAGACACCAATGCAAATGCAAAATCAGAAGAGGAAGGTTACGCAAATGGCGATTTATTAGTCGAAGCGTCATGGGTAAAGGAACATAAAGACGATGAAAACATCCAATTTGTTGATATGCGTGGAGAAGGCTTTGAAGCTGGTCATATTCCAGGTGCTGTGAACATGACGTGGGGAGCTTTAACACGTAAAGATTATAAAGTTGATGGATTTCTAGCTGATGCAGACACATTCACAAAATCCATGCAAAACATCGGAATTAATAATGACTCCACAGTCGTTGTCTATGACGGTGGAAATAGCTTAGGAGCTGCTCGTCTATTTTATGCCTTAGAGTACTTTGGTCATAAGAACGTTAAAATTCTAAATGGTGGATATCAAGCTTGGTTAAATGCAGGAAATGAAGTAGCCACTGGAAAAGCAAATCCAACTAAAGGAAACTTCCAAGCTTCCGCAAACAAAGACCTTCAATCCTCACAAGAAGAAGTGAAAAACAATCTAAAAAGCGATGATGTTGTTCTTTTAGATACACGTTCTGACGCTGAATATACTGGTGAAAAAGTACGTGCTGAGCGCGGAGGACATATTTCTGGCGCTGTTCACCTAGAATGGAAGAATTCAATTACGAAAAACGAAGATGGTGTTCCTGTATTCAAATCAAATGAGGAACTTCTTAAGCAATTCGAAGGCGCAGGAATTGTAAAAGATAAAAAAGTTGTGCCATATTGCCAGACAAACGTTCGTGGCGCGCACACTTATTTCACATTGCGTCTACTAGGCTATGAAAAAGTTAGCCCATATGAAGGCTCTTGGGCTCAATGGGGTAATACAGCGGACGCACCAATTGAAAAGTAGGTGATTTTGATGAAGGAATTAGAAGGAATTAATCAGATCGACTATCCTGAATTACAAAAACTCGTGAATCATCCCACACCAAAGATTTTACTAGATGTTCGCGAGTATGAAGAATATATTGAAGGCCACATCCCTGGGATTCCGTTAATTCCGATGAGCGAAATTGTAGACTTAATTGATGAATTTGAAAAAGATCACGATTATGTCTTCATTTGCCGCAGTGGCCGTCGCAGTCAAGAAGTTGCGAAGTTTTTTAAGATGAACGGCATTGAAGCAGTCAGCAACTACGAAGGCGGTATGCTGGAGTGGCAAGGCAAGATTGAAACTGGTGAAACCAATATCGTGAAAGAAGTTTCAGAGATTTATAACCCAACATCTGAGGAGGAATAAACATGAGTACAGAAGAGTTAAAAGACGTTCAAATTGATCATACAGTAGATGGAATCGGTGAAGTTTGCCCTCACACGTTAAACATTGCATTAAAAGCACTTAAAAAAGCAAAACCAGGTGAAGTTGTTGTGGAAGAAACAGACCATTCCATTGCAACAAAAACAATCCCTTCTGCTGTAAAAATGAATAAACTTGCAGAAGTGCTTGGAATTGTTGAAGAGAACGGCATTTACAAAATTTATTTAAAGAAGTTGTAAGGTGATCTCATGGAGTTTTTCTTAATTGACCGTTTTATCCTAGCAGCCGTTTTTGGCTTCTTATACGGATTTCTTATTCAAAAGGCAGATTTCTGTTTTGTGGCTTCCGTTCGCGATTATATTAGCGTACGTGACAGTCGCATCGGAAAAGGGGTTCTTGTTTTAATCGCAACGGCCCTTGTCGGCTGGGGATTAGCACTTACATTCGGTTGGGCGTCTATTGGTCAGGTTTGGTCCGTACCCGTTGGTGGGATGAACCTGATCGGTGGCGTTATCTTTGGCATTGGCATGACGATTGCAGGTAGCTGTGCCTCAGGTGCTCTTTACCGAGCAGGAATGGGATATATCCAATTTTGGATTGTTATCGCAAGCATGTTAGCCGGCAATATTTTGTTTGCCCTCATCTATGATCCATGGGGAGCTGCAGTCCAGGAGCCTCTTCAAGCAACCGAAACTGGCTTTTCCTTTTATCAGTTGAATCTTCCCTACCTTCTTTTACCTTTAGTCGTGGTCGGATTTATGCTATTCATTACGATCCGCCAATTCGGCATTAAAGGTGTAATCCAAGGAGTGAAGGATTCCATTCAAGACCTTAAAGGAAATCCACTAACAAAATCACATTGGGATATACGTCTTGTTGCATTTTTACTTGGTGTCGTTGCGACGTTGCAGTTTATCCTTTTATCTACGATTAGTATTACAGGACCTGAAACTAGGATCGCAGGGGTAGCCCTTTCATTCGTGTTTGGAGAGGACTTTGTCTATAACAATACGTATTTAAATCAAATGTTCGCTGACTTCCCTACAATCGGACTTGGACCAGAAGAAACCCTCATCATCTTCATGATCGTCGGTGCCTTCATCTCTGCTCTGTTAAGTAAGAGCTTCAAGATCCGTTATCCAAAAGCAAGACGCCTTCCATACGCAATCGGTGGCGGCTTAATCATGGGCATCTCCTCCCGCCTAGCACCTGGCTGTAACATTGCCAATGTGATCCCTGGATTAGGAGGACTTTCCTTAAGCAGCATCATCGTTGTCGTCGGAATGATCCTAGGCGTCTTCATCGCAACAGCCTATATCTTTAAAATGCCATTACTGTTATTTCAAAAACTGGATTTGGATTAATTTTCGACAAATTCCGGTGCCTGTCACGCCCCGGAATTTGTCGAAAAAATAGTGCCTGACCCCCACCGCATTAAAGCATTAACGCACTGGGGGTCAGGCACTTTATTTTTAGCTAACAGGAAGGTACAGATTTACCTGGGTACCCTGTCCTTTTTCTGAATCATATTCAACTCTTCCAAGGTGGGCTTTTACGATATCAAAGCAGATCGGTAGGCCCATTCCAATGCCATTTTCCTTCGTTGTGAAAAAGAGCTTACCTAATTGGCTTATCTCTTCTTCTGTCATCCCTTCTCCGTTATCTTGAATCGAGATGTGTACTTCTTCAGTTTCCTCTAGTAAAGCTGAATCTACGACAACTTCTCCACCATTCGGCATCGCTTCTAATGCGTTTTTAATAAAATTAATCAAGACTTGTTTAATTTTTGATGGATCAATCTGAGTTTCAAGATTGTACTGAGATGGTTGAAACGTAATTGTACTATTTTGCAAACGTGTGTTGCTTTTCATTAATTCAACCGTATTAGATAGAAGTCTATTTACATCACAGCTTTCACGCTGAATATCTGTCGGTTTCCCTAAGATCACGAACTGATTGACCAAACTTGCCATTCTCTCTAGTTCGTCTGTGATAATTTCAAGATATTTATTTTGTTGGTTGTTTTCTTGCAGCAATTGGGTTAATCCCATAATCGAAGTAAGTGGATTTCGGATTTCATGGGCCAGTCCGGTTCCCAACTTACCTATTGCCGATAGTTTTTCAGATTCAACCACTTGTTTCTGAAGTTCATGGTATTGAGTCATATCCCTAAATTGTGCAAAAGCTCCAATGATTTGACCTTCGCTAAATAGAGGAAACACATCTAAATGGCACACTTTCGATTGGCCATCCTTCATTATCATCGTGATCTCTTTATTCTCGATCTTTTCTCCATTCATCAAAGCTTGGTTTATGTAGTTTTCTATTTCTGCAATTTGTCCAATCCCTGTTTCATAGATAAATTCTTTTGGTATCTCCGTTATTTCTTCTGCAGCCGTATTATATTCCAAAACACTTCCATAGTTATCGGTCATCACGATACCTAGTGGAGTAGAATTGATTAATACCTGATTCAGCAATTGAAGCTGCTCGTTTTGCTTCTGTAATTGAAGTTCTCTTTCTATGGAATCCACGGCAGACGAAAGAAGCCCCAAATGGAACTGACTGGCGTAGTCAATCAGTGTCATCATCGAGACGGTTCCAGCAAGACCTCCCTCATCAAAATAAGCAAAAGGAGCTGAATAACAAGCAACGCCTGATAGAGCTTGCTGGTAATGGTCATTACCTATTAAAGCAATTGGTTCTTCATGTCTTAAGGCTAGTGACACCGAATTGGTCCCAACCTCTTCTTCTAAAAACTGAGCTCCTACCTTAAGATCAATCGCATCGACCATTTCTTTTATACTCGGATCGCCATATATATCAAGAACAGAACCTTCATGATCCGTTATAATAACAAGTGTTGGAGTCCCATCCATATAATAGATTAACTTTTGCATAAAGTGCTTAACGATACCCAAAACACTTGAGAAGATTTCCTTCTTCCGCTCGAGTTCCTCTTCTGTAAGTCCCACTTTTAACTTCGGTATAACTTCTGGGTCTAACCCATACAGTTCTGAACAATTTCTTTTAGAGTTTTCTATGTATGTTTCAAAACTACTCATCCCGCACGCCCCTAGCAACCAGGTGTGATCATTGACCCTGGAGAAATTTTATATAAGTTTAGAGTTAATTGTTGATGCCGTATTGCAGCTTTTGATAAAGGATAATCTTCTTATCTAACTCTTCACTCAGCTTAAGAATCTCTCCACTAGAGTATTCGTCTGTCTCTTTGCCTATATCATATAATTGCGTCTGTAATCTTTTAATCTCACTCTCTAAGCTCTTCAATTCCACATAACGACCTCACATATAAATGACTTATTACTATTATTGTACTAAAAAAAGGAAGTAAAAAGAATAGATGATTTTTGTATATCATAACAAACAGACCGCAAATAAACGTTTTGTGTTACACTTTGTATATTTTACGGTCTGTTTCCTTATCCTATTAATTATGTATAGAACCCTCATCTCTCAACCTCCTCTAATCCAATTTACTTCTTAGATATTTGTACGAGATGGTAGTAGATGATTAGTATGATTTGAACTAACATGTATATTGGTAATGACCAATACATGTTATATCCTTTATCGTAATGAAATAAACCGATTTTGACCCCGATCCATTCAGCTAAAACGGAGAAGCTTGACCAAATAAAGATGTAGAGAATATTGTAATGTCCCTTTATATTCAGTTTTGAGTATAGGTATATAAACATATAACTAAACGGACCATTCATTACATAATATATAAAGTCCATTAGTTGATATTTTGAACTGTCATTCACATCATACAAATCCCATGGTCTAACACTTGTTGTGTGATCAAAGAAATACACAATCGTTATCCCAAATAAATAATACCCAATCGCCTCAATAGGAGGAAAAATTTTAGGGATCCTGAAAATAAAGAAACTTAAAGATACAAGAGTAATAATAACAAACCATTCATTCCAGTCAAAAGCTGTTTCATAAACCACTATCATTCTTTAAACTCCTTCTAGAAACTAACAAAACAATTTTTGAACTCCCTAATCCGATAAAAAGGTATGCAACATTAATAATGGCTGAATTGAAGGAATTCCATTTAATCAATTTAAATACGTCCATAAAAATTAATAGTGTTTCAATTCCATTAATACAAGCAAAAATAAAAATGAAATAAAAAAATTTTCCTTTTAACGTTGACCACGCGTGAGAAACATTAATCAAACTTAAAACAAGCAATGGAATGATTATATTTCGATACAGAAGAACTGCAGGAAATAAAAACGGATTTTCTGTTGTTTTAATCATTTGTAGGTTTAAGTTCAATATAGTAATAACATTGGTTGTTAAAATCGTAATAATCATAAAAACAATTGAATTCTCTGTAAAAGTAAAGCTTTTCCTTTGAAAGAAAAAGAAAAGAGATATAAATATAGTCAATAATATAGTGAGAGGAAGTCCAATCATAAGACATATCTCCTTCATTTATACACTTCCGTATAACTTTATAACTTTTTATAATTAAAACTCTAAAATAGATGTATCCCTTATCTTTCCCAATTCAGAATTATAAATACTTCTAAAAAAAAGGTGCCTGACCCCCAATGCGTTAATACTTCACCGCATCGGGGGTCAGGCACTCTATTATTACCGACTACCTAAATAAGAGAATGTATCTTGACTGTAAGTGGTCCACTCACTAGATTCATAGGTTGTAGTTCCATCGGTGATTGTGTTTTCTCGTACTAGGGTTGTATCCTCCGCAAAAACTGAACCAGCTGTTCCAATTACATCTATCGCTGTTCCGTTCTTCAGTAAGGTTACAGAGTCATCGCCATTAAAGGCTATACCACTGTCTTGCTGATCCGTTTCAGATAGAATACTCGTACTTGCATTTGGATTTGCAATAACAAAAACATCACCTGATGCTAGTGTGCCGCTTAATGTGATTGAACTTCCTGTGTTGGACAGGTCAATCGTGTAACTCGATAAATCAATCGAAGAACCTGTTCCGTTATAAATCTCGAGTGCTTTGTTATAACTGCTTCCTTCAATATATTCTGAGAAAAACAGCTCAGAGGATGAACCGCCGCCACTTATCGGTGCGCTATGAGTACCTAAATAGCTGAATGTATCCCCAGCATAGGAATCCCACTGGCTGCTGTCATAGGAGGTTACACCCTCAGATACCGTATCGTTTCGTACAAGCGTTGTATCTTCACCCCATGTACTTCCCGATACACCTACCACATCAATCGCTGTTCCATTTTCCTTCAAGGTAACTTGATCATCTCCGTTAAACGCTACACCTGAATCTTGTAGATCTGTTTCACTCAGAATTGAAGTTGACGCGTTTGGATTGGCTACTACAAAAACATCCCCAGCAGCCAGTGTCCCGGATAAAGCAATATCGGATGATGTATTCGATAGTTCCACTGAATAATTGGAAAGGTCGATACTTGATCCAGTTCCATTGTAGATTTCGAGCGCTTTATTATAGCTGCTACCTTCTACATATTCAGAAATGAAGACGCCAGCGCCTGTACCATCGCCACCTGTATCTCCACCACTTCCATCAATCGGTCCGTAAGATCCTGACGCAAACGTTGTTGGATCCCACCAATCATAACCTGCATCTGGCTGAGACCAGGGCTCTGATTCAGGTTCCGTAGAATTTTGTGGATTTTCCATGCTTAATAATTGTGTTTCTGGGCTTAGCTCTAACCCGCTTACTTGATCAAAACTTGTATAACTTTCTTGTGCAGCTAACCAATCGATTAAATTCGTTAGGAGTGTTGCGTCGTCTTGTTCTTGGAACCCATCATAGGTTGTTTTAGTCGTTCCATCCATTTCTCGTTTATATTTTGGAGTGCTATCTTCGACTGGTGAGGAGTCACCGATGAACGCTGCTTTACCTGCTCCTAATTTTGAAATAGCAACATAAGGACCTTCTTCAACGCCACCACCATTGTACACGCCCTGGTCTACTGCATAAGACCACGCTGCGTCTGTTTGTGGTAGATAAACAATCCCTTTTGCTTTATTTGGATCTAAAATGGCAAGTGTTGATCCTGCATGCATCGCAACCGTACTCACGCCTTCTGTGATTCCAAACGACTGGCTTGGTGCCACAATGTTATCAGCCGTTACGGTCCCAAGTGCGTTATAGCGGAATCGCACTCCAAAATTGTTTGCTAACCAGTCAGAAGATTGAACTCCTGTCATGCGATCGGAATTCGCCTCTTCTGTGCTCATCCCTTTTGTTGGATCGTTCCAAGCACCTCTTCGGTAACCGTTAAAAGCTTCTGAAGAATCCCAACGGTTCAGGTTACGATCCGCATTATAGTGATCGGAGATAAAAAATACACTACCACCATTTTGTATGTACTGAATGATGGCATCCTGCTCAGTGGATTTGTACGGAATATTCGCCTCAGGCATAACGAAAACATCGTAATCCTTAAGATCATCATACGTGATCGCGCCTTGTTTACGCAGTTCTTTTACAGCATAGCCATTATCAGCAATGGCATTTGCAAAATCTGAAAATCCTCCGTCAATGACCCAATCTGCTGCTCCTGCTGTCTGTCCATGAGTGTTATCAAATAAAACCTGGAGGCCGTTAACACTACCTCGCGCATCAATCGTAGGTGCCGGATCTGTAGCTCCCTCTCCAAACACCTGCTGATTAGATAGCGTGATAATACCGAACAATAATACCGGAAGCAAAAGAAACATGAACTTCTTAACAGATAAATGCATAATTTCCTCCTTTTTCTTTAATTGTGCGCTTACATACATATGCTAGCATCTTTTTCCTTCTGCTTATACGGGTAAATACGACCGGTTATTTAGGTTTATATATTCCAAATTTCATAACAGTGCCTGACCCCCAGTACGTTAATGCGTTACAGCACCGGGGGTCAGGCACCCATGGTATAATGAAACTCGTTGTAATTTAATAGAAGGAGAGCAAGAGATGACAAAATCGAATAAGATCCTTTTTTTATTATTAATCATTGGCAACATCATATTATGGCCGACTATAATCAGTCAGCTTAACTTAAACTCTACTGAGGCCAATACAAGTGAAACTGAATCTACTTCAGAAAAATCCGATTATGACCGCTTGATGTCTAATCTTATGGATAACAAGGTATCTGAAGTGAAAAAAATCATTGAAGAAGGAAGTGTTGACCTTACTCATATGAATGAATATGGAGATAAGCCAATCTTATGGGCAGCTCACTACTCTCCGGAGAGTGTGCCACTTTTGTTAGCAGAAGGTGTGGATCCGAACTTTACGAATCAAGGTGAGGATACGGAGGAGATCACCCCTATTTCCATCGCAGCAGCCAACGACGGCTGGAGGCCAAAACATTACGATGCTGCTGTTTCATTGCTGGAACATGGAGCAGATCCAACCTCACCTAATATTCACGGCATTACTCCCCTAATGGCAGCAGCGAAGTTTGATGGGACAAAGGAAATGGTTCAGCTTTTATTAGACCATGGAGCCAACCCTCTTTGTACCGATATGCGTGGTGAAACAGCTAAGGATAAAGCGATCAGCGTGAGACGTGATGACCGAAAAGAAATCATCGAGCTTCTGGACAGAGAAATGAAAAGTGGAAAGTATAGCCTAGAAGATTGTGAGAATTGGAATATTGCCGGTAAAAGTCCGGAAGAAATTCTCAAGTCCCTTGATTACACACTAGGTAAAGACGAATTTAAATACGCCATTACAACAAACGATACATATGCTGTGAAACAATTTTTAGCATTAGGTTATAATCCAAATATCACTCGTGATACGGGAAATAGCATCTTACACGAGCTCTACTGGTCTGAACAATATCGAATGATTGAACTCCTCGTGGAAGGCGGTGCACAACCAGATATGGGCGCTGATAATATGGGAATGACACCTTTAATGCGATTAGCTGAGGATGGTCATGTCGATTTAGTTGAAACCTTACTGAAACACGGTGCTGATCCTACTCTTGAAAATAATGCAGGCTGGAATGCTATTCGCTTTGCTCGAGCTGAGGGTCATTATGATGTGTTAGAGGTCATTGAACAGTATAGGCAAAAGAAAGAACAAGTGAGTCACGAAGAATTTCCACCAGAATTCACTGTAACGGTTCATGAAAACGTAAAGAAGCGTTTCTATGACCGCGATAAAGCTATCGCTTATGCAAAACAGTATGAACAAGCTGAAGTCTACACCCCTAATGTTCCAATTTGGGATAATAAGCCATCAAGTGTCTATCAGGGTGAGAAGCACATAGGCGATTTTCCAACTATCCAACAAGGAATAGATGTAGCCAACCAATACAAGAACGCCAAGGTAATAAATAGAAAAACAGATTATGTAGTCTTCGATAACTTTCCGAAACAATGCGGAACCTGCGACAGTCCAATTCAAGATCAATACAGAGAATAAAGCGGTGCCTGACCCCCAGTACGTTAATGCGTTACTGCACTGGGGGTCAGGCACTTTTATGTTACGTTGCGACTCTTCCTATACTTTATTCATGAAAGTCTAATCCTGATTTTACTTCTTTCACATATCCTGCGCGAATGACATAGTCACCAAAATGTTCATTTTCTTCTCGATGTTTGGCATATTCAAACAAGAGTGTGTTTAAGATTTCTAAAATTTCTTCTTCTCCTATGGTTTCTCGGTAAAGTTTGTTTAATCGGTCGCCTTTAAATCCTCCCCCAAGATACATATTATACTTTCCTGGAGCCTTACCAATGAAAGCTATCTCAGCTAATGCTGGTCGAGAGCATCCATTCGGGCAACCTGACATACGTATGGTTATTTCCTCATTAGAGAGACCAGCTTGATCAAGTATATTGTCGATTTTATCTATAAGGGAAGGAAGATAACGTTCAGCTTCCGCCATAGCTAGACCACATGTTGGCATCGATACACAGGCCATTGAATTCTGACGTAAACTTGAATTATGTTTTCCATCTGTAAGACCATACTGATCAACAAGTTCCTGAATAGCCCCTTTCATTTCTTCAGATACATTCGCAATGACCAAATTTTGATTAGGAGTTAATCGGAAATCACCTGTATGAACTTTAGCAATCTCCCGTAAGCCCGTCATCATGGAAACTTCCTTTGAATCGAATACACGCCCGTTTTGAATGAATAGAGTGAGGTGCCATTTATCCTCCCCTTTCACCCAACCATAACGATCCCCATTATGGTCAAAGGAATAAGGACGCGCCTCTTCAAGCGACCATCCTAGTCTGGTATTCAGCTCCTCCTTCAGCCAATCTATCCCATTTCTATCAATCGTATATTTAAAACGAGCATTTTTCCGTTCAGATCGATTTCCATAGTCTCTTTGTATGGTTACGATTTTCTCTGCTACATCAACAATATTCTCAGCTGAACAAAATCCAATGACACGAGCTAATTGAGGGTAAGTATTCGGATCCCCATGGGTCATTCCCATTCCCCCTCCAACCGCAACATTGAAACCTTTTAATTCACCATCTTCTAAGATGGCAATAAAGCCTAGATCCTGAGAAAAGACATCTACATCGTTCGAAGGAGGGACAGCTACTCCGATTTTAAATTTACGCGGTAAATAGTACGTCCCATAAATCGGTTCCACCTCTTCAGGTTCTCGACTATCGACAACTTTTTCTTCATCTAGCCAAATTTCATGATAGGCCTCTGTCCTTGGCGTTAGGTGGTCACTCACCTGTTGGGCCCATTCGTGAACTTCTGAGTGTATCTGGGATTGGTATGGGTTGGGATTACACATTACATTACGGTTCACATCACCGCATGCCGCTATGGAATCCATTAATGCTTGATCGATAGATTGGATCGTATTTTTCATATTCCACTTTAAAATCCCATGTAGTTGAAACGCCTGACGAGTCGTTAACTTCAATGTCTTATTTCCATAAGTGTTTGCTAGTTCATCCATAACGAGCCATTGTTTTGGAGTAGCAACACCTCCTGCTGCACGGATTCGCACCATGAATTGATATGCAGGCTCAAGCTTCTTTTTCTTACGTTCATTTCGCACATCACGGTCATCCTGCATGTAGCTACCATGAAATTTGATGATTTTCGTATCTTCTACTGGTACACTAGCCGTAATCGGATCTTGCATACTATCTAACAGAGTACCTCGTAAAAAGTTACTTTTTTCCTTTATCCCTTCCATTTCACTTGGAGGGCCACCATGATAAGGGAATTGCTGCTTCGCCATCTCAGAACGCTCCTTTATATATAATTAATAAACATCTCTTTGATATCGTTTCGTTTTACGTAATTCAGAAAGAAATTCTTCTGCTTCTTCTGGCGTCATGTTGCCTTCTTTTTCAAAAATCGTTAGTAAGGCAGCATGCACATCTTTCGCCATGTACTTTTCATCGCCACATACATACACATGTGCACCATTTTTAATCCACTGATACAGTTCATCACTCTTTTCAAGCATGCGATGCTGCACATATACTTTTTCTGTATTGTCTCGAGAAAAAGCAACATCCATCTTCGTCAATGTTCCTTCCTGAAGCATTCTTTGCCACTCAACTTGGTATAGAAAATCGGATTCAAAATGTTGTTCTCCGAAAAACAGCCAAGACTCTCCAGTCGCTTCTATTTCTTCTCGTTCTTGCAAGAATGCTCGGTATGGGGCTATACCTGTTCCAGCTCCAATCATAATAATTGGAGTATCTGGGTTTTCTGGTAGCTTAAAGTTCGAATTACGTTGTACGAAAATAGGCAGTGTATCTCCTATTTCTGATCGTTCTGCACATTGTACTGAGCAGACCCCGGTGCGGTCACGATTGTGAGCGTTATAGCGTACGGCCCCAATAGTGAGATGAACTTCGTCTGGGTTTGCCTTTGAACTACTAGCAATCGAATAGAGTCGAAATGGTATTTTTCGTAGAATTCCAGTGAATTCTTGTGGTGATACTTGCCATGGTCCAAAATCACGTACCAAATCAATTAAATCTCTTCCATGAATATAAGCCTTAAGCTCTTCTTGATCCTCTGCTATAAGTTGGGTGAGTTTTTCATTATTCGTAAATTGGGTCACTTTTTCAAGCAAAGGTTTGGTTAGATTAGTTATTTCAAAATAAGAGGTAAGGGCTTCTCGAAGCGGTCTATACTCCCCTTGCTTGTTGACAGCTACATTTTCTTGCGGGTCCCACTGCATCTCTTCAATCAAGGTATCTACTAAACTAGAATCGTTTTCAGGGAAAATACCGAGACTATCTCCTGGTTCGTATTCTAGATTCGATCCTTCTAAATCTAATTCAATGTGACGGGTTTCTTTGTTTGAGCCACGTCCATTAAGATCGATATTTTCTAAAATCTCCGCTTCAAAAGGGTTACTCTTTGAAAATTCCGTGTGAACGGCGGTCTGTTCCTGAAGGTCTCCAGTAGACGCTTGGTTACCTTGTTGTCCTGACTTTTGTTCATTTAATTGATTGATAACACCTGTAAACCATTCATCTGCAGGTTCTTCATAATCCACATCACAATCTATTCTAGGATGAATGCGTTCAGCTCCTAATTCTTCTAGCCTCTGATCAAAATCTTTACCTGTTTGGCAGAAGTATTCATATGAGCTATCCCCTAAAGCTAAAATGGAATAACGGACCCCGTCTAATTTAGGAGCACGCTTACTAAAAAGAAAATCATAAAAAGACATGGCATTGTCAGGTGGGTCCCCATCACCATGAGTACTCGTTAATATCAGTAAATCTTCAACTTTCTTGATTGATTTTGGTTTAAAATCATCTAAGGAAGAAAGCGTAACATCAAAGTCTTGTTGTTTTAGTTTCTGAGATAGATTTTCAGCAAGTTCCTGACAATTTCCTGTATGAGATCCATAGAGTATGGTTACCTCACGTGTGTTTATAGGAGCGGCTACAGCAGTGGCGCTTTCTGGTGAGACTTCCTTTTCAACAGTAGCTGCAGCTGCTGATGAAGGGGCTGCCAAATATCCACTTAACCAGACTTTTTGACTTTCATTAAGAGTCGATAATAGGCGATTTAAAAGTTCTGCTTGTTCTTCATTAAATGGGCTGTTCATAACCTGGAACTGCAATACGTTCACCTCCGCAAAAGTAATTTGTGTTATGTTCTTGTTTTCTGACGATAGTAATTATCCAATTCCACAACCATAGCCCCCATTTTTGGGGTTTCTGGCTGAAGGACATGCACAATTCCTTGTTTTTCTAGCTCTTTTGCTGTCACCTTCCCAACAGCCACTGCCAATACCTGATCATTAAATGAGTGGACAAGCTGATGATCCCCTTGCTTTTCAAATAAATTTTGAACTTGTGTTTTACTTGTAAAAAGGACAGCATCAATAGATTGCTTGATGATTTCTTGTCTTAAATCCCTTGTCACTTGTTCATCTGGACGTTTATAGGCATATGGCTGAGAAAGGTACACCGTAAATCCTAGATCTTCTAAAGCATCCTTCCATACTGCATCATCCTGATTATAGGCTTGAAGAAATAACCGATTATAAGACTCAGGTGATTTCCTTCTCTCTAAATCATGAAGCAAAGTTTCCATTGTACCGTCTTCAGTAACGATCGTAGGAGATAATTCGTTTTCTTTAAGCCAACTCATGGTTTTACTTCCTCTGATGGCAATATTCGTTTGCTTCAATTTCTCAAAAAACGCGTTATGCAAGGCATTATTTGCCGCGGCTTGAGTAAGCGTTTTTGAACCAATACCAGTAGTCAGAACAACCCACTCAAATGGTTGCTCGACTAAATCTCTTACATTTTGAAAACTTGTTTGTTCATGGAGTTCCATTTCACCTTGTATGGGGTAAGGAATGGGTTTTCCACCCTTCTTTTCAAGGAGGATAGAAATAGTATCTGCTTTTCGACTAGCAGCTACGGCAATGCGTTTGTTATCCAGCCCCTTCATCCTTTTGCCCCCCTTTCAGTGTAAGTTCCAACCAATCTTTAAATTGGTCTTGTTCGGTCTTATCAAAATAAACTTCACTTAAAAGTGTAGAAAGTATTTCGTTTTGTTCTTCTTTTGAAATAGACGAATGCTTAATCCTTTGCCGACATTCATACAAAAAATCTACATACGCTTCGTATCTTTCATCAAATTGTTTTTCTAAATCTTTTTTTATTTTGGAAGATAACTTAGGACTCGCACCGTTGGTTGATATCGAAATGGTTAATTTTCCTCGTGATATATAGTTGGAAAATTGAACGTTTCCTCTCTCTGCATGGCTAGCAACATTAACGAAAGGAACATGCTTTGCTGAATGAAGTACTTGCTCGTTTACTTCAGTATCATTTGTAGCAATGACGACTATATAGGCACCTTGTAAATCCTCTGGTTCAAACTTTTTCTTCTTCCATTTCACTTCTTTTCGTTGCCACATTCCTTTTAATTGATTTGATAGTTCTGGACTTACAATGGTTATGCGAGCTTCACTTTCACATAATAGATTTGCCCTTTTATAAGCTACATTGCCACCCCCAATAATGAGAGCGTCTTTCCCTCTTAAATCAACCATTATAGGGATAGTACTCAACATAACCTCCACCTTTTTTAGTCCTGGTATCAAATGTGTGCTCAATGTCACTACCAGCTGGTTTTTGTAAAACTTCATTCACCCTATCAGATAGGGCAAGAACCATATTGGGATGATTGTTTAAATAACCACAGAGTTTTATATCCACATTCTTTTCTCTAAGGTCGTTAATTTTTTTCTGCATTGAACCTATTAACTTACCTGTAAACCAAAGGTAAGGGACGACAATTGTCTGGGATCCTTGTTTCGTTAATGTAGTTGATAAGCCTTCCTCAAAAGTTGGGGAAGCAGCAGCAAGATAGGAAACTTCTGTTTCAGCCCCGTTCAGTTTCTTTTTAAGCTTATGAGCAATGGCTTCTATATCACGTTTTGTTTCGGGATAGCGACTCCCTCTTCCAACGAGCAAAACATCTATATTTGTTTCAGGTTCAGACCGGACTTCTTCTATCCGCTCGACTAGCACATCTATAATTCGCTCTTGAACACCAAGTGGTTTTGCATACCTAAAGGTAACGTTTGGATATTGCTTCTTGAATCCTTCTACTTCATGAGGGAGATCTTTAAAATAATGCCCAGCACTTAACAACAACACAGGAACAATGATTATGGAAGTAGCCCCCTGCTGGACTAATCGTTCCATTCCTTGCTGAACTGTGGGGTCAGTAAGTTCTAAGAAACAGATTTCCCATAAAGAAGTACCTACATGTTGGTGGGCAGCACGGATGCAAGAAATAGCCTCAATTGTTGCTTCCTCTACCCGACTTCCATGACTGACATATAAAACTCCCTGCATCTCTACGCCACTCCTTTATCGCATCACTTTTCAAACGGGGACCTTCTCTTCTTCATTGCCGATTTGTTGTTCAAACCATTGTATGGATTCTCTAAATCGTACAACTTCTCCAATTACAATCATCGAAGGATTTTGAATGTCCTTTGCCTTGTTTGTGATCGTTACAAGGGTACCTGTCACGGTCTTCTGCTCTTTTGTTGTTCCAGCATGGACTAGCGCAATGGGAGTATGAGGATCTCGACCAAACTGAATTAGACGATCACAAATTTCCGGTAGTTTTTTCACACCCATATAAATACAAATGGTATCCATACTTTTAACGACATGTTTCCAATACTCTTCTTCATCTTTATCGAGCTTACTCACCCCTGAAATAAAAGCAACCGATGAACTATAATGTCGGTGAGTAACAGGGATACCTGCATAGGCTGGTGCGGCTATGCCAGAAGAGATGCCAGGAACGATTTCAAAAGGAATGTTCTTCTTGGCTAACTCTTCTGCTTCTTCTCCACCTCGACCAAATACAAATGGGTCTCCACCTTTTAATCGAGTAACGGTTTTCCCTTGTAATGCAAACTTACAGAGCAATCCATTAATGGTTGATTGTGTCATAGAATGATTATCCGGAGCTTTTCCACAAAAAATGAATTCCGTTTCAGGACGTGCTTCGTTCAGTAATTCTTCATTCACGAGGCGATCGTAAAGAATTACATCTGAATTCTGAATAGCCTTCAAACCTTTTACAGTTATCAACTCACTATCGCCTGGCCCTGCACCTACGATGTACACTTTTGTCATTCGTTTCCTCCCCCTTCTTATATTCAATGTGCTGTTCTTCTACACACTAGTATGCTAACCGGGCGCTCGCGCTTTTCTTAATTACCAGGCGTATGAAGGCCACACTCCGTTTTGTTAAATCCTTTCCATCTCCCCGAACGATCATCCCCCTCAGCTTTAAATGTGCAAGGAATGCAACCTATACTTGGATAGTCCTGATCATGCAATTCGTTGTAATCCAAGTTGTTTACTTGGATATATTCCCATACGTTTTCCCATGTCCAGTGAATTAAAGGACATACCTTAATAGATTGAAATCGATCATCCTTATTAACATAATTGGTATTAGCACGACTTGGAGACTGTTCTCTTCTCAAACCTGATAGCCAAGCTGTAGCACCATCAAGTGCATCTTCAAGTGGTTTAATCTTTCGTATATAGCAACATTGATCAGGGTTTCTATTCCAAAGAGCCGATCCATATTGCTCAGACTGTTCCTCTAAAGTGAGTTCAGGCTTCTTCATCTCAATATCAAGCTCTGGATACCTAGCTTTCACTTTATCTATAAGATTATAAGTCTCTTGAAAATGAATTCCTGTATCCAAAAATACAACTTTTGCATCTTTCTTAATTTTGGATATTAAGTCAATCAATACAATCCCTTCAGCACCAAAACTACAGGCATACACAAGGGATGAACCATACGTATTATAGGCCCATTCTAGTACGTGTGCTGCACCTTTTGTTTCATCCTCAGGTTGAAATTCTTCAAATGGATCGCCGGTAAAGTTCTCATATAACAATAACTTATTTTTCATGGTTACCTCCCTACAAAATGATATAGTTGCCATGAAACTATTTCTGACCTACCCCCTAAATGGAGATGGCTCCAATACGATGCAAATGATCCATCACTTCCTGAACAGATTCTTCTAATGATTGCTTATCCGTTTCTACTATAATTTCCGGTTCATTTGGCTCTTCATAAGGAGCATCCACTCCAGTAAATCCTTTTATCTCACCTGAGCGTGCTTTCTTGTAAAGGCCTTTGGGGTCTCGACTTTCCGCTTCTTCTAGCGAACACTTTGTATATACTTCAATAAATTCCCCTTCATTAAATAAAGCGCGTACGTTATCACGGTCTTCACGATATGGTGAAATAAATGCTGTTAATGTCATTAATCCAGCATCATTCATTAGTTTAGCTACTTCACCAATACGGCGGATGTTTTCTGTTCGATCTTCTGGGCTAAAGCCTAAGTTTTTATTTAACCCATGTCTTATGTTATCTCCGTCTAATCGGTAGGCATGAACACCTCTTTCGTACAAAGCTTTTTCCACTTCAACTGAGAGGGTTGATTTCCCAGATCCAGATAATCCCGTAAACCAGAGTACTGGGCTTTGATGATGATTTAAATTTTGACGGTCTTCTTTCGAAATTTCTGAGTCATGCCATGTGATATGAGTCGATTTCATTGATCTTTCCTCCTATGCAAATTGAAAGTAAACGATGCCTACGGTGATCACCATGGCTATAATCGTTAATGGTAAACCCGTTAGCGTATAATCTTTGAATTTATATCCTCCAGGACCATAAACAATTAAGTTAGTCTGATAACCTATTGGGGATAAAAAGCTAGCTGAAGCAGCCATCGCAACCATGATTGCCATTCCGATTGGCTCAATATTTGCATCCTTTGCAACCTCGAATGCTATGGGAAACATAATGACAGCGGCTGCATTATTCGTGATCAATTCGGTAAATATATTCGTTAAAATGTAAATGGCAAGAAGAATAGCTAATGTGCCTAAAGGTGCTAAATGACTGATTAATTGATTGGCCATCCACTTCGCCGTTCCAGTCTCGATAATCACGTTTCCTATCCCTATTGCACTCGCAATAAGCAACAGGACCTGAAACTGTAATGCAGATTTAGCTTCTTTAATCGTAATCATGTTGGTGATTAGGAAAAGACCTACTGTAAGGGCCATGGCTTTGAAGATCGATAATACTTGAAATGTGACAAGTAAAATCATGACTCCTAGAATCGCTAATGCCCACCAACCTTTCGATTCACTTTCATGGAATGGTTGGCTATCCATATGCGAAGTGACATAAAAGTCATGCTGTTCATTGCTTTTCTTCTCAAACTCTTCTCCGGCTATTAATAACAAAACATCTCCAGCTTTCGGGGCTATATCTCCGACTTTTCCTTTTACTCGTTCATTATTTCGATGGACAGCAATAACTGCTGCATCATACACGTTTCGAAACCGATTTGCTTTAATGGTTTTACCCGTTAAAGTAGATTGGTGAGAGATGACGATTTCCTGCAGTTTCGTTTTACCGTTTTTCAGATCATCCAATGTTAAGTCTGTACCTGTATCGAATTGCAATCCTTTTCGTTTTTGCAAATTGGCCATTGTACCAATCTTACCTGTAAAAATGAGGCGGTCTCCCTCCTGTAACAGAGTCTTTCGTGTTACAGGGGATATCTTTTCTGCTTTCCTTATAATTTCGATTAAATATATTCCCTCAAGATTACGTAAGCCAGCATCTTCAACAGTACGATTTATATAAGGAAAATCACTTAAAACGATTAGCTCACTTAAATAGTCTTTTGTATTTTCGTTCATTCTAGCTTTTAAACTAGGATGATTCGGTAATCGTTTAGGAGCGAAAAATATTAAATACAATAAACCAACAAGTGTTACAGGTATACCAACAAGGGCTAATTGGAAAAAGGATAAACCTGACGTATTAAAGTCTAATAGTAAGCCATGAATAACAAGATTTGTTGACGTTCCCATAAGTGTGACCGTCCCACCCATAATTGCTGCATATGATAAAGGAATTAAAAATTTAGATGGAGATAAGTTATGCTTCGTAGCCCAATTTTGAATAATTGGCGTTAACGTAACCACTATGGGTGTATTGTTTAAGAACGCTGATACACCTGAAATGGGAACCACAATTCGAGCCAATGCACTTGTACTCGTATTTGATTTTTCTAAAAACCTTTTCATATATCTCTCGATCAAACCACTATTTTCAAACACCTTCGCGACAATGAATAACAACGCAATGGTCAGCATTCCTGGATTAGAGAATCCAGCCAAGGCTTGCTCTGGTGATACAAACCCCATCAGAATAAACAAAAAGAGAGTACCTAATACGATTAAATCAGGACGGGTTATCTCAAAAATTAACCCGATCAACATAAGTAAAACAGTAACCATTACGATAATCATTTCAGAGCTCATAGCGGAACATCCTCTTTAGACTTCCTGCATCCCTTTGATTAAAACATCTGCAACTTCTGGGCGTGAAAATTCTTTAGGTGGACGTTCCCCATTTCGTAACAATTCACGAACTTTCGTCCCACTTAAATGGATATGATGTTCCTTATCATGTGGGCAAGTTTTAGACGTCGCCATGTTTTCACATGTTTCACAATAAAAGGCATGCTCAAATTTAAATATCGTAATGCCTAACTCATCTTCATATTGTGAAATTAATTTTTGAGCATCATAAGTGCCATAGTAATCACCTACTCCTGCATGATCACGACCTACAATAAAGTGAGTACATCCATAATTTTTTCTTACAATTGCATGGAGAATCGCTTCTCTCGGTCCCGCATAACGCATGGCAGCTGGATAAATCACTAGACGTGTTCGGTCCACCGGGTAATAAAGTTTGAGTATCGTTTGATAGCTTTCCATACGAACATCCGCTGGGATATCTCCGGCTTTTGTTTCCCCAACCAAAGGGTTTAAAAGTAACCCATCTACTGATTCAAGGGCTGTTTTTTGAATATATTCATGAGCACGATGCACAGGATTACGGGTCTGAAATCCAACAACGGTTTTCCATCCTAAATCAGCGAACAATTGACGTGTCTCGGCAGGGTCTAAGTAAAAATCCTGAAACTCTCCATGATTTGGTCGGTTTAATAAGGTAATTGGCCCTCCCAAGTACACATTTCCTTTTTCATAAAGCTTTTGAACTCCAGCATGCTCTTCATCTGTTGTTCCATAAACATTTAACGCTTCTAGTTCCTGATCATAGGTGTATTTATCTTTAATAATCATGGTTCCATAGATAAACTCATCTTCCCCAACCAAAGCGATTTCTTCCCCAACTTGATATTTCTCGGCGAGTGCTTCCGATACAGGAAGAGTAATAGGAATGCTCCAAATTTCCCCATTTTCTAATCTCATATTATGAACGACATTTTCATAATCTTGTCTGGTCATAAAACCCTCAAGAGGACTAAAGCCGCCAATCCCAATTAATTCTAAGTCAGAAATCGTCCAAGCTGATATGGATAGTTTTTTTAATGACTTAGCGTCTTCCAATGCTTTTTGTCTTTCACTTCCTTTTAGCTCTCGATTTACAAGATGAGTACCATGAACGTTCGTTGTCATTCCTTCTCCTCCTCAATATAAAAAAATATGAACAAACATAAACAACTGTATTTTTCTAAAGAAACAAAACATTAAACCACTAATTCCTATAGATTTAGTTGGTATTAATTTAATATTATAAAACCTTCACTCTAAAAAAGTGAAGAGTTTTTTAAAAATTTTTTCTATTGAGCCAATTTACCTAAAAAGAGTGCCTGACCCCTAGTACGTTAATGCGTTACCGCACCGGGGGTCAGGCACTCTTTTTTGTAGTCCTAATTATTCATTTAACGATTTTCTTCTTAGATAATTATGGTAATTTATCACTAGTAATGTTAACCTATAATAAAATTTGTTAACATGATGTGATAAGGAGATAAATCGATGACTCAACGTTTGAAATATTTATCAACTAAAGACCTTGAAAATCAAATTGAAAAACTTAGATATGATATGGTCACACTTGGTTTAACTTTAGGAATAAGCAACACCAAAACTCTCGAAATAAGTAAGACATTGGATGAGTACATAACGGAATACCAAAATCGCTCTGGGGCTAGTACTATCCTTCATACTTCTCGATATGATTATTCTGAGATTTCATGATTCTGTAACTTCTTCTCCTTATATTCGACCAATTGGATATAAGGAGTGAACAATTATGAAGAGACACTTCTCAGTTTTGTTTATCGGGTTAGCCTTGTTCATGGTAAGTGCGTGTAATCAAAATGAGGAATTTAGCTTTGAGGGAAAATCTCCTACAAGTATCAAAGTTCTTGATCGGAAGACAGATAAACTGGTGAATGAAGTAACGGATCAAAAATTAATAGAAAAAATCGTAGATGAGCTACAAAGCGCCGATAAGGAGACAACCCATAACATAGACCTTCCTAACCCTGAACTTACATTAGCGATCTATCACAAGGATGAAGAGCTTATCCGCGTTGGCTATTATAAAAGACTTCTTCATTTAGATGGGGGAAGTGGAATGTATATGTATGAGGGGTATCTTTATGAAGTCAAAACGCCTCTTCCATCTTCGACATACGAGACAGAAGCATCATCATAAATGGGGATCGTATCAATCTCCAATCCCCTCAAATCCTTTATGAATAATGTTTCCTTTTATCGTATATTGCTTTTGATCAAAACGTACGGTTGCTTCATTCTCCCCATAAGATATCATGCGATTACCGCTTGGCTTTCTCCAATAAAAGTTTCCTTGATTCGTTTCAAAAATAAAGTATTTTCTTGAAATAATTGAAGAATGCTCATCACGAAATGTTCCGTCTATCGATATTTCATAAAAACCTACAGGCTCAAACGTGATGTCGATCCCACCAGAATGGTACTCACCTTCTTTCTCCGCTATTTTTATCAAAGGAGCAAGATCTTTAGCGCTATACTTCTCTTTTAAAACAGCTTCATCAATCTTTCCATAATATTGTTCAAGGTTTGAGTTTAACTCCTTTAAATGTTTGATTTCCTGTTCATTCAGTATAGGCTTAACATTAAATAAGTTGTTTCCGAACGTTTGATGTTCTATGATCGCATCGTACGTTTTTGTGAGTTCTCTTCCTCTTTTTGTGAGCTTTAAGATTTTATCTTCATCAGGGTTTTCTTCGAAGCTCTTGACTTCAGTTTTATATTCATTATAACTTTCTACCGCTTCATCATAGGTAATCTCCATCGCTCCTGCCTTTTTCTCCACAAAAACGAGAATGGCTATTGCAAGGCCCAACAGTAAAAATAAATAACTACGTTTCATCCTATTCCCCCAGGTTTATACACTATTCTTTTCAATCCAACCATCCTCTACTATACTACTAATAGACTTATAGATTGGACAGATTCTCTATGTATAAATTTTTCTTTTACTTACTTCTATTGTTGATTATCCCCATACCACTTGATATCGAATACGGCGGACCCATACTAGTATTGCATGCCGGCTCTATCATGACGTATGTGGGAGTGAATTTTGCTAAGTACTTAAGTCGGGATGTGTAGCTAGTCGATCTGCGCTGACTTAAATTCTCGAACCCACTCCATATCAATCGGCCCATTTAACACTTGATAATAGGCTTGATTTGTTCGGAAGAGATCCTGTTCTGCTTTTATCCATATACTTCCATGCTCTTTTATGAACGATAAGAAGAGCTTATCATCTTCCCATGTATGTCCTCTTTTATTGAGTTTTTTCACTTGATAACTTTCCAAAAATGAAACAAATTCACGGATGCTTTCTTCGTCTTTTACAGCTCCTGACACGTCTGACTTTTCTGAAGGGAAAAAGTATATCGCATCAATATCATCCTCTTCCACATCGACCGCTTCTATCATTGATTTTTCTTGATAACTAGACCAATAATTGTAGCTATAAACCGCTATGGAAATTGAAACTATTAAAGACAAAATTAAAATGATTTTCTTCTTCAAATGATCTCCCCCCTTGTCTATGTAGGTGAATACAAACAATTTATACCAATTATTTCAAACCCCCACACGATTCACAACCAAATTTTCACACAAGAAAAATTCCTTCATACATATTTAAATCCTCGAGGCAAATTCTAATACAAGGAGGATGATGACATGAAACAGATCGATAATGATTTCTCTGAAAGCCACCTGCCCGTTTTCAGCTTAAAAAATGGCTTTGGAGAAGAAGTAGTCGAAGACCTTTACCAATACGTCAACAAAATTGTTAATGTATTTTTCTATGGTGAGGCTACTTCAGATCAATGGGTATTAATTGATGCAGGGATGCCCCATGCGAAAGAAGACATTATAAATGTGGCGAAAGAACGGTTTGAAAACAAAGGGAAACCAGCGGCTATTATTTTGACACATGGGCACTTCGACCATGTTGGAGCGCTTGAACCTTTATTAGAAGAATGGGACGTTCCGGTTTATGCTCATGAACAAGAACTACCCTACTTAACCGGTAAGAAGAACTATCCAAAGGGGAATCCAGAAGCTGGCGGAGGGTTAGTCAGTAGCATGTCCCCCATGTTTCCGAATCACGGCATTGATATTTCAAAGAATGTAAGAAAGCTCCCAAGCAATGGGGAAGTCCCAGAAATGGCCGGATGGAAATGGGTTCACACACCAGGACATACAGAAGGACATATTTCCCTATTCCGTGAAGAAGATGGATTTCTTATTGCAGGTGATGCATTTGTAACGGTAAAACAAGAGTCCTTATACAACGTAATCACACAAAACAAACACATCAGCGGACCACCAAGGTATTTCACATCAGACTGGATTAAAGCCAAACACTCGATCGAGGAGTTAGCTGCCTTATCTCCAAAAAAGGCAGTCACTGGGCACGGTATGTCGATGGAAGGTGAAGAACTAAGAGCTTCCTTAAAAGATTTGCTCGATAACTTTTATGAAAAAGCTACGCCAGAAGACCGCCCACATTAACCAAAAGAATCTTCTTTTCCCCCCTCCCCTCTCATATATATTTATAGGAATCTAAGATGGGAGGGAAAGAATGAAAAATTATCAGGACAGCGCTGTGTTTGAACACACCTTCTGGCTGCAAGTGTTAGGGGACCATGCGAGGTTTATTCGAGATTCACTATATCCATCTGAAACCGAAAAGATTAATCAGGCAAAAGAGTTCGTCACTGTTTTCGATCAATACTTAACGTCCGTTCGTGAAGGAAATGTGAGTGATTTTAAGCAGTTCTCCAAAGAAGTTGAAGGCATAGTCAAACAGATGCGGCAGTTCAAGCTGAACATAATGGAAGACCAACTACAGGGGAAGGTTGGAATCCACCTACCTCCAACTTTTATCAATCATATGGTGAATGAACTTGATGAATACTTACTTGTGATCAGCTATCTAAATAAAGGTGAGGTGCCCCCCATTTTCCATGAGTTACATCACCATATGCTATGGCTCCTTGATGCTAGCGGCCATGCTGGAGCCATCAATGATGAACTGGATGGAGTCGAAAAGCGGCTAAAAGAGAAAAGTAGCGAATTCACCAAACATTTTGAGCAGTTTTACTTAAAAGCCGTTGAACTCACAGGATACTTGCGCACGAACCTAAGTGAGTTCCCTGCTCTCCATCGTTTCAATAGTGATGTCGAAGTGGAAATGCGTTTATTTAAGGGTTTTCTTCGGGAGCTTGAGGAAATGGAGCTTTCGGAAAAAGTACTTGGAACCTTCTCCGGCTTAATGGTTGATCATATGGCAAGAGAAGAGTGCTATTATCTATATAAATTAGCAGAGTCCACAAAAACTGACTTTCCGGACTGTGATCCTGGAAAGCCTCGTACAAATGATCCTTATTAACCTAAAAACCCCACTAACCATGTGGGGTTTTTAATGTTTCCATTTCCTATTCATCACAAATGTTACCGCACAGATAACCCCAGTTAAAAGGAAGCTGAGATACAAACCTGGCCGAATCGTTTCATCCATTACTGTACCACTAACAGCCAGTAAAATGAGAAGTATCCCCACTGAACTGCCCACCTTCATATACATGGTCATTTTTAATATCTTAAAAGCAGACATAATAATAAAGAACCAGTTATACAAAATTAATATCCCTGCAGCTGTAGTGATGTACTCATATATTTTATTTGGAAGCAATAATGCAGTAATGACAGACAGGAAAAGACCAGCAGCACCAAGCGCAATTGAGTAAATCGGCAAGTCCTTGTACCGCTTCAGCTTTTTCGCAAATAAAGATGGAGCATCCTTGTCTTTGGCTAATGTAACCAATAACGTAGTGACACCAAATAAAGCAGCAGTTAACGTTGAAAATCCTGCAATTATAATGGCGCCATTAAATAGGACTGGAAAAATGGAAAACGTGTAATCCTGTAGAGCCGTGACAAACGGGCTTTCATCCTGACTAAAGGATTCAATTGGAACTAAGAGGACTGCAATCATTATAGATAGAACATAGATCACAGTAAGAAGCCCCAGCATGATTTTCCCTGCCTTAGGCGCATCCTCTTTCTTTTTCAATCGAATCGCCATGATCCCAATCACTTCAATGCCACTAAATGCGTAGAAAGCATAAATAAGAGAAGACCAAAACCCTGTAAAACCATCTATAAAAAGTTCACCTGATGATAAAGGTAAATCGTTCACGGTTACTGGTTCATCTGCTACTACTCCGAAAACTACAAGACCTCCGATAAGAATAAACATGAAAATAGCTGCTGTTTTAATAACTGCTAAAATATCTTCAACCTTATCGAAACCATCCGTCCCAAGCAATACAACGACAATGGACAATGCTGCATATATGGCTGAGAAAACCCATAGTGGAATGTTTGGAAACCATAACTGTGTAAGTAGAGCTAATCCAATTAGTTGGCTCCCCATGATCAGGATATTGGAGAACCAAAAGTTCCACCCACAGCCAAATCTCGCCCATCTTCCAAATGCTTTGTAGGCATAGTAACAAAAAGAACCTTCCTGTGGGTCCTCTACTGTCATTTTGGCCAGGACGTTATAAACAAAATAGGTTCCAATTGCCGCTAAAAAGAACGAGAACACAAAAGAAGGGCCAGTTAATTTAATTCCGATCGCTGACCCAAGAAAATATCCGATTCCAATTGTACAGCCGATTCCTGCTAAGGATAGCTGCCACCATTTTAGAGATGAAGACGTTGTGTTACCCGAATCTGACTGACTCATGATGTATGCCACCTTAACTTTTAATTCGTCTGTTATAGGTTGTACAGTTTGGTGGCACTTATTTTAAGGAAGTCTTAGCAGAACTGGTGGCTTTAGGGATTAGCTAAAAAAGAGTAACACAATAGCCTGATATCCAAAGTAAATGCCAAAACATAAAAGAGACAATCCGGTAACATTAGATATGCCTTTTAACATACGATCGGTTAAAAAATTTCGAAAACCACTTGAAACAGAAGCCATAAATACATCCCAAAGCATGAGGCCAAGGATGATTGCTGCCCCGTATAGAATCAAGTGTTCATTGTCATACTTATGAATGGTATTGGCAAGAACAGATCCGTATATCCCTAGCCAAAACAAGATAGATAACGGATTACTTATCGATATCAAAAAGCCAGAAAAAAATGCTTTAAAAACAGAATCCTTCCCACCATCACGTGTTTGTTCTAGTTTTTGTGATTGATGCATGCTTTCAATCCCTGTATAGATCAGTACAAAAGCACCGAAGGACCACAAAAATGTCTTAACAAATTCCGTCTCTAAAAAGTGTACGACACCAAAGAACACCGCTGAAATAAAGAATAATTCTGCTAAAATCGATCCAAGTCCTATAAACCACGAATGAAAAAAACCATTTTTAATTCCCTGATTAATTTGAGCTGCATTAATCGGACCTATTGGTGCACCTAACGACAATCCAAGAAAAACATAGCTTAAAAAAATAGCCAAAACATCCACTCCCAGAGTTCAATATAGCTTGTACCACATTTATATTCGAAAACATTTGATATAGAACTCTGGTTAGCGGCCCTCTTCAATGTTAAGAACGGCGGCTATTTACTGCTTCATTCGTTTCTCTAATTAAACGAAGTAAATCTTGATCTCGTTGTAATTCTTTCTTACTTGCTTCAGTTTCATTCCCCTGAAGCTTCTGAACATCAGAAAGCTTTTCTTCCGCTTGCTTCACACTAGCTTGCGCTTCAGCAAAGCCAGCATTCCCCTCCTGAGATCGTCCCACAGCTTCTTCCGCATGCAATAATTCTTTTTTTAAATCATGTAAGTCATCACTCATGCTAATACCTCCTTTTCTCCTTAGGTTTTTAGATCATGTTTTATATTTTATCGTTTGTGATTCCTTTAGTTTTATGCAGTTTTCAATTATGCATAAGCTACCATGGTACTAAGAATCTTAGTCAAAAAAATGCCGTATCACAATGAAGAAACTGATACGGCATTTGATCTAATATAAACTTTTCAATTAACTTAATCTCCTTCAACTATCTCCAAAAGCCGCTCGTTATCCTCTGTCGATACATTTTCCGCCAACCTAGCGGCCGCTACAATCGGAGCCCATTCAAACATGTCACGTCTAGACAGTCCACTCTTTTCACAATACCGACTGACATACAGTTCAGCTAACTCTTCAGACACCTGAGAATACAAAAGATAGGATCGATATACATCAGCCCGAATATCCCCAGCGCTCGAATCCACCCAATCAATAATGGTTACGTTGTCCTCGGATAAGATTAAGTTATACACATGAAAATCTCCATGACATAACCGATTTTCAAACGACATTGAATGAAGTTTTTCAATTAAGGCTGTTTTCACTCCACTTGCTATATAAGGAGCTGAACGGATTTGCCTCTCTAGCTTCTCGGTCATAGGTTCAAGAACATCAGCTGGTTTGCTATGTATGTTTTGTTGAATATCAATTGAGAGATCTAAATAGTACTTGGCTTGACCCTTATTATTAAATAGAAGATCCCCCATAGTTGTTCCCTTCACATACTCCATCACGAGTGCTTGTTTTCCCTCTATTTTCGTAATGTCTAATATCTTTGGTACAGATAGTCCGCACGAATAAGCATATCTTTGTTTGAAGGCTTCATTTTGAGATTCCGAGTTCGGTAAATCATGATTATATACCTTAACGATCTTCTCGTCCTGAAGGTAGATCATTGCTGTATTCCCTTTTGCAATTGGAGAACCTAAACCCACGACTTCCCTCTCCCTTTTAGTTGATTCTTTTTGGTAATACGGTTTCCAACTCACTCAAATCATCAATCACCATATCCGCCTGAGCAAGTTCATCCTCTCTAGCAAAATCAAAATTACATCCAATCGAGATGAGTCCATTATCTTTTGCCGCTTTAATATCCGATAGCCGATCTCCTACAATCGCTGCATTCGTAACTTGATGCTTATCCATAATACTTTTTACTAAATCTGATTTATGTAACGAATCAATTTGCTGAATACTAAACGTTTCGGTCACCCATTGATCCAAATGATAATAGCTTACGATCGCCTCTAAATATTCCTTTAACCCATTACTAGCTATAAAAATGGAATATTCATGGTCCACCAAGTGGCTGAGAACCTCCTTAACATTAGGGTACAAAGCACCTTTACCACTTTTTATATTCTCGAGTAATCTTTCGAGAAAATAAGCATCTGTTTGTTCTCTGACTTCAATCGAATGATGCGGTAGCAAGGCTTCCCATACTTTAGGTAACGGCACCCCCATAATTTCTCGATATTGATCAATCGGTGTTTCTATATCCCATTCACCTTGTGCTCGTAAACGGTTAAATGCATCTTCTAGTGATAATTCGAGTATTTTATCTGTTTGAAATAGTGTTCCATCCATATCAAAAATGATTGCTTGTGCCATTAGGTTCCTCTCCCTATTAACAACTGACTATCTTCCAAAGTTTAGCAGATAAACCTGGATTATTTAACTAAAGTAACTTTTTAAATAACGAAATAGACGTAACCATTCTGATTTACGCCTCTTTTCAAATTATTCTTTTTTCACTTTTAATTGCTTATAAAATTGATCTATGATCGGATATAAATCAGGTTCGGTATGATAGTAATGATCATTTACTTTTGTTAGGCCAAATTGAAATGTACTTTCTCCTTTTTCAAATAGAGATATAGAGTAATTAAAACCAGTTCGTTCTTCCTGATTTTCATCAGGTATGAACTGTACATCTTTAATTTGCTCGAGTAAGGCTTGAATTTTAGGTTTTTTTTCAACAACTTTCTTATAACCCGTATTTCCATCGGTGATGACGACCTTCGTTACCTCACTCAGGTCTCCTTCATAAAACTGTGAGAATGACTTTTGTTCCAATCCGCACCCAGCTAAAAAAGCAAACATGAAAAGTGATGCGATCGTTAGTAGCGCTTTGTGCATGAATCCCCACTCCCTTTACCATTATTTGACGTCATTAAGGAGCAAAAGTTACATGAAACTAATTTTCAAATTGTCGTCATCACCTTCACCATACATACTTCAAGCATACTAAACAAAACATATACGATGAGGAGTGATGAAATGAATCATGTAAAACTTTTGGCAGTGAAATGGATCGCTTCCCTTATCGGATTATACCTTATTTTAGGTGCAGGATACGGAATGTCCTTTGGCAACGTATTCCTAACCACACTCGTGTTAGTGGCTGGTTCCTATATCGCAGGAGATATGTTGATATTGCCTAAAACCAATAACTATGTCGCTTCCATTGCGGACTTTGGTCTATCATACATTATCATCTATTGGATGAGTGATGCACTCACAGTTGGGGGAAATCTTGTTTTCACCTCATTGATCGCCTCTATTGGAGTGACCATAATTGAATTCTATTTTCATTATTACGTCGAAACAAATATGGATTTTAATGAAGAAGAACGTCAAAAGCCAGCCCGTTTAAATTATCAAACGGAAACGGCTGAAGAGTTATACCCTGAAGAAGATGAGTAAGATCCAGCCCCTCATTATTTAAAAAAGGAGGGCTGGATTCTCTCTTAGAACTTGCAATCGTTCTTCAATAGATCTTACCATTTTCATCACAGTGAAATTCAATTGTGAAGGCTTTTTCATATGTTGCTGAATTATACGAAAAGACTCCCTCAATCTGAATACTGTAGGTTCTGCTACCATCTACTAAAGAAAAATCTGAAGAAGTCTGCTCCCAATCGCCTTTATCAATGACTTCAGGGCTTTCAATTTGAGAAGAAATATTGTCTATTCCTACAAAAACTTGACGATCAAGCTCCTCACTATATTGTGTATCAAATTGCGCTGTAACGATAATTTCTCTAATAATACCGGAGAAATAAAAATATTTAGATTTACCCGAGATACCATTTTCAGTTACAGCTGGTTCAACATATTCAGACATACCCTCTCTCATTTCACGTTCTCTCTGTATATGCCCCTCTACAATTTTTTGAACTCTTTCTTTATAGATTTCAGGTGAGACCCAATCTGAATTTTCATTAAGCATCTCCATTGAAGGGACCTTGATCACAACCCCTGTTTTCTTCTCCATTGCCGTATCTATTATCTTTTTATATTGCTCATAATAATGTTCCTTCTGTTCTTTAGTTAGTGGAGTAGAAACTTGATGAGCATCATGAACAGGACTCGGGATATTTAGTGGAATTGTAGCATTTTGACCTTTTTCGATTGATTGTATATTGGAAATGATTAAAACACCTATGATCATCATACATAATACGGACCCAAATACCGGTTTCCAAGACCATTTAGAGGAATAAGGGGAATGGACACGGTGTCGAATCGTAGCTTTTTCTTTTTCTGTCATTTTCATATTATCTGGAATTGAACTTTCTAATTCACCTTTAATATTCATACTCCATCTCACTCTCCTCCACTGTTAATTTCGCTAACTTCCTTCCTCTCGCTAAACGGGTTTTCACGGTATTAGCCGGACATTTTATAACTTCAGCAATTTCAGGTACCGTTAATTCTACATAGTAATATAACCATATGACTTCTCGATATTTAACAGGTAATCCACTAACTAGCTGGGCTACAGTTTGACTTTGTTCTTTTTGTATATATTCACCTTCTACTGAAATTCTTTTCTTTATCTTCTTGATCTTTTCTGTTACTTCTAGCTTTCTATAATGCCAGCTTCTTAAATAATTGTTACACTCATTTACTGCAATACGGTATAAATAGGTTTTGATAGAAGAACGCCCCTCAAAGTTCTCAAGGTTTTGATAGAACTTCACAAAAACCTCTTGGACAATATCTTCTGACTTCTGAAAATCTTTCACATATGTATAAATTAATCGCTTTAAATAATCACCATGTTGTTCCATAGCCTCATTTAAATATCGCTCTTTTTCATCAACATTCAAGTGCCCAACCTCCCTTCTACTAGCTTAGACAAAGCTAGGAATGAATCGGTTTCATTTAGGAATAAAAAAAGCTATAAAACCTAAACGATTTTATAGCGATTAATAACCTAATAACCTTTCCTTATTTTAATTGAATGTATTCTAATAAGGCGCATCTTCTTTCAACTCATAAATGTCAAGTGTATCTTCATGAATCTCGATAGCTATCACTTGATCACCGTTTTTAAAGAAATTTACATGCCCCATTTGTTTTTGTTTTAACCTGATCCAACCATGGTTCTTTAATTCTTCAAAATAATTTTCAGGTGGCGTAATTCCTTGATCACCACCTATATTGTTTAGCCTATAGGTAACACCTTTTTTTATGTTGTCGTTACTTGGATTCTTAATATCCTTTACTTTCTTAGCTTTTTCAGGGATTGGAATACTATCATTTAGAGAAGATTCCCTAAAACCCATTTCATTATTGTAAGTAGCAGTACAACCTGATGAATATACTAGTACTAATAGAGTTACTAGAGTAAAAACATATAGAAGTTGCTTCATACTGCCCACTCCCTTTATAGTTCCTAAGTGTACCTGCTTAATTTAATAACTCATAAAGCACAATGCCCACCCAAATTCCCAATAGAATCCAAATGAGAATAACCAGTGAACCCATAACCCAGTTTCTGGGCTTACCGTTTAACATCATCTCTTCTGCTTTTGCTTCACATTCCATAATAACTTCCCGAGGTATCAGCTTTAAAGCTAGCATAATCCCTAAAGGTACAATTATGATATCATCTATATACCCCAGGATCGGTATGAAATCAGGTATTAAATCAATCGGACTAAATGCGTATGCAACAACACTAGCTGCAAGTAATTTAGCATACCAAGGAACTCTTTCATCTTTATAAGCTAAGTAAAGGACATAGATTTGTTGTTTTAATTGTTTCGCCCATGCTTTTATTTTGTTCATAACTTCTCCTAAATTGTATTTTTACTATTGGTTCAAATTATCTCCTAGGAACAACCTTAACGACTAGATTCCCTTTCACTTCACCATCCATATAAACCAAGACATTCCATATCCCTGGTGACTGAAACGTTAAATTCGATGGCATATTCACTTCATCTTCATTAATTTGAGCTTCTTCATAAAACTCTCCTCTGAATAACGTTACTATTTCGTTAGAGCCCTTTTTATAGCCCAATACTTTCACAGGTTGATTCTTGATGTCTTCTTCTCCCCAGTAAAACCAAAAAAACTTTTGCCCTTTCTTTGCTGTAATTGGAAAGCTGGTCGTAATGCCAAAACCGTCTTTTTTTCCAATAACCTCATAAGTTTTACGCTCGCCATTTCTACCTTCCGTTTGATAATCATATTTAGGTGTTAGCTTCCATAAATTACTTTGATCCCCTATTTCAATTGTGGAACCTTCATATTTTAATTCTTTAGTTGTTTCTTCAGGTTCACTTTCCGTTTCACAGCCAACCAGAAGAAATAATATAAAAGATACATAAGTTATTGAAACTATAAATCTTTTCAATTACGTCACTCCTCGTATTTTTAGAAAGCAAAATCCATTAAGGCCAGTTTATTTGCACTCCCTTTAGAAACTTGGTGTACTCTTCTGCAAATTGATTTGGATTCTCGATTTCTCTATAGCCTCCAAATACATCTAAATACCCCGAAAACTTCTCCCAAGCTTTTAATATTCTTTTTAAATCATCTTTTCGGTCATCTTCAAATGGTTTTAACTCTGGGTCTGCATATGTATAGAACATCGCATTGACTTGGTTATGTCTATATTTATAGTATTCCTCATAAACCTTTTCATCGATTTCATTTTTATGTATCTGAAAAAGGGCCTGTAAATTATGCTCTGTACTCTCCCATATGGGAAGAAGTTGAGCGAAATTTTCTTTAGTTGGTTGTTTAATTGCCCTTTGAAGCGCATTACTTAATGCTTCTGGATGTAAGGCATAATTATAAATATCATCTTCAACCGCATCGATAACAGCTTGCTTCTCTTTAATTTGAATTCGTAAGTCAAAGTAGACAAATAACAGGCATGCTACTATTACGATCGCACCAATCCAATAAAGCTTTCGTTTCATTCTGATCCCCCAATACAAAAGGCACATTTTAATCCATGTACCCTTCTAACCTTATACCAATTATTTCAAAACATCACAATTACTGCAATCTCTTTTCACCCTTCACCACAAAGATGAGAAAGCACAGATTTTTATGTATACTAATACCGAAGGAGCGAGATAACATGATAAAAAAATTGACACCACTACACAAAAATGAATTAAACACACTAATCGAACAAGATCTTATACATAACCTACAATTTATCGAGTATTATCCTTTTCTGGACAACCATGATCCTCGTTTTGGATTTTATGGATATTTTGAAAACCAAGAACTTGTCGGAGCTCTCTACTTCAGCCCTTTTAATATGGGCATCACTGTAAAGGATGGCTTTAATCCTGTACCATTCAAAGAAAAACTTTCAACTTTGCCATCCAAATTCCTTTATGGAAAGAAAAACATTTTACAAAGCGTTTCCCCATTACCGAATCGGAAAGACCATCCTTATAGCTATGGAAAACTACCTATTGGGAAGGTTGCAGACGATGTTCCTCAAAAAGTTGTTCAAGCAACCCAACAAGATTTCTTACCTTTGCTTGAGTTCTACGAAGGCAAAAATATTCAATTAGAGATGGAAGAGATACTCCCCCATTTAATTGACAGAGGTTTGGTCTTCATTGTAAAAGATGGACAAAAAGTGATATCAAGCGCATTAGCTCATTCGACTACCAAGGACTTCTGTTTAATAGGAGCCGTCTACACGGATCCAGACTACCAAGGCCAACGCCTAGCTTATTATAGCGTATTAGCCCTAACCCAACATCTTCATCATCAAGGCATCACACCCTATTTATTCTTTGAAGACCACCTGCCTCATCTCCACCGCTTTTACGGCAAATTCGGTTATGAGAAGGAAGCCGATTATTTAATGCTACATGAATAAAAGAAGCCAGCTCCCTTTTGCGGTAGCTGGCTTCTTTTATAGGCTCTCCATGTATTTAGATCATGCAGGATGGAAATAATGAAGAAGGCTAGTTAACTGAGTTTTTGAGGTGTATTTATGTATCTACTCATGGTCGTTCTTGTTTGGATCATCTTTGCTTTTATTTTTCTAGATAAAGAAACCATTCAACAAACCTATTCAACTGTACAATATTTCATGATATACAATCTTGTGTACAACTTTCTTTATTACAATCATACATTATGGGAATACCAAGCGATTACGACTCCCATACTAAACCATACATTTATTGAACTTACCTTTACTTTTATCATTCTTCCTGTTGGCATTATGCTTTATTTGAAGTACTTTCCTAAATCGAAAATCCATCAAGCCTTTTACATATGTTATTGGGTGCTCTTTTACACATTTATTGAATTTCTATTTTATTCGATGGGGATGTTCAGATATGACAATGGATGGGGGATTCTTCAAACTCTCTGGTTTAATGTTTTAATGTTTAGTATGATTAGGCTTCATTACCTCAAGCCTTTCTTAACCTTTATGCTTTCCATAGTTATTACCATCATTTTAATTCAATTTTTCCCTATTCCTTTAGAAAAATTAAAATAAGGTTGATTCGATGCATACTTTATTATTCCTACTTCTCTTACATAGCACCTACTTATCAATGGCTGTATATTTATGGTGGAGAAATAAACTTAAATAGTTTCTTTATTAAAAATGGGTAATCGAAGAGAGAAAAAAACTAGGGGAATTGGATTTTTAGAGGAGTAAAACAAAGTTTGGAAAGTACCTGTGTGATTTGTAATGAATATCGTATCTCACTTGTAGCGTTTAACCATTTTCAAATCAGGTACTTTCCAATTTCATGTCATAAAAATAAACTCGTGCTCCTTTTTATTTCTTGAATCGTTTTACTTTTGGTTGTGATTTTTTCGCTTTTTCTTTTCCGCCTTGAACAGAAGCGTTTACTTGTTTTACTTCTTGGCTAGATGCAAAATCTCTTTCGAAAAGTTCACGAGCTTTGATAAACATGTTCATTTTGTAACCCTCCTTTAAAAATATTTGTTAATAGGATACCCCTTGCATTTGAGAGTAAAACTAAGGAATTTGAATTCTAGTCAAGATATCCTCGCTTATTTGGTACTCACGTATATCCAAGGGCTTATTTTGAAATATACCACGTTTGAGTGGGTGTTGACACTACTTTTCAAGAATTTGTATAAAAAAGTTTGTAAAATATATGCTGTATAAAATGGCTTTCCTACATAATTTTTTTATTTAGATCATTCACTATTTTCATCTCAAAATTCATCCTTCTTGAGAACCGTCACAATGGGCTTTTTGACTTTTTAAATTAGTGTAGTTTAACTCAAATAAAATAAACATCTCTGTAAATAATAAGGTTGATCACAAATTAAGGAGGATCTGTATGCCACAAAACAAAAATTCAAAAAAGAATTCCATGACCCAACCAGGATATGCAGGCACAGATGCACAAAAGGTAAAACAGGAAATAAAAAAAGATGAAAGTGAAGGAATAGGGTCGATGACCGCTCGAGAGGCAGGGTCTATGAGAGACTAAGCTGTGTTTGAGTGATCTCTCAATATAAAAAGCACAACCTGTATTTGTCATTTAATTTATGTATGAATTAGCAGTATGTATTCTGCATATTAAAACAGACCGGCAAAATAAAACTATGCATATTTTGCCGGTCTGTTTTTTTGTTACTCCAGTTTAGCGCCCGTTTGTGGATTACTTGAATGATGATACTTCTTCAAAAGTTAATTGGTAATTCGTTATAGTTCCATTATCAATTGCTTTTGTAGTAAAAGTAATTTTATGATTAAAAACATCAATATCCATGTCATCTATAACATTTGCCCATAAATTATCTAAGCAGGCTTTTAATTGTTCCAATTTACATCCTTCTTTCGCTAAAGCATCCGTTACTTTAAGTGTATAACTTCACAAACTTAAAATAGGAGAACTGATACCTATCAAAAGGATCTTGTTTGATTCTTTATACTTTATTTTTATCGCTCATAACTTCGTTCTTATTCTATTTCCAACAAAAATGTTCCCTGAAGTGGAACCTCTTTTATCAGCCTGCACAACAAGATAATTTCGATACATCTTTATCAAAGGTAAGGGCAGCTAATTTTAATCCTTCTGCCATTGTTAAATATGGTGCAAGGCTATCTTTTAAATCCTCTACTGTTAAACCAAACTTAACGGCTAAAGTTGCTGCATATATCACATCGCCTGCATTTTCAGATACGATATGAACCCCTAACACTTTTAATGTTTTCGTTTCAGCAACAAGCTTGAAAACACCTGTAGTTTCACGGTTTACTATCGCTCTTGGAACGGCATCTAAAGGCAATACAGAGGTTTTTACCTCATAACCTTTTTCTTTGGCTTGTTCTTCTGTTAAACCAACCGTTGCAATCGAAGGATTAGTAAATGTAACACCAGGAACAACCGATAAATCTAATTTTTTATTTAATCCACCAATCGCATTATCAGCAACAAGTCCACCTTCATAGGCTGCTACATAGACAAATTGAGGTCCTAATGTGACATCACCTGCTGCATAAATCTTTTCATTCCTTGTCCTAGCATAATCATTTACCAGGATTTCTTTTCGTTTCCCGACTTCCACCCCTGCTGCACTTAAATTTAAAGAATCTGTATTTGGTTTTCTTCCTGTTGCAACAAGTAACTGCTCTGATTCCACCACTTTTTTCTTGCCATCTACTGTTACATGAATCTTTTTTATCTCTCCATCTTGTTCTACACGCTCAAAAGTTGCCCCTTTAACAAAGTTAATACCTTGTTCAATTAACGCTTTTTCTACAGCTTCTGAAATCTCTGGGTCATATTCTTTTAAAAGTCGCCCACTTCTTTGTATAATCGTTACTTCTGAACCTAAATTATGAAACAATTGCCCAAGTTCCATTCCAACATATCCTGAACCGATTACCGTTAATCGTTTAGGCACCTTTTTTAATTCAAGTAATGTTGTGCTTGTTAGATAATCGACTTCATCAAGTCCTGAAATCGGCGGTAAAGAAGGAGACGCACCCGTTGCAATTAAAAAACGCTTTGCAGAGTATTTCTTCCCGTTAACTTCAACTATATTTTCATCAACAAATTTTGCTTCACCTTCAATTAAATCAAAGCCATATTCATCAATTAAATCAACATATTTTTGATTCCGAAGCTCACTCACTAACTCATCTTTTTGCTTAATTAAGGGAGCTAATTCCACTTCTCCAGCAGATGTTTGTAAACCTATAAATGGGTTAACTTTTGCTAAATGATTGATTTCCCCAGCACGAAGAAGGGTTTTTGATGGCACACAACCAATATTTACACATGTTCCCCCAATGGTTCCACGCTCAATCATGGCTACTTTTGCCCCGTATTCAATCGCTTTAATCGCAGCCGAAAAAGCAGCCCCACCAGAACCAATGATAATTAAGTCATAATCTCCCTCATAACCCAACACCACATTTTCTTGTGGTGAAACTTCTTCTATTTCTCCAGGTTGATATTTTGTTTCATTAATTGCATTTTTTGCACTTTCAACACCAATATCATCGGGTAATTCAAATACTGCCTCACCACTTCGAAAACTAGCTTCAATATTTTTAGCTCCTATATTTTCAAGTGCTACTGCTACATGCTCTTCACAACCTTCACAAGTCATGCCACTAACTTTCATTCTGATTTTTTTGTTTTTTTTACCCAAGTTTCATCACTCACCTAAAAAAATAATTTTATCACTCAAACAGTGTTTCAATTATCGGACAATCATGTAATTGTTTTTCATCTGGACAGCATTGTTTTAAATTTTTTAACATGGCTTCAATCCTCTTTAAGTCTTTTATTTGTTTTTGAACTTCGTCTTCTTTTTTAGAAACAAATTCAAACATATCTTTGCAGCGAACCTTGTCTTTATCTACAACACCAAGTAATTTATAAATTTCACTCAATGAAAAGCCAAGCTCTTGCATTCGCTTAATAAAATGTACACGCTTAACATCATCATCTGAATATAACCGATAACCAGCATTTGTTTTTTTGAGATCACTTAATAAATTCCTTTTTTCGTAATATCTAATTGTCTCTTTATTTACTTCACATTTTTTTGCAAATTCACTTATGCGATAACTCACTTTTTTCACCTCTAGAACAACAATAAACCGTGTACCATAGTACACGGTCAAGTCTATTTTTAAACTTTTCTTCTTCAAGTGTTCTGCCCCGTTTGTTTAGGTGTACTTCTTCACAATCTAATTAAATACATAAGTTGCTAATTTAATGGCTGAACGGCCAGCTCTATGGCTTTACTTCACCATTAGGGAATTCCTTGACTAAACCATCCTTTGTAGCGTAAACAATGTAGGTATTGTTTACTTTAGCATCTATTTTAGCTCTTTCTCCCGTCATTTTAGCCCATTGATCAACCCAACCATACTTTCTTTTACTTAAATTTTCGTTGTTTTCAAGCATAATTAATTCACCACCTAAATCATCGTTATTCTTAATTTTAATTATATCATATGATAAAAACCATGCCATTTTCATACAATTCTTTATACATTTGAATGAGCGTTTAATTATTTCACTATGCTAATAAACATACTGCCAAAACCTACATAGAATAAATGCCATATACACAACCATCATCAAATGGTTGTGTATATGGCATTATGCATTGCTTTTAATATAAGCTTCCAGCCATTTCTTCAAATCACAAACATGTTCAAACATATAATGTGGTTCAACTAAAAATTCATTGGGCGTATAATTCGGAAGCCAATGGACCCCTGCAGTGGTTATACCCGCTCTTAATCCAGCTTCAATATCCGCATCGCTATCCCCAATAAACATTGAATCATTTCGTTCAACCTCTAAAGCTGACAACGCTTTATACAAGCCTTCTGGATGAGGTTTAGGCTCAATCACATCATCCCCTGTGATGATGACGTCGAAAAGCTGATCCATTTGAAGTTGTTTTAATGAGATATCTAAACTTCTCCTTGCTTTACCAGTTACGATACCTATTTTCATTCCTTTTTCTTTTACATATGTAATCAATTCAATCATTTCATTATTTTGTGTTACGGACTGTTGATGTTTTTCCTCATATTCCTTATAAAATAATTCGATTGCCATTTCCTTTTTACTATGATTTAAGTTTTCATAAATAATACCTGTTTCAGAAGGTCCAAACATCGATCTTATTTCAGCCGGAGATAGCTCTTTATCATCAAAATCCTTAAATACACGCTGAAATGCCACATAACAAATAGGTAAGGTATTGGCTAAAGTCCCGTCGAAATCAAAAATTATGGCTTTCATAAACAATCCCCTTTTATATAATTTCTCCACCCCAATAAATGGTTAATATATCCATCATATCATAAATAACCATCAAGTTATCGCACATGAATGAAAAACGCCTAGGGAAAACCCTAGACGTCAGTTAAAGCTGATTATGCTTACCTTTAGCTATAAATACTGTCACATGTTCCAGGTTGTGGTTCATAATAACAGTGATTTTTGTATGGACCCGTAAACTGTTGACCGTACCAAGTTGGAGGACAATTACCTTCTGGATTGAAATACCAAAGAGCATATTTAGCTGGATGGTCTCTCCAAAAGTTTAATGTTTTTCTGGCTAATCTTTTCTCAGTAGACCTTGCTCTGTTATAAAATAAATTTCCCTTTTGAACAGCTTCGAATGAATAATTTCCTCCTTGAACTTGAAATATGACGTCTCTAATGGTTCGTAGGTCTTTAAAGTCCAAGCAATCGGCTTTCGCACGATTTACAATCACATTTCCTACATACAACATTCCTTGTTTTCCTTCAGCTACAGCTTCCGCTCGCATCATCCTTGCAACTAAGGCAACATCTGAATCTGTATATTTCACTCTTGGCATATTCTCACCCCAAAAGTATTGTATGAAAGAAGGCTGGATTGTTGTCATGATTTCTTAAATTAACCATTATTCTGTTGGAATTCTTCCCTTTACCTGCTTTAGCGTTGCTACGATAAGGAAGCTCACAATGACTAATAATAGCCATGAGCTCACCTTTCCTACATGAACAAGGCTCCAAGCATCCGTTTGATTTGGATATTCCCACGCTCCAAAGAATGTTGCGATATTTTCAGCTACCCATATAAAAAATCCGATGAGGACGAAAGAAAGCGCAACTGGCATTCGATAACGAGAGCCATCAACTTCATATGTAACCCATGATCGCCAAAAGACGACGATAACAAGTCCAGATAACCACCAACGAACGTCAATCCAATAATGGTGAGTGAAAAAATTCAAATATATTGCAGACGCAAGAGGGACAACTATTAGAAAAGGTGGCCACTTTATTAGATCTACCCTTAGCCTCCTCCACGCCTGGCACAGATAACTCGCTACACTTGCATACATGAACCCGCTGTATAAAGGAACTCCGAAAAATTTAAAGTATCCTTCCTCTGGATAAGACCATGATCCCATTTGCGTCTTAAAAAGCTCTAAAGCAAGACCAATGAGGTGAAACAAGGTGATTACCTTTAGCTCATCTCGCGTTTCAAGCCCAGAACGCACCATCCACCACTGCATCAACAAACAGATCAAAAGCAACCAATCATAACGAGGAAAGAAGGGGAGCGGGATGAACTTGGTTAAAGCCAAAGAGGCAAAAATAACTACAGGAAACAAACATGAGAGAGCCTGTTCCCAGCCAAAATGAACAAGTTGTTTTAGCCCTCTCATGAATTGCATCCTCAACGTTTTTTTCTGAGCATCTTTTTGTACGGTTATATCCATGCATGACTCCCCCGCTTCCGTTTAATGATCGTAAAATAACTACCTGATTCTATTCATCGCTTCGGTACTCCAGGATATCTCCAGGTTGGCATTCAAGAGCTTCACATATCGCCTCTAAGGTTGAAAAGCGTATGGCTTTCGCCTTTCCATTTTTCAATATCGAAAGGTTAGCCATTGTAATCCCAACTCTTTCTGTAAGTTCTGTTACACTCATTTTCCTTTTTGCCAACATTACATCAATATTAATTATGATCGCCATGTTATCACCTCAGACTGTTAAATCATTTTCAGATTTTATATGGATGGCTTCTTGTAAAAGTCTTTGAAGAACAGCAGCAAAAACCGCGATCACCGTAGAAGCAAAAATAATGACCATTCCAATCACGATTAGACCCGGAGCATCATCTACCTCAGCCATTAGATAGATGAATGGCATGCCTAATACATACAAAGCACTAATTAGAATTGCACAAAATTTTATGTTCTTTAAAGATCTTACGGATAATTCCGAGAAAGCATGGTTTTGATCAATATAACTTAAAAGGTTAAAAGCTTGATACAAAGCAACGTAGAAAGGTATCGCTGTAGCATACAAATAGATGTAAACGAGAGCGTTTATATATGGAATATCAGGGAAAAGTACTGCTGCAAAATTGGCTACCTCAGGAACGATAAATATACACAATGCAAGTACCGGAGTTCCTATTAGAAAAACAGCTATCTTTAAAAAGAGCGTTGAGCCTCTTTTCATAAAAGCACCTCACTTTTTCATTATAGACTTATTTTAACATTCATTTATTGTTTTACAATAAATTTTTATTGATAATAAGGTTTTATTTACTGAAAAATAATTAAAAAAAGCATCCCTCACGTAAAGGAATGCTTTTTATGAATAAAACGATTCTATCTTATTTTGAATACCCATTACTTCTGCGCGATCTGTATAAGGTTCCCGCATGTATCATCAAAGACAGCCACTTTAACTTCTCCCATGTCAGTAGGTTCCATCGTAAACTTCACGCCGAGGTTCACTAGTCGTTTGTATTCGTCATGAACATCTGTCACACCAAACATTGTCGCTGGGATGCCATCGTCAAAGATCTTTTTTTGATACTCTTTTGCTGCCGGATGGTTATTCGGTTCAAGCAAAAGCTCTGTACCGTCTTGATCTTCCGGAGAAACCAGAGCGATCCACCTGAATTCTCCCATTGGAATGTCATGCTTTTTCACAAAACCAAGCGTTTCGGTATAAAATTCTAATGCCTTGTCCTGGTCGTCCACAAAAATACTAGTCACAATCACTTTCATATAAACAGCCCCCTTTGAACTTCTATGTATGATGTCTGCTATGAACCTAGTTTTCGCATTACTTCCGCCAAAAAGTTGAACAGTCAGCTTTGTCCAAAATATTAAACTCGATCATTTTCTCAAGTAATGAGTAATTCACAGTTTTATCCCAAGGTATCCGGACTAGCATCTTAGTATGTTCATAGCCAGCCTCCACAATTTCATTAGAAAATTGATGAATCCCTTGCTCTTCAGGTGCTATAGCCAAATGTTTTTTGGCTAAACTAAATCCAATGATAAATGTACCATGATCAGTAAACATAGGCTGATTCCACTTAATTACTGGCATTAAATTTGGGAATTTCTCAGTTACCCACCCCAGCACTTTTTCCGTTCGATCTCGATGTTCCGAGTTATCAATTTGCTCTAAGAATTCTGCAAAAACTTCCATAGTATCCCTCCTAAACGACTTCTTATTACAGATTATTTTAGCATACATATCATTTTGTGATGGAAAAGGTTTATTACAACATAAATCCTTCTCCATGTTATATTCTATAAAAATTTAAAAGCATTCCTTGTTAACAAGAAATGCTCTGAAGTGTAAAACTGATATTTTTTTATTTACTTTGCATGTAAGCCTTGTACTAAATATTCCCCTAGTGCTTGCTGTAAGGTTCCTAACTTTTTAGTGTCTGAACCGAACTCAATACCTAAAGATGTCATCTCTTTCACAACTTCTGCACGTAAGCCTGTTATCACTGTAGAGCACCCCATCATTGAAATCCCATCAATAATTTTCAACAGGTCATAGATGATCTCCTGTTCCATACTCGCAATCCCAGATAGATCGATAATTAAGGTGTTAATGCGTAAATTGGATACCTCCGTTAATACCTTTTCTTTAAGAATATCTACCCGGTTCCGATCAATGGAGCCGATTAAAGGCAATATACTTATGGTGTCATTTATTGGGATAATTGGAACTGAAAGATTTTCAACTAATTTTTCTTGGGCTTTAATTAAAGAATCCTTGTACGTAGAATAATGAATGAAAAATGAATTTAAAAACATATCTACACGATTATTGATTTCTTGTTCCAACTTAAAAAAGTCGTCGATCTTATACTGATTCGATAATTCATAATACTTATGTATGAAAGTCCACAGCGTTCTACGAATAGCATGAACCCATTCCAACTTAAAGGTAACTTCTATAGAATGACTTGCCCATGCGATTCCTTCTTGTTTCGCAAACTGTTTTACTTCTTCATCTTCTCCATTAATAATAAAAACAATAAGCTGGTGTGCATTATTCACTAAATCAATGTTACCGATTCTTAAAATTTCATCGATTTTATCTTTCACATTTACGGCTTCAGACAACAACGTAGACTCAAAATTTTCCTTGTTTGCCTCGAAGAAATCTTTGAGTGTAAAATTTGATTCGAAAACGATCTCCATTTTTAATTCCCCCTGTTATTTTGCATTTTTATAAAAAATCAGCGTGTCTTAGTTGGAGTAGAGAATATAAAATATAATTTCCCCAAAAGGAATTACCCGTTTTAAGATGTCTTTAAACATGTTTTTGATTTTTAAAATTTATTTTAAGCATCCCATTTTACTAATATTATACACAAAAAAGATATCACATTTTCCATCTTGACCTCATTTCTTAATTTAATTCATTTATATTTTATCATTGATTCTTAACCCTTTTTTAGTATCACCAAAAAGACGCAAATTCTTTTAAAGAATTTGCGTCTTGTCAATTAACACTTTAAAATAAACCACTAATTTTCACTTCCAATATAAGTAACACAATAATCATAATGATCGATAAACTAAGGAAACAGGTTGCGACACTACCAGATTTATTACCGCTTTTCCATAGCACCCGAGATTCCCAAACACTCAATAAGGAGATGACAAGCGATACGATATAGATGAACCACTCCGCCATTAAAATTCCCCTTGCCTTTTTGCATCTTGATAGTTGTGTGGATTTAGTTTTATCCCAAATCCAGTAAATATCACTTCAACGTTGACATTTACTTTTGCCTTAGGATATTTTTTACTCAAGTTAAATGCCTTGTACTCTGGTAGATTGAGAAAGTTTCTCCTCGCCACATGTGACCAATTAAACAGATTCACACCATACTCTTCTTGGCTTTTCTTTATTAACGAATGAAACTTTTCTTCTAAATCAGTTTTAATCGCGTTTCTAAGCAGCTCTTGTTTTTCCTTATTGGTAACGTAGTTCACTCCACTTGGAATCCCATGAACTTCTAAACTTAGAGGGATGTGAACATCGATGACTAAAGGGTCTTTTTTTGTATGCATCTTAACATTTGTTGCTAAGTGCTTATTTAACTTCGCTGCGACTCGATATTCAGGATTGACTGGATCAGGAAATGTCGATCCCATATACTTCGTTTCAGAACGCTGTCTTAAGATCATAGCAAAACGCGTTTCTTCTCCTGTCAAAGTCCCTACCATCAAACCGTTTTTAAAAACAGCACTCCCGATTAGCTCAGCAGGGTTTGCTCCACCTTGACGATTAATTTGTCCAGGTAAATAATCGTCTTCATTCCCTTCTTTATTTTCCTTATACTCATTGGTTGAAGCATATATCGCCAAAAAGCCATCTTCTTTCTTTTCAAATTTTTGAATGAATTTCATCATATTCGAAAAAGGGACAAGTCCAGTTTCTTTCCATCTCCCAGCAATTAAGTCAAAAAATTTATGAGGTCTTGTTTCTAGCATAGGATTGTTATTATGAATGAACTCAGAAGCTTTTTCCCTTGAGACAATTAATTTAATATCTCTTCTAATCCCACTATCTCTCAAGCCTGCAGTCAAATATTTATACCCTTCCTTTTTTTTAGCAAGAGCTTCACTCATCACAATTGTTTTTGCATGTGAAAAATTGATTTTTCTTGCTATGTACGCATTTGCTAAATCTCTAGCTGTTAAAAAATTGGGAGCATTAAATGTCGTTATAATAGAACTCTTTTCTTTTCTTCCACCTGTATTTGGTATACCAGCCTGAGGGTTGGCGATCTGATATGTAATGAGAAGGCCATTTCCCGACTCCGACTCATCTAACCCTATCGCGACAACAAATGCCTCTTCTTCAATTTCATCCCTATCCCAACAACCGGTTAATGTTATAAGGAGAATAGGAATAACTAGCCATTTTTTCATGACGAACCACTCGCTTTTTTTCGAAGTGAAAACAACCACAATACAAATGGTAAGGCTACAAAAAAGAATGAACCAATATATAAATTCACATCACGATATAAAAGATTACCTTTGATCGCGTTTTCAGGTAACATACCAAGCAAATAGACAAGGACAGTTACTGGTAATAAAAGAGACCTAGTGGATTTGATTTTAAATGTCTGGCTATAAAGGGATGTTGTAACAAATAAATACATTGCATATTTCACAAAAGATGCTAAGAGCCATCCAAATAGAAAATAACCCTCCGTATTGGAGATAAACCTCCCGAGCCGAACCGTACGAGTCATATGTTGAAAAGGTAAGGTCATGTTATAAACGGATGCATCAAACATGATGATATAGTAGAAGAAAAACAAAGAAATTTCGATAGCTACAATACCTATACCAATCAGAGCTGCTTTTGAGTAATACTTCGTTTTCTTCATATAAGGAATCAGGGTGGCTAAAAGCATACACTCTACAAAAATCGAACTATATAAAAAACTTTCTTTCAACAGAACATCTACCCCCTCACCAAAAAGAGGAAAAATGTAAGCCGTGTTTAACTCAACTGAGAAAGCTAACACAAGCAAGATAAGAAGTGTGATCTTGATAAACAGTAAGATCATCCATGCTGTTCTTCCTATTGTGTAAGCTCCACCATAGGCAATTAAGAAACAAACGAGTATAAGCACGAATTGGATAAATCCTTTAGGTGACTGAGGAAAATACAACGTGACTATAATATGTGAATAATTATTAATGAGAAGTGATGTTCCAATTAAGGAAAATAAAAATAGGAACAAACAGAGTACAGTCCCTACATACTTCCCCATTAAATTCTTAACTAAATCTGTAAGGGACATTTGGTACGTATTTAATAACCTTACTAACAAGAAAAGCGGTAAAAAGAAAATACCTGCAGAAATTAAAGGAACCATCCAAGCAGACATAAAGGTCTTCATAAATAAGAGGTCAGGTGTATAGTCTGTAAACTTCGTACCTATGGATAGTAATATAATCGCTAGCATTTCTCGGGTCCCAAGTTTATAACGATTATCCACATCATCCCCCTCCTTTTCGTTTAACGTCTTGAGGTTTTATATTTTTAGGACGGAACCATTGATTACGTATTGTCCTTCTTACTAAAAGATCACCAGACGATTTATTTGAAGGTGCCGCTGGTGAAAGAAAAGGCACTCCAAATGAACGTATGGATACCAAATAAGCCAATCCTAAAATAATGCCTATCGCAATACCAAATAGACCAAGTATAGCCGCTAAAAATAACACACCGAACCTTATGATTCGTGCCATAAATCCCAAGCTGTTATCTGGTATAGCAAATGATGCTAAACCCGTGATGGCAATGATGATCACCATAATTGGACTTACGATGTTCGCTTCAACAGCAGCTTGTCCTAGGATTAAGGCACCTACAATCCCAATCGTGGGTCCAATGGGCGAAGGCACACGAACGCCAGCCTCCCTTAACAATTCAAAAGATGCTTCCATAATTAAAACTTCAATAATCGCAGGAAAAGGGATCGTCTCTCTCTTTGCTGCAATGGCTAATGCCAAGTCTGTCGGTAACATCTCAATATGGTAGTTGGTTATTGCCACATACAACGAAGGCGTAACGATTGCAATAAAAAACGCAAACATACGTACAAAACGTATAAAGTTTGCATAAGCCCAACGTTGATAACTGTCTTCTGCAGTATGAAAAAAAGACCAAAATGTAACAGGTACTACTAAACAAGCAGGAGAATTCTCTGTGAGCAACACAACATGCCCCTCTAACATGTAGGAAACAGCTCTGTCCGGCCTTTCAGTGTATAAAATTGACGGGACTAAGGAATACGGTCTTTCCTCCAGATGTTGCTCTAAAAGGGCTATATTTTCAATGTTATCCACCTCGATACGATCGAGACGGCTCTTCACATCTTCCACGACACCTTCATTTACTAAGTCACTTACATACATAAGCGAAACGGTATTATTCGCCCGAGTCTTTAATTGAACCTTTTCTGTGACTAACTTTTCATATCTAAGCTGTTTGCGAATCAAGGATTTATTAACTGAAACGGATTCAACAAACCCTTCATTAGCCCCTTTTATAACAACCTCACTCTGTGGCTTATCAATATTTCGGTGCTCAAGCTTCGTTGTATCTAAAAGAAAGCCTTGTTCGCTCCCTTCTATTAGGAGTAAGGTGTTGCCGTTATTAATTCCCTTAACACAATCTGAAAGTTCAGTAGCCACTTTGAACTCCTTAATTGGTAAGAGTTCCTTTAAAGTCGATTTCATTTCTTTTTGCGGATCCGTTTGTTTACTTGTTAGGGGGGATAAAATGAACTCTTCAATAACTTTTGGGTCGACAAGCTCATTAATGAAGAAAATCCTTGCCTTTTTATCAAGCGTTTTTATATTCACAGCCCGATTAACAAAATCATCATTCAATGGCTGTTCAAACAACTCTGTTAGCTCTCTAGTATTAGCGTCCAATTGTTTAGAAAGCAGCATATTATTATCGTTTTCTTTAAATCCTGTTTCTGTTCTTTGACGATTGAAAAACCTAAAGCCCAAAAGAATCCCCTCCTTCATTTGTATTTCCTTTTCATTCTTTACAAGACGAGGAAATTTAAACAAGATGAGGAAGAGTTAAACATAAATGAATTGTTTCTTGTAAACTCACTTTTAAAATTTTTTGGATTAAAATATCCCAATTTCTTAGTTAGAACCAAAAGAAATTGGGATGATCAGATTAAATTTGACTGTTTTGTATCGAAGTTTATCTGTATGAATCATGAGTTGGATGGAATAAGTCTGTCTTGGCCTTTCTTATTTCTCAACCTATTTCACTATGAACACTGGGACCTCAGCCTCTTTTGCAACTTTCTCACTTATACTCCCAATCATGAACCTCTTATATCCACTAACTCCTCTACTCCCAATGACAATGACATCAGCATTTTGCCGTTCAGCATATTCACATATCTTTTTAGCCGGCTTTCCTTCTAAAACAAGAAAATTAGCTGATAAATTGTTCTCTCTTAAACGTGACCTTGCTTGAGCTATAGCTGGATCATTACTCTCATTAATAATAGGATATAGACCCGCACCTTGATTAGGGGAATCTACTTTTGTATCTTTAACAACATGCACAACAGTCATTTCAGTTTCCTGTGGATTTCCTAGTTTTGCAGCATAATCAAGGGCTTCTAAGCTTCCTTCTGTTCCATCAAATGCAATAACAATTTTTGAAACATCATCCTTCACCCTTTCAAAGCATATTTTTGTAGCTTACTTATCTATTCCTTTCTATTAAGCTTTAGAATCTTATATTTCAGTTACGATTCGGTAACATTTGGATAACAGGTTATTAAACAAACGCTTACAAAAGCTGAATAATTGGATTTTGCATGACTTTAACGAATGAAAAAACTTCATAAAACAATAATAAGAAGGAACTTTTATTTTGGAAGGAGTATATCGGATGAAAAAGTTAATGTTTATGACGGTAATTTTAGTATTTATGCTCAACACCTTACCAGGGGCAATTAGTGTCGATGGTAAAACAAAGGAACGAGGTATTAGTCAATCAGAGGTAAAGTTCAAAAATGAATTCAGAAGACTTTGGATTGATCATGTGTTGTGGACAAGCAATTATATTACAAGCGCAACAACAGCGGGAGCTGAGGACCAAAAGGAAGTGCTATCAAGGCTTCTAAGGAATCAGGAGGATATAGGAAATGCAATTAAGCCCCTGTATGGAGAGAAAGCAGGGAACAAGCTTACGGATTTGCTAAAAGAACATATCGTTATAGCTGGTAAAATCGTAGATGCCGCTAAAAATGGGAACGAAAAAATGATGGATAAGCTTAACAAAGACTGGTACCAAAATGCTGATGATATTGCTGCTTTCCTTAGTGGTGCCAATCCCCATTTAAAAAATGAAGATTTAAAAGAAATGCTATATATCCATTTAGAATTGGTAACAGATGACTTAAAAGCAAGTTTAGAAAAAGAATGGGATGAAAGAATTGTTGCGATCGATGACGGGATGACTCATATAATTTTAATGGCAGATGCGATTTCTGAAGGAGTCGTAAAACAGTTTCCAGAGACATTTAAAAAATAAACTAGAGAAGCTTCAGCATAGTGCTGTGGCTTCTTTTTAGAAACTGAAGCTCCTTTTTAGTTCTCTATTTCAAAAGACTTTTTAAGCAATTCTTTTTCAAGTCCCTTATTTCCAAGCAGACATATATTTCTTTTGATATTTACTATCTTGTTCGTACTCAATCAAATCCATTGCTATTTCCTTAATTTGCTCATCTTTTACTTCATCATATAACTTTCTTAAACCCACAATCATATCGTATCGAATCAGGGTATAATTTTTTTCGTCCATACCATTTTTAAACCTATCAATAAAATGATTGAGAAGCATTTCTCTTTGTTCATGCCCTGCTAAACCTACTTTCCAAATTGATTGTATAGTATGGCGAGCAGTTACAAATTTTGAATCTTTCGTTACTTCCCATAACGCCGGGAAATCATGAAGCATCCGTTTTTCAGGGTCACTGATTGCTAAAGCAGAAAGAAACTGTCCAGCTCTAGCTCTACGGTGATTATCGTGATCAGTAAGCCAACCTATCAATTGATCCCATACTTCATAAGACCAGTCTACGCTTTCTTTGGTTGCATGTATGATATTCTGAAATGCTTCATATTGTAAATTTTTATCTTTCGCTTCAAGATTTACAAAATAAGACTTAATTGTATCATCCATAGGAACACCCCCTAAGATTTATTTTTCAGAGTAAGAATAAGCCAACAATAACTGTTGGCCTACTAATGTTCTGTTTTTATTCCCCACTTATTTCACACAAAAGCGAGCATTAAATAAATGCTGACCTTTTAAGCACACCTTTATATTAGATTTCTCAGTTCATTAGTCATCTGATCAACTAATTCAGGTCTGCCATGAAAGTGCGCAGGTGTATTTTGAAATAATTCTATCTTCCACTCATCTTCCTTCAGTTCTAGAACTAAAGTATGGTGAGTATTCAAATCCGGATTTATATCAGATTCATTAGGCGGAATCATACCGGCAATCCCTCTTAAAATAGCTGTATAATTTCCAATAAACTTTACTTCTTTTATTTTGCTAACAAATGGAGGAGTTGGGTAATCTCTAAATATGGGCTTTAAGTGAGATAAAATCTGCTCTTGGCCTTTAGAAATACTTCCATCAAACCCTATACTCTCGCCACTCTCTGTGAATAGATTTGACATTCTTTCAGCATCACGTTCGTTCCAAGCCTTTATTAAATCTTCATAAACTTTCTTAACAGTTACCTCTTGGTTATCATTCATCAGAATACCCCTTTAATTATTTAATACATTAATTATTTCACATTTAAACAACTAACTTTATGTGTTTATTTTCCTGTTGCCTCTCACAAAGATATTAGGAAGGAGTTATAGTTTTATGAATCCCACCAATAGTGATTCACCTTATATTCTAACTGATTTAATGTTTCGTTCTTTTGTTCCATGAACTTCTTTATCTTCACCCGATAAGCATCCAGTGTTTCGAGGTCTTCATCCGTTATCTTTTCCTTTGATATAAGAAACTTAACTTTACCGATCCAATTCGAGAGTGTTCGATATTTACGATCATCATAATTGGGATCTAAGCTTATGATGGTCCTCATATACAAATCACGAGTAGTATTTAAAGAATGAACCCCTAATTCTTTCACTTCCTTAGGTATAACTTCTTCTTCATAAGACTTCATGATCGTGACGGTTTGATCAACCTGTTCATATAATGTTTGAGTGACTCTAGCTTCAGCGCTTACTTTTTGTAACTTTTGCTTATCGGTGATCTCAATGCCCCAAAGTGTTCCAATAAACAAGACAAAAAGAATACCGATCGCCCAAAAGAACTTTTTCCTCATTCAATCCCCTTCTTCATTTATAAATACTTCTCCATACGAATATCACACCACATCTTGCCGTCCCAATAGGTTAGGTCTGAGATCCGCGTTATTTCCTTGTAACCAAGCTTTTGATAGAGCTTATGCGCCTGTTCATTGAACTCAAATACACCTAGTTCAACCCGGTTAATACCTGCATTTTTGATCTGTTCTTCTATGTATAGAATCGCGTCATACCCTACTCCCTTTCCGCGCCCTTCTTGTTCACCGATGTTGATCCCGATCCAAGCTGTTTTTTCGTCATTTTTATAAAGGTGGCTTGGGTTCACCATGTAGTTCATTTCTCCAATTAGCTTGTCATCCTGATAGATGAGAAACACATCATGGTCTGAGAGACGTTTTTCTAAGCCTTCCAATGTAACTTCTTTTGGTTGTTCTAATTCTTCTTGGTTTTTGCTTGGGCGTGTGAAAGGTACTAACTTCGGATCGTTTTCCCAGCGGTTAAACGCTTCGACGATTGTATCGTTTGGTTCCGTTAATTTTACGAATTGTAATGTCATGTAGGTCTCTCCCTTTGATCGATTTATCTCTTTAAGAAAAGTGTATCAAAAGGTTGCTAGTTTAACGAGAGGCATTGGACGGTCAGTTTCCATATCTTAGTTGTATGACAAGTGTCATATATAAGTCCTGACGTTTATGTCTTAAAAACATAGCGGCCTTTCTCTATCATGGAATATATAAGCTATTTAAATGCTGATAAGAAGGAGTCGACCTATGAATAAACAAAAACTGAAAGAATTAAATAAAAGTGTAGCTCCCTATGCAAAACCTGATAATAAAAGAGCTGTTAAACAATTAATCAACACGGTACTTCCCTTTTTAATCCTTTGGTACCTTGCTTATCAAAGCTTATCGATTTCCGTATGGCTGGCTATTCCAACAGCTATGTTAGCCGGTGGGTTCGTCATTCGACTATTTATCATATTCCATGACTGTACACACCAATCCTTTACCAATCATAAAAAAGCAAACCGAATTATCGGAACGATCACAGGCATCATTACGCTCTTTCCTTTTGAAAAATGGAAACGCGAACACAATGTTCACCATGCTACGAGTGGCAACTTAGATAAACGTGGAACAGGCGATATCTGGGCTATGACAATCGATGAATATTTAGCCTCTTCATTCTGGGGCAGATTGAAATATAGACTCTATCGCAACCCTATTGTTATGTTCGGCTTAGGACCGATCTTTTTGTTCCTAGTTGCAAACCGTTTTAATGACAAAGGTGTAAAGCGTAAAGAAAAGATGAACACGTATCTTACGAATGTTACGATCGCAGGGATCTATGCATTACTCATCTGGGCGATCGGCTGGGAAGCTTTCCTAATCGTGAACCTTCCTATCCTATACGTTTCTGGCGTATTAGGCATTTGGTTATTCTACGTTCAGCACCAATTTGAGGATTCTTATTACGAACATGACGATGAGTGGGAGTTTGTAAGAGCCGCTGTTGATGGCAGCTCCTTCTATAAGCTTCCGAAGGTTCTACAATGGGTTTCAGGGAACATTGGGTATCACCATGTTCATCACCTAAGCCCTCGCGTACCGAACTATAATTTACAGGATGCTCATGACTCGACACCGCCACTACAACACGTTACGACAATTACGCTTAAAACAAGCTTAGAATCCATTCGCTTCCGTTTGTATGACACAAATAATAAAACGTTTGTGAGCTTTAAAGACGTAAAGCATCTTCTAAAAGATTCAAGCGCGATTGATCGAGCAAAAGCGATGATGAATACGAGTACACCCTCTTTTCAAGACGAATAAACTTATGAACAAAAGCCCATTGCGATAAATGGGCTTTTGTCTTGTCTAATTTATTTTGTAATGGTCCAACATCGTGACATCATAGAATATATAGGATATCCTTTATTCACAAGAGATCTTAGGAAGGCGGCTTTTTATGCAAAAATGGAACAATATCTTCCCTAAAAATACTGGAGTTAGCTCTTATATATGGATTATCTTTTGTTTGCTCCCATTCTTGTTTATTTTCCGATTATCATCGGCTAAAGAAATCATTTTTGGGATCATCATGACGCTTTTATTTTTTCTATTCTTTCGGCTTTCGTTTATTTCAAACAGTCGATTCATTTATGTTTGGATAAGCTTAGAGATCGCTATAAGTCTCATTATGACACTTTTATTCGGCTATATTTATTTCGCTCTCTTTTTAGCCTTTTTCATTGGCACGATTCAACATAAAGGTGGATTTCTTTCGTTATACATTGTTCACTTGTCCACCACGATCATCGCGATCACCATCGTGCTTTTCACGAAAAATGAATCCTTATTCCCTCAATTACCTTTTATCATTATTAGTGTCATTGGGGTCGTCCTATTACCTTTTACGATTCGATACCGTCAAAAGGAACAAAGGTTGGAAGGGAAATTAGAGAGTGCTAATGAGCGTATTTCGCAACTGATGGTTTTGGAAGAACGTGAACGGATTGCCCGCGACCTTCATGATGTACTTGGCCATAAACTGTCTCTGATTGGGTTGAAGAGTGACCTAGCTGGTAAGTTAGTTCATGCTAAACCGGATGCAGCAGCCAATGAAATTAAGGACATTCGCCAAACGGCAAGTACAGCCTTAAACGAAGTACGAGAAATGGTCTCCAATATGAGGGGAGTTAGACTTGAGGATGAAATCATTCGTGTTCAACAAATTATTGAAGCTGCGGATATGGAATTCCAGTTCGAAGGAAGCACTACCCTTAAAAATACGCCCTTATTGGTTGAGAACGTATTGAGTATGTGTCTGAAGGAATCTGCCACAAACGTTGTGAAGCACAGTCAGGCTACATGGTGTGGGGTTACCATTGAACAGTCTCAGACAGAAGTAAACGTTCGCGTTGAGGATAATGGAAAAGGAATTTCTGATCAAATTGACACCTATCAATCCCACGGTTTACAGGGTATGCGCGAACGTCTGGATTTTGTTAACGGAAGCATGGAGCTACTCTCGACGAATGGAACAACATTGAACCTTCGTGTACCGAATGTCATTCAACACACGAAACAGGAGGAATCGATATGATTCGTATTGTCATAGCTGAAGATCAACGCATGCTGCTTGGAGCGCTTGGTTCCTTGCTTGATTTGGAAGAGGATATGGAAGTTGTGGGGCAAGCAACAAACGGAGAGGAAGCGACTAAATTAGTCAAAGAACTTCAGCCTGATGTCTGCATTATGGATATTGAAATGCCTCTTAAAACCGGCTTAGATGCTGCTGAAGAGTTAAAAGATGAGCCTTCTAAGGTAATTATCCTCACCACATTTGCAAGGGCTGGCTATTTTGAACGTGCCCAAAAAGCCGGAGTAGCTGGGTATTTATTAAAGGATAGCCCTAGCGAGGAATTAGCCACTTCTATTCGAAAAATCATGGACGGCCAGCGCATTTTTTCACCTGAGTTAGTCGACTTGGCGTTTAGCCCCCAGAACCCTTTAACCGAACGTGAAAGAGAAGTCATGCAACTCGTAGCAGACGGCAAAAATACGAAAGACATCTCGAATGAGCTTTACATCACTCCTGGTACGGTTCGGAACTATATATCGGTTATATTGGAGAAGCTGGAAGTCAGCAATCGGATCGAAGCGATTACGCGGTTTAAGGAGAAGGGTTGGTTTAAGTAATAGGATTCATTATTTCAGTAAAGTCTGTTGCCTCAAGGCACAGACTTTTTATTTTTTTTCTTATTTTTCTGAACGGACCCCTTTTAATTATGAAACTTTTCGGGAATCACACCCGTACTATAGTTAAAAAGGGAGGAAGGTTCATGAAGAAGTTTCTTGCTGGTGTTGTTTTAGCTCTTGTTTTAACAGGCTGTTCTTTAGGAGAAATGAATGACTCTATAGATTATGGAAATGATGCAAAGGAACATATTAATCAGTTAAAAGAATATGCTGAAGGTGCACAAGAACGATATAAAGAAGCTTCCAAAGATCCAGAAGCGAAAGAGAAATTAGCAAATGAATTAAAATCCCTTAAAGATGATATCAACGCATTTAATAATATAGACGCCCCTTCCATTGCTGAAGACTTACACAAAAATATAGTAAGTAAAAACGAACAGATCATAGCAGAGATCGATGCTGTATTCGAGGATGGCCAACTCGCTCTTGAGAAGGTGCAGGACTCTAAGCTTATTCAAACCATTCGAAACACCTCTGAAATTATTAATCAGCTTGAGAACTTAAATCAGTAGGTTTCGGGAGGTGCCTGTCACCACCCGGTTTTTGTAGTTTCGGGAGGTGCCTGTAAATCGGGTGGTGACAGGCACCTCCCGACTTTTGTCGAATAGGAAATAGAGCGCGTAAAAAGGCATCGCCTGCTGGCAATGCCTTTTTGTTATTTTTTCTTCTCTTTAATTTTGCCGATCCCCAGTTCTTTTCCTTCTTTATAAACGGATTTCACGAAACTTATACACATTAAGAACATGATGATCGAGAACGGTAAGGCTGCTATGATCATGGTATTTTGCAAAGCCTGGAGTCCTCCCGTGTAGAGAAGAGCTAATGCTGTAGCTGAAAGAAGTACGCCCCATGTCAATTTGATCGTTTGACTTGGGTCTCCTGTTCCGCCTGTTGTCATTAAACCTAATACGAAGGTTCCTGAATCGGCGGATGTGATAAAGAAAGTACTAATGAGCAAAATGGCTACAATCGATGCCACCATCCCTAGTGGGAATTCCGAGAACACTCCAAATAATGACTCTTCTGTTGCAAGCTTCGAAATCTCTGCAACACCTGTGTGCTCAAGATGAATCGCTGTTCCTCCAAATGTTGCAAACCATAGGAAGCCTACAATCGATGGAACGATTAAAACCGTAAAGACAAATTCGCGTATGGATCGCCCTTTTGATACACGAGCAATAAAGATACCCACAAACGGAGACCATGCAATCCACCAAGCCCAGTAGAATATCGTCCACGATTTAATCCACCCACGCGTTTCTTCATTCAACGGTGCAATGCGAAAACTCATTTGCGGCAAGTTTTGTATATAGGAGCCTAAGGAGTTTGTAAATAAATTTAAAATGAGTAGCGTTGGTCCTAAAATAAAAATGAGAAGGAACAAAACACCCGCTAATCCCATGTTGGCGTTACTCAAAATTTTGATCCCTTTCCCTAACCCCGTCCAGGCAGAGATCATGAAAAGAACCGTCACAATCACGATGATGATCAATTGCATAAAAAAGTTACTTGGTATACCAAACAGATAAGCTAAGCCACCATTGATTTGAACTGCGCCAAAACCAAGCGTGGTTGCAACCCCGATAACTGTCGCAATAACAGAGAATATATCAATCATTTTTCCTGACTTCCCTCTAGCTGCATCACCCAGCACCGGTTCCAATGTTGCACTGATAAGACCCGGCTTATCATGTCTATAGTTGAAATACGCTAAAACAAGGGCGACGATTCCATAAATGCCCCAAGCGTGAATCCCCCAGTGGAAATACGTGAAACGCAGTGCATCTTTTATCGCTTGATCTGTCCCTGTTTCCAATGTCGGCGAACTAACAGCATAGTGACTAATCGGTTCAGCCGTACCCCAGAACACAAGCCCGATCCCCATCCCTGCACTAAACAGCATCGCAATCCAGGTCGGTCTCGAGAATTCAGGTTTCTCCCCTTGCTTCCCGAGTTTGATTTTCCCAAGTGGAGTGATTAAGAATACTAAAGCAACTAGGACAAAGAATGTAACGATGATTAGGTAGTACCAGCCTAGCTTACTCGCTATAAACTCTTGCACGTTCGTTGTGAGATTTTCCAGACCCTTCGGCCACACAACCCCGAAAATAACCAGCACCAACATAATCCCCGCTGATATTTTAAATACAGTAGAGAATTTATTAAGCATGACGTAAAGACTCCTTTCTACAGGCATGGTTTACCTGAGTGTTCATTATGATGTTATTATCTTTTAGAATGGGTGGTTTTATGCGTTGGGATTGGAATGGGTGGATTCTCTGGCAGGGATGCGAGCGGGTGGACGGCGTTTGCGAGCGGCTCTGGTTGAAATGCGAGCGCGCGGACGGCGTTTGCGAGCGCCTCTGGTTGAAATGCGAGCGGGTGGATGGCGTTTGCGAGCGGCTCTGGCCGAAATGCGAGCGGGTGGATGGCGTTTGCGAGCGGCTCTGGCCGAAATGCGAGCGGGTGGATGGCGTTTGCGAGCGGCTCTGGCCGAAATGCGAGCGGGTGGATGGCGTTTGCGAGCGCCTCGGGCTGATATGCGAGCGGGTTAAAGTTAGACTAAATAGTGGACACGCTTCAGAGAGAATTCTTATGATAATACTAATAAAGGAATGGAGCGTGTATTTAAATGGGGAGAACTTATGATAATGAGTTTAAGCAGTATGTTGCTAGGCTAGTAGTTGATGAGGGGAAACCAGCCACTGAAGTAGCTAGAGAAATGGATGTTCCTTATAAGACGATGAATCGGTGGACACGAGAATACCGAAAGGAAAAGGAAGCTAAAGCTGAAGAACTCAATTATGTTACGCCCAGTGAATACAGAAAGCGTGAGAAGGAACTTCTGGATCGAATCCAAGAGTTAGAAGAGGAGAACGAAATCGTAAAAAAGGCGGCGCACATCTTCATGAACCAAAAGAAGTAAGGTTTAATTTTATCTTTGAACACCGTGATGAATACAGAATCGTGAAGATGTGCGAAGTTCTTAAGGTCTCAACGAGCGGGTACTATAAGTGGATATTGAATGAGCCTGGTGAGCGTGAGGAAAAAAAGAAAGAAATCATGAAAATGATTCGCAGGATCTTCCATGAAAATCGGAGTGTATATGGCAGTCCTAGAATTACTTATGAACTTCGTGATCTAGGAGTTTGTATCTCAGAAAAGACAGTGGGCCGATACATGAAAGAAATGAACCTTTGTGCCACCCCTAAGAAAAAATATATCCAGACAACAGACTCGAATCATAGTAACCCCATTTATCCAAATTTACTACAGCGCAACTTCCACTCAGAAGCTCCCGATCGTGTGTGGGTCTCGGACATCACGTATATTTGGACGTCAGAGGGATGGCTTTATTTAGCGACAGTCATGGATTTATTTTCGCGTAAAATTGTGGGCTGGAGTATTGATCAATCTTTAACGAAAGACCTGGCATTACAAGCGCTAGATCGAGCTACATTGATGAGAGAACCGTCAGATGAATTGATTCACCATTCAGATCGTGGCAGCCAATACACCTCAAATGAGTATATTGAACGTTTGAGTGAACATGACATAAAGATTAGTATGAGCCGAAAAGGGGACTGTTTCGACAACGCCTGCATCGAATCCTTTCACGCAACGATCAAGAAGGAACTCATCTACAGAACCCACTTTAAAACCCGTGAGGAAGCTAAGTGGGAAGTATGGAAGTACATTATGACCTTTTATAACGCCAAAAGAAAACACTCTACGATTGATTATTACTCTCCCAACCAGTTTGAAAGGGATTATGAAAAAAGGAAAGAAGACAAAGTTACATCTCATTCAGCTTAATTATGTCCCTGATATATCCCTAACGTTAGTTTAATCTAAATTAGGGTCATATTTGATCTGTCAAAAAACATTATTTTAATCGTTATTCACAAGGTGATACCTCTGAGAGACGTGTCCACTTTCTTGACAGAAGACCAGGGTGGAGCGTTTGCGAGCGCCTCGGGCTGATATGCGAGCTGGCGGTGGGCGTTTTCGAGCGCCTCTGGCCGAAATGCGAGCGGGTGGATGGCGTTTGCGAGCGCCTCGGACTGAAATGCGAGCGGGTGGACGGCGTTTGCGAGCGCCTCGGGCCCAAATGCGAGCAGCCCCAAAACAAAACCTGCCCCCCATAAGGAGAGCAGGCATATCCACTAACTATGATCTTTTTCACCATCTTGCTTTTTCCACAGTTCACCTGGCCAGAATGCGTATTTTCCAAGGACAGTCGTAATCGCTGGTACGAGCAATGGACGCACGACGAAGGTATCAAGTAGGACACCAATCGCTGTAACGATACCGAACTGGACGAGTACCTGAATCGGCATCACGGCTAATACGAGGAATGTTCCAGCTAAAATTAATCCAGCTGATGTGATTACGCTGCTTGTTTCTCCTACACCTTCTGCGATCGCCTGTTTTAAAGGCATATGCTTTCGGTTTTTCCAGATGCTTGAGATCATAAAGATGTTGTAATCTCCGCCAAGCGCTACTAAAAACACGAATGCATAAAGCGGGATAAGTCCCTGCATGGCTTCGGCTCCTAAACCATAGTGGATAATGAGCCATCCAAGTCCTAGCGCGGAGAAGAATGATAGCACTACCGTAATCAGAAGGTACGCCATTGCTACTATAGAGCGCAAATAAATGAGAAGTAACGTTGCAATAATAAGCAGTACTACTGGGATGATAAGCTGCTGATCTCGACTGGTAATGTTTTCGGTATCATAGAGTTTTGCTGTTTCTCCACCAATCCAGACCTGATCGCTCGCATTTTCTACTCCTGCATCAGCCAATGCTTCTTCTGCAGTTTCCTTCAATGTAGGAACCTTTGCAATGGCCTCTTCCTCATAAGGGTTCAAGGATAGCGTCACCACATATTGAAGCATATCTTTGTTATCTTCGCCTTCTCTCGGTTTACTCACATTTTCAACAAAATCTAAGTCCGACAATTGCGCTTTCACATCGACCTCTGCTCCTTCAGAATCGATAATGACGTTCGTAGGCGCAATTTCACCTGGAGGATAATGTTCACTAATAATGGTGAACCCTTCACGTGAAGGCATATCCTCTGGGAAGGAACCTAGCACACCATAGGAATAATCGATTCGCGGTACAAGAGCGGCCAATCCACCTAGAATAATCAGTGTAACGACAATGATGGGAACGGGTTTTTCTGTAACCAATCGACCAGCAGCTTTACTGAATCGACTTCTCGTATTCCCTTTGCGAACGCGCTTCCCTTTCTTTTTCTCAAGCTCTTCAACCATTTTGTCTGTTCTCGGGATAAATGGAAAGAAAGCTGTTCTTCCAAGTACAGCTAACAGAGCAGGTAAAATGGTTACAACAGCTAACGCCATCATCACGATTGCCAGACTGAATGGTACAGCAAATCGATCGTATGATGCGTACTGTGCTAAAGATAAAGTTAATAACCCGAGTGCTGTCGTAGCTGCTGACATCAAAATAGCTCCACCTGAGTTTGCAATGGCTAAATGAAGAGCTTTATACTTATTCGGCTCAAGCTGCAATTCATCACGATATCTTGAGACAAGGAATAAACAGTAGTCTGTTCCAGCACCAAATAAAAGTACAGTCATAATAGAGATGGCTTGCGAATCGACCACAATCCATCCGTTACTCGCCATAAATCCTAGCATCGGTGAAATCAATCCATATGCAAAACCAACACCGATCAATGGCACAACCGCTAAAATTGGTGAACGATATAAAACGATTAATAAAACTAACACAAGTAATACAGTCGCTAACAGTAATGTCAGGTCTGCCTGGCTAAATAACTCCGTAGCATCTGTCTGAATTCCGACTGGCCCAGTCATTCTTACGTGTAAGCTATCTTCAGAAAGATCCGTTTCAAACGGATTTTCTCCCACTTTTTCCGTTATCATTTCTTTCAAGTTATCTAATGATTTTTGTAGTTCCTCTGTGGATGCCTCTTCTTTAAAAAATACTGGTGTAGTGAGCGCCTTTCCATCTGCTGAGGCAGATTCCATTAATGCTGGTATAGGAATTTTAGCAAAGCTGGGCACCTTCGATTGATGCTCAACAGGGTTACTTTCTAGCTCTTGAAAAACGGATTGAATCTTTTTGATATCCGCTTCTTTCAAGCCTTCCTCTTGGTACCACACAAGCAACAATGGAACACCAGATTCATTTGGAAACTCTTCTTCTGCTAGTTTAGCTGCTTCATTTGACATCGCCTCATCGGGCAGCAAATTTTTTGAATTTGTTTCTTCATCATTTACTTGCGGCCAAATCGTCGAAACCACGCCAACCAAAAGGATCCAAATCACAATCGTGATCCATCTCGTCTTAGCCCCAGCCACAATTTCTCCTAATTTATTTAAAACATTCATATACGAATTTCCCTCCCCCTTATATCTGTTATTTAATTATATATACTGGTTAGTTAATTTTCAACGATTACTATAACCTCGATGTGTTGATGTGGTACACTAAGAAGAAAAGTGGAAGCGCTCGTTTAGAAACGAAGGAAGTCTATTCGTTGCTGGGCGCTGGAGCTAGACATGGAACAACACACAAGGAGAGACCCATATTGAAAGCGAAAAGCAATCGCTCACCTGGGCGACCACGGCAAAATGAAAAGAAACAACCTACAAATCAAATTATACTCCAATCAGCTGCTCAGCTATTTTTAGAAAAAGGATACCAGGAAGTTTCGGTTGATGATGTTGCTGATCATTGCAATGTCACAAAAGCGACGGTTTACTACTATTTTGGAAGTAAAGGTGACCTCTTTACCGAAACCATGGTTCAAATGATGCTACGCATTCGCGAGCAAATGGACAAGTTGCTTCATGCTGAAAAGCCTCTTAAGGAGCGTATCTATGACGTAACCATGGCTCACCTTTCAGCAGTAGGCGACATGGATATGGATGGCTTCACTCGCGAGATGAAAAATGCTCTTTCAACGGAGCAAATGAAAAAGGTGCAGCAAGCTGAAGAAAATATGTACGAAGCTCTGGAAGAAGCCTTTAATGAGTCTATCGAAAAAGGCGAAATCCGAGAGGTTCATACGAAGTTCGTGGCACATAGCTTCATTTCCTTATTAAAAGCTGGCCACTATCACGATGCCAACGGAAATACGATATTTGACACGACTGAAGAAGCTGCCAAACATATTATTGATTTGTTTTGGAATGGACTTGTTGAGTAATGAGCCTGTGCCCGGTGAGGGTGCAGGTTTTTTTGTGAGATGTGGATCGTGATAGGGTTCGGGCCGATCCGGGATGGGATTCAGGCGGTAGCTTGAGCTTTTCAGGCGCTCTGGCTGCGGATTCAGGCGGGTTGACTTCATGTTCAGGCGGTGCAGAGCTGAATGCAGGCGATTGCGAGCAACTTTCAGGCGGTCCTGGCCATCTACTTCGATCATATTTTTGGCTGGGGCGATCAAATAATCCTATATGCGCTCATAATTCATACTACCCGCTCATATATTGCCCAGATCGCTCACAAATGCCTAAAAGCAATCACAAAAACAAAAACCCGATCATAATCCAGGTCAAACCGCTCAATAGGCTCCTCCCCACTGCATTAAAAAGTGCCTTAAAAAGTGCCTGATCCCCACCGCTTTAAAGCGATGGGGGTCAGGCACCTAGACCTTATTCATCATTCGAAGTTCCTGGGATCACACAGCCTTCTGGGCCACAAATCATGTCTCCTTTTTGCTGTGCTTCCGCTTCTTTTTCCTGTTTTAATTGCTTTTGTTGCCATTCAATATCAATTGTAGGTGAAAACTTTTCTGGGTAACGAATGTACCATCTTTGTTTTCGAATTAGGAAGTTTTCTGTATCAAGGAGTAAGGCTTCATCGAGTTCTTTCAGTGCCTCATCCTTCTTCCCATTGTTGTAGTATTCCATGCCCAATTTGAACTTGGTTTGAGCAAGTTGCTTCTCCATGTTCGTAGATGAATCGGCTGGATCATAGTAGGTATCCTCGAATTCTACCTTTTCTACCTCTCCAAATATGAGCTTGCGAACCGCTTCGACGTGGTCATCATCATCCACTTTAAATCCTTGCTTAAGTAAGCGAATCGTTCCGTCCTGATCAATGAAGATCCCATTCGGAACAATTTTAAACCCAAACATATTTGCGAATTTGTTCTCTGAATCGATGACCGTCTTAAATGTCGTATCTTTTACATACGGCTTCACGACCTCTGCCCCTTGGATATCTACGGACACAGATAAAATTTCAAATCCTTCATCTTTATACTTCTCATATACTTGCTGCCATCCAGGCAACTGCTGGCGGCATCGTCACCAAGACGCCCACATGAAAATTAACGTGTTTTTCCCACGAAAATCATCAGTGGACACTGTATTACCATCTAAATCAAGAAGTTCAACATTATCAAGTTTTTGTAATAACAAAGTATCCCACCTTTCTCCTTCAGTTTACTTCTCGATGGGAATTAAATTCAAATGTGGTGCCTGACCCCCACTGCTTTAAAGCGGTAGGGGGCAGGCACACAAAAAAGCAAGGTGCATGGATTACATACACCTTGCTCTCGGTCCGAGGTAGGTCTTTCCAACTTTCGAGTCGCTAACTTGTGAAAAACGTTAAATGTCGATCACAAACACCTCATTTGGCATGAGTATTTTAGTGTACTCTGGGGTCGTTCATTGAATAGCCTGCTGTAGACACCTCATTTTCAATTGATTGAAAACTCATTTTCTAAAGCAAAGCATCCGTGTTCAACTTAGACACCTCATCTCAGTTGATCAGTGTTTCCTACCTCACTAACTATATTGTCCCGATCTCGTTAGGTTTATGTAAGTTATTTTGCTTTTTTTAAATTCCAGCTATTCTTGCGAGCGGGAAGATCCTGGTATGAGCACTTATCGTGATTTTTGATCGGGTTCGGTGCAAATATGAGCACCTAATCTGATTTGCGAGCGGGTTTCATCCAAATATGAGCGCCCACCCTCATTTCCGAGCGGCCTCACTACAAATACGAGCGCCCGCCCCTCATTTGCGAGCGGCCCCATTCCAAATACGAGCGCCCGCCCCTCATTTCCGAGCGGCCCCACTCCAAATGCGAGCGCCCCCTGATTTGCCAGCACTCCTTCTCCTCCATCTGACCGTTTTTGACAGATAAACAAAATGATTTCTGATTAAATTTGATTGTTTATGAAATTTTATGATTGATTTCTGAAAACGCTTACGTTAGAATTTAGGTAAGGTTGATCTAGGAGGTTTGTCGCATGTTAACTCCAGAACGTCATCAAATTATTTTAAATATCCTAAATGAAAAACATACCGTTAAGATTCAAGAGCTTGTGGAGGCAACTTCCTCATCTGAATCCACGATCCGCAGGGATTTGAGCCAGCTTGAGGATCAACATCTCTTAAGACGTGTTCATGGTGGTGCTTCGATACTTCATCAAACGAGTGAGGAGCCGAGTATTGTTGAGAAATCCACCAAAAACCTTCAAGAGAAACAACAAATTGCCAAGCACGCAGCGAATCTTGTTCGTGAAGGAGATTGCATCTTCCTGGATGCCGGAACCACTACGCTTGAGATGATTCCTTTTTTAAAAGACAAATCCATTACGGTTGTTACGAATGGACTTAGTCATCTCAACGCATTAAGTGAACAAGGCATGACAGCTTATGTCACCGGTGGGTACATCAAACATAAAACGGGTGCTCTTATCGGGAATGCTGCTCAGCTGAGTCTTGAAGGGTATTATTTTGACCTTGCCTTTCTCGGAACGAACGGTGTTGACCTTTCTGCAGGATACACAACGCCTGATCCTGAAGAGGCTGGGTTAAAACGAACTGCACTCCACCAAGCAGAGAATGCTTATATTTTGGCGGATGGTTCGAAGTTTAATGAAATTACATTCACGAAGATTGCTGACATCCATGAGGCGCACATCATTACAGACCAAAGTGGTTTTACAGCATCAGAGCCTTATCGGGAGAAAACCATGATTCAAGTTGTTTCATCATAAGCACTACTTTGAAAGCATTTGCTATTTTTCTTTTTCATTCATTCAAAAATGTGTTTATGAAGATCCATAGATAAAATTTGCAATAAGGGGAGGTTTTGCAAGTGAAGATTACTGATTTATTGAAAAAGGACACCATTGCACTTGATTTGAATGCTCGCTCCAAAAGTGACGTGATTGATGGGCTTGTGAACAAGCTCGATCAAGCAGGTCGTTTAAACGATGCAAGCGAATTCAAGAAAGCTATTGAAGAACGTGAAGAGCAGAGTTCAACCGGGATTGGTGAAGGGATTGCCATTCCTCACGCCAAAACATCAGCCGTAAAAGAGCCAGCGATCGCATTTGGTCGCACGCCATCTGGTGTTGATTACAACTCTCTAGATGGTGAGCCAGCTAATCTCTTTTTCATGATTGCCGCTTCAGAGGGAGCGAATCAAACGCACTTAGACACGTTATCTAAACTCTCTACCCTACTGATGGACGAAGGTTTTAGAAAAGAACTAGAACAAGCTCGTACGGAAGACGATGTGATTGAAGCCATCAACCGTAAAGAGCATGAGGAACAAGAAGATGATACACCAGAAGATAGTGATCAATTCATTATCGGCGTAACTGGTTGCCCGACAGGTATTGCCCACACGTACATGGCAGCAGATAAATTGAAGGAAGCTGCAAAAGAAAAAGGTGTTGGCATTAAAGTTGAAACGAATGGATCTGGCGGAGTTAAAAACAGTCCTACAAAAGAAGAAATTGAAAAAGCTGATGCGATTATTGTGGCTTCTGACATTGATGTAGAAATGGATCGCTTCCAAGGAAAGCCTGTAATCCAAACCACTGTTGGAAAAGGCATTCATGAACCAACATCACTTATTGAACGTGCTGTGAAAAAGGATGCGCCGATTTATCAAGGCCGCGGTCAAAGCAGTAGTGAAGACGGTGATGGCGGTGAGCAACGTACTGGTTTCTATAAACACTTAATGAACGGTGTTTCCAACATGCTTCCACTTGTTGTTGGGGGCGGTATCCTAATTGCGATTTCCTTTATTTTCGGTATTAACGCCGCGAACCCTGACCATGAAACGCATAATATTTTTGCTGAGTGGTTAAGTAGAATTGGTGGCGGCACGGCATTTGCGCTAATGATTCCTGTTCTAGCTGGCTTCATTGCACAAAGTATAGCCGGACGTCCTGGTCTTGCACCTGGTTTAGTCGGTGGTATGCTTGCCTCTAACGGGGGTTCTGGTTTCCTTGGTGGTTTAATTGCTGGTTTCTTAGCTGGTTATTTAGTTGAAGGTATTAAGAAGATGTTCGCTGATTTACCACAATCATTAGAAGGATTGAAGCCAGTCCTGATTTATCCGTTACTTGGTATCTTTTCTACTGGTTTGATTATGATTCTGATTAACTCTCCATTAAGTTATGTGATGGATGGTTTAACCAACTGGCTTGAAGGCTTAGGCGAGACAAACCTTATTCTTGTTGGTCTGGTCCTTGGTGGTATGATGGCAGTTGATATGGGTGGCCCAATCAACAAAGCGGCTTACACATTCGGCCTTGCGATGATTGATGCAGAAAACTATGCACCGATCGCAGCGATTATGGCTGGCGGTATGACACCTCCACTTGGCCTAGCGATAGCAACAACAATGTTCAAAAGCAAGTTCACGAAACAAGAACAAGAAGCAGGTAAAACAGCTTACGTAATGGGAGCTTCCTTCATTACAGAAGGCGCCATTCCATTCGCAGCAGCTGACCCTGCACGTGTCATCCCTTCTATTATTACAGGATCAGCTCTAGCAGGTGCCCTAACAATGTTATTCGGCATCACACTCCGAGCACCACACGGCGGTGTCTTCGTCGCTGGCCTGGTAAACGGAAGCGTGCCACTAGCACCTCTCTTCTACCTTTTAGCCATTTTAGCGGGCGCATTTGTAACTGCGATTATGGTTGGATCATTGAAGAAGAAAATTCAATAAATACTAAAAGTGAGCATCGGATTCTGCTGGAATTCGATGCTCGTTTTGTTTTACCTTAATCCTGCATATAAGATTGCTTTTGTGTAAGTCCACTCTGCTTATAAACAAATAATACAACCCATAAAATCAATATACAGACCGCTGTACAAGCTAATATATAAACCATTCCACCAAACAACATAAACACATTTATAGGACCTGCATAAAAGAACCATATAATCCCTGCTAATATTCCTGATAAAAAATTAATGGCTGCTCCCTCACTACCATAGCGCATAAATCCTTCGCCCTTCTTTTTCACTGAATGAATAGCATAACTACAACTTATAATGAAGCTCACGATCAACAAACCTGTGCAAAGAATTAAAACCCAATTCATGAAATGACCTCCCATTTTTTTATGAATTTCCACACCTTCCCTAACAGAATATATTGCTCTTTTATAGGAACAATACAACGTTAGGAGGTGATTTACATGGGAATTCTAGAAATAACTTTAAGAATTGCTATTGCGTTCATTACTTTATTACTTTTAACCAGGCTAATGGGTAGAAAAGAAATCAGCCAGTTAACCTTTTTTAACTTTGTATCTGCCATCGCGGTGGGGACAGTGGCAGGATCATTAACAATCGATCAGGCTTTAAGTATTGGAAACGGAATTTATGCTTTAGTTGGTTGGACTGCCTTCACAATTATTATGGGTTATATCGATATTAAATCTAAAGCGGCTCGTAATGTCATTGAAGGGCAACCTGTTATTGTCGTCAAACAAGGGCAAGTCATGGAGAATGAACTTCGCAAATTGCGTTTGGACATTAATGAGCTAAATGCAAAATTACGTGAAAAGAATGTTTTTTCTATAAATGAAGTTGATTATGCGATTTTAGAAACAGATGGCAAGCTTTCTGTTATGAAAAAGGATAAAGATAAACCTGTGACCCAAAAAGATATGAACCTCTCACCTAAGATGAACCCTGTTGATATGCCAACAGAAATCATTTCTGATGGCAAACTTAATAAGGACAACTTAACTAAATTGGATCTCGATGAGAATTGGGTAAATCAACAACTTACCCAAGCAAATATCCAATCTGTTTCTGATGTTTTCTACGCAGAAATCCAGAATGATGGAAGTCTGTATATAGATAGCAGAAATGACACATTGCATTAATAATCAATTCCTCTCGAAGCTTATAAAAACAAGGAGAAAACGTCTATGTCAACATACGAAATGCTTTTAAGAACTGCGCTTTCTTTTATTGTTTTACTCGTATTAACCAGAATTTTAGGTCATAAACAAATTGGACAATTAACATTTTTCAATTATGTTACTGGAATTACGTTTGGATCTACGGCCGCAGAGATCATGGTTAATCACGATGTTTCTAAGCTCGGAGGGATTTCCTCCTTAACATTATGGGCATTGCTAACATTTCTTGTCGCTTATATTGGGATGAAGTCCGGAAAAGCAAGAGTTCTTTTAGATGGCCAACCCACCATTGTGATCAAAAAAGGAAAATTGTTAAAAAAAGCTCTAGCTTCTCAACGGTTAAATATAGATGATCTAAGTATGATGCTGCGGGCCAAAAACATTTTTACAATCTCTGAAGTGGATTATGCTATTTTGGAACCGAATGGGCAGATCAGTGTGCTTAAAAAGCCAGAATATGAAAATCCTACGCGAGAAGATTTCCAGTTCGTACCTCCCCCTAATTTGGTTGTTCCAAGTGAAGTGATTGTTGATGGAGCACTTGTTGAGAAAAATCTAAAAGAGTTAAACGTAACAAGGTCTTGGCTGAACAACCAATTACACATGAATAACGTTTCTTCTGTAAAGGAAGTCCTTTATGCTGAGCTTCAAAAGGATCGCACACTTTTGGTTGTTAAGAAAGAGGATTCTATCTAATACCAAGTTGAGCCTCCTTGTAATGGCTAATTCCTCCAATATGTTTTGGTTCCATTATTCCGGATCATTGATTTGTTTGGTACTTGTTTGGTAATTAGATATACATTAAGTAAATCTACAGAAGAAGCTGCTGCATTAAGTACGATTAAAAATTTCAGCGTTGGTGTTAACAGGTCTATCATACTAAGTAAAATCGGCAAAACTATTGAGATCATAACATATGGTGCAAGTGTGATGACTAAGTACCTCGCCTTTGAGATCTCCTCTTCTGATAGCACATATCCTCCAAAATACGTTAATCCTACAAACGTTTTATTAGATTTTAGAAAGTTCGGTACGAAAACTAAATGAAGGATTTCATGAAACATTAAAAGAAGGACAATCCATAACAAAATTCCTAAATGAATGGTGAAGGATAAAGAATCATCTGTTATGCCATACTCCTCCAATGACAAACTGGAAAACAGATTTATAATACCAAGAGAAAGAAGTGTTGAAATAAACATTAATGGTATCGAAAGAAAAATTGCCGTTACAAGATTTTTAGGCTCCTTCAATGGTACCCAGCCACTATCCATTAAAGTGATATGTAACCGATCATTCGTTTCAGGCATTTTACTCTGTATCTTCATTTTATCCCCCATTCATTCATGATCTATTTGCATTTATATCCTATTGTTTCAGTTACTTTTTGATTAACAAGTGATATCCAAGCTCGGTAATATTCGCATGGATCATTTTTGACATGATAAACCACTACGTATTCTCCTGCTTCAGACATTTGATTTACGTTCTTAATATTGATTTCTTGGCCCGAATCCTCACCGATCAGTGATTGAATTTCATCTTTATTTAAGCTTGGCGCGTTTATAGAATCAGAATAGAGATTCCATACATTCACACTGAGGGCAATAAGGATTAGAACACAAACCGTATAGAAAATGGGCTTTCTAATGAATATCCCTCTCCCTCAACTAATTGATTTACTTAATTTGACGAGTAAACAAGATCAGAAGTTACTTATTTCAGTACTAAGAATTTCATGTATTATTCCATGTACACGAAAACTTCACTTTAGTCACAACTTTCCTTTTCAAAATGCTCACCTTCATCAGGAAATTTACCTTGTGGGGGTGTCCATACCACCTGACAGATCTTTTGCTCACTTACCACTGCATAGGTATAAGTCCAGTTTGTTTCATTATCAAATTCCACTTTAAATTGATATGGACTATAGCTTCTACCTTCTCGCTGGGTAATCTCCCACTTTTGATTTGGATATGTTTCAGCTAGGTAGTGATTTAATTGTTCTCTTTTTATGGACACCTGATAATCAATCCAATAGGGTCTTAGGGGAAAAAACAAACATATTAGCACTGTCACTAAAGAAGCCGTAATAAGACTATATTTTCTAAACTTTTTTGGTAAAAAGAGTGAAACACTGAAAATGAGGATTATAATAATTGTAGATAAAAAGATCTCGAATACTGTTTTCGGATGCACCTTACTCCACTCCCCCCTTTGTTTGGAGATCTATCTATAAAGCCCACCCAGTATTGTGAAGAAATATACTCTAATGCTCCTTTATCATCTTAATAATCAGACACACATTCTCCAATATTAACATCAAATAATACACTCTTATCTCCCCCTCATCTTAACATAAATATCCATATATCCATTTCAATTCAGGATAAAATATTTTATTATAGAACTCGGGACCATTTCCCTATTATTCTAGTATCGAAAGACTTAAACCGAGTTGTGTTATTGGAGTTGTTATTGTGAAGAGTTTTTTTAAAGGGCGTAAATTTCGATTTATAACTTTATTAACTGGACTTGTTTCTGCTTCTGTCATTTTAACCATTGTTATTCTATTGTTTTCTTCCTATCAATCAGAAAAGAAATCTTTAACAAATACATATCTTTCTCTTAATTATTCCAAGTCTAATAAGATTAGTAGTTCTGTTAATTCATTATTACATCCATGAGAAAAAGTCTAGAGGAAACTGCAACTTATTTAACTAACCATGAGGAGCAATCTGATCAGGATATCCAGGAGCAAATTGAATTACTGAGAAATGGGAGTAATTATTTTAATTCTTTATCATGGATTGATCAAAACGGGGTTGTTCGTAGCCTATCCCCGCTTAGTGTAGGCTTAAAAGGTGAAAAAATAACAGGTGTGACAAAGAAGGTATTGGACTCAAGACAAGCTACACTTACAAGCCCATATATCGGCCCCTCAGGACGCCTCATTGTTTTAATGAGCCAACCTTTATACGACCAAAATGGTACCTACAGAGGAATGATCGGTGGAACGATTTATCTTCAAGAAAGTAATGTTTTGAATGATCTTCTAGGGAACGATATTGTTGAGGAGAATGGGTCTTATTATTATGTGGTCGGTCCAGAAGGAAAGTTACTTTTTCACCCAAATCGGAACAGAATAGGTCAAGAGGTAACAGATAACCCTATTGTTCAAAAGCTTATGGAGGGCGAAAGCGGAAAGAGGAAAGTCACCAATACGATTGGTATTCCAATGCTAGCTGCTTATAGTTATGTTCCGAAAACAGGATGGGGTGTCGTCCAACAAACACCTGTATCTTATATTGATGAGTTACTTACTAATAATATCCAAACCTTAGTCCTTTATATACTCCCTCCCTATTTCATTTTACTATTACTATCGATTTTAGTTGCTCGTATGCTTGCTAAGCCTTTTAATGATTTAGCCAATGTTGTAAACAAACTTGCATCCGGACAAACAGCAATTGTGCCTAGATCTCAACATTGGAACCGAGAAGCTGATCTATTAACGAAAAGTGTGAGAATCGCCATGAGTTCCATGCAAGAAAGTAATAATAAACTTCTACAAGAGGCGACTACGGATCCGCTCACAGAAATCCCAAACCGTCGTAAAATGAATGAAGTAATGGATGATTGGACACGACAAGGAATCGCATTTTCTTTACTTGCTATCGATATTGATCATTTCAAGTCAATTAATGATACGTATGCCCATCAGGCTGGTGATGAAGTATTAAAACATTTAGCAAGTACGTTACAATCGGTTCTCCCTGAGCATGGACAATGTTTCCGATATGGTGGAGAGGAATTTGTTGTTCTATTACCTCACCTTTCCTCAAAGAGTGCTTTCGGCATTGCAGAAAGAATCCGAGTAACTGTTCAGAATGTCCGTAATCCATTAGGGAAAACCATTACCGTTTCTATAGGTGTCGCAGAATATCCAGTCCACGCTCAAACCGCGGAGAACTTATTTAGACGGGCGGATAAGGCTTTATATCAAGCCAAAATAGAGGGTCGAAATCGCTCAACAATTTGGTCGTAATTCAGAGTAAAAAGACAGGATAGTCACCGAGGCTTACCTGTCTTTTTCTTAAAAATCCATCTCCTCAATTTTAAAAGTTTGTTTAGAACCTGGTTGTGGGTAAAGGTTCAATATATATCACCCATACCTTGGCTGATAACAGGGAAAAAAGGAGGAAACCATTGTGGCTTTAGAACAAATCATCCTATTATTATTTATTGGATATTTTATTTTTACAATTGATAAAAAGCAAAAGAATTTCCCTGTGCCTATGGTTCTTTTATTACTCGGGATTGGACTTTCTTTTATACCATTTTTTTCAGATATCACAATTTCTCATACTTTAATCTATGAAATCTTCTTACCGGCACTGCTATTTATATCAGCTTACCAATTCCCTTTCTCAAATTTAAAAGAGCATTTAGGTATAATTGTTACGCTTAGTACAGTGGGGTTGCTTTTAACAGCTATGTTGCTAGGAGGTAGTATTTACTTCATTAGTGACCCTTTCCTATCAATATCTTTTATCAGTGCATTACTCATCGCTTCTCTTCTTACACCCACAGATCCTGTGTCAGTGGTTTCGATTTTAAAGAAATCAGCCAATAACCCAAAGATAGCAGATGTGGTAGAGGGCGAATCTATGGTGAACGATGGAACGAGTATTGTATTCTTTACAGTACTAACAGGAATTTATATAGGAGAGCATTCTTTTTCATTCACTACTTTTGTTGTGGACTTTCTAAAAGTATCACTTGGTGGTGTAGCGATTGGAATTCTGTTTGGTTGGCTCGTTAGTAGAGCTGTTCATCTTACTTCGCACAGACAGTATCAAGTCATGTTAAGTATCGTGTTAGCGTATGGCAGCTTTATGATTGCTGAGCATCTTGGCGTTTCTGGCGTACTTGCTTCTGTGGGAGCAGGGATCATGCTATCTTGGGAATTCGACCATACCATTAAAGAATCCCACTATAGAGAGTATTTAGATAGCTTTTGGGAAGTGATTGAGCCAACGATCTTATCCTTGATCTTTCTATTAATAGGCATTCATACGACCAATTATCTTAATCCAAGCGCTTGGATTTTTATTTTGATAATATTTGTTCTATCTATATTCATACGATTCATTGTACTTTATGGGATTATTTCGGTGTTCCCACAATGGAAGAACGAATATAATTTGAAGGAGATCTCCTTAATTACATGGTCAGGAATAAGAGGGACGATGACCGTAGCCCTTTTATTAAGCTTCGAAACAGAGGCTAGTGGTGACGGACAAACGATTATTACTTTAACATTCGGGGTTGTACTATTATCCCTCATCCTACAAAGCATAACGATCTATCCTCTTTCAAACCTATTGCAGCGGAAGAAAAATAGGTAAGATTTATACATCTGTTATCCTCGCCTCCATATTGTATGGGGGCTTATTAATGAGCATCATCAGTTACCTTTCGATATGTATACTGGTCTGTTATCGCATAGAGTAGTCCAACACCCAGAAATATAAGGGAAGAAGTCATTTCATTTAGCTCATAAGTTTGAATGTGTTCAAAACTCCTATGGAATACCACCATTCCAAATAGGTAACCTACTAACGAGTAAATCAAAACTCTAATCACTACATGATTGATAAACTTATCTATGCTCAATGTCAAAGGCACCATGATGGCACCAAACAAAACCCAGGTGAACATCCAAACAATGAATAGGAGACCGCCGTTTAAATCAACATGTTCAGTATTCGTGATTTTACTTCCTTCTAACACATCTAATAACCATACTCCAAAAGTAAATGAAGCTGAAAAAACAATAAATAGTATGAAATATCGTACATTATTCTTCAAAGCGAACCTCCCACTATCTGTCCTTAACTTACCGTCTTATTTTGAGATTTAACCTCTCGATATAATTTGAACAAGCCATATATGCTATCTAATGCAATAACTGTTCCGATTATAATATAGGAGATTTGAAACCCTTTTATTGAATAAGCCCAAATCACAGCCGAAATGAATAGCAAAATAAAAGAATGAAAGATGAGCCGAAACTTCATATAACCATCTAATTTACTCAATATGTATTCCTCCTTCAATACTTGCTAAAGTCTTATTGATAAAATGTTGCTATTTAGTAGGTTTCGCCCAGATTAAATAGACCATACCAGACCAATATCTTTCCACATGCTCAACCTGTAATGGAGAGCTTTCTACAATCTCAAGAATGTTTCGATTCCAATGACAACCAGCGACTTTCTTGAAAAGAGGATCTATAACATTTTGAGTAGAGGATAATAAAGCATTTGAACTTATTCCGTGTTCCATTAAAAGAACTGTACCATCTTTTTTGCACCAATCATTAAACTGATTTAATACTTCACTTGGATTTGGATAACTACATAGGGAGAGCGTTGATAACACCGTGTCAAAAGAATGAGGCTCTACCTTAAGGCTTTCCACGTCTTCTTGAATGAAATCAGCATCAATTCCATACTGCTTAGCTGTTTGTTTAGCACTCTTGATCATTTCAGGACTAAAATCGACACCTGTAACGTGCACATTATTTTTATCATAGTAAGGGAAGTTTGAGCCTACACCAATCCCAACCTCTAGTACGTTCCCTTTGGCGCTTTTTATAATCCGACTTCTCCACTTACCTAGAGTTGGGTTGTTCAAGTTCTTCTCATACATGTTCACGTGTTTATTATACTTTTTAATGAGCTTCTCTTGCTTCACCCTTACACCTCCTTTTTAAAAGCTTTTAATCTATAATCAGTAACTATGTTTTTTAAACTCCCCAAATGTAATCTTGTTCAGTGGAGTAACGGATGAAATAAATTCATTATAAAGTTCGTTAACTTTCTCATCCCGGTCAAACTTCTCCATAACTTCTTTGGCATGCTCTTCAGAATTAAATCTAACTAACCCCAACCATAATTCTTCATGGGTACCGAGATTTAATTCCTTATCAAGTGTATGTAGTCCATAGCTCTTGTCTGGCTCTTCTAATTTAAAAACCTCTTCCGCTTCCCCACCATATTCTATATATTTTTCTTTCGTTTGTTTAAATATTTCAAAGAATCGCTCAACCTTTTCGGGTTCTATCTTATAAAAATAGAGTAATACATAACTCAACCTGATTCCTCCTTACTTCAAGGAATTTTTAAAAACATAACTTACTTTGTCATAGTCCATTCGATCCGTATAAAAACGATGAGCGTCCGTCCGTTTTAACCCTGAGGAAAGTGCCACACTTGCAAAGTCATGTTCATTTGCCCAATCATGTACAAAGGAGAGAAGCTTTTCTCCATACCCATTTGATCGATTATTTTGATCTGTAACCAAGTCACAGACCCAAACGAATCTACCATAATAAAGCGTGGTCATCGGCTTGAAACCTGTAACAGCCACTATTTGTTCTTGATCAAATAAAGCAAACATTTTATACCGATCTACTTCTTTGGCCTCTAAAACCAAATCTAGATATTCTATTTCATCTAGGTGTGAACGTAGTTGATTTATTACCGGATAGGCTTCTAGGATTTCTTCTTTTGTCTGTAGTTCTTTAATGTGTGGTGTATTCATTTTAAGGACCCCTTTGCTTTTGTTAAAACTATTTTATAATATGATAAAACTCTATTCTATAAATTATTAAACACTTTCAATTTCCCTTATATCTTTATCCAGGTATATCATTATCCCCCAAACCACTACCCAAACCCCAGCAAAGATATAAACAATACTAGCTGAGATTTGATCAGCAACAAAGCCTCCTAGTACCGAAAAGACGGGAATCATGATAGTCGCGAAAGCTGTAGTTAAATTATTGACCCTACCTCGATACTCATCTTCTACTAACGTGATCAGTAGCGAAGAAAAGGCGATATTAAATACAGTGAGGAAGAAACTCATAATAAAATATACACCCATACCTGCATAAATATTAGACAATGTTCCAACCAATATCATGGAAAGCCCCGCTCCACTCATACTTAGACCAAACATCATGTAAGGCTTAACAAAATTGATAATTCGGTTAGCGAATAGACCAACGACTACTCCGGCTATAGCACCCACAGCATTAAACCAACCAAAAACAATGGGACCAGAGCTATATTGCTCACGCACAATCACTACAAACAACGGCCCAATTACAGATGCTACATTGATCACCATCCCAATCACAATCAGTTTAAATAAAGGACGAAACGAGCGCATTAATTGAAATGCATCTTTGATATCTGAAATATAGGATTGTTTCTTGTTTTCCCTTTCACTTTCTGCATTCTCTTCAGATTCGTTTGTTTGAGATAAAGTGAAATCTATTAAAAGTTTCAGTAAAATGCTAGCTAGTAAATACAAGGCAGCATGAGAAAGCATTACTCCTATAAATCCAATGAAAGCAATTAAAAAACCACTCATAGATTTGCCTAAAGTTAGGGCAATTTGAGAGGAAGATGATATATACCCATTCACCTGAACGATTCTTTCCGTTCCTACAATACGTGGGAGAAGCTTACTTTTCGCTGGTTTAATAGTAGCCATGCCAATGTCATGAATAATTACACCCAGATAAAGTAAAATAACAAAGTAATCTAATAGAAAGTAATAGATAAAAGCCATGCTTATACCCACAAAGATCATAAGGGTAAAGCCTAATTGCATCGTCCATTTCGGATTTTTGTAATCGGCTAACACTCCAATAAAAGGTCCTGCTAAGATTTGGGTTATAAAACTAATAGCCGTAACAATTGAAGCTAACAGGGCGGAACCTGATTGATCATAGATGTACCAAAAGATCGCTACATCATACACGCTGTCTGCTAATGCAGTGAGGAATTGATTGGATACTATGACACTCATATTTTTCTTACGATTTGTGAGCTTGAACATTTTACCACCTAAACTTTATACACCTATCTCAAGTTTATTTCCATTAAACTCCATTCCCTTCCGAATCACCGTAAAACCTTATAACTTTATTCAAACATCCTAATCTCATAAAGAAGAAGCTGAAAAATACCGAATGTAATGATTGGTAAGGCATAATAAGAGATTAATGCTAGCATCCCTTCCATTATCTCGTTCTCCACCAAACTATGTAATGTTGCTTCCATCATAAAAGAAAGCATAATGGCTAAAGAGATGCTTAAAACCAACTTCAACCCTTTTCTCTCTGTTTTTCCTTCAATATAACAACCAATACAAATGAATAGTAAGATCACTAATAAAATAAATATCATCATGTTCCTCCATTGGAAAGGTTCTCTAAATCGTTAACATCGCTCCTCTTTCATCAAAAGTCGAATCTGGATTATAAGCCACTTCCCAGATGTTATTTTCAGGATCAGCGAAAGAAGCCGAACGAAAACTTCCCTCATCTTTTGGCTCACTTATAATTTTTCCATCAACAACCTTTACCTGCCCAATGATTTCATCAACCTGCTTGGGCTCATCAACATTGATGGCAAATGTTACACCTTTAAAAACGTTTTGGGAGTCTGGCAGTTCTAACCCAGCATCCTGAGCCAACTTTTTAACTGAGTAGAGGGATAGCATGACTCCTGCCGTTTTAAAAACTGCATAATCTGCATAACCATGATCCGTTTCTTCCCAACCTAAATCATTATAGAACTTTCGAACTTGTGGTAAATCGAAGCACCCTATTGTAATTAAACTTACACGCTGTAATACCATCCAATCTCTCCTTATGTAGTTTTTAAGTGAAATTTCCCTTTTTATGTCATTGTTACTTCTTCAAGATACAATTCAAAATTCCTCCAATCCTCACTCTTTACCACTAAAAAAAGAATAATGCCGTACCACTATTAAAGTGATACGGCATTACTTTTATATCATTATTCTGCAGACTTAAGATCTTCAATCGATTCAATGTCCATATAGGATGGTACAACTAGACCGATCTTGGCCCCTTTTAAGTTTTCTCCTAGGTCTTCAAACTCACCTTCATAATCTTCATAGAAGGCACCGTGAGTTGCGGGCATCCATGGAGCAAGTGAAGCATCACCATCACCTGATGCAATGGCTTTAAACATGATAGATGGGGATACTGCAGTAAGTGTTACATCAAACCCTTTTGATTCTAATACGACTTTAGCAACATTGGCTGAAGAACGCTCTGTATCCCAAGGGGTCAATACTAACTCAACAGGCGTACCATCTACAGATTCAATCCCTTTTGTCCACTCTTTAACCTTTTCCTGATTAGTATCTACCCATTTTTGGGCAGCTTCATCAAAATCCATGTTTTGGGCATCAAGCATAACTGATTCCATGTCAGCAGGATCCCAATGGAATCGATCAAGAATCTTATAGGCTTTAGGCTTGTCTTCTTTTAAACCTTTTCTTGCAATTGTTTGGATCCGTTCTACTTTACCATATACACCTTTTGGATCTTCTAAGTATTTTAAATCCCACTTGGCAAACATAAAGTGAGGGGACCATCCAGCTACTATAATAGGCTCCTTATCTTTAATTGCATTATCTAGTGAAGTTAACATCGCAGCTGTTGATGATTTATCATGCTCCCAGCCTGCAAGGTTTCCATACTCTTCTAAGGCATTATCCGTTGCTTCAGTAATTCCGGCACCAGGCTCAATTCCAGTAATGGTGTATTCAATTTTTTCACCAATACTCGTGTCATTCTCATTTTTAGTTGCATTGTCTTTCTCTTGTCCACAGCCAGCTGCTACAAGGGATAAAGATAAACCCGCAACTACCCCTATTCTTTTCCAATTCATTTGTAACATAATACCTCTCCCTCTTCACTTATGGTTCTACTTTTTCAGCTACAGAAAAGCATTCTATTGGATAAAATGTTCTAAACTTATGTAAAAAAGCAGTAAACAAATTAAATGATATAGATTTTTAAACTATGTTTCAAAAAGTAAAATCAGTTACATACGTTTATATAGAACGTAAAGTTTGAACTTAATAAACCATATAAAGGGTGTTCTTTTATTTTGTTCACTTTTCTCTTTCTTTGAAGCATTTTTTCCAAATTAAATCTAATTGTTCAAAAAAAAGAACTTACCTTAAATAAGATAAGTTCTTTATTACATAATGCTATTGATCACTAATCAGGATGGTTTTCCCATCCTCCTGCTTCACTTTCTTTTGCTTCATTAACGTCCCTAATGCACGTTTAAACGCAGCCTTACTGATCTTAAACGTATCACGAATGGCATCTGGATCACTTTTATCGGTGAAGGTCATTTCACCACCGTTTTTCTCCAAATAGCGTAGGATCTGCTCAGCATCTTCACTTAATGCTTCCTCTTTCACAGGACGTAAGGAGACGTTTAAGGAACCTACCCCTTTCACTTCGATGACGCGTCCTTTTACCCATTCTCCAAGTCTCGGTTCTTCTTTACGCTCGGTATGATGGATAAACCCTTGATATCCTTCTTCTGTATAAATTGCAGATATCTCTGGGTTCAGGCGATAAACGCGACCACTAATTGGTTTGTGCAAAAGGTCTTCAGGTGCTGGTTCCGCTTCATATTCGATAATGTTTTCTGTCGCAGGCTTCGCAATGAGGCGATTGCTTTTATCCAATTTTAAACAAACGTACAATTCATCATGGACAAAAGGCCATAAACTCTTCTTTGGAGGAAGATCATCAATCGAAACCAAAATGTGCTTTGGCATACCAATATCCACAAAAACCCCAAGATTATTGACTACATCTACAACTTCGCACCAAGCATATGTGTCAAAATCGATCTCAGGAATATAAGTTGTCGCTACCATTTTCCCTTGTTTGTCATGATAAAGAAACGCTTCAAGCTCCTCGTCTACTTCTACTTCTTCAACAGCATCATTGAAATGCAGCATAATCTCTTCGCGACCATCTGTTAGTACATAACCATGTTCAATGGTTCTTGCGACCGTAAACGTACCGACCGTGCCAACTTCTAATGTATTCATGTATCTTATTCATCCTAACTACTTCAAATTTGGGTAAGATTTTGTCCTATCCCATTTATCCAAAACCGTTATATTTGTGTCTTTTGCTAATCTATACTGAAATATGTCTATTATACAGAAGCTCGTTATTTATGTGAAACTAATTTTAAATATTCTCAAATACAATTCAAGTAATAACATAAATGCTGGTACAGTAGCAAAATAAAACCCACCTTTCTCAAAATAATTCTTCCCATAAACTCGGGTAATGAGTTTCAATTAAAATGTAATAGATGAACAAGATAACGGGGATAGCCCATAATAACTTCCTTGTGTATGGGTAGTTCCTATATAAGTACACGAATAAGAAATACAAAATAAAACACGGGATAGCAATAAACAACCCTACAAATAGAGGAATTAGTTTAGCTGCCTCTTGATATGTATAGAACGTGTAAGAAAACCAACAAAGAAACAATACAATTAGTCCCATACCTATCTTATTGGCGATCCGCACAATATCACTCCAAAAATTAAAAAGTAATCACAAGACCTGCTTTATCATCAGACTTTTTGAACCTTGGGTACTTCAAACATTCCGGATCAGATTCCTCAAGCTCAATTAGGTCATTTGCATACTGCTCTAGCCCCTTATGAAGAAGACTTTGAGCAACATAACCCCAATAATTCTCAGCGGCAGGCACACTCTCAGAGGGTAAGAATAATCCATCAGTTATAAGAATAAGGTACTTTAATCCAATTTTATTGATTTTTCCGTACTCTGTATAATGAATGGCATCCTCTTCTCCATTCAATACACCATACCCTTCAGGCGTATTACTTTTCATACGGTTAGAAACAAGAGTATCTTTTACTTCCTTCATTAAATCATCTCTATTGTTCACTCCATTGTGTACAAGCTCTTTCCATCTATTGAGGACTTTACTTTCTAAGTGTTCGGTTTGAAGATGAGTTAATGGTCGAACATGATCATCCTGATAAACAGCAAGGATCATACAATCCCCTGTTTGAATAAATTCTACTCCATTCTCATTAACCCTTACTTGTGCTAAAGCCGTCCCCCAAAGCTGTTCTTTCTTTACCATATCAATTCCGTTCTCTTCCATTTTCTCTCGTAGATTTCGATTGATTACAAACAAGTCTTCAGATAAATGATTGATCTGATGTAGATGTTCAAAATACCTTTTCACTTCGTTCGATGCGATGTATCCACCTGTAAGATTGTCATCACTTTTAAAAGGCACTAGAGATGATACACCATCCGCTACTCCATATAGAGCCATTTCATCATTTATTATTAGGGAATCTTCATTTAGTTCTCCCACACCTTTATACGTAAGTGACTCTATTTTCATAATCGCTCACCACCTAATAATTTCTTGATTTCTTTATTATCTTTTAAAATGACCAGCTTATGATTGTATTCAGTTAACATGTTTAAGATCTCAGGCTTCTCTATATTTTCATAGTTTTTATTCCACACAAACATTCTCTTAAATATTTGAAACGTCGGAATGTAATTAGCTTTTTCGGCCCCTATCTTTTGTAAGAAAAAACGCTTTATGATTCTATAATTTCTTATTGAATAAGGAGTATCTAGAAAAATAATGAGATCTGCTTCGTGAAAACTCTCCCCTACCCATTTATGATGGACCCCTTCTATAGTCCATTGTTTTGATTGAACAATACTTGATAAATAGTTATCTCGTTCCTGTTCAGTTCGTCGAATATCACCATTCTCTGACTTCTTCCACACGACATTGTCTAACTCATAATGTGGAATACGTAACTGTGATGAGAGGTTTCTTGCTAGTGTTGTTTTTCCGCTTCCAACTGAACCGATAATATGGATTTTGTTTAAGTTCTTTTCCACGTGATCACCACTTCAACTCATATACTAGTCTCTCAAAAAGCCACCCTCTGAATTTAGGATCTGACCTGTAACCCAATCTGCATCCTCACTGGCTAGGAAGGCGATAGCTTTTGCAGCATCCTCGGGAACTCCAATTCGTCCAGATTTAAACTTCGGCAATAAGTGTTGTCTGATCTCTTCATTCATCCATCCTGAATCTGTAGGACCTGGATTCACCGCATTTACCGTAATACCTAAGTGGGCAATTTCTGCTGATAAAGATTGAGTGAAAGCAGATATCGCTCCTTTTGTTGCCACATAAGCTAGTTCGTCCATCATTGGCCCTAAAGCCTGGCCTGATGTCAGATTGATGATTCTTCCCTTCTTTTTGCTAGAGTTCTTAAATTGACGAGCGAACTCTGTGCATAAAAGAAACGTTGATCTCATGTTCACAGCATAATGATCATCTAACATTTTTGCACTCAACTCTTCATATCCCCCGTTTTGTGAAACAGCTGCGTTGTTCACTATAATATCTGGTAACCCCATTTGTTCGGTCACGCTCTTTAGCAAGTCATTCACAGCGTCAGCATGGGATAAATCAACTTCTAAATGGTTACATTCTGCTCCAAGTTCTCTAATTTCTTCTTGAAACGCTCGAGTCCAATTCTCTTCTGCCTCCCAATGTAAAAAGAATATGTGCGCCCCTTCTTTTGCTAACTTACGGCAAACAGCAGCGCCAATTCCCTCACTGTGACTCACACCTGTTACTAGCGCAATCTTTTTATCTAGTTTATTCATTTTCCATAACACCTCAATTGGCTTTCTCGAATCCCTTACATCTTCTTCCTACTAACGTATAATGAAAACAGAAAAAGATAAAGAAAAGTTTTAATTTTTTAGGAAATGATGATTAGTGTATTCCGACTATAAATGGCAAGCCTTGTAACTATTGTGATTTCGAGATTTTTTCCTTGCAATATTAGTAAGTACATATTATGATGTTATCGAAAGCGCTTTCGATGCTTGAGAGGGTGTAATGATAAATGGTAACGATATACGATATAGCAAAGAAAACAGGATACTCTGTAACGACGGTTTCTAAGGCATTAAACAATTATGCTGATGTTAGCCAGAAGGCAAAGAAAGCTATTTTAGAAGCTGTTGAGGAAATGGGGTATTTGCCTAACTCCCACGCCAGAACATTAACGACGAAAAAGTCATGGACCATAGGCGTTATCTTTATTGAATCTCTAGGCATTGGAATGAAGCATCCTTTCTTTAATGCAGTTATTGAAAGCTTCAGAAAGAATGTTGAGGTTCTTGGATATGATTTATTATTTGCATCTAGAATGATAAACAATCAACAAAAGAGCTACTTAGAGCAATTTAAATATCGGGGTGTAGACGGAGTCGTGGTCGTTTGCTCTCGTTTTAATGATGAGCAAGTAAAAGAGTTAATGGACTCTTCTATCCCTACTGTAGTCATAGACCTACATAGTAAAGAATCTGCAGTCGTAAATTCCGATAACTTTGCAGGAAGTTATAAGGCTGTGGAATACTTGTATTCTTTAGGTCACCGATCTATAGCCCATATCGCTGGGCACGCAACAACATTTGCTGGTCAAGAAAGAAGAAATGGCTTCTTAACTTCCACCAAAACAATGGGATTAGATGTGCCGGATGATTATATCGTTAATGGAGATTACTTCTCACGAGAAGGTGGCTACAATGCCATGAAAAAGCTCTTATCTCTTCAGAACCCACCAACTGCTGTATTTGCAGCTGCAGATAATTTAGCTATTGGTGCGATCGATGCAATTAGAGAAGCTGGGTATCAAGTACCTGATGATTTCTCCATCATCGGATTTGATGATATTGAACTAGCACAATTCATAAATCCACCTCTTACAACCGTCCGACAAGACACAACCTTAATCGGTAAAGAATCGGCTGATTTACTCATCAAACAAATCAATTCACAACAGAAAATAGCCGAAAGTGTTGTGGTGCCGATTGAGTTAGTTGTTCGTGAGTCCTGTAAGCCTTTGGTTCAGGAAGAAAGTTCGAATTCAATTTCTTAAATTGGTCAAAAAAAAGCACAAAAAAGCGTCTAGGGATAGCCCTAGACGCTTTTTTATTTTGTGGGATTATTCAACTATCGCGCCCTGTCAGGAAGACTTGGATCCGAGATATTCCCAAGTCTATCTCCAACTAACGCATCCCATCACTTTGATAGGAGTTTTTTATGGTGTTAAATCACATCAATGTGTGGGCTTGATCATCTCCACAACTCTCGTTTCCTCATCTTCCTCAAAACCTGGTTCATCACTTCTGAGAGCACAAGCCCAATGGCGATTGCGCCTGAGTTCATAAATACACTTGCTGCTGTAGGTAAAGCTTCTCCATAATTATTTTGGACAAAGTGACGCATGGCATCATAGGCTAGCCCTCCAGGTACCAAAGGTATAATACCGGCTACACTAAATACAATAACGGGCGTTTTATAGATCCTGGCAAAGAACTGTCCAATCATGGCAATAACAAAGGATGCAACAAACGCACCTGTCATTGCATCCATATTGGATGCCAAAAATAATATGTATATGACCCATCCTATGGTCCCCACTAACCCACATTTAAGGATTGTACTTTTCGGAGCCTGGAAGAGTATGCCAAATGAAGCTGAAGCTATAAAACTTGTGATAAATTGTTCAGCAATCATATACGTCCCCCTCCCTCTTTAAAAAATTGAAAAAGCAATCGCCACGCCTCCACCGATCGCAGTAGCTGTGAGGAAGGCTTCCGCTCCTTTCGATAATCCCGACACCAAATGTCCTGCCATTAAATCTCGAACTGCATTCGTAATATGAAGCCCGGGCACTAGGGGCATAACAGACCCTATAATGATTTTATCTGTCTCATGTCCAACCCCAACTGATATAAACAAATAGGCTAGTGTCCCAATTAATAACGAAGCTAAGAATTCAGCGAAAAATTTAATTTTAAACAGGTGATGCAGTAATAAAAGCACGACAAACCCTGCTCCTCCAGAGATGCAGGCCGGAAGGAAATCATACCAATTTCCTTGAAACATGATGGCAAAACAACCACTAGCAATGGAAGCTGCTGCAACTTGTGTGGCTAACGAATAATGAGGGCCTGCGGTATCGATTACAGATAATTGCTCATAAGCTTCTGCTATAGTTAAACGCCCTCCTGTAATGTTGCGAGAGATATTGTTAGCGGCTGTCACTTTGCTTAAATTCGTTGCACGGTCATAAACGCGAACAAGTTTCGCCGGTTCTACTCGACTTACAGAGAAGAAAATGCCTGTAGGCGTTACAAAGCTTTGTGCATCTTCCTTCCCATATGAAGCGGCGATTCTTGTCATCGTATCTTCTACGCGATAGGTTTCAGCTCCATTTTGAAGCATAATTCTCCCAATTAATAAGCAAAGCTCTACCATCTCAAGCTTTTGAGTATGTGCCGTATCCAAATGCACCCTCCTCTTTTTCCATTATACATGTGTTTAAAGTGTAGCTGATTATGGGCAAGAGAAGCAACTGCTAAACGAAATAGCAAACAGAGAACAGTATGAAGAGAAGAGGATAGACAGGTGACTCATTCTAAGTAGTTAACTTTTGGAGCATAAACAATAAAAATGCATTATAAAATGAGCGTTGAATTGCATAGCAATTTGACGCTCATTATTTGTTGTTATATCAATGTTCATATGTGGTTTCAGTAGTTATTTGCATAAGAAAATGCACCCCAATTTGCACATCTACAATAATTATTGAAGACCTGCAATTTTAGGTGAAAGAACGAATGCAATTTCGACCACAAAAAAAGAGCAAATTCCTTATCGGAAAATGCTCTTTCTTCTTCAACTAAAGCACCCTTTAGTTGAACAAGATTCGTATTATCATTTCTTAACTTCTAAAAAGACTAATGTATATTCTTCTTTTTGAACGAATTCCCCTTGAGAACAATTCAATGAGAAATCTCCTGTAAACCAAAGGTCAACAACATCTCCTTCTTCAAGGTCTTCAAATGTGATTGCTTCGCCTGAAGTCTCTGTTAAGGATGTTTCGTTTGTTATGTTAAACCAAAAGTCTCCGCATTCACTGTTGCCTTTAACAAGTATTTTGTTATCAGACGAATCAATGTCTAAAATTTCTTCTGTATAACGGGGACCACCATCTTGATCTACTTGATCCGTATTATTACAAGATGTTAAAAAACAAGTAGCCAGTACAACTATTAATAATAAATTGCCTTTCACATAACCCCCCACTTTCGAGTTTAGATCTTCCAGCCTTTATTCAATTATCATGCTTCTTTAACACAATAGGAACTACCGCATCGACAACTCCTTGTTCCACTATTGCACCCGTTA